>NZ_LHOX01000014.1 GCF_001297065.1 Enterococcus sp. RIT-PI-f | reverse complement strand
ATGGTGCTCGTCCAAACAACATCCAGATTCAACCCGTTTATATTTTAAAACCATAGAAAAAAAGCCTGGTATTCATTGCTAGGCTTTTTTCTATGATTTTTAATCGACTTGCTCTTTCTTTTTTTTTGGATCAATACTCTTTAAAAATCTCTCTTCCAGCACTAATAAGTGGCGATAAACATCGTCCATAGCCCAACCTGAAGAAAGGCTTAAGCAGTATAAAAAATCACAAGGTAACGTTTTTACTGTACGGTTTCTTGTTACCCAGCTTGCTACTGTACTCTGCTTATATCCATGTAACTCACAAAATTGCTCTACTGTCATCCCTAACCGCGAAATAATAAACACATTGATCGGGTAGGGATATACAAAGGTATTGATACTCAAAGTCAGAAAGACCTCCCTCCATATTATTACGTTTGCGATAATAGTACTACTCTTTCTTTAAACCAGCAAGCAAGGGAAGGAAAATAAGAAGGAACGTATCATAGATATAATGTAAAAGGCAATTTGCACCTTTTAATTTCAACCTGTATCGATCATGAATAAATCTGTTTGAACTCCAATCTTATTAGGTTCTTTCAAGCGTTTCAGTGCTGTCTGGATAAACGTGTATTCTCTTCCAAAAGCTTCTGAAATCGCAGAGAAATAAGCCTCCTGGCTTTCTTTTTTTAGCCGGATAACGGAGCGCATCAATCCATGTATCGAAGCTAGCATAATACCTCCATTACGCCCAGCACGGACACGAAAATGAATTTTGTTCTCTTCTTTCAACTGCTTCAGTACTTTGTCCAAGGAACGTTTTGGGATCTTTAAACTTTCAGTTAAATCTTTTTTTGTAGAAATAATGTATGGTTGTTCTTCATAGGATTGCTCATTCAAATAGGACAAGAGATCTTCTGCCCATTCATGACTATGTGAATACTTGCGAACAGCTCTTTCTTTCTTGAATTTCCACCAGCCACGTTTTTTGTTGAATAGCTGCTCTTCAGAAAGATTGGCATCGACCCATTCTTGGCATAATAGGACAACTTTTTCTCTATGCGCTGCTTGATATTTTCCGGAATAAGCGGAACGAATGATTCTGGTTAATTCACGATCAGATAAAGGGTTAGCCAAGCGATCATTGAATTCTAACATGGTCAATTCACATGCTTCTACCTCGTATCCTGATGAAAAGTATGCCAAAGACAAGGTGAATATGACATTATTTCGACCGTATACGCCCTTTTCACCTTGTATTTTTTGACTTTTTAGCAACAGCTGGAACCATGGTTCATCCACTTGACGAAATTCTTGAGTAGATGGCAATACAAAAACGTTCTTGATCTCCGCTTTTTTGTCCGCATCTTCTCTCATTGACCAGTCGATCCATTCTTCGAAACTATACCGATACTGTGGTTCAAAGAATAAAACATTCTCTTCAGAAGGCATTCGTGTGATCCCAAAATGATTGGCATTTACGTCAACAGGAAACCTATAATCATTTGAAAATTTGTTTCTTAGATTGTTTGAGATCATTTTGGCCACATTGATCACTTTAAAATTTGATTTCTTCGTCACGTATGCAGGCTTGTCTAGTACATAAAAAGCTTGAAATCCATGCGGTGTACGTAGAATCATTGTAGGCATAAAGCCGATCTCGTGACTTGCCAGAATAATTTCTCCGTAGTCAAAGTTTGGATCCAACGTATCAAAATCAACAAAGAATGTATTAATCTGACGTAAATTGTCCTCAGAATGACCTTTTGTAAACATTCTGGCTTCATCAGCATACGTTCCATAGCGAAATACATTTGGTGTCCAATGAGTGAATCGATTATTGTTTTCGATCACCCCTTCTTCTGAAGTAATCACTAGTCCAATCCCCTCGATCATGTGTTCCTTTGAACGGTACGCAAAAATAGCCCCCTTTCCCGACTGATCACTAAAAGAGACCGGTTTTAAGTGGCTGTTTTTATATTTAAGTTTACGGATACCATTTTGTAATACCGTCGAATAAACGACATCCAAAGAAACTGCCATGACTGTTATTCCTTCCTTAACAAAAAGAGAACACAAAAAATCTTACAGATTTGTGTTCTCCCAATGGCTTAGAAGTCTTAAAGGAATGACAAAATAAGCGTATATATATTGAGTTGCTCGTCAAAAAATGGTAAAATAAACCTGTAAGTTCGGATTGTCAGTCCGAAAGACTTATCAAAATCACATAAGTGGTTTCCAGCCACTTACATAATTTCCATGAGACGAGCGAGAACACATAGTTGTTGTATGTGATTCAGATAAAGTAGTGACCCATTTCACTTTTTTATCCGTCTCTTTTTTATATGTATTATTTATTTGAATATAACAAAACAGTTAAATTTGTACAAGAAAATTTTTTTATAAAGTATAAGTTATACTTAAACAAACCTCATATAAGTTATACCTAATTAGAAATTATTGTATATCTTATACTTTAAATTACTTCAATAGGTAGTAAAAAGATACCTTTAAACTAAGCTTTTTCTGGCAACAAATATTTCGTATTACCAAAACATAAAGTATAAGTTATACTTTATGTTTTGGTAATCAATAATAACTTATACTTTTATTGTTGAATGACTTGAAAAAATTAAAGCTTATCAAATGCATCTTTTATTTCTTCTCTCAAGTGTTCCTCTTTCGCCACACCTAATTTTTGCGTAATATACGCTTCCGATAAAGTGTCAATAAGTTTTTCAAAGGTAATCCTACCCTGCACTGATTGAAGTTCCTCAACGTAGTCTTGTAGTACGTTTAATTTTGACTCCAAAGCAGGAGATATTTTTTTGGGTTTTGTAACTTTAAATCTTTCATCTGTAATTTCTATAGGACGTCCTCGTTTTTTACTTGCTGCTGAAGTAATCGCTTTTGGTTTCTTAGTCATCAAAGAAGAGTGTCCAAATTCGTTTTCTCCTCTAATTGATACAGATTTTTTCTTTTTTATTCCCGGTTGTAAGAGACCAGCATATTCTGTATCAACTTTGGTATCAACATTAAATTCTTTCCTTTCACTCATATTCTTTCCCTCCTAGCTATTCTTCAAATATTTTTCTGCGTGATTCAAGTTCGGCAAGTATTTTTATAAACGGTTCATGTGCCCTATAGTCCCATTGATCATAATTTCCGTTTCGATACTTTTTCAAAGATATTCCTTCTCTAGAATAACGTTTTAGTCGTTTTTGGAAATTAACAATATTCTTCGATACAGCGGATCCATATAAATCTATAGCCTCGCTCAATACACTTTTGTCTAAATCATCGTCTGGTTCAAGCATGCATGCAATTATAGAAATCACTTCAAGGTCAATATCGTAGTTGTTAATCATAAATTTTTGGTACCCAACATATTTTCCAATTCCATCTAACGATTCCTCTTGTGTTTGAAAAGCTATTATACTGTAATCAGAGGCCGCCATAGCATTATCAGAATATGCACTAATGGTCGGAGGCACATCAATAAAAATAGTCTCATAATTTTCTTTAATAGGTTCCAACAATTTTTCTAAAACCATGATTTGTTCTTTCTCATCTTCGAAGTTAGCAATAACATAGTTAGAAAACGATCTAAAACTCGTATCGCATGCAATTAAATCTAGATTTTCCATAATCGGCGTTATACAAATTGAAAGGTCTTGTTCGTTGATCCCATCTACAATTGTTTTATCAATATGATCTAAGTCAACAGTTCTTGCTAATATTTGTGAAGCGTTGGCTTGCGGATCAATATCTATTACCAGTGTTTTTTTCTTATTTACTACAGCATTATCAAAAGCTAGCATTGTAACTATCTTGGTTTTTCCTACTCCACCTTTAAAGTTCCCGACTGTATAAGTAGTTGCTGTCATTTTTTTACCTACTTTCTTTTATCTTTATTTAAAGTATAACTTATATGTTTATATTAATCAATATTTATTTTATACTTTATTATTTAATGTATAAGATATACTAAATATATTTAATATATCTGCTATATTTCATTTAATAGCTGATCCATACTACAATTCCCTTGAAGTAGTGTTCCGGCTGACGTAAAAAATCACTCTGATAAAATTTCAAAATAACATTTATAGTATAAGTTATACTAAAACAAACGTATATCTTATACTTTATTATTTAATGTATAAGATATACTAAATATATTTAGTATATCTGCTATATTTCATTTAATAGCAGATATATACTACAATTCCCTTGAATTAGTGTTCTGGCTGACGTAAAAAGTCATTCTGAGAAAATTCCAAATAATATTTATGGTATAAGTTATACTATATTAAACGTATATCTTATACTTTATTATTTAATGTATAAGATATACTATAATTTATTGTCAAATAATCTATGATCATGTTTTTATTTATATTTTGTAAAATACAATTTATAATTTATAAATATAACCAGTCGTGTTCTCTTGACTAAAAAAGCGAACGTGTGTTCTAATGTGTATATAAAACGTATCTTTTTTTTAGAAAAGGGGATTTATCATGGTTATGCAATTTGGTGTAAATCCAAGGTTTGACTATACTAAAGAACCCTCACGAGATATTCTTTGTATCGACTGTAAGTCATTTTATGCATCCGTAGAATGCGTAGAAAGAGGACTAAATCCTTTAAAGGCAAAGTTAGTTGTCATGTCCTATCCTTCGGATGATCCTTCTCAGCGAGGAAGCGGGTTGATCCTGGCATCGAGTCCAGCCGCAAAAAAAACATACGGAATTTCTAATGTCAGTCGATCACGAGATCTTCCTTTTCCGTATCCGGAAGACCTCGTGATTGCACCACCGAGGATGGCACTGTATATGAGAAAGAACATGGAGATCAACAATATTTACAAGAAGTATGCTGACGAGCAAAATCATTCCGTATACAGCATCGATGAGAGCTTCGTGGACGTCACAGACTCATTAAAGCTGTTCGGTGCAAAGGACGCAAGAGAGCTGGCGAGAATGATTCAAACAGACGTTTATCGACAAACTGGAATCTTCACAACGATCGGGATAGGTGACAATCCGCTCTTGGCCAAGTTCGCACTAGACCTCGAAAGCAAAAAAAATTCAGATATGAAAGCAGAATGGCGTTATGAAGACGTTCAGCAAAAGCTTTGGTCTGTAGAAAATATTACAGACGTTTGGGGTATCGGACGTCGGACAGCAATCAGACTGAACCGAATGGGTATATTTACTATGTATGATCTGGCACACGCAAATTACTATCAGCTGAAGCAAAATTTTGGTGTCTTAGGTACCCAACTATATGCGCACAGCTGGGGCATAGATCGATCATTCGTAGGTCAGAAATACAAAGTGAAATCTAAGTCGATGGGGAACAGTCAGGTCTTAAATCGGGACTATACACGTCGAAAAGAAATAGAAATTGTAATCAAGGAAATGGCTGATCAAGTAGCAACTAGGTTACGTCGTACTGGAGCGAAAGCTGAAGTCGTTTCTTTGTGGATCGGATTTTCAATGGGCTACGTCGATCAATCAGGAAGTCGAGGATTTCACCAGCAAATGAAGGTACCAGCAACCAATAGCAGCAAGCAAATAGCAAACTACTTACTGCAAATATTTGATCATCATTACAAGTACCAAGACATTCGAAACGTGGGAGTAAACTGTTCAAAGCTCGTTTATTCTAATGCTCTACAGCTTGATCTCTTTGAAGATCCGGACGAACAAGTGAAAGACTTAAAAATCGATTATGTAGTAGATACTATACGCAAAAAATTCGGGTTTAAATCGATCGTTCATGCAAATAGCATAATGGAAGGTGGACGTGCGATCGCTCGCAGCAGCCTTGTCGGAGGGCATGCAGGCGGTATGTCTGGACTTGAAGGTGCTGAAAGTCATGGTAAAACGTACTAAGAAAGCATTTACGGACTATAATCAATACAGAGACCGGCCATTCGGGCTGAAATGGGCAACAGCCTACGCCATGGATGATTTGATGAAAGGTGTTTTAGAAAATGAATCCTGGGCAACGAAAGAAGTTCTTGGCTTGGAGCTAATGAATCGTGAGGAGATCGACACAATACTTTCAGAGTCTTTCCTTTATCACAAACCTATAACGCTGCAATTAAACACTAAAGACGAATTTGGGCGATTTTTGGATCCTGTCGAAGGACAATTTCTAGGTGAAGCATATGAAGATTATTTTGTACTCAATGAACAAGCGATTTATTGGACAGATGTCCGACACGTATCCATAAAAAAAGAGGAAAAATGGTTCAAAGTTGACTATTTCCAGGACGGAGAATCTTCTCGCAACAAACAAAAGAAAAAAGCGAGTAAAATAGAAAAAGAGATTGAGTTAATCAAAAATGAGTATTATCAGGACTTTGCAGATGATGAATGAAGATCCTTATCCATCATTTGACTTTGAAATCGCCTTAGAATAGCTCTCTGACACACGTTTTTTAAACAAATCAGAAAAGGAGGGGGAAAATATGTGTGGAAGATATTTTTTTGATTTATCTTCAAATGAATTAAGGAGCTACTATGATCACGTCGTTTTAAATGCTACAGGTAAACATATTCGTGTTGGTTTTAATGAAATTTTTCCAACTAATTATATAGTAACACTAGGACTTAATCAGGATTCAAGGGTAGTACCAGGAATCACTCAGTGGGGATTCCAAGGATTTAAGCCTGGTCAACTGATGATAAACGCACGCTCAGAAACAGTAGAAGAAAAGAAGACTTTTTCTAAAGCCTTCAGAGAAACTCGCTGCGTCATACCAGTTTCTGGATTCTATGAGTGGGATTCCGAAAAACGAAAACTATTATTTACTGCAGGGGATAATGAAGTTTTTTATTTGGGAGGATTTTATCGTGTGCATAAAACAGGTGCGGGTTTTGAAACGGAATCGATCATTATGACGACAAAACCTAACGAGTCAGTATCCCCAATACATGATCGTATGCCGCTTATTATTCAAAGAGATCATATAAAAGATTGGATCACAGATTTGGATTTCGCACGTAACTATCTTACAGCTGATATGCCAGAACTAACTCGTACTGAAGTAGCAGAATAAAAAAGAGCGGATCTTTTATAGATTCGCTCTTTTTTCATTGCTATGTTTAATTTTATCTAGGATTACTTCAAATGTTTCAAAGGTATCTATATCTAACTGACACAACCAAAGCAGATACTTCTTTTCTTTGTAACTCCAGTCAACAGTGGGGTAGGAGGATATCAGATTGTTGTATCTAGCTCCTTGCTTACTTGAAGCTAGCTTCCAACGTTTTTTTTAAATTTTTTCTACCTTCATAACTAGTCCTTCATAAAACTTTTTCAAATATATTTAGTAAGTAGTAACTTTCTGTTCAATAGAAATTTACTACTTTAAATATTTATTGAAAAAATCGTTTTCTCTTTCTTTTATTATATCTGTACTGATTGATCCGTTTTCAAACATAATTTCTCTGTATATATCAATAGCAGCTTGAACCGATACATCTGTGATATAGTTTTTCCCTTGTTTCTCAAATTTACGAACTCTTTCACAGCACTTGAAAATAATTTCAAGTTGTTGACGATTATCTTGGTTAAATTTTTCATAATTGAAATCCATTATTATATCGTCATCTTTGTGATAAACTCTATTTTTTGGTTTTAAATCCTCGAAACTTCCTGAAAATGCTTGCTTAAAAAAATCTTTACCAGCGTATTCATAAATAGATTTTTTTTGCTTAATTAATTGTTTATGAATATCACCAGTTTTAAATGCAATCACATCTGTATTTTCATTTATTTGAGTTTCACACAACAAAAGAATAATATAATCAACTTCTTTACTATCAATCCTTTCTAAAATTTTGACGATATCATTAAACATAGGCATAATGCCTGTTAAACTTTTTTTAGTACCTTTTTTATTGGTCAAATATTTATTTTTAAACTCACAGTGTACCTCAATTAAAAAAGCTAGTTCTATTTTTTTTCCATTTGCTATTTTCTTCAGTTCTTCTCTATATGATTCTACTTTTTCCGTATGCTTATTTAATGAATACTTAAAAGCACTAATAAAAGTTGGATAATCAGTATCATTAACGCGTTTAAACTGATTCCAAATTAGACTTTGAATATCATTAGTTGCTGCAAGATCGATCTCTGAAGATTTACCTATTTTTGAATTCCATTTATTAAAGACTCTGTTAGAATCAATATTATACATTATTCCTGTCGAACCCACTTTTCCGTCTTTTTTTTTCAAAGACAAGTGATCTACTCTAAAGTGTTCAATACCAATAATACATTCATCACGGCTATCATTTTCAAAAGATTTTTTTACAAAATCTGGTCGTTCCTCAATTTCTCTGTAAATAAAGTCGCCGGAGATTCTCGAGACTATTTCTTTTGTAATTGCATTTCTAGATTTCCCAATCTGTATAGCCTTATCCAAGGTATACATTTCATCGTCTTTTTTGCTTTTCATTAAAACACTCCTATACTTTATTATTTTAATTAATTCTTCTTAAAATGTTCAAACTCAGTAAATGAATTTGTATCAATTACTTAAAAATAGTAGCAAATGTCAAATTTTTGTATTCTAATTATATACTTTTAAAAAAAACAATTTAAATATATCTTTATTTCAAATTATTAAAGAATTATAATTAAAATAAAAAAGGAGATTATAAAATGATATATGGAAAAATAGAAAATGGTGAAGTAATTGAAATCACAGATTTAGAACAAGAAAATTTTATTGCTATACAAGCAGAAAGTATTGATGATGCAATTGATTATTTTAATGAACAAGGAATAGTGTGTGACGAAAGTATCATTGAAGAAATTGAAAATATTTTTTTAATCAACCAAGAAGAAAAAATTTTAAACATTTATGACATAAAAGTTTCTACTGAGAATAGATCTTTTAATGAATTGGCAGATATGTTTCAAGAAGGAGAAATAGAAATACCAGATATGCAAAGAAATTTTGTGTGGAGTACAAGTAAGTGTTCCAAACTGATAGAATCAATTCTCATCGGCTTGCCAATTCCTCCGCTATTCTTTATGGATAAAGGTAATAATCGATATGAAGTAATTGATGGACTCCAAAGATTAACCGCTATAAGTAACTTTATATTAGGGAATAATTGGGGGAATATTACTAATTCCGTTCACCGAAATAGACCAGCTAAATTATCGACAAATGTTGATGAATCAATAGTAGGTAAAAAATTTGTAGATTTAAATCTAGAACAGCAAAAAAAATTAAAAAGATCTACAATAACAGTAATAGATTTTAGACAAATTGGGCAACAAGATGATAAAGCTAAATATTTAATATTTGAGAGAATTAATACCGGATCTGAACTATTGAATCCAATGCAAATTAGAAAAGCACTTGCTTATGGTGATTTTATGTCTAGTCTATACGAAGCAGCAAATGCGAGTTCTACCTTGAAATCAATATTTGGAAAGCAATATCTCAACAAAGATCGACATGTAGAGTTTTTACTTGGCGTTTACGTAACATATAAAGTTTTGAAAGATCAATACGAGCTTACTAATCAATACCAAAAATATATATTGAACGATTTTTGTGAAAATGAAAAAGATTCAGAAATAGAGTTAGAATTTGTTGAAGAATTTGATACTCAATTGGGCAACATGCTATCTGTTTTTGAAGACAATGAGATTTTCAAGAAAGTTGATAGTAATGGCAATTATCATGGAAACAGGAATACAAATATATCTGAAGTTTTCCTGGCTACAGCAATTGTTCATAAGACGAATATAAACGAGAACATTGTTGATCGGTACAAACATGAGATTCACACAAAAATTGATAAATTTAACGTGAATAAAATGAACAATGGGTTACTTGATCAAAGATATGAAGTGTGTAAAAGGATTTTAGGTATCGACGATGAATAGTAAAAAAATTAACGATATTGACTTTTTTGACCGGATAGAAAGCCTACATGATAGTTATATTCAAGTACAAACCTGTAAAGACTTTTTATCAGACGCACCAGGTGAATTGAGAAAGCAAGTTGGTATAATCCAAAATATCACAAATCCTGATCTAAATGAAAATAATATCTTTCATTCATTAAAAAAAATAATATCTGAAAGTCAAGCGACTATTTTGATTGAATGCTATACAGTTTCTGAACAAATGCTGAAAAATACTAAATATCAAATTCTAAATTTTGACGAAACTGAAGATAGCGATATCCAAAAATTTTTAAAATTCAAAATAGATCCCGAGAATTTTTCCCCTAATCCACAAGTAAAAGAAATAAGTAAATTTTTTAAAAGATATGATGGAAATAAACTATTTATTTCTAAAGCAGAAATTTATGACTCTATGATTAAAAAAAGGCATAGATATGCTCACCAAGGAATCTGTGATTTTGATTTAATAAATCTACCAAAAACGATTGAGTTTTTAAAGTACTTGGAGTTTGAATATAGAATGTTTCTTCAAAGAACCTGTTGGATTGAATTTTTCAAAGTGATTAATAGTATAGAGAATTTGCGTGCAAGTAAACAAGTAAAAGAACAAGAATATGAATTCAAAAAAGATAGCCTTAAAGTATTGGTTCCAAAGATGAATTCTTTAATTCTTGAGGAGTCTAATATAGTTACTAATTGTTTAAACCCAATATTATCAATGATTACAGATAATTACAGCTATGAAGATATTAATAAAGAAATCCAGAAAATAAAAGCCCATTATCAAAGTTATTTTGGAATATACTAATAGCAAAATATCTTCCATTAAATACCCATAAAATATGTTTTTACTGATAAGAAGAGTATTACTTAAATACAAAAAATTTTAAGTAATACTCTTCTTGTTAATGGATAATGCGTTATCTGAATGTATCTGTTTTCTTCTATCATCAGTAACACCATACTTAAATCTATATCTTCTAAATGTTCTTCGATTTATACCTGTTTGTTCTTCGACCTCTTTATCTGTAGAACCATCTAAAAATAGTTTAAATGCTAATTGCAGACGTGGGTCACTTTCTCGGTACTTTGGTTTCCCTCCTTTGTATTTTCCTTTAGCCTTAGCGAGAACAATCCCCTGTTGTTGTGTTTCACGGATATATCGACGTTCTTCTTCAGCCTGGTATTTGTACAGTTCAATAATTAGATTGTTGAGTAATCGACGCAGATTATCATCATTTATTCCTGTTAATGCTGGTAAATTCAAAACTTCAAGAGTAGCTTTCTTCAGTTGAATTAAATTCATTGTTTCAGTCAACTCTTTATTATTTCGCCCAAGACGTTTTAATTCCGTCACAACGACAATATCACCTTTACGAATGAATGCCATCATTTCTTGAAATCCTGCACGCTTAGTATCTTTCCCACTTGCCTTATCACTAAAAATGTTATCACACTCTGATAACAACTCTAACTGTCGATCTAAATTCTGATCAATGCTGCTTACTCGAGCATAACCAATTTTAGCCATAGAAAAAACTCCTTTAACATTTAAAAATATGGTTTCTTTTTAAGTTCTGTTGCCCAACTCTGTTGACCTCTTGAAAATCCAATTATATCACATATAAGCAAAAAGGCCATCAGGGTATACTCTGGTGTCCTCAAAAGAGATTAATTTTTGACCTAATTAATTGAGCCACCAAAAGTGCTAGGAAATGAGGAATCAAAAAGGGATCAAAAACTTTTAAGCTTCTGACCTCACCATATCATTGAGTAACTAACTATCATAAATAGTTTTCGCTTACTAGCTTGAATAACAAGAACTAATCATACTTATCACGAAAACACACATATCAATCTATATTTTCTTATTCGATATCTCTATAAGTCACTTTTATCAGCAGGTAGACTTTTTCATTGGATTTTTGGAACCTTCGACATTCTTATTCAACCAAAGTAACATCTGTTTTCGAATGAGTTTATCTAACTTCAAAAAACTTTTTTTATGATGGTTTATCAAATTCAACGTGATATTTCATAAAACTTCAGCCCTCATCATGTCTTTATATGACATACTCATACACGGAGACTTGCCCCAAAAGAGGATGTTATCTTGCTAGAAAAACTTATCACGTTAATCGGTGCACCGATTTTTGTCGGTCTAATAACTGAACTAGTTGCTTACCAATTCACACTTTAGACCGTCGCAACTAACGAATAAAAAAGAGACGTACCTATTCGTAGCAGGTACGTCTCTTGCGCTCTCTTGCAATAACTTATCACCTTTCTCACATTACTTATAGCACAATTTAAAATGAAGCCAAGTAGCTGAATTTTAGCTTTATCACACCTAAATTAAGAAAAATATTTTTCTCTCAACTCGTCTGTAAAAACAATTAGGTTTTGATTGTCAATGAAATATAACTTGTCACAAAAAGAATCTAAATCATTTTGATGGTGGCTAGTCAGCACAATAGTCTTTCCTTCTTTTTTTAAAGCATCAAGTATAGAACGAATATCTGACATGGTAGAAAAATCTAAACCATTAAAAGGTTCATCCAAAAGAATAATAGATTGATCTTCCATAATTGCCTGACAAATTGCTAATTTCTTTTTCATACCTAACGAGTAATTTTTTAAGATTGTTTTGTTATCAGGATCAAGTCCTACTTTAACCATACATTCCCTTACTTCATTTTCATCAATAATATGATTGATTTCAGACAAAAGTAATAAGTTTTTAATACCACTATAGATAGGGATAAACGTAGGCTCATTAATTAAAATACCTATATTTCGTGGAAAATCTTCTTTTTTTCCAATTTCTGTATCATTGATAAATACTTTGCCACTATTAGCTTTTTCCAATCCACAAATTATTTTAAATAAAACAGATTTTCCTACGCCATTAGCTCCAATAATACCTATCGTTTCACCTTTTTTTATTTTCAAATTTAAATTTCCAAAAATTTGTTTCCCTTTAAATGCTAAACTTATATTTTCCAATCTAATACTATTCAATATTCTCAATCCTTCCAAACTTAATTGACATTTTTGTTGAATATATAATGGCATAAACTTCAATAAGTATCATTCCTATGAACATCATAATTACTAGATTATATCCAATATCATCTGCTCTTATAACGGAAGACAGAGCAAATGGAAGCCATTTTACAAAACTTAGTGGAAGCGTAATTACCAAATACCCACATAAACAAAAAAGAAATGACATGATCGTAGAACTTGATTGGAAATAAATCAATAAATAGGTGATTGTTATAAAAATAATTTCCAAAAAATTTAAGATTATGCTCTTAAAAAGAAGTCCATCCATGGTAACACCCGATAGATTAATGAATATAGACAGTACAATCATAAGAATACTCAAGTGTATGCCGACATACTTAAGTACTGTGATTAAACATGTCCTTCTCCAAAATTTCAAGGTATGACAACGAATAACTAAAAAGTTTATTCCTTCTGATAATTGAGAAAATCTAATAGACAGTACAAAAGGTATAAATAAAAAATAAGTCATCAGCCAGATTAACTGAGGTGGAAAAAAATAGCCATAAGAATATAATGAAAACAACTCAATAATATCTGAACTATAGATATAAAATAAACTTAAATATCCAACTACGAACAGAACAGCACTTAAAACTATTTTTGGGGAAATAAACAGTTTATCAAAAAAAGTATATTTACCAAAATTATTTCTAGTAACATAAATAAACAGTATAATACCTAATAATAAGAACAAAATTGCCCATTTCACAACAAAATAATTTACTAATGATATATCTTGTTCTGCGATTGTAGTGACTGGCAAAATAATATAAGTATTTATTTTAAACACTTCATATTTATCATTAGAAAAGAAATCAAAAAATCCAGGTCTGGTCGACCAAACAATCAAGGCATACATCATAATATAAAAAACATATGCAACTGTTTTTCCAACTAATTCTCTAAAAATAACTAATAGAGAGACCATAAATGAAAAACCCACACTTGCATAAATTAATATGGCAATAGCAGACTGTCTATAATCATTAAATATACGAAGTATATCTGCCTGAAATAACTCGATATTTTGACCAGGATCAAAAGATACATCATTATTCATATATACTATAGAAATAAATTTAATAATAAGAAATATTGAGCCAAAAATTAAGCTATTAAACAATGTAATATTTAGTACTTTTGCTGTTATGTAGCGTTTTTTCGTGATTGCTCTTATTAAAAGAAATGAATTTTTCGTTAAAAAAATAGGATAGAATAGCAGTCCATATAAAGGGAAAAATATAAAAATATAAAAAAATGTATTTTGAAGTTGCACTAATACCCAAACATCTGGGCTCATACTAAAATTCATTGTTAACGAAAAATAAAGACAAGATAAAACTAAAAAAAAGAGCAATTTTCTTCCATAGAGTGATTCTTTAAAAATATGAAAATAATACCTAGTCATATTAATTCCTCATATGCTTTCTGTAAAAAACAACCCATAAAAACGTGAAAAACATCATAAGAAGCGGTCCAATAAACATATTAAAGCTATTATAATATTCATCACTTAATCGTCCCAAAACATTGCTTGTAACAATGCTGTATTCATCGAACCCTAAACTAGCAGTAATAATATTTTCAAGCAAAACATAACCCAAAATACCAAATAGAGAAATAAAAAGATTGTTCGTAGTACAAGCTAAAACACTAGCAGAAAAAGCGAATAAACCACCTAGAATGCCTTTCCAAAAACTAGCAAATATAACAAATATTAGCGGTTCATTCGTTTGAAACATAAATGGTAAAATAGGTATTTTAAAAATCGAAGGATCAGTATCCAAATGAAAAGGAATAACATATATTGCTAATAACATGGCGATAATATTCACTGAAAAAGTAATCATAGCAACCGATAGTGTAACTGAAAGAATTTGGCTAATTAAGTACTTTTTTAGGTTAATTCTGACGCTAACATACTCAATAAATCGACTTTTATTCTTGAAAAATAAAATCCACACAAAAGGAGCGGTCAAGAAAAGAGGTGCGAAGAAATCTACAATATCTGTTGCATATACCCACAACTCTAAACCTTGTGAGATAGCAGAATTTGATCCAATAATAACCATATTTACAATTTCAAATAATAAATAAAAAATAAAAACTGCACATGAAATAAATTTCAACTCTTTTAAAGAATTGGTCAACATATTATTCACTAAAATCTCTCCTTGATTTAAAATCAATAAAATTGGGTAGTAGATATATTATTTATTGTCTGTCTAGTTGCTTCTCCAAGTGCCAGTTTTACTATCTGAAGTTGCATTCCAGTTAGATGATAAAGTTAATTTCATTTTATCACCTTTTAATTGACTTGAATGTCCTGGTAACCCTGCACTACTTCCTGCTGAGATCTGTCTTCTCCAAGCACCAGCATTTCCTTGTTCATCTACTTGTCTAGCATCAAATTTCTGTTTGGACGTAGTGACATTTATGTTCCCGTTCGCACCACTAGTAGCTTTTATTTGTCCCAAACCTGTAGAAACTGATCCATCTCCTCCAGGTAAAGTAAATGAAAACGTTGAGTAGCTTGTTGAAGCATAAGATACAGTTGGTATTATTAATAATAATGCTGTAGAAAGAACTAATTTAGTAATTTTTCTCATTTTTATTCCTCCATAATGTCTACTACCCATATTATATAATATACAGAATTAACTTATATTTTGAAAGGGTTTTCTTACAATTAATATTATTATTTAGCTATAATGCATCTTTATAAATCCTAGAATTTGATAGCAGTATTTATATTAAAACACAATAAACTGTCGGCCATCACTATAGCATTTTTGAAATTAAAAATAGTTATTATTATAAAAATAAATCATTTAAGTTTAAAAATACACCAAAACCTATTTTAATTATATGACCATCAATTATAAATTAGTATAAATATTTTTGTCTTTAACTATTTATAGAATCACCTAATATAGTTAGAGGGATATTCAGAGATTAATCCTTTTTTAGTCTGACCGGAAACAAATCTTCGTCTAAGAAGAGTTTTAAAAACCTGATATCGATCGCATTTTTGGCCAGTTGATAACCAGCTTCATCAACACCAGAAAATACTTCTAATGGCGAAATATTATACCTCTTACCATCTTCAAATTCATAAAAATCTTGATTGGTAAACAAGTTATAAGCCAAAGCAACCAGTCGCTGCTCCCCACCGGAAAACGTGCCATCAAACCATAATTCACTATTGATTTCTCGTTGGACAAAATTAACCAACGAGCGACGTTAGTTAAACAGCCTTTCATTACCGGAAAAGATAAAAACCAAGCTACGCCAATAAGGATCCCGATGATCTGTAAAACTCAATTCATCCATCATAAAATTAAACCTGGCAATATGTTCCTTGTTTAGAAATAAATTCTCCATTGTTGTTCCTCCTCTAATTGGTTTTCACCGTTCCTTCAGTGATTATTAAAACATTATTTTTGCAATCTCAAAATCAAAATACTTTCCGGATAACCAGTCTTCATGATCGCTATCTGTAAAAGTTTTTCGGATCACATCCTCTTCATCTTTTAGCGCATGTATGGCATCAAGGATTGCCTTTGCTTCGTTCTCCTTAAAAATACCTAACTCTTCTTTTCTTTGCGTAAATTGCAAATTCTCAACCGTCGCAGCGTTACTTAAAAAGCCCATCAAGTCCTTAGAAAAATGGTTGAAAACGATCACTGTCCAAATCTTTTCTTTTCTATCCTCAATAGGAACTAGTTTACCGCCTACATCATTCTTCATTTGGTTTGACCAGGATAAAGTGATCTCTTCCATCGATCTTCCGATACTCCCGTTGACAAGCTTCACATAAATAATGACCATTAGAATAAAGAAAAGCACCTTTTCTTACATAAACTTGTTTTGCTAACTCACCGCAATCACATTTGATCCAGCTAGGCGGCCAGTATAAGCGTCGATTGTAGGGCGTTATTGGTACTTTCCATTGCCCACCGTAACATTGTCTTTCTTCAGCCATCTTTTTAAGTCCCCTTTCAACATACGATTAAGCACCTAATCGATCCTTGTCCTTAAAACGGACACCTTCTGCATAGCCGGAGTAAAATGCTTCCCGATCCCTCACGGTGTGAGAGGTATCTTTACCAGGTACCAGTCCAATCTTTTCGACTTCATTCTGAACCACTTCCGGCACTTGCAAAGCCAATTCATAGCCGTTTGTCAGCACTTGTTTTCGAAATGTTTGCGACAAACCTTTCAAGTATCCTTCCAAATAGTCTTGTTTTAATTGCCATTTCCGTTTGTATTTTCGTCTGATCTCAGGCAACTGAAGAAACTGCCTTGCACAGTAGCTGGCACTGCCACGAGCATACTCAAACGTGATTTGAGCAATTTGTACATCGGACATGATTCCAACAAAGTGAAGTTCAATCGGTTTTCCGGACACATAGTAATACCGGACACGAAAATTTTTAGCAATGATCCTCGCTAATCGGTAAAGCCATTTTTGTGGCCGGCCTTCATAAATCACCGTATTGATCACTGCTTCTGACTTTTGTTCTTGCTTATAATGAAAGACGTCTGATTCATCGATATTATGCTGAAGCATCAACTCTTGTGCTTTTGCTAAGGCTGACATCGATTCTTCGTCATTGGCATCATTTGCAAGTGCTAATAATTTTACGATTTTCTTTTTGGCTTTTTCATCCATTGGATTTCACCTTTTGTCTGATTTTAGTTTACCATGTATTAGATAACGGTTTCACTGATAAAAGTAATGAGTGAAAAGTGATTGCACTTTAATGAAATAGAAAATAAAGTGCGGTCACTTTCTAAGCGCAGGAATCTCAAATCCCGCTTTTTCTTGCTCAAGCAACATATCTAAAGCGATACACATTAATTTCGATTCACTTTTCTTGTACTTGGTGTTCAAGTGCTTCAGTCCCTGCTTCCTCTTTTCATTAAGCGTTACAGGAAGACGTGTATTTCCTTTTGCAATGGACATAACTTGCCTCCTAGATATACGGAGTTACAAGATCAAGCTCTGATTATTCAGTGGCTTCTTCTTTTAATTGATCCGCAAGCTTTGTAAGCTTGGCGGCATTATCAAAACGCATTCTTTCTATAGAAGACCTTTTATGAGCAAGATCTGCAACAGTTGTTGCGGCAACTCCTGATTTTTTTTGAATTTCATACAATGATTTTCCACTTTCAAAAAGCAACCATTCTATCTTATCTTTATCTGCGTACATCTTTTTTCCTCCTGAAAGGAGCATGACAATTAAAACTTGCCACTACTCACAATTATGGTATATTTTGAGTAGTAGCATTCCCGTCAAAGGATTTGTTACTTGCACTTGTTCTGACCCACTCAGAATAAGTGCTTTTTTTATTTTGCAGTAGTGATCCCTCCCTTTTTTATTCGTATACCGAATCTTCAGATAGCTATAGATCTTTTCTAAAAATTAAAAATATCGGTATATCGTTGTATTTATCATGCCACGGTATACCGATAATGGCAATCTATTATCGTCTTTTTTTGATTTTATTCGAAAAAATCCAGCTGGGTCACATTGTTTTGAATCCGATCAATTGCTTTCGTGTAGTACTCGGCATTTGTTTCAAAACCGATAAAGTGACGTTCTGTATTTAGACAAGCAACCGCCGTCGTGCCACTTCCCATGCAGTTGTCTAATATGAGATCTCCTTTCTTAGTGTATGTTTTAACCAGGTATTCCAATAGACTCACTGGTTTTTGAGTTGGATGGAAAGTGTGCATTGATTCTTTATCAAAACGCAAAATATTGTTCGGATAACCTGTGTATTCCTGGACATACGCTTTTTCTGCTAAGGATTCTGACTGATAAATCGACCCTTCCGTGGTGTTTCTGACTCTTATCTTAGGTTGTTGGATCCGTTGCAATCCTTGAGGATAATAGAGCGCAGATCCTTTGGAAAACACAGAGATCGTTTCAACTGATCTCATCGGCTGTTTTTTCGCAAACGCAAATCCGGTCGCCGTATTTTTCATCCAATACCAATCATACTTGTAATCCTTGAAGTTACTCATTCGCAGTTGAGTAGAAAAAGGTTCTGCACCAAATAAAACGATCGCACCTTCAGGTTTTATGACTCGCCAATACTGCGCCCATAAGCGATCCCAAGGCAAGATACTATCCCACGCACAAGCTGTCGTTCCATACGGTAAATCACAGATGATCGCATCGATCGAACCATCTGGTATTCTATTCATTCCTTCTAAACAATCTTCAAAATAAATCGTATCTTTTTGAATCATTTGGTTCATCCTAACGATTCAGGCCTAAATCTTTTATTCAAGTCTTGATACGTTTATTCTACTGATTGATTTGTTGGGTCAATATCCGTTTTTATTGTCAAAAAAGTTGATTTTAGCCAATTTGAAAGTGTTTTGCTATGAAATAAATGACTGATACAGTAACCGAATTTCCAGCTTGTTTGTACAGCTGACTGTCCGAAGTTTTTTGATCGTATCTGCAGTTATAGTGATCAAGCCGATTACCGATTATTTCTTCAGCGATCTCCCTACTACCGAATTTCGCTGCCAAAAAGGCCCAATCAGGAAACGACTGCAGGCGCCAACATTCAAGTGGTGTTAGTTTCCGGATCTGAAAATCATCGGTTACTACGGCTTGCTGATCACCTGTAACGACGGTATTTGCTTGCTGATTTCCCACACGTTCCCGACGTTTTGTAGATTTGGGATAAGCAAAATTGATACTATCGCCTGGTAGGGCTGCAGTATAGCCTTTTTTCGTGGCTTCTTTCACCAATATTTTGGGTTCGTGGACGCCACCACTCATGGTGGTAAACGTTGGACAAAGCCCTTCTACGGAATGGATCGCTGCAGATGATCGATAGGAACCATCGATCGACCCTGCCACAATAATTCCGTGCCGATCTTGCGTGGTTAAGGTAAACATCGGCGCTTCATTTCCCTTCATTCTACGGCCGTTTTGACGAATAGTGGCTTTATCTGGTGTTAGGATCGGGATCGCAATTTTATTTCCTTCTCCTTTGTTAGTAGTGATCGTAGGACTAAGACCTGAAGCATCATACACTTGGCCATTCATTCCGCCACCGCTTGGATTCACGTTGCCAACAACGATCTGTTTCGGTGTTTTGTAGTCCGTTGCGGTCAAAGTCCGCATCAAACCATCCGTATAGTACGCTCTTTCTCGTGTAAATCGACTTAAATCGTTCGCTGCATGTGTCGTTCCAGCTAAATGGATCCTTCCTGATTTTTGATCAGCTGATCCTTCTTCTCTTGTGAGAGGAAAAATCTTTTTGGTACCTGCTCCTCTAAGATGTCCGATAATAAATACACGCTCTCTGTTTTGGGCGACAAACTCTTTGCTGTTAAACAGTTGCCATTCCACGTCATACCCCAATTCATCCAGGGTTCGGAGGATCGTCTCAAACGTAGCCCCTCGTTCATGGTTGAGGAGTCCTTTGACGTTTTCAAGGTATAAAAGCTTAGGTCGCAAGATAGATGCGAAGCGTGCAATCTCAAAAAAGAGAGTTCCTCTAGTATCTGAAAAACCTTTTCTTTTTCCTGCAAGGCTGAAAGCTTGATAGCGATAGGTAATCTTTTGAGATTATCTCCAGATTTTCCCCCGCTCCAAACCGTGCATGAGACTTTCACCTCACACGGCTTTCCATCGACAGTCTTTCCTTAAATTCATATACACATTTTCAACTTTGAAATTTATTCAATAATCGGAAGATTTATCTGCTTTCGCAACACATTAATTTTTCCTAGTTGCGTAGCTGAGAGATTTAAGTTTTGTAGCAATTCAGAAATTAGAACAGGATTTGAAGCATGGATCAGCTTATGAGAGTCAATTGTCACAAAAACCAGATTATTGTATCCATCATTCCCACCTAATTTTAGAGGCAATTTGTGGTGACAGTGCATGTTACCAATTGTTAGCTCGCTACTTGTAATCGCACATTTTCCTTTCTGTGCACAGAAAAGTGACAGGCGGTTATCGTTATACTCGATACTTTTTCCTTTGATTGGATTTAGCATAAGGTATTTTAATAGATCAGGATTAATCGTTTGTCCTAGTTGCTTATGAATTAACATCCGTCCCTTTGGAGTATACTGATTAATTTCTAGTTTTTTATCCAGTGGGGTTTTGTGTTGGACATAGCTAATAGGAATTAACGCAAATCCATAAACATAAGCTAATTGCTTGCTCTTTCCGTATCTCTTTCTAATAATTTCGCTACAAATTCCTCTTTCTTTTGATATGTTCCCTTGTAATCTTCCTTTTAGGATCTTTCCGATAGGAAAGGCTATTTTTGCAAAATCCAAGCTAGCATGTGTTGCCATTGAGTAATAATTATGAACACCTAAGACAAACGAGTTATAATTTTGTACTGCTTTATAACTCTCTTGCTTGTCAGAGGGCTTCTGCAGGTCACTGATTCGACGCTTTGCGTTAATATGAATCTTCTTCATAGACTTGTCTGATAGATGAGACCTCACTACAAAACGTGGTTTCCCATTAGAATATTTCCCTTTCCTAGTAACCTTCAATTTAAATCCTAAAAACTCAGAGTATTCTTTCTTAAGATTCACAATTTTAGATTTCTCAGGACTGATAGATAGACCCAATCTATCTTTCAACCATTTCTCTGTGGCAATAAAGACTTTCTCCGCATCTTTTTTCTTACGACAAAAGATTTTAAAATCATCAGCGTAACGTACTAACCGACATTCTTTAAGATTCGTCTTTTTAAGTGCTTGGAGACGTCCACCTGAGTGCCCCTTATGCTGTTTAAACTCTTTTCGTGTTGGGATTGTTTCCCATTGGCTTGAAATCCACCAATCTAGTTCATTTAAAACAACATTCGACAACAGTGGTGAAATGATGGAGCCCTGTGGAGAGCCTTTTTCAGGAAAACCTATATCAGCTATTTCTGCTTTTAACATGGCTGAGAGTATACTAATGAGCTTTTTATCTCGAATCCCTATCGTCCACAACTGTTTTAATAGCTTCCCATGATTCACATTGTCAAAGAATCCTTTGATGTCAATATCTACGACGAAATGTAATTTGGACAGCTGCATATTTTTTTCAGCCTGAGCTAAAGCATGTTCGCAACTGCGATTGGGTCGGAATCCATTATTTTTATTATAAAATTTGGCCTCACATATCGGCTCCAGGATTTGAAGAATACATTGTTGGATAAGTCTATCCATAATTGTAGGGATTCCTAATGGTCTCGTTTTAGTCGAATCATTTGACTTTGGTATTTGAACCCTACGTACAGCTTGAGGTTCGTACCATTGAAACTTACGTTTCACATGCTTGATTAATGCCTCGTCTTGCCATTTGGCGAGATCCTCGATATTTTTATTATCAACACCAGCTGTATGACTTCCTCTGTTTTTCTTAATGTTTCGAAAGGCTAATTTTATATTTTGCTCAGACGAGATAATATCCACTAAATGTTTAAATATTTTTCCATCTTTACTCTGTCTATAAAGTTCGTCTTGATTCATCTGAAAATCATAATACTCAGCATTTCTTAGTTTTTGCTTTTTAGTTGTTTTCTCAGTTGTCAAAGTCGGCAGTTCTCCTTTTCAGAATACTTTGCCTTTCTTAGTCGTACTCGAACCTTTGAAGATATGTGTATTGAATTGTTTATTTAAGACTGTCGACTAGAGCCTATCCCTCCATCATGTTTCCATGATTTCATCGGTACTGTGGCTCCGCTTTCCTTCAGATAAAATTAGGTTATAAAGTTTGTTTTCCCTATTACCGCTTCATCGTGTGTAATCACTCCACGTCCTGAACTTACTGCGTTCCAATGATTCAATCTATAAATTTCTATCCTTAGGTTTGCCCTCTGAGCCTGTGTGCTTGGTAACGCCTTTAACGTTACAAGATTTTTCATACCATGCAATTTTACTAGACCTCACACACCCCACAAATAATGGTGATAACATTTCTATTACCTGAATTCTCTAGACCCGTACATACGGACATTCGCTTAGTAATTGTCATTACATACTAACCATAGATAGTTTTTAGACCCCCGGCATATAGGCTGCGTCATCCACCTCTGGACAACTTTCCACATCTGAAAATAATTTTTTTCTTTGTTTGGGCAACTCTCTGCCGACTTTAACGCGCTTTGTACATCACTATGATTACCCATAATTTTGCACAGCGTAATCTCAGGGTAAGCGTTTCAGGTTGTTAGCCCTTCATTCCACCATTTGAATCATCAGTTCTACTGAACTGAACACATTTGCGTTCTTAAATAATTCAGTGCCTAATCTTTTCAATTAGGAACGCATCGCACGCACGGAAATCCTCCCGTGATAATGTCCACACGTCCGATTCCTCGAATAAATTCATCTGAAAGTTTTGTGATATCATGCATTTCTACCTCCTGTTTTGTGTCAAAAATTGATTGATAACTTTTTCTGGCATGGCCGTCGATCTCACAATACCCAACACATCGGTAGCCAGCTTGTTCCATCCCTAAACGAAATCCTCCGATTCCTGAAAAAAGATCTAAAAAGGTGCCTTTATTTTCTGTTGTACCATTTCCCATTGTTCACTCAGTTTCTTCATGCGCATGAAAAGGTATTTCAAGTACCTGATGGATTAAGAATACCGAAGAAATGGTTTGTTAAATTTCGGAACAAGGGTTGTACTTAGGCCTTTTTAAGAAAGAAAAGCGATCTTTTTTGCCCTCCACGTTCCAGCCGCCTCCACCACTTAGGAGGGCAAAAAAAATAAACGCGCAAGGCACGTCTGTAGAGCAAAAGGTTGATATTTCGCTGAAATCTTGCTATAATTACTATGTAAAGAGGAGTTGCGTCAACAACTCCCCTACAGCACCATTTAAGACGGTGGCGACATTAGTTATATATAAAAAATAACCGCTGACTCGCTAAAGTAGACGGTTATTTTTTTTTGTCATTTTTCACTGCTGTTAGGATGCCAAAGATGATCGTTGCGATTAAAGAACCGAAACTAATCATTAGCCCTAATGCTTCAGCTACAGACAAAAGGCTTCTCCTTTCTAAAGAGTGAACACTTACTTTCATAAGCATCACCACCTTCCAAAAGATAGCCACCGTCACAAACTTTACTGTACTCATATTATACCACAACCCACGCTAAAAACCTATATTTATCAAGGTTTTTAGCGATTTTTTATCGACATTATTCAAGCAAAAAGCTTGTTCCTTCAGTCGCTCCAGCCACCACCACCGCTCCTTCAGAAACCGTGTTGTTGACACAACCCGAAGTGATCAATAGAAATAATTACCAGGATCAGGCAGAGATCTCTTGTTCTTTTAAAGCTAAAATAGACAAAGCATTCGCAAACTGCAGTAAGCTGGATTGAGAATCATCGACGATCACATTTTTCTGATAGTGGATCCGATCGCTCACATGATTGATTGATAATCCGTAAACAAAACGCATCAAAAAAATCTTTCGTCTCCGATCGGTGATTTCTGGTTTATATGGATGGCTAATGGCCGTCAGACCCAAACAAAACAAGTGGTGAAAATAAAGAAACTCTTGTTTGAACTGCTGATTTTCTTGAACAAAGCTAGAGTGTTTGATTTCTGGTATATCTTGGTCTAAGAGCGAATACGTTGAATGGATCGGCGGCATCCTCGTCAATCCCATCCTTTCTCTTGAAACAAGATAACTAGAGAGCATCGATCCGATCTCTCCTTTGGTTTTTTCCCAATCGATCACCTCTTTTTCAGGTAATTCAAATTGGTGAACATCAAATAATCGCACATTATTCCTCTTTTCATGATAGGTGATACAAACAGTTGTCGTTTGAACCTGAATTTTATATCAAAAAAGACCTGGGGTTTCCAGGTCTTTTTTCGTCTTTGTTTCTCAAAATGGCAAATCATCATCTGGTAAATCGATTGCCGAGCTGCTTTGTGCAAATGGATCTGTTTCTTGTTTAGGTAGCGGTGGCGGTGTTGGTTTGCTTTTTTCAGCTGTTTCGTTGGATTCATTCGTACGCTGCTCAGACACATCTTTTGATTCCATTAATTGAAACGTCTCTGCCACGATTTCTGTGACGTACACCCGCTGTCCTTGCGGGTTATCGTAAGATCTTGTCTGAATACGTCCAGTCACGCCGAGAAGCGTCCCTTTCTTGGCGTAATTGGCAAGGGTTTCGGCTGGTTTACGCCAAATGACACAATTGATGAAGTCAGCTTCTCTTTGACCGCTTTGATTGGTAAAATTTCGATTCACGGCCAAAGTGAACGTGGCCACTGCAGCACCGTTCGGTGTAAATTTTAATTCTGGATCTCTCGTTAATCTTCCTACTAATACGACGTTATTGATCATGCTTTATTCCCTACTTTCTTTGCTTTTTTTGGCGCATTGACAAATGATACAAAAGTGATCTGTCCCGTATCGCTCAACTTGATTTTTGCATTATAGGTCGTCTTGTCTGCCTTTTTGATTCCTGAAACCACGGTTTCTTTCCCGACTAACAATTCCTTCAGATTGGTTTTCGTCAATTTTTTCTTTCGGAACTGATCAGATAACGTAAACGTACAGGTGGGATAATTCGAACAACCGTAGAAAGACTTTTTTAATACCACATTTCCGCCACATTTCGGACATTTACCGATCTTTTGCTTATCCGTTTCTTTTTTAACTTCCGCTTGGTAGGTGTGGAAATTCAACTTCTGCACATCATCTGGTACGTGTTCGATCAAATGCACGATAAACTTCTTGATATTGGCAATAAAGGTCTCTTGATTCCCTTCTTTTTTTCCGATTTTCTTTAAGTACGTTTCCCATTTTGCCGTCATTTCAGCACTCGTCAATAAGTGCTGACTTTCGACTGCCTGGCACAGTAATTTTCCTTTTTCGGTGACGATCAATTTATTTTTTTCTACTTTGATATATTCTTTTTGCTTCAGTGTTTCAATAATGCTCGCACGTGTCGCTTCTGTCCCGATTCCTTCGACTTCCTGAAGGATCTTGATCGCTTGTTCATCATCTACGGTCTTATTAGCCGTTTTCATCGCTGTAAGCAACGTGCCTTCAGTAAATGGTTTCGGTGGCTGCGTCTCTTTCTGTACGCTTTTTACCTCCGCTTGAATCGCTTCACCGATCATAACTGCTGGTAATGTTTGGCTCTCTTCGTTCTCCTTGTTGGTATCGGTTTTGAATAGGATTTTCCATCCCTCGACTTTTGGCACTTTTCCTGTCGCTTTAAAACAGAGAGTTGATACATTGGTTTCTATCACAGTTTCTTCATAAGCATAATCTGGTAAAAACATAGCTAATGTAGTTTTCATAACTAGAAGATAGATTTTCTTTTGTAGATCATCTAATTTATTGAAGACTGACTCACTTGCGACTTGCTTCGTTGGGATAATGGCGTAATGCTCTTGCACCTTACTACCATCGACATATCGCTTTCTTGGCTGATCTTGTGCCATGGGTTCATCTATGGATAAAAAACGGGCATAACTATCGTAATTCGCTTTTAAGTACTGAAATTCACTGTCTGTAATAAATGGTGTATCTGTCCTTGGATAGCTCAACAATTTTGCTTCATACAGTCCTTGCATGGCTTTCAACGTCTGACTGGCTGTTGCTTTGTACAGCTGATTGATTTTTGACTGCAGGCTGCTCAATGAGAATAAATTGGGACTATTCGTTTTCTTCATTTTTGTTTGAAGATCTTTGATCGTTCCTGGTTGTGTGCCGATTGTAGCGCCCTTAGAAGAAACAAAGGAAAGTAGTTCCTCTTTAGTAGAAAAACGTTGTGACGGGCTTAATAGGGCTTTGAACGAGCCATTCGTTGCCTTGATCAATGATTCGATTTCATAAAATGGTTCTTTTTTGAAATGCTCGATCAGTTGTTGGCGTTGATAGATCATGTAAAGCGTTGGTGTTTGTACCCGTCCAAGAGAAAACGTTCCATTTGCCCCTTTTGAACGAAGATTCAACGTGTAAAGCATACTCCCGTTCATGCCAATGAGCCAGTCGGCAATTTGCCGTGTCTGTGCTTCTTGATAAAAAGGATAATAGTCCATTCCTGGTTTTAAGTTTTGAAACCCACTACGAATCACATCTTTTTCAAGACTGTTGATCCATAAACGCTTGTATGTTTTTTTAGTAGAAAAAGCGCCTGATTCATGAATGATCGACCAGGCGATATTTTCCCCCTCTCGATCACTATCTGTTGCAATAATGATCGTATCGGCTTTCTTTAGCAGTCCGGAAACGATCTTAAATTGTTTTTTCTTGTCTGTTGCGACCTGAAAATCATATTGTTGCGGAAAAATAGGCAATGCATCCAATGCCCAATTCTTCCATTTTTCATCATAATGTCCTGGTTCTGCTAATTCGACCAAATGGCCGAAGCCAAAAGTGATAAAGGTCTCATCTGAAAAAATTGGATCTTGGATCTCAAAAAAGCCATCCTTTTTTACGCTATGCTTTAACGCACCAGCATAGGCAGCTGCTTGACTTGGTTTTTCTGCTAAAATGACTGTGGTCATAATAAAACCTCCCTTTATAACTCTTTATAAGTGTACCATTTAGAAATTACAATTATGTTTCTTGCTTATCTATCCACGCAATTATCGACCATTTTACTATTAAAGTACTTATGCATGAACAAATATAACTTTTTCAAATTCCATATGAGTTTCAATCTCTTTTAAAATTTGATCAATTCCATCTAGTTTATTAAAGATCTCTCCTTGATCTTGAAATCTAATTATCGAGGATAGTTCTGATAACCTTCCAGAAGATTGTTCTAATAATCCTTTTGCCTGATAAATAGAATCTACAACTTTTGCAAGTGACCACAACGCACCTCTTTCATGTTCTTCTGGTGGTTCACAATCACAAATGCGTTCAATCATTTCACAGACACTTATTTCTTCTTTAGACGCAGGAATAAGGATATTGTTCTTCACATCCAAACACTCGATAGACATAATCTTGTATCTATCTGATTCAGATAAATTGAATCCCAAAAAGCAATACTGATTTTTATACGTTTCATCTTCTTTTTTATCTATATATTTTTCCGTAACTGGCAAACTATCCTGCGCTCTATAGATAAGATGTTGATTCTTTTTTTTTTCTTTGTAATAGTTTCCTTGTATTATTTCCATGAGAAAGCTCCTTCGTTTAAATACTAGGTAATAAAGCAATAAAATTATAAGCACTATGAACGATCATCGATCCATAGGCTTTTTTTGTTTTGAGTGAAACCCATGAATAGACCAGACTGTTTAAAAAATAGGGCAGTAGAAAAACCTGCCCATGTAAAACAGAAAAAATGAAACTAGAGAAAATGACTGCAGCTGGCAAATTCGTACGTCGAATCAAAAAAGGCAATAGTTTGACCCGTATCAAGTATTCTTCAATGATCGGTGCCAATACAATAGAGAACGTTGCGGCAGAAAAGGAGATTCCATTTCTTGCTTCAGGAAGTCTAGGAAGATACGTTGAAAAAAATTGTTCGCCGATCCACATACTAAGAAGGGACAGCACCACGGCCATCCCTATTCCCTGAATGATTGTAAAAATCATTCGTTTCATCTGTTCACCTTCTTTATAAGCTCAATGCTGGTTCAGATGCGAGAGACTTTTTTCTTTGATTTTCGCCCTCGTTTACTTGATAGACCAGCTCATTGTTCCAATCCCATTTTTGCGTTTCTTGTCCGATCGGCGCTTGCGGGAACTCTGCTTGAAATTCAAGGGGCGCTTTTTCTTTTTGATTGAAAGTAAATTGTTGGAACTTATCGAAAAAGGCTTTTCCGGCTTCATCGTTATCGACACACAAGGCAATTTCTTCAATTCCTGAAGGACTGACTTGTTGTGCTTCTTCCAAATAGTGATAAACCGTTTCTGGTTTCAATCCTTCCATCGAAACAAACCAGGTATCTTTTAGATCGCTTTTATTCAAGGACATATAGCTCATAAGATCGACGCCAGCTTCAAAAAACTTCAACTTTTTCGGTTCGCCATTGCGTACATTAAATCCGATTTTACTATCGGATCCTGTCTGAATTTTCTTCCACGTTGAATCCGGAATCGTACCTTTTTCGCTGCAGCCGGCAATTTTTCCATGATCATTCCATAATAATAAGACGTTGTTGCGCTTGTCTTGCTGCAACAGGCCTTTATTATGAAGAACGTTAACGATTTCTTCATCAATGCAACGATCATTGACCAAAAATTTCTTCGCACGATCAAAGTCCCGTTCGTTTTCTTTATTGTAGGTAAATGCCCGTTGTTCAGACGGTACTACATTGGAAATCTCATACTCGCTATCTGTAATATGGTGTACAGCGGATTTAAAATCCTCAATACCAACAACTTTTTGAACGAAATCGATTGGCCCGCCGCCAAAGTTCCCATTATTTTCAATGAACAAGTTCTTATCAGTTGTGATCACTAAGGAATGATTGTCAGCCATCCGATATTGTTTTTTCGAATCCTGAATCAAATCGATGCCATTTTTCAAAGCGATATCTAGGATCGATACCGTCTTCGCAAAAGCAATTTGTTCCGAGAAAGTTTTGTACGTCTTTTGTGATTCGGTCAGTTTTTGTTTTTCTACCGTGGGCACTTGCTCTTGTACTTCTTGTTGTACTTCTTGTTGTACTTCTTGTTGGATCATCAGCTGTGTATCGATCTGTTCAATCATTTGGCGAGAGAACACTTTTACCTCTTCCATTTGTACCAACTTATCCTCAACGGCGTGACCATTATTTGTCCATGCCGCAATATAAGGAATCGATTCTTCTTTTGTATCAATGCCGTAATGGTGGGCAACGATATACGCAGCCAGCTCCGCTTGAAATTCTTTGACTGAGCTAGAATAATTTGAGTTACTCGTTTTTGAGTGAAGTTTCGCATGTGCCAATTCATGGATCATGGTAGGTACTTGTTCTGCTTGTGTAAACCGAGGGTTCATGAAAAGCATTTCTGAGCCATCAATACCTTGACCATACGCTCCTTTTGCGGTTCCTAACACTGGCGTAACAGTCGTTAGATCATCAATGATCGTTAGTCCTTCAGATACGGCATAGTTTTCTAATGATTGGTATAACATTTTTGTGTTTGTAGCTTTCGTCAGATCAAAGTTATACGGCCGATTAGGGAAAATTTTCGGCAGATCATCGGCTGTTGCCGTCGTCTGACTGATATCAAAGACCGGAACGCTTCTGAATGATCTTCTATCTTCCGTTTTCAATTCTCCTTTGAGAATTTTTTCTTTTTGTAGCTTGGTGGCTTTCGATAATGATTGCGTACGTCCCTGTTCGTTGATAAAACATTTATAGGTCGTTGGCGCTAAAACCCGAATGGCTTTTTCTCCCTTGCGAATAAAAAAACCTGCTTCTTTGAATTTCTTTGCCCCAGCAACTGCTTGTGCATTTGGCAATTGGGACTGGATCAATGCCGTATTTTTCAATGAGTAATTGTAAAAACGACTCATAAAAGAAGCCAATTCCAAAACATCTTCTGTTTTATCAAAGTGCTTCTGGATCTTCTCCATTGCTTCTTTTACTAACTGGTCGGTTTCTTTTTTTAGTTCATCAGCTCTTTTTCTTTTTTTGACCGACGGTTTTTCTTCAGAAATTTCTGATTTGCTGATTTCAGTATTGATCTTTCCCTCATCTAAGTCATTCAATTCATTCAAGATTTGAGAAACAGCTGTTTGTTCTTCCTCAGTTTTTGGTGCATATCTTCCTGAGGATTCAAAGGATCCGGCTTCCGTCAATTCAACGGCAAGCTTTCGATACCCTTTTAAAAAATAGATCATCGGATTTTTTTTCCACTGTGTTAACTTGCCGCTTTCAATCATTTCTTGCGCATGTTCATTCATAGTTTTCTCTTCCCTTTCCAATCATATAAAAAAGACCGGCTTCCACCGATCTTCTTTTTGTATTCCGTATTTTTATGGTTTAAAGCGTCTCACTAAATGTTGAAAAAAATTTTTCTACGGCTGGTTTTGACTTTATTTTAGATCCAGCTGAACGATCAACGGCTCCCCTTCTTGCGTTGCTTCATCCAACATTAAAGAATAAACGTCGGCATCCTCTTTCGTGATACGTACCTGTTGCGCACTCATTTCGCCAGCACCCACTTCTTGAATACGCATCGTTTTGTTCTCTGGATCCACGCTATTGATAAAGTAATAATTTTCCATGACTTTCCTCTTTCTCCTAATTGAATAGGTCTGACTCTTGACTCATTTTTGCTTGTTCGATTTCACGCTGCAGCTTTTCAAAAGCTACTTTATTTTTGAATTGATCAAATTCATTGCTCGTCACCCGTTCCAGGTGTTTGACTTGATTTGTGACCGACCGACGATGCTTAAATGATTCCTTAAATGGTTTGGTTCGTTCACTTGAATTTCTTTTTGGCGGTGATCGACTTTCATTTGTATCTTTCCTCATGAAGTAATCTTGTTTAAGTTTCGCATATGCTTCTTTGTTTGGGTTTTGTTTCCCTGATACCGAAGATGGACGGAAAGGTTTATCTTGTTGGGAAGAATTATTTTCCTTTTTTAGTTCTTGGAGGATACTGTTTCCTAATCGATAGTAGATGCCGTCTGGCCCGTACATCCGGCCATCGTAAAATGATTTTTTCTCTTTGTTAGGATCTCCCTCTCCATAAGTTGCTGTCTTGAAAATGTCTTCCTCTTTTGCCAGCTGTTTGAATTCTTCAAAGTGGCCATTGTCTTTCATCAATGAATCAATCAACTGGTTCATTGTTTCTCGACTTTCCGGCGTTAAGTTTTTACTATTCCACTTGCTTTGATTCTCCGGCAGCTGCGCTTTTAATTCCTCAAGTAACAGAACACTTTCTTTTTTAGGTGTAGCCATTTCTGTTTTGATTTCACTACGCAGACCATTTCTCAAATCATTCAATCGTTCCAATTCGCTCGAACGATTGAAGATAAGATTCGCAAAAGTCGATTTCATTTTTTCTAATGTTTCGTCGGATCGTTGCCCTTTTCGTTCATAGCGATTATGCTCTTTAACAAAAATCATTTCACGGGTAGGTTTAACTTCCGTCGTCGCAAAATGTACGTGAAAGTGACCCGTGTTATAATGGATCTCACCGACACTTATGGTTGACCCGTTCAAATTTTCTTTCTCATAAAGGACGTTCATCATTTTTCGACCAGCCATGATCAACGGTTCCCTTTTTAATTCATTTGAATATGGATTGTAGATGCCTGCTTCAATTAAAGCTTTTGTATCAAATGACACTACATCTTGAAACAAAACAGATTCATTTTGGTTCGCTCGATCAAACAATTCTTTATATTGTTCAACTTCTTGTTGCGTCAAATCATCATTTTTAAAATCAAACATCCCTGTATTTAGTGACCATATTTTTTCTTGCGTTTCCTTTTGCATCGTTTCGATTTGTGCTTTTGATAAAGTCGAATAATCAGAAAGACGCTTGTTGATCTCACTTAGCGATACTCTTTCCTCATCTGTCAATTTTGATTGAGCGAGTAAAGCATTTTTTCGATCCATATAATCCAAATAGCCTTCAAATGATTGACTCGAATCGTCATTCGTCATGGCCGTTTCAAAATCAGAAAGGTCTTTTTCTTGATACACTTTCTTATCTTCTCGATCCATATATTTTACATATTCAGAATCAAACGAAAGGACAAAACCACTCATTAAGTTGATATAAGAGCCAGCAGATTGTGCCATATGACCACCTCATTCATTAAATACCATCTGCTTCAAATGCACGATACAAAAGCGCATTATTTGTGTCGATGTATTGTTGTAAAATGTGCTTAAAATCATCCAAACTATCTTTAAGCATATCGACTTCTCTATTTTGAGATAAAAATTTTTTCATATCATCTTCAATAATCATGTTAATTAATTGATTCCTTGAGATTTTTTTTCCTGACCGTTCGGACAATTCTTTTGCTCTTCTGGTAAGATACGTTAATGTTTCATCATGCTCGAATCGAACAACAATTTCTTTCATAGTTTCCTCCTTCAGTAAGTTCTTAATCGGAGCTTAGATCCTTGATTATAGATTGTAAGTTCGATGAAATAGCCCCAAATAAAGAAAGAGCATAAGGTAGATACCCCCACCTTCTATTTAGAAGGTGTAAAATAGGCTGTGCCTATTGGGTTTCAAGAGATTTTAAGGTGATATCATTGCCTTGTTTTTTGTAGTTTCGATTGAATACTACAGGTAGTTGTAAAATAGTCTTTTTTAGACATTTGACTACTATACGACTACCACCAACTTTCTTTTTCAAAACTATAATCGAGATTACTAACTAGATTTTCATTAATAATTATTTGCTAGGTTCATGCATGTATTGTGCAATAATGTCTTGAATATCTCGCTCTTTTTTTGGTGGTTCCTGTTGAGAAATATCTTGTTTGGCTTCCCGTTTTTTCGGTTCTTTAGGCCTGTTCTTAAAGCGATAATTTTTATTTCTCACAACTTTCTTATTCATTGTTAACGCATCTTGATAAACATTTGATGAAAAGATATCTAGAATTTCTGTATGATCTTGTTCCAATTTTGCATTGGTCATTATCTCCAAAATGGACAACGAATCCAATACTTTCTTTTCAAAGCTAGCTTCTTTGCGAATTCTATTTAACAAATCCAAAAGAACATATCGAATCATTGCGCTGTCTTTTATTTGCTCATCGACAGGTAAATAGGTCTTCAATTCTTCCAAAGCGTCCCTATGTTCAATGTCGATATAGACTTGTAATTTTTCTTTTGCCAATGAAATTCCTTCTTCCATTTTTAGGTTTTTAAGAATAGTAATTAAAAAAAAATTTGACTTGAAATTACTTTTTCAGTTCATTTATTTTTTCGTTGATTAAAATTATCGTTGTTTCAATCTCACCAATTTTCGCTTGATTGTCTGATATTTCACCTTTATAGGATTGAATGGCATTTTCTAATGTGGTGATCGTATCTTCTGTTTTGGTCAACTGTTCACCCACTTGATACTCTTTTTCTTCCGTGAATGCTTCGATTTGTTCTTTTGTGTTTTTGATATTATCGACGATTGTTTTGTTTTTTTCTTCAATCGTTTTTCTTTCTGATTGTTGTAATCGGATATCATTTTCTAACGAACTGATCTTCAATTCTGCTTCATTAATTTCAGAAAAATCACTCTCAACCACTGAAGATTTATCTTGTGATCCATACAAACTGACGGTCGTTTCTTCCGCCTCTTTTGACCGTTTGTAGGTCAGATCAAACCGCACTGCACCAAAATCTTCGTTAATTTTTGGTGCAACTAGCACAAAATATTTTTCAGAAACAGGGATTACAGTGACATCCAGTGGTGTCTCAATGTCCTCTTGTGTCACCACTTTTGCTTTTGTGATAGGTGCCCCATCTGTGACGATATCGATTTCTGTATCGATATAAATATCCATCCGATAGCTTCTGCTGATAGGAGAATATTCTTTTTTTAGGATCGTGATTTCTCCTGCATCAAACGAAATGGATTCATCAACTGCTGTTTCAGAATAGGCATTCGCAGGTCTAGAGAGGATTGCTTGGCCTATGATTGAGACAAATAAAACACTGAAAAGAACCAAAACTTTGATATATGTTTGCGTTTTTGTTCGAAAATATTTCTGTTTGATATTGGCTTTACTCTCTTTAAAAAATGTAATAAAGCGCATGATTGAATAAATAATGGTCATGTTTATTCCCCCGTTTTAATTTTGGTGTTTGTAGCGACCAACTCATAATGATCTACTTGATTCGTCTGACCAACATGAACATTTGCGACGTATACAAGGACTTCATTTGAATCCAATCCTTCATAGGTCAGATCAAAAACAACCAAAAAGGTTTCTTGATCGTTGGAATAAATTGTTAATCCATCAAGGTTCATCTTGGCATCTTCATTGTCCATATCTCCAATTGATTGATCCATTTCATTGCCATATTCTTCAGTAATGAGTTCGTTTTTCTTTAGTAATGACACCCGTTCCTTTAAAAAAGGTTGGTCATTTGTATTAAAATAAGTGGTCACAAACGCTGTGACCACTTCTGTTTTTTCTTCATTTGATTGCCCTGTATTTCCATTATCTGGTGCTTGATCCGTTTGATTTTCTGAACTTATTTGATCATTGCTGCTTGATTTAATTTCGCTGTTTTCTGTACTGAATGACACCGTTTCAGGTTCATTGACTGCCTCTGAAAGGATCTGAGGATGGAAATAAAACCAACCAATAATTCCCCAACTACCTAACAAAATAAGCATCAAAATGCCGCTCAATCGTTGATAACTCATGATCTCAACTCCTCTTTTTTATTTTCTTCTTGAAAATAGTCCATTCGATAAGTACGTGGCTCATCTTCCATTTCAAATAGTATGCCGTGACGCTTATAATGACTGATCAAGCCTTCTTTGTGTGCTTCATTATAAGATAGGAAGACGGCTTCTCTTTGTAGTTCTTTCCATTTTCGAATGACTACTTTTACAATAACTAGCCCTAAAACGAACAATAAATATGCTGGTTGAATGATACAGGCCAAACAAAGCAACAAATAATTTACACCGCCAAACAAGAAAAAAATAAGCATATTATTTAGCACCCGAACATCCTTCAGCTTGTCTTTTGAAAGAACTACAGTAAAGAAAACAGAGAAAATCATTAGTAATAAAACTAAAATTGTATAAATAAATACAATATTTTGATAGGTTTCTTTTGTAATATGGCTACCAAAAAAATCATTTAGTTTACTAACTGGCAACGTGTAAATAGATAGATAGCATCCGACTAAAATGATATAGTCGATCAAAATAGATACATTCCTCAGCCATTTGTACTTCTTAAGTTGTCGATAAAGGTCTGTTTTTTTTAGTTCTTCGAACCATTTGTTTTGGATTTTAATTTGTAAATGCTCTTCTTTTAGTTTATGTTTCCACTGTTTAAATGCTTCTTTTATCATTTTGTTACGCTCCTTTGCTATGACTTATTTAGGTGTGCCATAGCCCATAATATACTGACTGGTCTTGCCATAATTACGCTCTTTCGTGCTGTCTCCTGAGTTACCTTCAAGCGTATAAACAGTTCCATTCGAGTAGCTTTTAACGATACCTACATGGTCGCTTATGCCATCTGCGTCCCAATCAAAAAAAATCACCCAACCATCTTTTGGTTCAACACCTCTTGATTGCCATTCATTTTTTTGTTTAAAGTTTTGAATGCCAGTAGGACAATAAGCAAATTTTTCCATGTTCACATTAGCCTTTGCGGCCACATAAGAAACAAACACTGCGCACCACTCAACTCGGCCTCCAAAGCCATACCATGACCAATATTTTTGTCCTCCTGCATGCAATCCTTCATCGATCTCCGCTTGTGCGACCTTCGCCATACTGCTGCTGCCACCAGGCAAATTCGTGCTTTTTGGCGTCAAGTATTGCTTGACCACCATGGATAGCGATAGGTAATCTTTTGAAATAATCTCCAGATTTTCCCCCGCTCCACACCGTACGTGAGACTTTCACCTCATACGGCGTTCCATCAATTGTTGTAGTAACTTTTATATATGTTTCAAATCAAATTTTACAAAACACTATTTCCTACTTTATTTCTTAAGGTATTTATTTTTTCAATTTGTGACTCTGTTAAATCCAGATGGTTAGCTAGTTTAGAAATCTTTTCTTTATCTTTCAGGTGAATAAGGGTGTGTATATCTTTATGAACAATAATTAAGTTTGAATACTTATCCGTTCCATTGTGCTTTATTGGAACAATGTGGTGACAATGAATTTCCTCTATTTCTAGTTCAATTTTCAGAACTTCACATTTGCCCTTTTGGGCAGAGAATCTAGAAATTCGATTATCTGTGTATTCTATTGTTCGTATAGGGGACTTCAACATTTTTGCTATTATTGAAACATTTAACGATAAATTTTCATGAACAAGTTGTCTTCCTTCTTCTGTGAACTTAGATATTTTTTGGTTCAGTGACATCAATTTTGTATGTTTGACGTACGAAATGGGGAGGATAGGAATATTATTCAACCAGCGAACTTGTTTGCTTTTTCCATATTCTTTAGCTAGAAATTTATTCGTTATTTTTCCGTCTTTCTTAGTATCTAGGGAACGGTCAATAATATTTCGAATACCCTGGTTAATTTCATTACAATTAGTACTAACATTTGTTGCAGCACTATAATAACCATGTATACCAACAATCATTGAATTGTATTTTCCAATAGCCTTTTCTCTTGTTAGTGTGCCTTTTGGATGCTTAATTTTTACCAATTGCTTTTTTAAATTATTTTTGATGTTTTGCACAGCTTTTTTACTAATGTTGGAGGAGACTACATTTTTCGATTTTTTTCTTTTTAGGCTAATTTCAAACCCTAAATACTCAGAGGAATGTTTTTTGAGATTAACGATTTTTGATTTTTCGTTGCTAATATCAAGAGACAGTCTTTTATTCAACCAATTTTTTGTTGCGTAAAATAATTTTCTAGCATCTGATAAATTTCGACAAAACAGTTTGAAATCATCCGCATAACGGACAATATAAACTTCTTTCAATCCTGATTTTCTCAATTCTTTATACTTATTTCCTTTATCCAGACCTTTTCCTTCGGCTGTTCTATCAAGAACTCTTGCAGATTTTGTTTTGGTCGGCATATCTTCCCATTGAGAGGATATCCACCAATCAAGTTCATTTAAAACAATGTTGGACAATAACGGAGAAATAACACCGCCTTGGGCGGTTCCTTTCTTTGGATGTTGAACTAGTCCATTTGGCATAAGAATAGGTGCTTTTAACATTGCTCGTATCATTCCGAGCAGGTGTTTATCACGTATTCCTATTGTCCACATTTGCTTGATGAGCTTTGAATGGTTGACATTATCGAAGAATCCTTTAATATCAATATCCACGACGTAAGATAGGCCGCTTCGTTGCATAAGCCGATAACAATGTGCAAGGGCATGATGACCTGACCGGTTTGGGCGGAACCCATAATTATTTTTGTGAAACTTCGCCTCACAAATAGGTTCTAGTACTTGTAAAAGACATTGTTGAATTAATCTATCCCAGATAACTGGAATTCCAAGAGGTCTTGTTTTACCATTCGGTTTGGGTATTTCAACTCTTCTTACAGGTTTAGGGATATAGGTATTTAATCTTGATTGTACGGATTGAATGAAATCTGCATCTAACATGGTAGAAATATGTTGAATTGTCTTTTTATCTACACCTTTGGTGTTGCTTCCCTTATTCTTTTTAATATTTCTAAACGCTAATTTAATATTTTCTTCTGAACTTACAATGCTCATAAGGTCAGTGAATACATGATTTTGACCGCTTAGTTGAAATAAATCATCAAAGCACTCGATCATTCCATAATATTCACTATGTCGTAGTGTTTTTGTTATTTTCTTCTTATTCATAGCACTTCCCTAACTTGGATATTATTGAACAGGAAAGTGTTTATTTTGTCTTACTCGATTCTATGAAATACATAAATAGTTCTACTAAATAAAATTGACTCGTGGCTATTCCTCCAATTCCATTATAGAATTTTCATCAGTCATGCCACTACTCTCACTGGTATAAATGGGCTTATTTTCTTCGTACCAACCGTTTCATCAGGAAATAGAGTTCCCTCATCGTTACCAGCTTTCGACGTTCCAATATTTTTATCTATTCATATATCCTTAGGTGTCTGCTCTAGACCTGCATAAATCTACAGCCTTTAACTGCACATGGTTTTTCATATCTACGCATCTTACTCAACCACTTTACGCATTCATTCACTTCATTTTTCTTGAGTTAGAATCCGATATATTTCTATACCGTCATGTTATAGACCTTTTATTTCGCAGATTTGTCAGTACATTTTGTACATTCTCACCATAGATATTTTTTAGACCCCCGGTCTATAGGTTACGCCATCCACCTCTGGATAGTTTTCGTTTGCTTTCGCAATTACGGTAACTCTCAACCGACTTCACCGAGCTTTTGACAACTTTGTCTCTATAATAAAGTAGCCAATCGGAGTATTAGGGGAGCGTTTCAGGGCGTTACTCCGTCATTCCACTTCTCAAAATATTAGTTCTCCTTAATAAATTATTTTTTGACGCTCATTATTAAGTGCCTAGTCTTTTCAACTAGGAACGTCTCGCACCGTAAAACATATTGCCATAGGCATATCGATAGGTATAACCGAGATTGACAGCGATTGGATTCGTATAGGTCACTTTAACCCCATTAGCGTACTTGTTGGCAAATGCGATTGCTGTATTTAAGTCATATGTTTTAGTGGCATAAGAGAGAAATCCTGGCCCATAATTGTAGGCTTGAATGATATTCAATAGATCCATATCTTTATGACTTTTTACCAAACTCGCAAAATATTTCACACCTACTTCGATACTGGTATAAGGGTCTGAGATCGTGTTTGGGGCGTTTCCTTGTGACTCACTGGATTGCATGATGTCAGGATAACGAACGGCATTACCGCCACTTTCTGCTTCAATCAGACCCAATATATAATCAACGGTTTCAGGAATGCCGTTCTTTTCCGCTTCTTTTGCGACCTTATCTTTCCACTGCAAGGTCATCTCCGAAACATTCACACCTCCTCCACCGATTTCAGTAGAGGTTGTCTGTGACGCACCACCCAGAAACACAACTAAAAGAAGACTGACGACCACTATACCTAAAGCTGTAAGAACAGCTGTGCCACTACCTAAAAAAGCAAGTAAGAGTTGGATTTTATCCTTCTTACTTGCTTTTCCGGCCAACAATTTAATTATTTTCGATTTCATTTTTTCCTCCGATTAATTGATTGGCTTTTTTTATTTCCTGGTATGCTTTCTATAACTTCTTGTATTTTACTGAATTCTTTTTCCTCCGGATTCATGTCATGTTTTCCATAACATTGGGCTAAAAAGTAAGTTCCATTTCGTTTGGTTTTGATTTCTAATGTGTATCGATGATTGTCATGATGGTATTTATAAATAATCGATTGACCTTTTTGCACTTTTTCAAAATAACTGTATACGCAATGATGCATTGTTGCCCCTTCAATATACAATTCTTTATTGGTCGTGATGCGAACAAATCGATTATCCAATGCTAAAGCTTTTTCCAATTGAACAAATTTTTTATGACGAGTGATTTCGATTTTTTTCATTTTTCTGGACTGTTTAAAATTGTATTCATCCACAATTTTGTCATGATATCTTTCCATTCCATTAACTGACTGGAAATGAAACGTCATTTTGTGCTTTATTCTTAAAGCCATAAATACAAGATCTTCGAGTGTAACAGTATCAGATTCCGATAATGGTTCTTTCAAAATGAAACGTTCAACGTAATTTTGTAACAAAGATTGTAGAAACATAGTGGATCGTTTTGATATGATAAAAAGATCATTCGGCCATAAATCTTGACATTTCTTTTGCTCAATACAGGATAAAAGCTTTTTATATTCTTTTTCACTCAATATTTTTTTTAGTTTCATCAATCCATAACTATAACGAAGAGGATACTTGTTTACTTTTTTAGAAAAAGTATCATTCTTATATTTCTCAGTCAGAAATTGAAATTTGTTTTTAGCATGGACTAATTCTCCCCAAGTAAAGGGTAGCTGCACTTTTTCAGCAAACATTTCGTTGATAAAAGGATTAATTGAATGAAAGATAGCTCTTAGAGAATCATCCATATGAGATAAACTATCTTGCAACATGATTGGTACACTTCTGGAATTGACTGTCTTAAGAAATGCAAGTCCATTGATTTCATCTTTTAAAAAGACGTGTGGCGCTTGACGGTACGATAAACTATCAATGGACATGCGGGTCAATTCCAATTTTTTAAAGATCAAACGCTGATATTTTTCTCCAGTACCTCCATTAAACCAATCGTCATCATAATCTGAATCGAGGATCCGATTCAGCTCTCTAAAGGAGACTGTGACAACATACTCCTTTTGTTTCGAATGATCGAACCTTAAGCTCTCGATATGGGGATTGTCTGATAGAAATTTCCTCATAATGCTGATTTCCTTTACAAGACGGGACTGATTTGGATCAACGATAGAGCCTTCTAAGCAAAGGAAGAACAAGTTTGCATCCTGACTGTTTAACGCCAATAGATCAAACTCATTTGGATAATTTTGTAAAGAATAGCTGCTAAATTGATTTTTCACTTGTTGAAAAAAAGCTGATAAATCATTCATAGATAACGATTTTTCGAGAACACCCTCCATTATTAATGCCCTCCTGCAAATCTGACTAACTGTTCTTGATCAGGATCCGTTTTGATCTTATAGTTGTTATTCCCTCCTAAATTGACGATCACTTCCCCTTGTTCCAACAGTGCCAGGTCTTCGTATTGTCCATCAGTCAATAGATTACCCATGGCTTTTTTCATCGTTTCACTGACTGATGCATCCAGCTGTAGAAAGAATTTCGCATTACATAATTCAAAGACTTGCTTGATTTTTGAAATATAATCGTCAGAAGATGTTTCTGGTAAAAGCTCTTGTGGTGATTGTGTCGCAAAAAAAGCACCGGCCGAAAACTTCCGCATTTCTTTTAAGAATTTCACGACTTGTTTAACAACAAATACCGTATCAGGACTTAGGATTTCTTGGCATTCATCCAAGAAAAAGGCAAAAAATCGAACTTCATCTGATGTGATTTCGCCATTTTCCAACGCCAATTTTTGTTTGCGACCATTCTTTAATGCCTGGTTCCAAACGATATTCATAGCGGTATAAAGCATACATTTATATACTTCATCATCAAAGTGACCGATTGTTTCAATATCAAAAAATAAGACATCTTCTTCATCAATGTTATGAAATGTACTGCGGCCATTGAAGATCGATCCATATTGTTCGCACATCGATGTGATCACCGTTTGAAAGTTTTCCATTTCCACCATTTTGACTTCAGTCACACGATCCTTATAGCCATTTTCAACATAATGATCTACGAATTGTTTGAATTCGCCAACGGTTGGATACTTTGAAGGATCCAATCCAATGATATGGATGTCCTTTTGATTTTCTGTGTAGTTTTCAGGTAAGAGTCCATAGGAGATATAAAAATCATCCATGATCTTCCCAAAATCAAGAATATCGACCGAGCGCATGGCTGGATTTAAAAAGCGGATCTTATTGAAGAATGTCGCTCTATGCTGCAAGTAACTGTTCAGTTCATCGATTACTTTACCACTTGTATCAGTAATTGTGGCTAGTGGTTCTAATGGATTTAGCATCCCTTCTTTTCCGGATAGATCATATATTTTCCCGTTTTGCGACTTGATCAATTTATACCAGTCTCTATTTTTTTCAAACCCGCGAATGATCGTCCGTTTACCATATAACAATTCCTCAAGCAGCTTCAGTAACGTCGATTTACCCATACCAGGTTTACCAAGAGTCATTGAACTAAAGGATTTTCTGACTGCAGTGATCGCATAGGGATTGTAAATAAATGGCCCGCCTGTATCTGTTTTGCCGATATAGCCGCCACCCGTATCATTCAAGAATTGGTGATTAAATGGGTAGCCTCCACCAATCGCAGAACTTGGTACGGTCATACCTTCTTTACTGCCTGGTTCATTTTGTTGCTCAGAATAGCTTTGGAAAAACGCCAGCCATTCCTGGGATTGTTTCCCGATATAAGACACTGATTTATAGCCTAGTGCCTTCAAAGAACGTCTAAGATCGCCTACCTCTTTGTCTAGTTCTTCTTGTGTGTCTGCAGTCACATAGATACGGATATCAACCATTTTACTGACTTCGTCTCCTTGGTTGATTTCATTTGCGTAACGTTCTAAAGAACGAAACTCATTGACTGCTTCATTTCGCTGCGTACGTGTCCGATTGTCCTCTGCTTGAGAGTCGAGTTCGCGCATAGCTTTGTCGATATCACTCAAAATAACTTCCTTATCCAAAGGTGCGATATCGAATTTTGTGATCGATTTTTGATTGTTCATGATTGTTGTCAGCCAAAAAGGGGTTGGACGTTTGGCCAGTTGGTAGATGTGCAGACAAGCATGTGTGCCGTCTCCTGCGACCATACGGTCTTCAAGAAAAGTTATGCCGCCTTGTGGTTGGATTCTTTCGATGAATGAGAGGTCAAAACCTTCTTTGACAAGTGCTTGAATTTCTTTTTCATTTAACATATATTTTTCCTCCAGACTAAATCGGGGTATTCAGGTTATTTAATTTATATAAGATCTGCTCAATTTGCTTTGGTGGAACATCCTTAATGCCTAAGTTGGTGCCACCTGCGCGTTTTAAGATCGTTTTGGAAAGGTTGATCTCCTTTTCTGTTTTTCCATAAACGATCAAATAAAATTCTAAATTAGATAATTCTTGTTCGACCCAAACCAATCGATTGATTTGGTCTCTGATGATTTTGAAACGAACCGTATTTTTTTCTTCTCGTGCCAGCTGCAGCTGTTTATTCCAGTAAGATAGATTGTCATCGATATTTGTGGGAAACATCATCGATAAGATACTCATTTCTTCTTCATACACCCGCAACATATTCTCAAAATGCCGCATAGCCATATACTGTTCACTGGCACTTAGTCCATTGATATTTCTAGTCGTCACCTTCAAAAATGAAAGGAAACGGCCATTTTTTTTAACCACGTTGCCTTTGATCATTTCTTTGATCGGAACCAACTCTTGGATCGATGGATTTTCTTCTTTCTTACGCTTACGTCCTACCGGACGAAAACTTTTCACTTGTTTTGCGACCATATTTTACCCTCTCCTCTTTGTATAGGTTTGCACTTCGTACACATTTCGATCCATGACAATCAAGCAATAGATCGTATATAGATTTCTCCGGCCACCGTTTGAGGCGGGTTTTGCACATAAAAACAATCCTAGAAAAAAGAAGGTAATACCTAATAAAATCGTTGTGACCAATGAAAAATGGATATATCCTTGCAGGTATAAAAGAAACATCGATGGCCCAAAAATGATGAATAGATCCAAAATATAGAGTGATTTGTATTTAAATTCTTGTTTGATACTTCTTTGAATCACGATATTGTTGTATTTATTATCCATATGTCGTCTCCTTACTCGTACCAGGCAGCTTCGTCATAAAATGCTGGGATATGTTCCACTGCTTGACGGTATTCATTGATTTCATTTTCTTCTGCAGGTTTTTCTTGTGCCAAACGTTTCCGTCTGTTGTCTGTGATCTCTTTGTTTTCCAATAAGTTATAGCTTTGTACGATATCTTCAGAAATAAAACAACGTTCACCGGACTGGTTTTGATAAGAGCGTGTTTGTACTCTACCTACAAAAGAAACGTGGGATCCTCGACAAGTCATTTCGACAAATGATCGAGCGATCGCACCATACAACACACATAAAAAGGAATCTGATTGGTAGTCAGATTCCTTTTTCGTCTTATAATTCCGTTTTGATACAAGTAACACCCTGGTATAATAGGTGCCTTTATCTGTCGTTTTTAGCTGCGGGGTCTCAGCTAATCGACCTTCAATACAATGTACATTTAACATACAACATCCTCCTAAATATAATCATCGACTTTGATCCGATTGATGGATTCATAACTATCGAAAAAGGCGCTTTCTGGTGACACACCGGAATCCTTTAGATATTTTTTCGCCAATTCTGCAGGTGAAGCAGCTTCTTTATGTTTTGTTTCAATAATCGTTTCGTGCGTCGGTTTTTCGGGTGTTTTTTGGCTCTCCACTTTATCTTTTTTCGTTCGGTGATCACCTGGTGCTTGAAATGTTTCTTGAACGACTTTGTTTCCACCGGACGTTGGTCTGTTTGAAGCAGAGACCACAGTGCGATCGATTGCCTGACTTGGTGCTTGATGCCCTGATTGACTTGATACATAGCTTGTCGTAGATCCTGACGCATTGGATCCGGAATGACGTTCTACCGTCACAGAACCACTTTGAGGAGCTTGAACTGTTTCTTGAACGATTTTGTTTCCACCGGACGTTGGCCTGTTTGAAGTAGAAACCACAGTACGATCGATTGCCTGATTTGGTGCTTGATGCCCTGATTGACTTGATACATAGCTTGTCGCAGATCCTGACGCATTGGATCCGGAATGACGTTCTACCGTCACAGAACCACTTTGAGGAGCGTGAACTGTTTCTTGTACAACTTTGTTTCCACCAGACGCTGTTCTGTTTGAAGCAGAAACCACAGTGCGATCAATTGCTTGGCTTGGTGCGTTACCTGGTGCTTGATGTGATACGTAACTTGTCGTAGAACCACTAGATGGACTTGCGCTAGATTGACGTTCAACTGTCACAGAACCGCTATTAGGGGCATGAACCGATTCCTGTACGACTTTGTTTCCACCGGACATTGGTCTGTTTGAAGCAGAAACCACAGTGCGATCGATTGCCTGACTTGATGCTTGCTGCCCTGATTGGTTTGATACATAACTTGCCGTAGATCCTGAAGCACTGGATCCAGAATGTCGTTCTACGGTCACGGATCCGTTTCCTTCAGGTGTGTACGCTGTGTCTTGTATGATTTGAGCGTCACCGACGCGACCGTCTGTATGTTTGTTCGGTGCTGAAACCACAGTGCGGTCACTTGCTTGATTTGATACAGATTGAGGTGCTGGTCTTGATGCACCACCTGTCACAGAATCTGCGGACATACCTGCACTAGAATGACGCTCATTAGTCGTAGAACCAGATGTTTGATTTGTCTGCTGAGAATAAACTCCTGCAGAAGCCGGTTTATTGTTTCCTGTAGTCATAACAGAACTACTTCTACCAGTAACACTATTAGATTCTTGATGAGAAACGTTACCTGGTGTATAACCTTGGGAATATTGTCCACTCATTTGACTACCTTTAGTTTCAGAATCACTTATTTGGTCTTTTGAATCACCGTACGTGACTTCTGAAGGGGTTTGAATGGCTTCTTGATCATTCGTTCGATTCATTGAAACGTGTGCTTCAGCTGAATCATTATCTGTATCTTCTTGATTTTGGTTGACCTTATTAGCAGCTGCTTTAATGGCTTCTTTTCTTTCTGTTGACTGTACAGACGGGATTGTGGATCTCTGATTATTTTTATTTCCTGCAGCCGTAATGCCATTAGATACTGCTTCATTTTTAAGTGCCGAACGTTGGCCATTTTGACCCATTTTATTGAGGTCATTCGGCGATATAGACCGAATACTTTTACCTTGTCCATCTGGCGAAAGACTCGGATCAGATGAGATTCCATTAGATACTGAAGGCTTGGTCATGCTGCTTAAATCAGGCGTCTCATCATTCATTTGAGACAGGGAATCTGTTTTCGCAGAAGAATTACCTTCACCATTGTTTTGGGCTATACTGGCCTCATTCTTGGATTGTGTAGGTAAATTTGACCGAGCTGAACCGTTTGATTCTGTTTCTGGATCCATTTGATCTTCTGCTCCGAACGCTTGCCGGACATTTGAAACAAGAGATTGTAACCCACTTCTGGATGGTTGTTGACCCATAGCGCTTTTAGATTGATTTTGAATCGATTTATCATTGTTGTTGCTTTCATGTACCCCATTATTGACTTTCATTCGGTTCATAGTGCCTGATGCGCCATCTTTGATGCTTTTTGCAGTATTTACACCACTTTTCATCATTCCTGTCGCAGCTTTTGCCGCAACGGCCGTTCCCATAAGGGCTTGCCAACCAGAACGAACACCGATATCAATACCTAAGAACTTACCAAAGAAATTTGGCCCATCAATTGTGATTCGCACACCAACGATACATAGGACTAAATAAGGTAAAAAGTCGACGTTTAAACTACCAATATAAGCAAAATAAAGTTTGAAAATACTCAAACTAAACCCTGTTAACATAATGGCCAACAAGCTGCTGCCCATATCAAGGAAGATTTTCTTTGTGCGTTGACCCGTTTCAATGTCTGCTACAGAAAGAATCGGAAACATTAATTTCGCAAAGATCAACTCTATCAAAGAGGTCGCAATAATAAACGCCGAACAGATAAACGCAAACGATACCGTGATTAAAGATAATGTAATCGTGCCTGTCTTGTAAGAAAACCTAAATTTTCCTTCTTTAAAGAAGTCAAACATACCACTTTCTATTTTCTCAGATGTGATTTTTCCGTCTTCATCTGTTTTAAGTTTATATTCTAAGTATGATACTTCATCTTTATTTTGTGCTTTTTCTTTAATATTAGATAACTTATCCGGCGTGATGACTTCAGTAAGATCAGTTGCTTTAAATCCTTGTTCTGAAAGATTGTTCTTTTTCGTACCGGCTTCTTTATTAAGTCGAGAAAAACCATTTTTGGAAGCATACTGCAGATCGGCCAAATTTTCTTTGACGATACTGTAGGAAAGAGTACTTTTATCTGTTGTATCTAAGTTTTTTGTTTGACCATATACCTTTTGTGCTAGATTCACGCTAGAGGTGATCATACCTGGTAACTGAACACCCAAACAAACAAAAAGAACCGCCCTGAAAAGGCCGGCCTTCAAATCAACGCGTTCATTTAAAATAAATTTGTACGCCAAAACGATGATCATAATGATCAATACGGTTAAGGAAAGTACCCGCATACTCGTATAGATTTTTCCGATAGTGCCATTATTTAAAAAACCGAATACTTTAAATACTTGATCTAAAATATCCTCGACACCAGACGCTAACTTATATAAACCTTTGACCCAGCTGCCACTGATCCATTTAAAAATATAACTGAATAGTGTTGCGTCTTGAATCCAATCACTAAATTTTTGGAGAAACTCTGTTGCTTTTTCCGTGTCACTCACCTTCCAATCATAAAAAAGAGACCCTCATTAATAAGGATCTCTTTCTTGTCTTATTCTTGATAAATTGCTACATAATACATTGGATCGTCTGCATAAATTGCTCGTACTTCTTCTAGCGTTGACGTAGATTTGGAATAGTTCTTTGAAATTGGCACAAATGCATACCCTTCATGATCTTCATCATAAAAAACATTAAAATCAGTCGTATCAGATGACCCATTTAAGGATTTGAAAATACCATTGTTTTCTGAATTAACTATATGGTATTGATAAAGTCCTGTTTCCTTTTTTTCGATAGAATAGTCCATTTCTTCTGAAATACCGCCTTCAATACTAGAAGCAGTTACTTTGCCTTCAGAACTTTTTTCAATCGTAAATCGTGGTGCATCTGAAGGCGAGTTTGCCATATAATACACTTGATCCTCTTGAAATAGATCCGCAAGCTTTGATTCTTCTGAACTTGTACATCCACTAAGAAAAAATAGACTTCCTAACACAAAAAATATCCCTAAAAAACCCGATCTTAAACGCTTCACAATAACCCCTCTTTTTCTTTTGATTTTAATTTAGTATAGCACGTCTACTCATTATCTAATCGGACTAAATTAGAAATATCTTTATAGTGCGGCTCTTTTAAATAAAAATTAGCCAGTTGTAAAAAGGCAGCCCGCTCTTCTTCTGTGAACAATGCTTCATAATTGGGATTCTTGGCTTTTTTAACAAAATCAACTAAGTCCAATGGTAGGGTATCTGACGATTGTGGGTTGATTGAAGTTTTGATGATATCTTGATAATTAAAGATATCTTCGTCACTGAACCGAACCAAAACCGATTTAAATGTACTTTCATCGATTTCAAATTTTTCTACAACTGTCTCAATACCTTCTGCCATCGATAAAAAGATCGATCGGTTGATTGACTCTTCAATCAAAGCATCGACGTCGATCGCATTTTTCGTTAGGTCAAAGTGTTTATGTTCTGATGGAATCGTAAATTCTTCCATTGATTGATCTGGATTAAAATACTCTGACAAATACTCATAACGAAAAGGCATAGCTGTTTCTTTCGTAGAAAAAATAGCATAAGAACGGATCTTTTGGCGCTTATTGTTTTCTCGATGCAAACGTAAGACCACCATTTCACCCATCATCAATGTTGAAAGTTTATAGGGTGGAATGATTCGTTCAGAACCGACATTGGTTTGTTGGCTCGTTTGAAGAGATAAAGGATCTTGCTCACCCATTGAATGTTTCTCAACTGTTTTTTCACCCACACGTTTTGATATCTCTTCATGCGTATCCTTGTCTTGACTCATGATATATAAATGATTTTGGCAATTTTCTTTGATGATCTTTGCCGTGTACTCGCCATATACAGCACTTAGCTGCGTATAACTTTGTAAAAACAGATTAAATAGGATATTGCGACCCAAACAGACCGTAACGATATTATCCATACTTTCGATGGCTGGCATATTCCCAAATTCATCTAAATTAAAATGAACACGTCGGAAACATTTACTGCCTCTGGTGCTTCCGGCATTTTGTGCCAGTGTTGTATACAACTGTTTGACAAACATGGATGAGATCACATTTTTGGATGGATCATAATCAGGCGTGATCATGAATACAGCGATTGGTTTTTCTGTATAGAAAAGTTCACATTGCTTCAGCTCGTCTAAATCACCGCTAATTCGATTTAACTCACCGTCTTTTTCCAATAAGGTGATTGAATAAGTCACTTTCTTCTCCTGGTAAACAACTTCTAGCTGATCACCCATTTTCAAGTTCAAATTGAAGTTCAAATCGACTACACCAGCCATATTCGGCCGAATCTTTTCTAAACCAATCACTTGACCCTTTCGAAAAAAACGAACTGTTAGAAGTTGGTCATACATCGATCGATCAAATTGGAAGAACAATGACTTAGGAAAACCCACAGATTTCAGTTTGAAACTATTCTTAGAGGTCATCTTCGCAATTGCTTCAAACCCTTGGAAAATCGTCAATTTATCAAGGACAGCGCTTTGAATTGGCCCTTTATTCTTCGAATCCATGGAAGAAAAAGAAGAATACTGTGCTTTGGCAATGTGTCCTTGCGGCAAACGTTCAAAATACAGATCAAGTTCCGTGTACTCTTTTTTAGTGACCCGATCAATGATTTTGCGGTTCGTCATTTCAATGATCCACTGTGCTGCATTGTACATCGTGATCTTTCCTAAATCGTCCTTTTCCAAATAATAATCGATCAGGGCTAAGATCACACCGTTTAACAGCTTCTGCGCACCACTATAGACCCATTTGTTCTGACCTGCGTTTGGATCATTGAACAAGGCATAAGTAAATTGATCCACTAGCATCTGCGCAGAAGAAGAATCCCCTCTTACGTAAGCATCAATGATCAGCTGCAGCGGGTTATAACTCATGGATTGATCTGGCGCTTCTAAATTCAATACTTGTACTTCATAGCCCCTTTCTTCTAACGTTTCTTTTGATCCTTTGTATAATTCGCCTTTAGGATCATTAAAAATCATCGAACACTGTTCTTTTGCTCGACTCAAGATATCGGTCAGGGGAAAAACGATCGACTCACCTTTACCTGACCGACTTGTCCCTAAGATGATCGAGTTAACTGTATTTCGATCGATATAAAATTGATTATTATGATGCGTGAGCGGAACACCGCCGATCCCTTCAAAGTGATTTTTTCGATCAGGTACAGCTGGATACTGCTCTTTGATCTCCTGGATCGTCGCCAGTCGTGCGTCGCCTTCTTGTCCATAATTCAATGAGTCAAATTTACGACTCAGCTTTTTAAAGACGAACCAGGAAAAAAAGAAGGCTATCGGCAGCGTAATAAGCAGCTGCTTATTCGTTCCTACATGAAAAAATAAGGAACGGGCAAAATATGGAAACGTCTGAAATAGTTGACCAGCCGTTTCGAATTCCTGTTTCACTGCCAAACTGATTGCTTGGCCGATGATTGGTACAAAAGAGAAAATGAAATTAATCAGATAGTTGCTGGTAAAATACACCAAGAAGAAGACACTGAAACAACCAATAAACGCAATTGGTGCATGGCGTTTGTGTTCATCAGCTAGTCCTTCTCCTTTGATCGAATAACCACGACCTACATAAAGGGCCAATTTTTTTAACCCTAAAACACTAAAAAAGCGGTAGAAAAAAGAACGGTTTTTACTTCTTACACGCATAAGACCACCCTATTCCAATACCTTTTTTGCTTCTTTGGCTTTGTCTTGCAACAGGTAAGCAGAAGATATTTGCTGTTTTTGATGCAACGACAACTCTTTTTTCAACACATCTGACAGTTCTTGATAAGTTGACGTAATGGCTTTTTGATCTTGTTGTAAAATAGCCAGATCCAATGAACCATAATCAGACGCACCTAGCTTTGTCAGTTGCTTTAAAGTATCCGTATCCTCTTTTTCAAAGACGACTTGCACCACATGATCAATATTTTCGGGATATTCTTTCGCCGCTTCAATAAAGTTTCCAGCACTGATTTGATCATCATAAGACGGTACCACTTTTTCTACTGATTCAAAGCTTTCATAAGAATTCTCCGTTTGTACCGCGGCAGAAACCGTCGTTGCACTTGGATTTTGTTGCGATTTGGCATGAACATAGCCGCCAAAACTGGCTAATGCAAGTAACACAGCACCACTCATCGTGATTTTCTTCCATAAGGATTGCTTACCTACTGCTTGTTGTACGGCACTTGGTTGTGTTGGTACTGCTTGCGGTGTCGTTTGTAAAGGAATGCCTTGTTGCTGCTGTTGAATAAAGGCCATCAGCTGTTGTTGCGTTGCTAAGTTTTCAGCCCCTCTTCTGGTCTGATCTTCGATCAATTTTGCCAGGAATTGAGAGATTTCCATTTCTTTTTGTTGATTTTGTTGCTTCGTCGATTCCACATTTTGCACGGCTTTGTCTTTTAGGGACAATTCTTTTTCTTTTATAGCCAATTCACGGTCACGTTGCGCAAGTACCGCTTTTTCCCGCATTTCTTGTTCATGGATCCGCCGTTGTTCTTCAAATACTGGCTGTGATTCAACCATTTTTGATTTCATCGACTGCAGATACTGCAGCTCTTGATCTGTCACTTGTTGGACAGACTCCACTAGAATTGATTTCAGTGTTTCAATCTGATTATTTTTTTGTTCAATTAGCTGGCTATACTGAAATTTACGGGCTTTTTCTGCGTAATCTGACGTGATTTTTTCTTCTTCGTGTTTCAAATCTTCTTTTAATTCTTGTTCAAGCTGCGTTGCTTTTTCTTGTTGATCCGCTTTGAATTTCACATCCAATTGATACAATTCGTCTTGATGCCGTTTAGCTAGTCGCTCAAGCTCTTCTTGTTGCCGCTTTTGGATCCTGGTTTTATCTAACTCAAGTTGATTTTCTAATGAAGTAAATGTCGCTTCGATCTGTTTGGCATAGGCTTGTGTCAATTCTTCCTTACGCTCAAGTAAATCTTTTGAACGTGCTTCAAACTGGTCATCTGCCGTCACTTCTTGATGAATGATCGTCAATTCCTTGATAAATTTATTTTCCAAATTATTTTTCGCTTTATACAAGCTGGAGATCAAATCTTTGTAAAACGTCGGATTATAGTGCGTTCGAATAAACTCTTTCTTCAATTCACTCAAATAATCATTTTTATCTGCGAGATCAAAATACGCAATCAATTCTTGCGTCTGACGATCAAGTTTTGCTTCTAACTTTGTGATCAATGATTGGATCGGGTTGAAAATCGGCTGATCTGTAAGATCTAAATAGGTATCTAGAGAGGGAATCATCATACCAGGAACCGATGCTGTGGTCGTAGAAAGATTGGTCGTTTCTTTGGAAACAGCCATATTTCCGATGTCTTCAGTATCTAATTCAGGTTCTTCAAAGTGTGTTTCGTCCTCTTCTTCTACTGTTTCATAATCAGGAACATAGGAATCGTCAGAAGAATCACTAACTGTCTCATCTTCAGCTTCAAAAAAATCAGTGACGGATTCTTCAGCCGTTGGCTCGATTAATTCTTGATGTTTCTTATTAGGAAATACGCGAGAAACCAACTGTTCAGCGGCTTCGGGTAATTTTATTTTTGGTAAGGACAAGCTGCCGATCAAAGAGGGTTTGTCTTGTTTATTCAATGCTTCAGTCGGTTCATAAGGTTGATCAAATTCAATGAGCAGCTCATTTTCAAAGGTTTCAAACTCATCTTTTTTATTGCCTTTTAAATTTCTCAATTCTTGAATGATATCCTCATCGATCAAAAGATCTAATGGAACGTCCTTAGCTAACGATAAAGTGAACTCCCAATAATCTTTGGGGCCTTCTGTTCGATGGATCTCTAAAGTCATACTTGCATTCAAGGCACCGATTTCAGCTTGTTCTTGGTAAAAAAGTTCTTTTGCCTCTGCTAATTGATACTTTTTGTTTATGACCAAACGTTTAGAAGCTTTCATTTCTTTAGGTAATTTCGTAAAACGCAAGATATAATTTCCCATGCTCTTCTCCTTTAAAAAAAGATGGACAGATTTTTTTCTCCCCATCTTTTCCTATGATTTGATTTAGAATTTTTTACCAATGCCTGAAAAGTAAGTCGCCAATGATACAGCGGACATGATCACGATCATGCCTACGGCAATACGAAACCACATGCTTTTCGCCACGTCAGCTTTTCGATCCGAACTCATAAACATGATCCCAGCAACGATCGTCATAATAACTGCCACAGGTAAAGATAGTTTTTGTAAAGCCGTATAGATCGTTTTTCCAGCACCATCTAATGAGCTGACCCAATCATTTGCTGGTAGTGCTAGTAGTGCTATTTGTAGTTGTAGTTTCTGTAACATGTTTTTCTCCTCCGATGTTTGGTTGATTTTTATTTGATACAAGCGTGTGTAACTTTGAAAGGACATACGTTTCACATTGTCTTTCAATCGTTGATTCTTCCCATTCCTTATCTTTTCCTTCAAGGATGGCCATTTTTTTATCTCGTAAATGATCATTCGACCATTCTTTGAAAGATATACCCTCTTGGGAAAGTAAATCTTTCGCAGCTTCCACATATGGGGAAACTGTAGATTTTTTTGCTGCCATACGCTTCCTCCTTCCTTTCTAATTGATTATCTAAAAAAAGAAAAACCCCTCGATTTTTTCGAGTAGGTTCGTTTTTGTCTTGGTTCCATTTCCGGTAATACTTTTCGTTCTTCGTTGAATTGCCGGTTAATTTCCATGTAGATTTTTGCGCCATCCACGGTATCTGATTGAAGCGATAAAAACTGATCTTGTAGAATATCCAATAATTGGATCGCTGGCTGGATAGGATCTATTTTTACGTCTTCTATCGCAAACTCTTGTCGATCATTTTCAATAATTACTGACAACGTCGTAGTCTCCGATAAAGAACGCTGCAGCTGCTCTAACACTTGTTGCGCTTGGAAGATACCGTGGATCGCTTTTTTGTTCAATACACGGTATTTTCGAGACAATTTCTTGTCTACATTCGAAAAATGAACCCGATATTGTCCTGTCACTTGATCACCTCCTTACATTCGAATCGTGCCTTGTTCCCACCACTGATTCCAAAAATCTTTGATCGATTCTTGATAATCAAAAAATAATTTGATGATCACGCAACAAATAGCGACCGTGATCGCTATTCTAAAAAATTTGATCAATGTCTTACCTATGGTTTTCATGTCCTCACCTCACTTGAGAAGGCGCTTGTCCCATGACTCCTAGCTTGATATCCACTGAGTCAGGTAAGAAAGTGATTGGATAAGTCGCTTTGATCGTATAATCCACAACTTCTCCAAATGTCACTTTTTCATTTAAACGGGTACTTTCAACTGTATACCACCCATGAAAATGCTCTTCAGAGTATTCTTTCAACTCCGAAACAGCTTCTGGCGTCAATCCGCCCTTGCGTTCGATTTGGTAATTGACTTGTTGCCGGAAAGTAGTGATCGTTTGCAGCTGATAACCAAAGACTAAAACACCGCAAAAAACGATAATTGAAAAACATAAGAAAAATGCACTGAAGATCTCACCTAATTCATCTTCTGTTCCCATTAAATGTCCACCTCCTAAAAATAGATGAATAGTTTTCCTAGATTAAATACAACGATCGAAATACCATTCCCTAATAGAAAAATCACAATAATAAGCATGATTTTGAGAAATAATCCTGAGAATTTTTTCAGCTTATATTCTATGATCTGGTCGATTCCTTCCATTGTTTCGTTCATAGCAATTTTTGCTAAACGATCGATCACTCGCAAGTCCTTGACCCCTTGGTCTAAATCAGCCAGCGTGATCATGAACAAGACACTGCTATCTGTCTCAGACATTTGTTTGGCAAAATTTTCATACGGTTCATAGCTTTCCGGATGGTGCGTAATATCTAGCATCAATCGCTGAAGGATCTTTTTATCGATCTCATTAGGAATTCTTGGCAAAAGTCGCTCTAATATCGAACGTACATTGATGCCACCTTTTGTTTGCTTTAAAACCGGAACGAGTAATTTTTCAAAATCTGAAAACTGTACCTGACGTTCAAAACGAAATTGATAATACGTATTAGAGATTCGATTTAATTTAAGCCAATAGGTTGCAGCACTGAACAACGCACCTATCACAAACAATTGCCAGCCAAGCAAGATGCCTAACAATAGAAACGAAACAACAAAAAAGAACAGTAAAAGAATCAAGCGCTTTGTCCACTGTTCAATATCAGAAAGACTATTATTCATTAAAAGGAGATAATTGTATTGCTTTTCTGGCAAGAACCGAGAGAAGAAAGGTTTTTTTTGATTTTTTGCTGATTGCTTCAGACGAACTGTCATATTCATTTTTTTGTCCGCACCTCCAATTCCGTTACTGAATCATCAAAGTAATCTCTAAAGAATTTTTTAAAGATAAAAAAGAAAGAAACAGAACAGATCGCCGCAATCGTATAGCCAATGAAATGATGGGCAAACCCTTGAATATACTGATCAAGATTACCCGTCATGATGTAAGACGCCGCATGCATAAGAAGGATCATACCTAAAAAAGCAATGGTCATGATTTTGACCCCTGCCCATAATGTGTCCTTAATTCTCCGAAATTCATTCATCTTTTCCAGTACTTTATTGTGATAGGTCAGTATTTCTTGTAACGCTTCTACATTTTCTTTTCCTTCTTGAAGAATGGTTTCTAATTGATCCAGATATTGGCCAAAGAAAAGATCTGTTCGATACTTTTGCCCCAGCGCTTTTAATAGCTCCGAGACCCTTTGTGGATCTGATCCCACGTTCAACGCGGCGATCAATTGACTTAATTCGATCTGCAGTTCACCATCCAGCCTTTTGGCAACCATCTGCAATGATTGATCAACTGTCCGACTGTGGTCTTCCATGACCTGTGTCATCAAGGTCAAAAATTTGTTTCTGGCTAAAAATGATTGGGTTTCATATCGACGGGCAACAGTTTGCGGAAGGATGATCTTGTATCCTAAATAAAGTCCGCTCAATACCGCAATAACCACTGCCCACCAGACATAGGTCATTAAAAACACCAATCCACCAATAATAAAAGCGGGATAGCCTATGAGAAAGATCAAATCTTTACCAGACAAACGCTGCCCATATGCACTGTTCAATGCATGCAGCTCTTCGATATTTACACGATTGGATTGCTTGGTTTGTAATTGACTAATTCTCATGAGTATTTCCTGCTTCTTCTACTGCTTTTTGAAGTAAACTAGTCAATTCAGGTGACTTAGTTAAAACTGATTGTTCTCTTTTCGGAAAAGCAAAATCAATAAAATGCTCCCCCATCCGACTGACGTACTCTTCTGATAACAGACCAGTCGTTTCATAAAATGTACCGTTGTTTAGAACTTGTTTGAACAATGTTGTGGCAATTTTTTCGGTCGAGTACTCAACTATTTCTGATAAGTAGCGGACTTTATGGAAAATCAGTTTTTCTCGATCGATCTCAATATAGGCTGTCTTGATATGAAAACCAAAATCAACATACGTTAATACGTCTTCTTCAACTGCAGTCTCATTGATCGAATACCCCATCCCAGACATAGTCACTAAGCGCCTTGGATAGGAGCGACAATTTGGCCCATGCAATGAAGTGACACCTCTATGACCAGTTCTTGCGGCTTGAATCATTTCATACGCTTCAGGGCCCCTCGTTTCTGATGGAACGATCCATTTAGGATAGTTCCGTAAAGATGCTGCAACCAAGTCAGAGATTGTCACAACGCCTCCTGTCACAAGCGAGAAGATATCATTTTCAGGCAATATTTTCTTGATATGCGTTTCAGGAACATCTTCGATCATGAAAATACGATCTGTTTTTGGGATAAAAGAAAGCATCAACTTCATAAATTCCGTTTTACCAGATCCTGTTTCCCCACCGATAATAGCCATACAACCTGTTTTCATGATCACTTTTAGAAAATCAATGATGTACGCAGGCGCAAAATCTGAAAAGTTCTCCATCGTCAATGCCAGTCTAGGACGTACGACCCGCAAGGAAAAAGTAGTACCAGAAGGGCTTAACACTTTATGGATCGCATTCACACGTAATTTTCCTAGGACACTATCAAGAATTGGATCTGTTCGGCTGAATGGCTTACCTGCAGCGTCCGCAAATTTTTTGACGATCCGAAAGATTGCCGTTTCCGGATCACGGATCTGTAATTGATCTGCTGTATAGAATCGCCGCTGAGTCGCATTTTCAACGGTTAGAAATGTACCGTTCCAACCGATATCAGTGATCGTATCATCATTTTTTAGCAACTGTTCGATAAATCCTAACCCAACGATTTCATCAACGACATATTCTGCTTTTTTGATCCCAATTTCATTTTTTCCATAGCGTTGCTCTTCCAGCACGATCGTCACAAGTTTTTGACGCAATGCACTAGAATGAAAGGCTTCAGTGACTAGTTCCGGATAATTGCTAACTAAGTCTTCTCGAATGCCGATGATTTCTTCATCTGTTACAAGTTTGATCAATGTCCCATCATCCGATTCGAGGGGCTCTTCAGTCGCGTGCTTTAATTGTTGATTCAAGAGAGCCGTCGATACTTTTGCGGTCAGTTGCTTGCCTAATCGATCATTCGTGTCATTCGTAGCTTTCTCTTTTACTTGTATGACCATCCTATCCTCCTCCTTCAGGTGTACTTAATACACAAGTGGCTTCTTCAACTTGACTATTGACTTCGACATATGCGCGTATTGCTTTGATGCCCTTGCCATCATCCGTTCTCAAATAATTAAACGAGATATTGACTGCTTCTTTTGCATAAATCGGCTGCTTCTTTACAGATTCAGTAAACTCTTTTTCAAAATTTTCCTCATTCAGATAAAAAGCACCTGGTTGAATGCGCGCAGAGTCATCTTTATTCGATATGGCCGTTGATCTCAAAGCCTCTACCAAGTTAAAACTTTCGGTATCTCTTTTGAGAGAGCCGACAAAAAACCATGAGATCATTAGCATAAACACCATACCTAACAAGACGATCGTGATTTGTTTAAAATATTGTGTCATTTTTTGTTGCTCCTCTAAGAAACCACAAAGGAAGAAAGATTAACTTCCTTCCTTTGCATTTCAACTTATTTCCCAATAGACAACGTGTTGATGTAATCTGTTACTTTGTTCAACATAGAGGTTGCTTGTTCAGGTACGTATTTGATCAACAGCGCGCCTAACGAAACAACAATAACGATCATGATACCAACACCGATAATTGTATTCATGTGATCTTCAACTACTTTCATGTGTTCACCTCCTTTTTGAATTAAAAAGTACAAGCCACTAAGGCTTGTACTTGTCATTTAATAATCAATGCTTTGATCTCATCATAAAATTTTGTACATACTGCAGCGATCCCAGTAAAGAAAACAACCACAGATTGTACCAATTGATTGTGCTGAATGGCAGAAGTCAATGATACAGTAACGCCGCCAGTCCCCGAACCAAAATTTAAAAAGGACGAACTCGCCTGGTTTAACAGATTCAATGGAATATCTAGAAACTGTCTGACCAGAAACAACAATAGAAACAAGCCTAAAAAGCGAAAGATGACTTTCCTGATACTACTGTTGGATCTTTGAAACTCCGTTCGTACGTTGTAAACAGTTGTCCCATACATTTTGTCCAACTCCTTATTTGCCACGTAACCATTCTATATCTTCACTAGACCAGCCATTTGGCGTAGTAGAGTCTGGATATATCGGGGTCAAAAGTAATTCATCATCTTCTTTCGTATGACTATCGATCGTGGCATACATATATGCGTAAATCTCTTGTGTATTAATGACTTCAAACTCAATTTCATTAATACCTACCGGTGATTCGCTGACAAATTTGATTGGATAGCTTCCCTCACCGTTTATCCAAATTGGTACGTACAGTTTATTCCCCCCTTCAAATAAATTTTGATTCTCACTAGATAATTCAATTTCTTCTTTTTGAGCCTTAAGAAATGAAGCACCGTCTCCTTGTCGGATCAAGACTTCTGGAAACTCATATGACATGGATTCTTTTGTTTCGCTTTCATCGACCTCAGCATCAAGCGTGATCAAATCAATTGCTTTAAACCCAGATTGCTCTTTAAGGTTCATAGTCGAATCGACGAGATTAGGATCGATCAAAAGCTTGGTTTGTATCGTCGAAAGATCACCTAATGCATTGGTATAAGAAAGCGTATAGTGATTCAGATCAATACCATAGCCGCTTTTGCTTTTAGAGAGTTTGGCTATCGGAATATTTAAATCTTCGTAATAAGCTTTGATTTCTTTGCCGATTTCCCTTTCGGTCATGACGACTCCTTGATACTTCAGTTCTTTGTCTTTTGTATCAGTGGCGGTAATCTTCTTTTGACTTGCCGTGTGGCCATCGGTATCAATTTTTCCTTCCTCATCAATTGTATTTACATTGATTGGATTGTATTCCTCAATACGTGCTTCATAATTTTGGACTTGGTCGATCTGTAAGCCTTTCGCAGGAACCGTTAACGTAACAGAAAGTGGGAGATCTTTTGCCAGGTATGTTTTGCCTGCCACTTTTTTCCCTGTCTCTTTGTTATATAGATTCAAAGCGACTGATTCACTCTCTCCGGCCTTATTGATGATCTCTTTTTCAAGGTTGATCTCAACCGGCAATCCTTTAGCTGCAGCTGCAGTAAAGATCCTGATACGCTGTAAGCCTACTTCAAAATTAGGTCGAATCTTATAGTTCACTCGATTTGATACGGGCGAAAGTTTATACTTAGTCGCTGTATTGATGGACGTTTCATTGTAGTAGATATCCCCAAACACATTATTTTTAGTACCCATCTTGTAATGAACAGATACCTCATCTTTGTTGGTCAAAATATCTTTTATCACAAAAAAGACCGTTTTTACTTGTGATAGATCCTGTTTTTTGGTCGGTTCATACAAGACCCATTGATCTTTTTTAAGATCAACCTCATTAGGATTGACGGTAGAAATAACCTGGCTATTCAAGTAAATTTCAACATCTTTTTGACTGTCGATCGAGATTTCTTTCAAGAACGTTTCCCCAGAAAATTGACTGCCGACTTTATCACCAGAATAAGGTAAAACAGTGATTCCTTTGACTTCTAATTCATTGTCGATTGTGGTGTATGGGTTCACCGTCAAAGTATAGTCACTATTCTTTTGACCATACGCTTCGTCAAGAGATTCAAAAATACCCACCATGCCGACTTTTGTAATAGAAATACTGCTTTCAGTCGTTCGCAAATGCTCTTTACGGGTATCTAAGGGGCTTGAAATGATCGTTTGAACCTTCTGTGAGGTCTGCACCCCAGAGTCCAAAGCTAAAGGATTGATAGACGTTTGGTACGTCACATCTGGCACCTGTTTTGAATCGACACTCATGAGATAATCCCACGATAAGGTCGTCCGGCCATCAGCTAATTTTTCTACCTTAGGTTCCTTCGTTTGACCCGCCATTTTGGCTGATCCCAAAACATAAGTCAATCCTTTATCTAAAACCTGTTTTAACACGATTCGATTATCTTCTCCGCCAAATTGTCCAGTAACAGGAAACACAACAGAACTTTTCACCGACCAATTTACAAGTTCTGAATTGTAATAGGTTTGCTTATCTGAAGTGGCCACAGAAGAAACTTCTGCATTTAGGATAGCCAACGTTTCAAAATTGACTGAATTTCCTACTGGTGATTGTAGTGTCGTTAAGCTACCCAGATCATCATAAAGTGAAGGCGTGTTGTAGCCATTTTCTTTGATCACTACTTCAACTTTTCTTTGTTTATCCGGATACATATAACCCTGAATCGCTTCGACATTATAGGTGCCTGCTTCGTTTTTACTCCCTATTTTTTTGGTGGTCACTTTCAAAGGGATTGAAGCAGTTGAAAATGGTGTGCCACTACCTAATATATCTTGCACATCATTTTTAATTGCACCCACCGGACCAAATTTGATTGCTTCTTTATACGTTGAATACCAGGTATAGTCGTCTTTCCCATAACCAGTGATGTTTTCAAATGACATATCTTTATTTTTGGGAACGCCAAAGTAGATCTTTTGTTCATTTTTATTGTTGCTAATACGACTTCCGTCATATGTGACATAACCGTACTGATATAGATATGTCAGTGCTTTTTCAGCAAATTCTTCCGTTAACTCAAAGCTTTCAATATTCCATTTATAAATCATCGTACCACCGCCATAGGAATACATTCTACTGTTCAAATCCGCTTTGATATTCACGTTTTGTCCAAGCACGACACTTGTATCACCTTTTGATACATTCCCGTAACTAACGTTTACAGTTCCTAGTTGTTTTTGACCAGGAAAACTAAAAAAAGTTGTCTGTAAAGAATAGGCACCACTGGGGTTGTTTCTTTCAAGCATAATGATTTTTTCTGATGTTAATCCCAGATCAATCGTCTTTCCTTCATCATCAACATAAGAATCTAGTACGATTTGAGCAGTATAATAAACATTATTGGCTTTATTCTTTGTATTCATCTTTCCAGTCCCCACCGCATATTCATTGGGACTTTTCACAATAAAAGATTGTGTACTGAAGGCTTTTTCAGTCGCTGCGTATGCTTTAGAACCTTTATAATTATCTGCGCGATATTCTGGAAACGTACTACCGATCACATATCCATAGTTACTCCCATTTACTTTAACTTTGTTTGAAGAAACAACTGATTTCTCCATTGAATAAATTCCACTATCCCAAACATGATTTCCCGATTCTTGTTTTACGATTTCGTAGTCATTCGTATTGGTCATTTTAGATTGTGCCACACTATGATTTTTAGCATACTTCCAAGTATAAGAACCCAGTGTTTCACTCGCAGTATCTTCTTTTCCTTTTCGTACCAGATCGGTTGTAATATTTTGATAATCAAAAAGTTGGATTGGAGTGTTGTCTGCTAAAAAGTTAAAATTCACATTTTTTTCTTCAGGATCATCCCAATCAACTCTTCCAGATATCTCAATATGAAAATTTAATTTGCCAGAAGGAAAAGTGGCCCCTTTTAGATTGTTTTTATTTTTTAAGGGCACGACATCAAAAGAGACGCCAAACTGGTACAACATCGAAAAATCGTCTTTTGTAGCAGATGAATCTACTGATTGATAAAGCATTTGACTGATTGAAGTTCCTATATATCCTTTACTTACTTTTACATCCACACTGACTTTTCCGGAAGTTTTTACCGATTTCAATTCCTTGAATTCCGCTGAAATTTTATCATTAGAAATATCTTGGCCATCTACACTCAGCACTTCTACTTTGATTGTCGGTGTTAAAACAACGCCAGTCTCTGCACCTTGCACTTCAACAGTTACAGGGATCATGATCGAGTTTCCTGTTTGCGCAATCGTATAAAATTGTTCAAATTCTACTTTGGATTGATCAATCGATTCTTTCCCTCCAATTGCAAAACGTGCGTTTACGCGGCCATTGGTGACACCATTTTTTAATGTACCCGTTAATTTCAAACGAATATTCTTGAGCATATCCGCTTTTTTGGGATTGATGGTCACTTTTACCGGATAGGTGATCGTATCAAACGTACGGACAATGCCATTATTAGGATCTGAATCATTGCCTAATTGATCGTTTGAATCAAAAGGTGCTGTGCCATCAAGTACCTCTTTGTCCTTTATAAAAGCTTCAAATTCAAATAGATCATTTTCCCCACTACCAATCTCATCAGCAGCCGCCGAAATTTTGGAGGAAAACAGAAACAGCAGCAATAGAAAAAGAAGCGGGAACCTTATTTTTTTTAAGAAACTCATAACATCGTTCCTTTCTTTTTTTCTGATAACCTTCATCTTTGGGCGGCGCTCTAGATTTCATTTACGTTCTCCCTTCTTTTAAAAAATTGTGCCTCTATACTGACTACCGACATTTTCTAGACTCGCCCTCCTTCATTTTGGTAAGTTTTAGCGTTCTTGATATTCAAGGTATGAAGATCATTTTTTTCTATGGTTTGTGTTTGATCCACAATAAAAATAAAATCTCCGTTGATAAAAATATCTTTTTCAGCGGCTTTTTGTTTTGTTTTATCTTTATCGATCACAACATCTACGTGATCCGTATTCCCGTGTAACACTTGTTTCCCAGCGACCACTTGTACAACGGTCTTATAATTACTTTTTGTGATCAGTGATACTTCATCGATCTCAAAAATACTTTGACGATCGACCAAGCCATTATTAATAATTTCTGCCAGCTTATTCACACTTAAACGAATATACTGTAATGCTTCACCGTTTCCTGTAAAACTTAGGGAAACCTCCTTTCCTACGGTTAAATACAAGGTTTTCTTTTCAGCATCCATCTGTTTCTACCCTCCCTTCAACTTTTTTGAACCCATCATTTATGGACTGCGACAGACTTTTCTCATCTTTTCCTCCTTTAAATCAACAAAAAAAGCTTGAGAAAAGAGTTTTCTCAAGCAGCGACATTTTTTATATACAAATAGTAAGCTAATTTAATTGCAATAAATCTGTTTTTATTTATAATAGCAAAAGACATAATAGTTAGGTCTTTCTAGCGGAAACTAGAAGGCCTTTTTTTATTTCTCTTCTTCAATCAACAGCAATAACTACACCAATCTTCTTTAAAACAAACTCTGTTGCCCTTTTTTCTGTTTAGTAGAAATAGGTGTTTCTTCGAGAAATTGCGAAGCGGTCTTTTGATACTCTGTGCCATATTGATAATCAAGCTTGTTCATTATCTGCTGTAAAACATTACAACTTCTGGTATCTCCTGACCTGTTCATATAATTCATTTCCCTAAAAAAAATTTCCTGCACTTCATTTCTAAAGTCTTGTAAGGTAGACACTTAAATCACATCCTTGATTCGTGAATTTATGCTTTGTCAGCCTTTCTGATATCTCTAGCAGTTTGAAAGAACTTTCTTTGCGCTGATCTCAAAAGCTTAGTATTCTTACTTAAAGTTTTATCTTTTTTCCAGAAATCAAATACTCTGTCTTCCTTATCAAGATAGTCTGCTAAAACTATCCATTCTTCTCCGGTTAGATCATTCTTCATTTTCTTATCCTCCTAGTTGGTAATATTGGTGGATAGTGGAATTACTCAACATCTTCGTCTTTGAATACCCTCTTATGGCAATCATCACAATGCCACCATTTTCCATAAGTGGTTTTTAAACTGTCATACATAGAACCATTTTCTATATCTATCGTATTACTTGCGTAATAATGTGAGGGACCAGTCATATAATCCTTTCGATAGAAGATAGGACAGCCACAATGTGGACAATCGTTAATTGGTAAAGTCACTTTTTGTCCCCTACTTTCTATTGGAATAATATTTTAACTTACTTTTCTTTTCCCAAAGAACATCATATTTCGACATATCTTTGGTAACGTAGTAATGATATTTCATTCTAAGACGTATCCAGTAATATCGGATCATCAATCTGCCTCCTATTCCTTAAAATCTGTCAATTACTAACTCCAATACTTTTCGTTTTTATCGTTTTTAGAAATGTATTCTTCAAACTCAATATCCTCGCTACCTTCCACATCGACCATTTCTGAATGAGTTACCCCTAATGTTCTTGCTAGCTCTGCAACTGCATGTTTATTTTCCGAAGCCATGAAATGCAACGCTGCGTTTGCACATGAAATAAATCCAGCATTTAATCCTAATTCATACTGACTTTTTCTAGCCATTGTAAATTTCTCCTTTTCCGCTATTTCTTCAGACAAGGTCAAAACCGATCCCAATCATCTAATGCACGTTGATCTGGCGATAATTTGGCTAATTTCTCATTGTAACTGTCAACAAGAATTTTGTGTCTCAAGTCCTTCAAATTATCTATTTTGATTGACAATTCAGCCCTTATTAATATCCTATCCTCGTTCAGATCCATCAACTGTGCACTGATTCGACGAATCATTCTTTCAATTTCCTGTAGAGTGTGTTTCTTGAAAGAATGATCATAGTAACAATTTTTGAGTAGGTACTCTTGATTTTCTTTTGATAAGTACTGGTCAATATTTTTTAGAAGCATTTTGAACCTCCTTAGTTGTGTATCTCTGTCAATTAATGACTTCACCGTCTTGCCACTTGATCAGTTCTCCGTTACGCCAAACTGGATGATCTCTTTTAACAACCGCTTTATCAAGTCTTTCTTGTTCTTCCTGTGCTAAACGTACTTGCTTTCTTACCCATGATTCTTTGAATAGGTTAGGATTATTTTTCTTCATTTTTTTTATATTGTTGTTTCTCATGTCCATCCCCCTATAAATCTTATACAATCAACGGTTAGAAAAAGGTGTTGAAGTAGCATTGATCGCAGCGAACGTGAAAGTGAAAATGAAGATAAATACCGCAACCTTCAGCAATCCCATACTAACTTTAAACATCATCTTCAAGAAAAACTTTACAACTGCCAATAACCTATTTGTCTTCGTCATAACTTCAACTCCCTTTTTAAATTTTAGTGTTAACCAATTAAACATCTTTTGTTTACCAGATTCGAAAATAGAACAAAATAAAAGTCGCAGATTTTTACAACCGGAGAAATCTAACTCCTATGAAGGCCGGATATTCGCTCGCACACGTGCGGTCTTGGCAAATCCTTCAATGTTTTTGGCTCACCAGTTCATTATATTCCTGGTTACTCTAAACCCCTTAGTAGCCATGCTGTTTAGTTTAGAGGGGCGTTCTAATACCCACATTCATTTATTCAATTGGTTCTCGATACTCGTTCGTTATCAACTCATATCAAGATTTTGCTAGAAACTAGCAAACAAAAGATGTTTAATTAAATGTTCAAAAAGCAGTTACGCTCTTTTGCGTTCCTGGTACCAATAATTTTGAATCATTTCCTCGTATTCCTTTTCTTCTATCGCAGTGATCAAGGCATACACTTCTAACGCTCGTTCCGCTCGATGGTTCCGGACTTTGAAATATTTGTTTTCCCGTGTCGTTATCAGACGACCATTTGAATTTAATCGTTGAGCAATGACTCTTTCCTTTTGATCAAAAAGAAGTTTTATTTGGGGAAAGATCGTTTCCGTTTTGGCAGCCCCGAAAAATATTTTTTTTGGCTTCCCTTTTTCAAAAAGAGTTGTATAGCGATAGGCGTTTTCGCCTTCGATCATCCAATGCTGCGTGTTAAATAGTTGAACCGTTGTTTTAATTCTTGCTAGATCTTTAACGTATACTGCTAACCCTTTTGTCATTTTCTTTCCCCATTTCTTGATTCATATTCATAAAAAAACAAACAAAAAGGAGGTAAATTCACGAGAACATGAATTTACCTCCTAAGAATCGCGGGATCTCAAACGAATATAACAGAAGCCTATGAAGACGATGAAATAACTCATCCTACATGTATCTATGTCTGTTGAAGTCACGGTAAAGCAAAAGTATATTTTTCAATAATACACTTACTAAACCGTTTCTCTCAACAAACATTATCTGTTATAATTACATCGTTGTAGATAACCTACGACGCAAAGGAGCTCAATCCGTTCAGGTGTTGCGACACTTGATTGGAAACCGAGGTTGATCAATGACTCCTGCATGAGTTGGCGCTCTGCAGTGACGAGATTTACTTCGGGGGCTCCTTTTTGTTTGGCTTTGTAACGAATACGTCAAACAAAAATTTGTTTATATTTTTTTATGTGTAAAACATAGCATAGTTAAAAATTTTAAGCAACTAATTTATTAAAAAAGAACATTGAAGGTTAAATGTAAGATTAATCTCCAATAATTTTTATAGGAACTATCATACTAAAATTATACACTATGTTGCTCTGTAGAGCAATTTTTTTTGTGTTTTAATGGTATTTTTTATCTAAAAGGATTACATTATATGGATAAAAGCGAATTTCATCAAATCAAAAATTTACTTAGTTTACAAATTAAACATCAACGGATAAAGCATGGCTATTCATTGCGCACTTTATCATCTTTAACAAATATAGGATACAGCCATTTATCAAGGCTTGAAAACAACAAAATTGATAGCCCCAAGTTGGAAACCTATTTAATTATTTTTGAAGTTTTAGAAATATCCTTAGAAGATTTATTTAGAACAGTTGATAACTTGCCACCATTTAATCGTTATCCCCCAGAAAGCTAGTTTATACTAGCTTTTTTTATATTATAAGCGACTTCGCAATTTCTCATAAAAAATAATAGCCGGCATATCAATTTAATTTAGTAATATACAAAGTCACTCAATTAATATAAACGAAAATTGACTAATGTGCTGCGATTAGCGTGTACCAATTTGAACATCTTGTGTTTGAACACTAGTAGAACCAGTTAACAAAAATAAGATTAAGTCTAAACTCATGCTGATTTCCTCCGATAATTTTATTGTGCAAATATTTCACAAGACAAATAGTACCACCCTGTAAAATATTTACAACAAAAAAATAAGAATTGCCGAATTTAGCAATTTCTTCTGGAGGTTTGATGAGCTGTGCATGAGAATTCTATCATTTTAATACAGATAATTGAAAATATAAGGAAAAAAAGAAAGCTGTCTCAGAAAGATTTGGTCGCTGGTATTCTAAGTGAGAGTGTTTACACACGTTTAAAACAAGGAAAAAAAGAAATTCCTATGTTTTACTTGGTTCCGTTAACCAAAAGATTGAACGCACGAATCGAAGATATTTTGGATCTTTACTATCAGAGCGAGAATTACGAAAACAAATATCTGTTCAAACGATACAACATTGTGACAGATTCTCATGATGTACAAGAAGCTATTTTGCTCTACAATGACCTTTTAGAGAACGAAAACAATAATTTAACAATGATCCGTTTGAGAATGCTGCTTGAGAAATATTTTTCAAATGACACTACTCAAATCCCTAAAATTGATATCACTGAAGTTCAGGCACTAATGAATCAAATTTTAGTAACCACGTATCTGACTTCTTATGATCTTCAATTTTTCGCAGACTTTATGACCCTATTATCTACTGATCAGCTACAAATAATTAGTCAGAAATTACTTACAGTGGATTTCAATGTTATGAATTCTTTCAACCATTTTTACAAAAAATATTATCCCATCTGCTTGGGGAACCTATCTGACTGCTTGATGGACTTAGGATACTTTGATGAATCTAAAATCGTATTGGATAAGTTAGCTTTCGTTGCAGATCATGTGGACTCAATCGAACTAAAAATGTGGGCACAATACCTGACAAACGTATTAAATATTTACATGGATGATCAACCTAATGAAAAACAGAGGCAATTAAATAAATTAAATAAAATCGTTACGGATTGGCAAAAACTATTACCATCCAGTCATTTAGTTGAAGGCTTACATGGTGCTTTCCAGCGTCTATCTGACAGAAATGGTGCTCGTCCAAACAACATCCAGATTCAACCCGTTTATATTTTAAAACCATAGAAAAAAAGCCTGGTATTCATTGCTAGGCTTTTTTCTATGATTTTTAATCGACTTGCTCTTTCTTTTTTTTT
>NZ_LHOX01000004.1 GCF_001297065.1 Enterococcus sp. RIT-PI-f | reverse complement strand
GGAATGATTATTTGTATCTAATTCCATGTTATATCAGCTCATTTCTTATATAGACTGATTATAACATAAGAAAAAAATAAAAGGCAATATGCCCTAATTGTCGGTTTTCGAGCTACCAACGGTAACCCTCATACCGAACGGCATTCATCACCCACCTATAGAGGATGGGCGACTTCTGCCTGTGTTGAGTTAAACGCTTTTAGTGCTCCCCACAAAAAAAGACCCTCAAGATCGAGGGCCATTCATCAACAGATCGTTTATTGATGGTCATACGTGGTGAGAAAAGCAGCAATCCGTTCTTTATAGGCTTCTGGGTCCATTTGGTAACTTTTGGCATGTTCTGCCCCTGCCACGATCCACTTTTCTTTCGGCGCAGTTGTCGCATTGTACAAGGTATCAAGCATTTCATATGGGACAAAGGTGTCGGCGTCGCCATGAATGAAGAAGATTGGTCGGGTATTTTTTGCCAGCTGTTTGACTGCATCGGCTTCGCCGAACCAATAGCCGGCACGTAATTTGGTCACCAAACTGGTCACATTCATCAATGGAAAAGCCGGCAGATCAAACAATTGATCCAACTGATACCCCAGCTCTTCATTGACTGAGGTGTAGCCGCAGTCTTCAATGATCGAGGTCACATTCTCCGGCAGTTCTTCCCCACTGGTCATCATGACCGTCGCAGCACCCATACTGATGCCATACAACGTAATCGTTTCTTGCGATCCATTCCTATCAATGATTTGATTGATCCATTGCAAGTAGTCCTTGCGTTCAGGCCAGCCAAAACCGATATAGTCTCCTTGACTCTCTCCGTGTCCACGGGCATCCGGAACCAATACATTGTAGCCCAAGTCATGATAGATTTTGGCATAATCTGCCATTGTTTCGGCATTTCCCATATAGCCATGCGCAATAATGGCCGTTTTCCCTGCAGCTGTTTCAGCTGGCAAATAGATGGCAGACAAGCGCAAGCCATCTTGACTCGTCATCGTAAGCATCTGACGATTGTTTGAATCTTTGAACCACGCTTCGTTGCTATCTTTGCTTTGCGCTTCGTCGGTACCTGGCGTACCGCCTGCCAAAAAATCTTTTTCTGATGGCACGACCGCGTAGTTATAAAAATAATTGCCGGCAAATCCTAACCCGATCACCACCAAAAGAACAACACCAACACCGATTCTCCAAAACCACTTCACATGTTTCACGTCCTTATCAACTTGTTTACATAATTATATTATCGAAACCAAATCTCTGTTTTTCGGAAAAAGGTCCTTTCATAAAATACCGTTTTTTTCAGACTTTTGTCAACTCACAAAAAAAAGCATACCTAATGCACTTAGGTATGCTGCAGTCATTCAATCATTTATTTGTTCTCAGTCAACTTGAAGCTAGACCAAGGTTTCAAGAAATCAAGCAAGAATAATTCTTCCTCTGTGATTTTTCCGACGACATTGACACGACCGTCGTTCTTCATTTCTTTCAAAGCAATTTGCGTTTCGCCTTTGTATTGTCCGTAGCCTACATTGTCGATCAAAACATCCCCGCGAACCATGTCATTGGTATCATGGGCTGGGAATTCTTTGTCTTTATAATAGACACGGGTCATGGTTGAACGCAAAATATATTCAGAACGATCGCCACGGTAACTATGCAAGTTGTCAAACAGACATACCCGTTCGTTTTCCGTGATTCCGTCTGTGACATCGATGCGCAAAGTCGGATAGTCAGCGTTGAAGGCTTCCGCCATTGCTGCCAATTCAGCTTCAGAAGCATAGGCATTACCGACAGAGATATCATCGATCAAACCAGTCAGCACCAAATGCTTGACTTGCGTTGCAATCGGCAGATCGCGATGATCTTCTAACGAGCATAGGCCATCTTGTGTTGGCCATGGGCCAAAATCAGCGGCATGAGAATTGACGAAGGCCATTGTATTTAAGTTATACTTACGGAATTTTTCTGAGCAAAAAACAAAATGATCATAACCCAAACCAGAATAACGATGCGGATAAAAATTATGTGAGCCCAAAAGATTGTCGGTGTTCGGTGAATAACTCATGATGTTGTCGACATAGCCAGTACCAGAACTCATATTGATCTCTATTTTGATGCCGTATGGATTACGGGTCATTTTGGCTTCTTCGGCCCCAGTAAATCCGATGTCTAAACGCACACCATAAGCGCCCATTTCATCAAAGAAGGATAAATCATCATAAGAGATACCCAATTGTTCAAATAGACCTGGATTGATATCCACCATCACTTCCATGCCTAATTGGTTGGCATAATCCACAACTTGTTTAAAATCTGCCAAGACTTTTTCTTTGTCATCATTGATCTGCAATAAACTTGTAAACACGCGTTTGAATCCATATTGATGCGCCAAATCTAAATACGCTTTGTCCTTTTCAAATGTTGATCGTTCTGGATAAATCGAAATACCTAATTTTCCCATCAAAAAACCTCCTATAATTTTCTATCCGTTAGATACTATGTATCCTCTTACATTGTACCAAACATTCGAAAAGTGGTCTACACCTTTGACGGGAAATCAATGAACGCCATGAAATCTGCGCTTTCATCTAACACGCTTTTTTGTTATCATAAGGCTATTGACGAAGGAAGGATTGAAAGAATGAAAAAATGGTTCTATACCCTGACAGCTGCCGCAAGTCTATTGTTGCTTGCAGCTTGCAGCAACGGCACGACAACAAGTTCTGAAACAGCAGAAAGCACCTCGAGATCTGAATCTGTTGATTTGAACGCCTTAACATTGCCTCAGTTGGAAACAGAGATTCAAGAAAATGAAGATGTGGTCGAAATGGTGACTGGCGAAGGCACAATCACCATCAAATTATTCCCTGAATTGGCACCAAAAGCCGTGGAGAATTTTATGACCCATGCCAAAGATGGCTATTACGATGGCGTTACCTTCCATCGTGTCATTGAAGAGTTCATGATTCAAGGCGGTGATCCAAAAGGCGACGGTACTGGCGGAGAAAGTATATGGGGAGAAGGATTTGGCGAAGAGATCTCCAATCAGCTGTATCATATCCGTGGTGCGTTGGCGATGGCGAAATCAAGCTTGCCAAACAGCCAAGGCAGTCAATTTTATATCGTTCAAAACGATCAAGATGTGTCGGATGGTTTAGCGGTCCAACACTACCCGCAAAAAATCATCGATGCCTACAAAGATGGCGGTACCCCGAGCTTGGACTTTAACTACACGGTTTTTGGTCAAGTGATTGAGGGCATGGATGTCGTAGACAAAATCGCCAAAGCTGAAACAACGGCTTCAGCTAGTGGTGAAAACTCCACACCAGTTGATCCGGTGAAAATCGAAAAAATCAATATCATCCAAGAAGCAGAATAAGATAGCAAAATAAGAAAACGAAATAAAAAAATGCCAGCACAGATCTCCTACTGAGACATGTGCTGGCATTCTTTTATTTTTGATCACCAACGATGAATGTAAACTCGCATTCAGCGACTTTTTTGTCCTCTACTGTTGCTACAGCATCTGCAGTCCCAACAGAACCTTTGATTTTTTTGATTTCGAAGACCAATTTCATCGTGTCTCCAGGCACAACTTTTTGGCGGAATTTCGCTTTATTGATACCGCCGATATAGGCCGTACGTCCTTGAAACTCTTCAGATTTCAAAATAAGGATCGAACCAGCTTGCGCTAATGTTTCTAATATCAATGCACCAGGCATCACTGGGTTGCCAGGGAAATGACCTTGGAAAAAATCCTCATTGATCGTGACATTCTTCGTTGCAACAATTTTTTTGCCAGACTCGATTTCATCAACATAATCAATATAAATAATTGGGTAGCGATTTGGAATCAAATCCATGACTTCTGTTTCAGTCAATAGTTTCTTCATGGTTTCCCTTCCTTGCTTAAAAAATAGTTTATAGTTTGATTATCAAAGTATCATAGTTCCGTTAAAATGGCAACTAAATTTTTATAGAGAAAAAAATAGTTTGACAATCAAACAATTATGCATAATAATTAGGAATCAAGAGCGAGCTTTGCTCTCTTCGTTATTATACTTATTGATTGTTTATTTTATTAAGGAGTGGAATTATGAGTTTTTTAACTGGAAAGAAAATCGTCGTTATGGGCGTTGCCAATAAGCGCAGTATTGCGTGGGGCTGTGCGCAAGCATTGAAACAACAAGGTGCCGAAGTCATTTATACTTACCAAAATGATCGGATGAAAAAACCATTGGAGCGTTTGCTGGAAGAAGGCGAGTTCACGGTAGAATGTGATGTCGCCAATGACGACAGTATTGCGGCTGCTTTTGAAACGATCAAAGCCTATACTGGGCAAATCGATGGCGTGGTCCATGCCGTGGCTTATGCCAACAAAGAAGATCTATCTGGAGATATTTTGAATATCTCTCGTGATGGCTATGCACTGGCACAAGATATCAGCAGCTATTCATTGATTGCGGTCACCAAATATGCCAAACCAATCTTATCTGAGAATGCTGGTATTGTGACCCTGTCTTACTTAGGTGCAGAACGCGCTGTACCGAACTACAATATGATGGGCATTGCTAAAGCGGCATTGGAATCCAGCGTACGCTACTTAGCGGCTGAATTATCTCCGCAAAAAATTCGTGTCAATGCCATTTCTGCAGGTGCCATCAAGACCCTTGCAGTCACAGGTGTCAAAGACTACCAAAAACTGATCCAATTATCTGAAGATCGCACACCAGATCATGTCGGTGTAACGATTGAAGAAGTCGGCAATACGTGTGCCTTCTTGATCAGCCCATTGTCTAGCGGGATCATCGGCGAAGTCATTTTCGTGGATAAAGGGGTACATTTATCATAAGCTTGACCATCTTCGTAGACTGTCTGAACCTAAGGCAGTCTTTTTTTTGCATGAAAGCCCTTATCTTAAATAAGTATTTTTGCAATTGCTGGCTTTCTTCGTTAAAATAAAAGCACTACGTTTTGGAGGTAAATCATGAATTTATTTATACTAGCAGCATCAACCACTGACTCCTCTGGATCAAGCATTACCGAGCCAGCAGCTGCACAATTAAACGCGATCCAAAAATGGTGGCAATCGATCAATTGGGAGGAAATCGTGGGTCTGGTGATCCAAAAAGCATTGATGCTTTTCTTCCTGTTGATATTATTCGGCATTTTGTTAAAAGTCAGCAACCTGATCATCGACCGCATTTATCGGTCATATGAAAAGAAAGCGACTTTTAATGCGAGCCGGATCAATACGATCCATACATTGATCCGCAACACTGTCCATTATTCATTGGGTTTTTTCTTTGTTTACGCCCTCCTTTCCACCATAGGTGTCCCGGTTGGCTCATTGCTTGCTGGTGCCGGAATCGTCGGTGTCGCACTTGGTTTAGGTGCACAAGGATTTATGAATGACTTGATCACTGGTTTTTTTATCATTACCGAACAACAAATCAATGTCGGTGATTATGTACGTCTGACCAACTTGACCTTAGAAGGCACAGTCACAAATGTTGGTATTCGAACGGTTCAACTGAAATCAGTTGACGGGACGGTCCATTACATTCCCAACCGCAATATCACAACGATCAGCAATACGTCGAGAGCCAATATGCAAGTCGTTGTCGATGTCCGAATCTTGCCTTCTGAAGGACTAGAGGATATTCGCGGGATCATAGAGGAAGTCAATCAAGCAATCGCGGCACAGCATGAAACAGAGATCCAAACGGCCCCAGCTGTCTTTGGATTGGTTGACCTTGGCAATAACAACTTTGCCATTCGTTCAACGATGTATGTTTCCAACGGTACACAATGGAAATTAAAAGAAGAGTTTTTGGCCGCATCGATCGATGCATTAACGGCTAAAGGATATACGATCCCTAATGCCCCAATCGTGGGTATATAGCAAAACACCCTCAACTGTGAGCCAAAGCTGCCAGTTGAGGGTGTTTTGTTCTAGATGTCCTTTAGACCACATGTAATGTTTCAGTGGGGTTCGGGGTTTCTTCTTTTGAGATCAACAAATAACGCCGTTCCAATTCATGGGCGAGATGGTTGACGGATTTCAATATTTCTTTGCGGGTCATAATGCCGACAAACACCTTGTCCTCATCAACGATCGGTAAAAATGCCTGATCGACTAGATGATGCAGCATGTCCTCTAGATCGCCATCTGCCTGGATACAGGCCACATTGACTTCCATTACATCTGCAACTGTCAATCCTTCAATATTTTCCATGCTGAATCCAGTAAGATCCATCATTTTTTCGACGATATTTGATAGACTGATCAAGCCGACCAAATGATCTTCACTGTCTAACACGGGAATCTTTGAGTACCCTACTTTAGATAATACAAGTAACGCATGGCTCAATGGATGATTATAAAAAACAGATGCCACATTTTCGGCTGGTACCAAAAAATTCTCTTGATTTTCGAGTAAAATTTTTTCTACGATTGGTCCTATCAATCTAACTGCCTCCATTTCACGACTACCTCTTTATTTTAACTGAAAATGAGAAAATAAGGGTGATAGCCGCAAAATTATAATGAAATTTTTACTTTTTGATGCCGTTTTCTCAACGGGGAAAGACAAAGTGCAAGTCTTCCTGGGCTTTGAATTGACGGTCATAATAGTCCACATGCCACGCTTCTGGTGTGCTCTCAATGATCGCGAAGCTTTTGACATTGATCGGTCCTCGTGGCTGTGAGATGCTGCCTGGGTTCAAGAAGAGCCGGCCACCGACCTTTTCACAGGCAATTTGATGGGTGTGTCCAAACAACACGATCGATGCATCAGCTTGTTGCGCTTGCAAGCCCAGTTTCGTGATACCAAACCGCACGTCAGCCAAATGGCCATGGGTCATATAAATCCGATCAACATCGGTTTCAACGGTGCGTTGATTTGGGTATTGGGCACCGTAATCGCAATTGCCGCAGACGACTTGGTACGTATCCCATAAAGGATCCGAATCGGGCAATTCAGAATCCCCGCAATGCAGAAACAAGTCGACTTGGTCTTTATACGCGTCAAGAAGATCCACCAGAATTTGGCGATCCCCATGGTTGTCGCTTACAACCAAATATTTCATCTCTTTATTCTCCTTCCAACCATGATTGCCATTCGTTTTGCAAAGCTTGGATAGCCAGCCCCCGATGACTCATGCTATTTTTTTCGGCTTGGCTTAGTTCAGCGGCCGTTTTTTCAAAACCTTCTGGTATAAATAGTGGATCATAACCAAACCCATTCTCACCTCTTGGGATCCGGCCGATTTTCCCTGGCCAATCGGCTTCGACAACTAAACTGTCTTTGTTCGGTTCTGCAAAAACCAGCGTGCAATGGAACTGGGCAGTTCGCTGTTCATCTGAGATGTCTGTTAATTCATACAAAAGCTTGGCATTATTCGCCGCATCACTTTTTTGCTCGCCGGCATATCGTGCGGAATAGACGCCTGGTCGGCCGCCTAAGGCATCTACCTTAAGTCCGGAATCATCGGCTAAAACAGGTCGACCCAATAATTTGGCAATCGTTTCCGCTTTTAACCGTGCATTTTCCTCAAAGGTTTTGCCCGTTTCTTCAACATCCGGCAATTCTGGATAATCATTTAATGTTTTGACCTCATACCCTGCAGCCCCAAAAACAGCTTTGAATTCTTTGGCTTTACCAGGATTACCAGTGGCGATGACAATGGCTTTTTCTGGGATATCATACAATGGTTTTTCCTGGATGAACAAGGCTTCTTTTTGATAAGCGATCAATTCTTCGATTGCTGTTTTTCCATAAACTAGCATTTCATTCAATTCTTGGCCATCAAATGTGGCTTCCTCGCCCGTTCCTTGCAATTCAACAAACCGACCAGATTCTGTCATCACTAAGTTCATATCCACCGCAGCAGATGAATCTTCCAAGTAATCTAGGTCTGTGACACAGGTGCCATCAGGCAAGATACCCACACTGATTGCAGCCAAATGTTCTTTGATGGGATCAGTCGTCAATTTTTTTTCTTGCAACAATTTGTCAACAGCCAGCCTCAAGGCAACGAAGGCGCCTGTAATACTGGCTGTTCTCGTCCCGCCATCGGCTTGAACGACATCGCAATCCACCACGATGCTGTGTTCGCCTAGTTGTTCTAAATCAACGACCGCTCTTAGTGAACGGGCAATCAGGCGTTGGATCTCCATCGTTCGGCCGCTTAATTTTCCTTTGGCACTTTCACGGCGATTACGGGTATTGGTCGCGCGGGGCAACATGCTGTACTCAGCTGTGACCCAACCCTTGCCAGTGTCCCGCAAAAAGGGCGGCACACGGTCTTCCACTGTGGCGGAACAAATCACTGTGGTGTCACCAAATGAAATGACCACAGAACCTTCCGGGTGTTTATAGACATTGGTTTGGATCTTTACAGGGCGAATCGTTGTTTGACTTCTGCCATCATGACGCATCTAATTTCCTCCTAAGTCGATATGGTTTGATGAGATTTTCGATAGATCTAACCAGTCGTTCGCGATTTCATCAAAGATCTTGGGCGAACCCGTGGTATAAAATTCGTGTGTTGGTGTGATATATGGGTCTGATTGTTGGGCAATATCGAAATAATCCAGCAAGGTGCTGACCTCGCCAACGGTTTCTGCACCGGAATCAATCAAACGAATCGTGCTGCCTAATTCATTTTGGATCATTTGTTTCAAAAGCGGATAATGGGTACAGCCTAATATCACGGTATCCAATTTTTTGTTTTTCAATGGCCGCAGCGTTTCTGCCACGATTTTTTTGGCGACTGAACTGTGGTATTGGTTACTTTCAACGATCGGCACAAATTTTGGACAAGCCAAACTGATCACTGTGGTTTGTGGCGATTTTGCTTTAAGAGCGCGTTCATATGAATTGCTTTTGATCGTACCAGCGGTACCGATCACGCCAATTCGATGATTGCTGGTTGCTTTGACAGCCGCGCGGCTGCCGGGCAAGATCACACCGATCACGGGAATCGACAAGGCCTCTTTGATTTCTTCGAGGGCCACCGCCGTTGCGGTGTTGCAAGCGATAACCAGCATTTTGATGTTCTTTTCAAGTAAGAATCTGGTCATCTGCCACGTATAAGCAATCACTTGCTCTGCGGGTCTTGGGCCATAGGGACAACGGGCAGTATCACCCAAATAAAGGATGGATTCATTGGGCAATTGCTTCATGGCTTCTTTGACTACAGTCAAACCGCCAATCCCTGAATCAATAAAGCCAATTGGTTGTGTGTGTGTCATCGATGTCATCCTTTGCATAAAAGTAAGTCTAAGGCATGCTAAAAATACCTATCTCTCATTTTGGACTTTTTTGGTTGATATTTCAAGTCTTCCTTTCCATTCCTCAAAAATAGACTGCTTCAAAAAAAAGTTCAACCTCATCCCATTCGGATAAAGTTGAACTTCACAGTCACGATTTCACTCAATAATCATACTGTCTTTTCTCAAAGAAACGAGAAAGCAGCGATAAGGCATAACAGACAAAGAAATACAATACAGTCATTGCAAAGAACATTGGCAAGACATAATTTGTATTTTGACCATAGATGATACGAGCATGGTGTGTCAACTCTGGCAATGAGATGATCACTGCCAAGGAGGTATCTTTGATCAATGAAATCAGCTGGCTGACGATTGCTGGCAGCATAGCCTTGAATGCTTGCGGCACAACAATGCTGCGGAGCACTTCTATATAGGACAATCCAGTCGAAAGACCAGCCTCCATTTGCCCTTTTGGTACTGCGTTCAAACCGGCACGAAAGATTTCTGACAACATGGCTGATTCAAAGATCGTCAAAGCCACTACGGCCGACCAAAAAATGTCAAAGCGAATACCGATTTGCGGCAAAGCAAAATAAGTAAAGAAAATAATCAATAACAGCGGCAGATTACGAATCACATCGATCACGACACCCAGGATCTTGGACACAAAAGAAATGCCGCTAAAGCGAATGATCCCTGCAATGCCGCCGATCAAGAAACTAAACAAAATCGACAGAATCGAGACTTCAACGGTCACACGCAAGCCATCAAGCAAAAAGCGGATATTGATCAACGAAAAAGCTTCAAAAAACGTCATAAGTCAAGCACTCCTTTCTATGAGCGGATCGCCCAGCGGCGTTCAAGATAAACCATCAAATAAGATAATGGCAAAGTAATAATCAAATAAAACACGCCCACGATGATATACGTGTCAAAGGTATTGAATGTTTCACTGGCAATCAAGTCCCCTTGATACATGATATCTAGGCCAGCAACCATCGCCAAAATGGATGAATTTTTTACCAAATTGATGAATTGATTGCCTAATGGCGGCACAACGATTTTGAATGCTTGCGGCAAGATGATATAGCGCATCGCTTGGCTATAGGTAAAACCTGACGATAACGATGCTTCCATTTGCCCTTTAGGAACCGTTTGAATCCCGGAGCGGATCGTTTCCGCAATAAATGCGGACGTATAGATCGTTAAACCAATCGTTCCTGCTTGAAAGCCGTCAAAGGTCATCCAATACATTGGCACCACGACATAAAAGAACATCACAATAATCAACAAAGGAATATTTCTGAAGAACTCCACATATGCTTTTGCGAATCCTTTGATCAAGCGGTTGTCTGACAGTTGGAAAATAGCCATCAAGGTACCAATCACCAGACTGAAAAACAAAGCGATCAAACTTGCCATAACTGTATATTTAAAACCATCAATAAATTGAGGGGTATATGTTTGAAACAGCTCTACCATGGATTTCCCTCCTATTCTACTTTTCCTGATGCATCATCAGGGAACCATTTGTTATAAATATCATCGTACGTGCCATCCTGATGCATGTCTGCTAGTGCCTGATTGACTGCATCGCGGAAGTTGTCTTGGCCTTTATTGATGGCAATACCATAGGGTTCTTCCGTAAACGTACCGCCTACTAAATGGTAATTTGGATTTTCACTTGCCATACCTAAAAGAATCGCATTATCCGTTGTCATGGCATCCCCTTGTCCAGATTGCAAAGCGGTGAATGCTTCAGCATAGTTCTCTAACTCCAAAATATTGGCTTCTGGTGCCGCTTCACGAATGTTAACCGCAGAGGTTGATCCTTTGACCACAAGTACAGTAGAATCAGCTGTTAAATCTTCGACCCCTTGAATCGGACTGTCTTTTGCAACCAACAAGGATTGCCCGGCATCAAAATAGACGTCAGAAAAATCAACTTGTTTTTTGCGTTCTTCTGTGATCGTCATCGTCGCGATAATGGCGTCGATATTCCCATTTTTCAAAAGCGGGATCCGCGTTTTTGATGTCACTTCAACAAAAATCGCGTTCCCATCCCTGCCTAAGATCTTTTCCGTGATGGCTCTTGCGATATCAATATCGAATCCCCGCACTTCACGAGTCGCAATATCCATCAACCCAAACAAACGGGTATCATTTTTTACACCCCAGATAATTTGGTTCGTATCTTGACTATTTGTCAAAATGTCTTTATCAGCAGCACTTTGCCCGGCACATGCAGAAAGTGTGATCAAACTCAAGGCCAGCACTAGCAAAGAGATCATTTTTTTCCTCATTCTAGTTCCTCCTCGAATTAGTGATTGGTTACTTTACTTAAGAATTGCTGCGCCCGAACGTCACGAGGGGCATCAAAAAAGCCATCGACATCGCGGCGGTCTTCTAGTACTTGCCCTTCCGCCATGAAGACGATCCGATCAGCAACTTCCCTTGCAAAACTCATTTCGTGGGTCACCACGATCATAGACATGCCTTCACTAGCGATTTTCTTCATGACATCTAGGACATCACCGATCATTTCAGGATCGAGAGCTGATGTTGGTTCATCAAACAGCAACATCTCTGGTGTCATCGCCAATCCCCGTGCGATAGCTACCCGCTGTTGCTGCCCGCCTGAAAGCATCGATGGATAAGAATCCTTTTTATCTAACATGCCAACACGATCCAACAATTTTTCTGCTAGATTGATCGCTTCTTGCTCATTCTTTTTTAATACTTTGATTGGCGCTAACGTAATATTTTCTAACACGGTTTTATTTGGATAAAGATTGAAATGTTGAAAAACCATGCCAATGTTTTTTCTGACATCCGTCAACTTGACATCTTTGTCAAATAAATTTTTGTTATTGACCAATAATTGTCCACCAGAAATCGTTTCTAATCCATTGATGGTACGAAGCATGGTACTTTTTCCGGATCCAGATGGGCCAATCACAACAACAACTTCACCTTTTTCAAATTCAAGGTTAATGTTCTTTAATGCATGGAATTTGCCATAATACTTCTCTACATTTTTAAATTCGATCATTGCCATTGCTTCACACTCCTAGCTTTATTTAAAATTACATGAGTAATTGGTAAGATTTGATTCATATTATAGCCTAAACTTTTTTGTTTTGTAAAGGTGCTTTTCGTTTATCCTTCCTTTATTGATGAAACTACCTTAGTTATTTTACTGATATGTCAGGTTTTTGTCCATGAAAATTTTTATGGAAAATTTTCTTCCTCCTTGGGGAACGAGTTGTTTCTTTTGCCAAAAAAAGGTAAGATAAACCATATACGTATCGTAAAGGTGGATGACAAGTGAATACAATTTTAACAGGCGATCGCCCAACCGGGAAATTACATCTTGGTCATTATGTGGGCTCTCTCAAAAAACGGGTGGAAATGCAAGCAGACCCAGACAATCAACTCTTCGTCATGGTTGCGGATATGCAAGCATTGACGGACAATGCCAAAACACCGGAGAAAGTTTCCGCAAATATTTTGGAAGTTGCGCTAGATTACTTGGCTGTAGGAATCGATCCTGCGAAAACAACTTTATTTATTCAATCGCAAATTCCCCAATTATCTGAATTAACGATGTACTATCTCAATTTGGTCAGTGTGGCACGGGTTCGACGCAATCCAACGGTCAAAGCTGAAATCGAGCAAAAGAAATTTGGCGAAGGTGTCCCTAGCGGATTTTTTATTTATCCAGTTTCTCAGGCAGCCGATATAACGGCTTTCAAAGCCAATCTTGTCCCCGTAGGTGAAGACCAAAAGCCTATGCTGGAACAAGCGCAAGAAATCGTCCACAGTTTTAATAGTACCTACCAAGAAGTGCTAGTAGAACCAAAAGCAGTCTTGCCCCCTAAAGGTATGGGCCGGTTAGCTGGAATCGATGGCAATGGCAAAATGAGCAAATCATTGAACAATGGCATCTACTTAGCTGATCCTGCTGACGTATTGCAAAAGAAAGTCATGAGTATGTATACGGACCCCAATCATATTCATGTCAATGATCCAGGACAAGTGGAAGGTAATATGGTCTTCACATATCTTGACGTCTTTGGCACGGAGAAAGAAAAAATCGCTGACTTGAAAGATCAATATCGACAAGGCGGCTTGGGGGATGTCAAAATCAAACGCTATTTGATCGATGTTCTTGAAGCAGAATTCGCACCGATTCGTGCACGTCGCGAAGATTTCGCAAAAGATCCTGCAGCAGTGATGGATCTTTTGAAAAAAGGCAGCCAGCAAGCCGAAAAAGTGGCAGCTCAAACCCTATCTGAGGTCAAAAAAGCAATGGGTATCAACTATTTTGCTTAATTAAACCGCATCACATGAAACAAAAACATGACAAAAAAATCACACAACGGATATTTTCCGTGTGTGATTTTTTTTGCTTGGCTCGTTCTATTGTTTACCGTACTTCAGCTTGTAATTTTTCTTCTAGATTTTTCGTGATTTTGGCCATTGCCTGATTGATTTCTTCATCAGTCAATGTCGCTTCTGGATTGGCAAATGTCAAACTATAGGCCAATGATTTTTTGCCTGATTCGATATTCTTGCCCTGATACACATCGAACAGACGGACATCTTGCAAGAATCGTCCTGCTGATTCGACGATCACAGTGTTCACGGTTTGGTTGGTCGTTGTTTCACTCAGCAACAAAGCGATGTCGCGATTGACTGCTGGATATTTCGATACGGTTTGATACACCGTTTGTGCGGATGTATTTTGAAGCAGTTGGTCTAGATCCAGTTCAGCAACATACGTTTCGGTCACGTCATAGGCTTTAGCCACTGTCGGGTGTACTTGTCCGACAAAACCGATGACTTGCTGATCCAATTGGATCATAGCCGTGCGGCCAGGATGCATCTCTTGCAACTGATTTGTTTGGGTATAGCTGATGCGCTTAGTCAATCCCAATTGATCAAATAGATTTTCTAGAATGCCTTTGACATGATAAAAATCAACTTTTTGGGCTTGTGATTGCCAATCTTTGTTATGGACATTACCTGTTACGGCGATGCTGACATGATTGACTTCTGTTGGCAATTCTTTTTTGCTATCCCCTGCTTGTTTAAAGACGCGGCCAATTTCATATAAAGCCACATTGCTGTTTTTACGGGCTAAATTATAGGCGAGGTCATCTAGCAAGCCGGCAATCAAGTTTAAGCGCAAGACTGCCCGGTCTTCTGTCATCGGCCAATCCAAACGTGTGACTTGACTTGACGTGAAGGTGAATTGTTGCGCTTTGTCTTCTGTTGTCAATGCGTAACTGATTGCTTCACTGACACCATTGCCTTCAAGGATCGTGCGTACTTTGCGGGTCAACATTTGTTCATGGGTCAAACGGCCGGCGACTGTTTCGCCTGAAGGTAGTGTTGAAGGCAAGCGGTCATAGCCATAGATCCGCGCCACTTCTTCAATGATATCTGCCTCAATGCTAATATCCCAGCGGCGTGGCGGTACAGATACATGGTAAGTTTCATTATCTAATGTCGCAGTAAAACCTAACGCTGCGAAAATTTCTTCCACTTCAGCTTGATCGATCTTCGTGCCTAAATAGCGATTGATGCGATCCAAGGTGATTGCTACAGATACAGGCGCAACATCGACTGTCGCACCTTCTACAGCCCCTTTCAGCACCTGTCCACCGGACAATTCAGCAATCATCGCAGCAGCGGCATCACATGCGGCTGCAACCGTTGCTTGGTTGATGCCTTTTTCAAAGCGAGCAGATGACTCACTACGCAAATTGAATTTTTTGGATGTCAAACGAATCGCTAATGGATCGAATAAAGCAGCTTCTAAGGCTACTGTGGTAGTTGTCGCGGTGATTTCTGAGTCTAATCCACCCATCACACCTGCTAAAGCAACAGGAACTTGTCCATTGGTGATCACGATATCATCCCCAGAGACTGTCCGTGATTCTCCGTCAAGGGTCACCAATGTTTCTGCTTCTTTCCCACGGCGAACCAAAATCTCTTGACTATTCAATTTTTGGTAATCAAAAGCATGGAGCGGTTGTCCGAATAACAATAGGATATAGTTGGTTACATCCACAACATTATTGATGGGTCGAATGCCTTCATTCATCAAACGATTTTGCAACCATTGCGGGCTTGGCGCGATGGTCACATCTTCAATGATGCGAATTTGATAGGCTGGTGCATCTGCTTGGTCCTCGACTGTCACATTGATTTTTGAGGCAGCTGCGGTTTCAACTTCATGTAGTTCAAATGGTTTAAAGCTTGGCGTTTGACGATAGATAGCCCCAACTTCATAGGCAACGCCACGCATACTCAAGGCATCTGCCCGATTTGGGGTAATAGATAATTCAATCAGATGATCATCCATATCCAAATATGGGAACACTGGTTTTCCGACTTCAGCATCCGCTGGCAAATAATAAATGCCTTCTGCATATTCTTTCGGTATGACACTGTCTCCATAGCCTAATTCTTGTAAAGAACAGATCATGCCATTGGAAACTTGCCCACGCATTTTGCCTTTTTTGATTTTGACATTGCCGGTGATGCGAGAACCTGGCAAAGCAACGATCACTTTGATGCCGCTTTTGACATTTGGTGCACCGCAAACAATCTGTGTGATTTCTTCACCGATATCGACTTGGCAGATCGATAAGTGATCAGAGTCTGGATGAGGTTCACAGGCTGTGACTTCCCCAACGACGATTTTCTTTAACCCTTCTTCTGGCACGTCGATTCCTTCAACTTCGATGCCTGTCACTGACATTTTGTCTGCCAATTCTTTTGGCGTGATAGCTGACAGGTCAAGGTATTCATTTAACCATTTATACGATACTAACATTTATTTATTCCCCCTTGAACTGACTGATAAAACGAAGATCATTGGTATAAAATTGACGAATGTCGTTGACACCGTAACGTAACATCGCCACGCGGTCTGGTCCCAACCCGAAGGCAAAGCCTGAATAGACAGTGGCATCGATCCCTGACATTTCCAGGACATTTGGATGAACCATGCCTGCACCTAAGATCTCGATCCAGCCTGTGTGTTTGCAGACATTACAACCGGCGCCGCCGCATTTGAAACAGCTGACATCGACTTCTACAGAAGGTTCAGTAAAAGGGAAATAACTAGGTCGCAAACGGATTTTTCGGTCTTCACCGAACATCTTTTGCATCATAACTTCCAATGTCCCTTTTAGGTCACCCATGGTCACATCTTTATCGATCACCAATCCTTCGATTTGGTGGAATTGATGACTGTGTGTCGCGTCATCCGTGTCCCGACGGAAGACTTTTCCTGGCGAGATCATGCGTAATGGACCTTTGCTGAAATCATGGGTTTCCATGGTGCGCGCTTGCACAGGTGAAGTATGGGTTCGAATCAAAATTTCATCAGAGATATAGAAGGTATCTTGCATATCCCGTGCTGGGTGATCTTTCGGCAAATTCATGCGTTCAAAATTATAATGGTCTTTTTCGACTTCATACCCTTCAACGACTTGATAGCCCATGCCCACGAAGATATCTTCGATTTCTTCCATGATTTGTGTCAAGACATGGCGGGTACCTTGAGGCATGTTCTTCCCTGGCAATGTCACATCAATGGCTTCTTCTGCCAACGCTTTTTCAAGAGCTGCGGCTTCCAATTGAACTTTTGCTGCCTCGACAGCTTCTGTTAAGCGATCGCGGATCTCATTGGCATAACTCCCTACCTTTGGTCGTTCTTCAGCAGACAGATCTTTCATCCCCCGCAACACTTCAGTGATGGGGCCTTTTTTCCCTAGAACATCGACTCTGATTTGATTCAGGTCTTTGATCGTCGTGCTTTCATTGATTTTAAGAAGCGTAGATTCTTTCAAAGCTTCTAATTTCTCTTGTAAAGACATAAGTTTCCTCCTTCTAAATATAAATAGTGCTGGTCTGTTTCTTATCCATGACATGTGCTTGTGTTTTTTGGCAACAAAAAAAGACGTGTCCTCTAAAAGGAACGACGTCTTCGTGTTACCATCCTCATTCGCAGCAATATACTGCGCACTCACTTCATTTAACGACAAGAATACTGCCGACTGACGAATCAGTAAGCTCCAGAAGTGAAATTCATTTAGTGGATACAGGATCTGCTTGCAGTCTATGGCATATCTCCCTTGACTGATCCAGCCAAATTACTAGCTTCTATCATCGCTTTTTCAACTATTCATTTAATGCTAGTTTACCTAAAAACCAAACATAAATCAACTGCATTCTTCTTCTGTGACCCAATTTTCTGCCCATCGCTTCACGCTCATCATACTATTTTCTAATGCGACCCCTCGTGGTGTCAAGCAGTAAAGATTGCTTTCTTTACAGACAATATCTTCCCGCTCTAATTCTTTCAATCGTTCAACCAAGACACGATCACTAACTTGAGGGATTTTATTGGCTAAATCAACAAATCTTTGTTTGCCATCTTCCAGAAGGACATCAATGATCAAGCCATTCCACTTTTTCCCCAAAATCGAAAATGCTTTCTCAAATTTAGGGCAAAGGGCGTACTCTGTTTCTACTTTTATCATTCTCCATCACCTCTTGTGGCTATTATAGCATATTGCTTACGAATTGTAAGAAACCCGGCTTCTATTACGAAAAGTCAAGCACCTGTTGTGCGTGCAGCAAGACTAGGTACATATGGCGAACCGGCTTATCTAAAGCTTTTTCAAGCGCTTGGCCATAGAGTTTCAATTGGCCGTAATAGCGATCTTTCATTTTTTTGATCATCCGTTCTTCGTTGCCAAAGGTATCATCTGTTTTAAAGTCATATAAGATGATCTCGTCTGGCAATTCGATATACCCATCAATGATCCCGTGGATCAAGAGTTGTGCGTCGGGTTCGTCAAATCCTTCAAATATCGTATCCGCTTCTTTTAACATCGAAAAGGGTTGCTCTCTTTTGACGCTATCTGAAAATTGAACCACTTTTTTTCCTAGCTCAGTATGATAAAACCATAAAATACTGTCGCGGTCAATTTGTTTGGCGATTTCTTCAGAAAAAAATCGTTTTTCGACCAAGCGATCGATATGTGCGGTCAACGATTCACTAGTGGGCTGTTCACCCAATGGCAGCATTTGCAGTACAGTATGGGTGGCAGTGCCAATCGCAGCTGCGTCTGATGCAACAGCTTGCATGAATTTGGGTTTTGCCAATGCCTCTTGAACATACCGGTGCTGTTGCTGTGTCTTTTCTGTGGTGCTTTGCCAGGCCAGTAACGTCGTTTGTTGATCATCTGGATCATTGTACAGCCGTTTTAATTCTGAGACAGATTGATAGCTGGTGGTATCTGTTGCCTTGGGATATGTGTATTGATAGCTCAAGCGTTGCGTCATATCGGCAATATCAACAGAAGCTGGATCATCAACCACAGCCTCTTCTGAGACTTCTTCAAGGGCTATTTCTTGAGCAAGTGCCGCTTGGTTCCACCAGGTGATCGAGAAATGTGCTGGATGCTGGATCGTTCGCTTACGGTCCAGCGCTTCAGAATAAACTGTTTCCATATCTGGGTGACGCATCAAGGTTCGACCAATCCAATCCATTAGGTTTCCCCGCGCGACCAGCCGCAATGCCGGATCAAGCACGAGGTCTTTTTGGGTCAATCCTGCTTGCCAGGCTTTGAAGCCATCTTCCTGATTTTTGTAGGACCCTACCAAAAAGAGTTTTTGTTCCGCTCTAGTCAAGGCTACATATAGTTTCCGCATTTCTTCGGATAACGCCTTTTTTAATCGGACTTGCTTGATTGCTTGAAACGGCAACGTTTCATACTTGATATTTTCAGCCGCATCTATATATTGGATCCCAGCGCCTAAACCTTCTTCGAAGATGTATCGCTTTTGAAAATCTTGATAGTTGAAAAATTTTGTAGTGTCCAACAAGAAGACAACAGGAAATTCCAAGCCCTTACTTGCATGGACGGTCATGACCCGTACTGCATTTTCTACGGGGGTGGCCAGTGGTTCTGCTAGATCCTTGTTTTTTTCCTGCATCTTCTCGACAAATCGGATAAATTGGTAAAGGCCGCGGAAACTGCTCTTTTCATACTTTTCAGCGCGGTGGATCAATGCCACTAGGTTGGCGTAACGCTGTTGTCCTGCTGGCAGCCCCACCACATAATCTAAATAAGCTGTTTCCTCATAGATCCGCCACAATAAATCTGGGATCGTGCTGCGGCGTGCGTCTTCTCGCCAATGGGCTAAAGCGGTCAAAAACTGATGGACGGTTTGAGACAATTGGTGTGTTTCTTGCTGATGCACCTCGTGATAGGTTCGCAAGGCATCGTAATAGTCCCCCACACGATCCGCCATACGGATCTCAGCCAATTGGTCTTCCGTCAAGCCGACGATCGGCGAGCGCAAAACAGCCACCAACGGAATATCTTGATAGGGATTGTCAATGATCTGCAACAGTGAAACGATTGTTTGGATCTCCGTTGCTTGGAAATAATTTTTGGCGTCATTGACAGCCAATGGCAAGCCGAATTTTTTGAAGACATCCAAGATCACGAGATTATTCTTGCGCGTCGGTGTCAACAAGACGATATCCCGATAAGTGATTGGCCGATTCTCTTTGGTTTTTTTGTCGTAGATCATAAACTGCTCATCGATCAACGCCCGAATCTTTAAGGCGGTAATATGCAGTTCACCTTCTGTTTTGTCATCGATGACTTGTTCTGATTCGCCTTGCTCTTTCTCATAAAGCAAAATTTCTGTCTGATACGCATCGCTTTCAGGGAAATTGGGAAAACCTGTCACTAAGGCAGCCGCATCATCATATGGGATTTGGCCAACCCGTTCATCCATCAGCTGTTGAAAGACCAAATTGGTAAAATCCAACACATCAGAACGCGACCGGAAGTTTTCGGCTAAGACGATCCTGCGACCGCCATTTTCCGTTTCAAAATCCACATATTTTTCGATAAAGAGCGTTGGATCTGCCAAACGAAATGAATAGATGGATTGTTTGACATCTCCGACCATAAACATATTGCCTGGATTGTTATCCACTTGACGCACCCAGTAGAGCAAGGCTTCCTGCAAGCGATTGACATCTTGATATTCATCCACTAATACTTCAGCAAAGCGGTCGCGATAATAGGCCGCCGCTTCACTGCCCCCGCCATCCCCTCGCAAGATCTGCAAGGTAAAATGCTCGAGATCATTAAAGTCTAAACGTCCAGTTGCCAATTTGCGGTCTTGAAATGCGCCCATAAAAGCCGCAGTCATTTCAGCCATTTTATCCACGATCGGCGCTGATTGCCTTAATAAATCGATCATCTCAGCTGGCGGATAGGGAAAATAAGCTTTTAACTGCTCGACCATTTTTTTGGCCTCATCTCGCAATGGTTTGATTTCTTGCGACAACTCTTTTTGCTCCGCTTTGCGGTACGCCGGATAACGTGCATAATTTGGTTTTTGGATGTTGTCATAAAAAACATCTACCTGATCTTGTTGGATCAACCCTTGCAGCTGCTCCACCAATGTGAGATCCTGCTGCAAAACAAGCGCGGCTTTTTCCATTTCTACTGAGAAATCGGCTAGGTCTTTGGCCGCCGTGACTAAAGAATGGGCCGTCTGCAAGGTTTCCTGCAGCATAGGTTTGATATGGGATCGATAGAGCGGTTGATCTGCAAATGTGCCTTCGACTGTATATTGATCTGCCAAATGATTCAACCAATGGATCGGATCTGGATTTGCGCGGGCAAAGTCATATAAAGACATGATCAAATCCCCGACACCTTCATCAGAACGATCACTGGCAAAGTTTTCTGTCAGGCGGAAAAAGGCTTCATCATTGGCTTCATACTGTTGATCCCGCAGTTGGGTCCAAATCTCTTCTTTCAGCAATAGCGTTTCTGTTTCATCCGTCAGCATCCGAAAATTCGGATCAAGATCGATCAAATAATAAAAACGGCGGATCACGGTCAAACAAAAAGCATGCAGTGTAGAGATATTGGCTGCTGGCAGCAACTGCAATTGACGAACAAAATGCTGTCTCCTAACTTCATCACTTTCTTGATTGATGGCTTCATGCAAGGCTTGTTCGATCCGTTCCTTCATTTCTCTGGCGGCAGCTTCGGTAAAAGTCACGATCAGCAACGCGTCCACCGTCGTTCCGGCTTTCAATTTTTCGATTACCCGACGGACCAAAACAGTGGTTTTGCCAGAGCCAGCAGACGCAGACACCAATAAGTTATCCCCATGGTCAAAAATCGCTTGCCATTGGGTATCCGTAAATGTTTCATTTTGCGGTTTTAAAGGGATCTTACTCATGTTCTTCCTCCCTTAAACGTTGTATGATTTCTTCTTTTGAAAGATTTTCTAATCTATGATAATCATTTTCTTTCAATAATACATCAAATTCACAAATACTGCGGAAAGGACAAAAGGCACATGCCCGCTTCTTATCTTTGATTTTGTACGAAGGATTCAATGCGATATCGCCACTGAGCAATTTCTCCGCACTCTGTTGCATGTTTTTGCGATTATGCCCCCGCAGCAAATCCAATTCCTCTTCGGTGTAAAACTTATTTTTGGCTTGGGCGGTTTTCTGGTAGGCATCATTCTTGTCTTTGCGAATCGGAAAGATCAATGAATTCTTGCTTGTATCTACCTCTTGATCCAGCAAAGGAAAGACTTTTGGCTCATCAATGAATAAACCATCATACTTGAATCGTTTCAATCGTTCCTCTTCATCCGCCGCTTGGCCATCCAATAAGGGATCATGGACGTGCAGATAATAAGCCCCAGCAGGATGCACATCTGGCGAGCCAACCAATTGGACGGCATCTGTCAAAGCGACATCTAAATACGTGATCAACTGCATCGCCAAGCCATAATACGCTTCTGACAAATCAAATTCACGGCTGCTGGATTTGTAATCAACGACAGAAAGCCACTGTTCTTCTTCACTTTTGGCGGTATCCACGCGATCGATTTTGCCGCGTACATGGAGTTTCCCTCCAGAACTTAGTGGCAATTCGATGCCGTTGATACCATTTGAGCCAGCGATTTGACCAAACAAGACTTCTGTCTTTTCAGGTGAAAAGTGCATTTTCTGACCTTGGCGCATCAATGCCCAGGCCACCCGTTGAATTGTTTTGCCCAGTTGGTATCGAATAAAGTTCATGCGCGCTGAACTCGTCAGTAAGCGATAACGGCTTTCCCCAAATATTTGTTGTAAAACAGCTTCAACAAACTGCGTCTTTTGCTCAGCTGTCAACTGAGTCAACGTGATATTTTCTGTAATCAGCACTTTGACAAATCGGTCTAAGGCATCGTGGAAAAACTCACCTGTCATGGCTGGACTTAGTCCGTAGATATCTCTTTCCTTCAGGCGCAAACCGTAACTGACGAAATATTTGTATTCACATTGATAGAATGTTTCCATCTGAGATATCGAGCTGTAGATCGACGGGCCGTACAATGCAGCGGCTTGTTCTTGTGACAGTGGCACAGGAATATTTTGATGGGTTTGGCTTTCAAAGACTTTATGGGCCAATCCGCTCCACTGAGTAGTCAATAATCGCTGCTTCAACGTTTGCCAAACCGGTGGCAAGTGGCTGTCATTTTTTCTAGCTTGCTGACTCAAGTTGTTGATTTGATAAATCAAACTGCGATAGGTTCCAACATAATAGGCCGCCGGGCTCGTCAAGGATAAGAAACCACGATCGACAAAGCGACTGGATGTTCGCTGCGTGATCCGTTCTAGATAAGGTGATGGTTTGATATTTTGCTGGGTATCAAAGTTGCATGCATAAGATAGATATAAATGATTCGTTGCTGATAGCAGGATCCCATAAAACAAATAGGGCTCCTTGACGCTGCCTTCGATGATCGTATCACGCAAATATTTTGCGCCAGCAAAATGCTGATTAAATTGTTGCCGCTCTTCATTGGTCAGTAACGTACGATTCTCGACTTTTCTAGGTAGCACACTTTCATTTAAGCCTAAAGCAAATGTGATCTTCGCTTGTCGTGGTCGGGCAAGGTCATGACGGTTGATATTGACCTGGTCGATCGCTGTTGGGATTTTGCCAAAGGTCACTGCTTCTAGACCAGTCATGACGATGTCTTGAAATACATCTAGGTCAAAATCATCTTCGCCATAGACAGCAATATATTCATCTAAAAGATCCATCAAGGCTTGCCAAGCTTGTTCATGATTGCGGGCTTGGTCTAATTTCCCTTGGTCGATCGCTTGATCACGCCAATGCCGCAGTTGTGCTTCGACACCTGACTGGATCAAGAATAAATACACCAGTTGCACTGCTTCTTGATTGGTTTGGACGGCCGTTAGTGCTTGTAAAGTTTCTGCAATGTCTGCACGAAAAGCGCGGCGCAACTCATTGGTGGCTGCTGTCAACGCGGAGATTTCTGTTTGTTCTTGCTCGTCGGTCGTGTAGGCTGCTAAAGTCCAATCTTCTGCTTTGGTCCATACGGCACCTTGAAAATCATGTGCCAATGCTTGATTTTCAGTGATATCTGTCAATTGCCGAAAGCGATCTCGTGCGGCTAGCCAATCGGCTTCTTCCTGAAAAGCGCGAGGCAAATACAATTCAGTCCGCAACAGCCGAAAGACATCCCGCAAACGAAAGCCATATTGTCTGCAAGCAAAAAAAGCATGCAAGAACTCCACTAGCGGATGTTGCGCCATCATTTGCTCTTCATCAATATAAAAAGGAATCTCATATTCGCTGAATATTTTGGGCATATATGGGTGATAGACCTCCGGTTCTGCCACCAGCAGCTGGATATCACGATAGCGCAAACCAGCTGGATCCGTCGCTTCACTCATCAAACGGCGGATCTCAGCCGCAATCTGCCGCACTTCTTCTTCCGGGTTCCCCAACTTCCATAAGGATACATGCGGAGCGAGGGATGTCTGTTGCTGATACTTCCCTTGCGATTGGGTTTCTCGCCAAAAAGTTTCTAATTCAAAATAAGCCCTTTGTTGTTCTGATTGGCTCGTCACTGGAGGCAATTTTTGATCAAGATATACTTTGAACCGCTTTTCTTTGGCGTACTGATAAAACTGATAATAACTGCGGCCTGCTTCATAAAATAAATCTAATGGCGATGGCAGTTCGTTGGTGTATGGCCGATCCAACAATAGATCGATCACCACATGACCTTTTTGCATCAACACATTGAGCAATAGCTGTTCTTGTGTAGAAAAACTTGAGAAACCGTTGACTACAAATAACGTGTTTGATAAGTCAGGTCTTTTCAAGCTGAGGCGATCATTGTCGGTTGTTGTGCTTTGACTGGAAAAGCCATCTTCATCCTCTGTCAAATACTGCGTCAATAAGGTGATTGGCTGATCGACCTGAAGGTCTCGCGCCAATAATTCTGCTTCAAATCGTTGAAAAATCGCCACTAATTCAGTGAATTTGCGGTTGGCATCTGTCTTGCTTTCAATGATGCTGCCCCCTGCCAATAAATCCTCGACACCCAGTTGGCTGGTATGCATTTCCTGATAGAAAGCCAGCAATTGTTGAATAAAACCGCTCTTGTTGATTTCTCCGCGATACAATACCAATTCATCTGCCATTTCCAGCAGTAGTTTTCGCATGATCATCGTGGCGCCGTTCTCCGAAAGCGTGCCCTGTGACAATAAACCGGTTTGTTGCAAATAGTACCACGCCAACCGATGAAAACTATAGACTTGTCCGCGTATCGAAGCAAAATCCCCCGAACGACCTGCCTTTAGTCCTTGCAATATTTCTCTTTCTCGTTCAAATTTATTATAGTTTGGTACCAAAAAAAACACTTCGTGCTGCGCTTGTCGCAGCCATTCTTCAGCCGCAGTCTGTATCCCCTGTTCGTGGTCACTGCGTCCGTCGCCGATGATAAATCGTAGACTCATAATTGGCTCCTTCCTTGCAAGACTGCCCTATTGCGTGGCGTTGTTTGACTACCACTAAATAAAGTCTGTGTATGCTAATCATTTTCTAGTCGCCCAAAATCAGCTAATGGCCAAAAGACAAAAGCCACGTCCCCTAATACGGCGGTTTCATCGATCAATCCCAACTGACGACTGTCTTTCGAGATGCGTCGATTATCGCCTAAGACCAGCAGTTTTCCTTCTGGTACTTCTGTTTCATTGAATAAGGACATATCAAAGTCATCCGTTAATGGAAATCCATCATCTAGCGTCGTTTTGTAGGCTTCCAAATAAGGTTCATCATAGGCGGTTCCATTGATGTATAAAGTATCATTTTGATAAACGACTTGATCGCCCGGCAATCCAATGACGCGTTTGATGTAATTTCTGCCTGTGTCATCCGGCGCAATAAACGTAATAATATCAAAACGCTCGATCTCCGTTTGTTTGAGGGCGATCACCCGCTCCCCATCATGCAACGTGGGATCCATTGAATCGCCTTTCACGATCACAGGCGTAAACACGTACTGTCGCAACAAAAAAAGAAACAGTGCGAAAATCGCGATAAATCCTAATGTTTTCAGTAATTCTTTCATATCATTTACGCATCCTTACCTGTTGACTCATTTGATGATTCGATGTGAAATCGAACAAACATTCTTATTTTTTTATTTTAACATAAATCAGCACAAAGGTAAGTCAAAGGAAGACTTTCTTTAAAAAAACTTGACTAGGCCATCTTGCATATGAATTGTCAGATAGACGGATCCATGCTACGGTTTGAATAGAACGATACATTGAAAGGAAGTGCCAATATGAATAGACAATTACCAGAAGTACCGACAAAATTATTGATTGATGGCAAATGGGTCGATGGCAGTCAAGAAGCAGTGGCTGTGTTGGATCCAGCAACCAACGAAGAACTGGTCAAAGTCAGTCAAGGCAGTACCAAAGAAACCAAAGAGGCGATCGATGCCGCAGCAAAGGCCTTTACCACATGGTCTCGCTTATCGCCAAAAGAACGCGCTGACCATATGAACAACATCGCTGATTTGATGGCTGAAGAAAGTGACCGTCTGGCGTTGATCATGAGTTTAGAGCAAGGCAAACCTGTCAAAGAAGCTGCTGCTGAGATTCAATCAAATGTCGACAACTTCCGATGGAATGCGGCTGAAGCACAGCGCGTCTATGGGGAAGTGATTCCAGCGCCTGAGACGAACCACTGGTTGGTGCGCAAGGAGGCGATCGGTGTCGTAGGTGCCATTACGCCTTGGAACTTCCCTTCTAATATGATCGCCCGCAAGATTGCCCCGGCGATTGCCGTTGGTTGTACGTTGGTGATGAAACCATCAAAAGAAACACCGCTATCGGCTTTAGCATTAGGCGATATTTTCCAACGCGCTGGATTACCTGATGGGGTTGTCAATATTCTTTTGGGCGCTTCCTCAGATATTGGCAAAGAATTGACAGAAAATGAGACCGTCAAAAAAATCACCTTTACCGGTTCAACAGAAGTTGGCATGAAACTCTATGAACAAGCAGCGCCTACTTTGAAGAAAGTATCATTGGAACTAGGTGGTCACGCCCCTTTTATTGTGTTCAACGATGCCGATCTCTCCTTGGCAGTTGAAAAATTGATTGCTGCTAAGTTCAGAAATAACGGACAGGTTTGTACCTCTCCTAATCGCATCTTTGTGGAAGAATCAATCAAAGAAGCTTTCACAGAACGTTTACTTGAAAAAATGAAAGATGTAACAGTTGGACTAGGCACGGATGATCCAACTGTGGGCCCATTGATCAACCAATCTGGCGTGGATAAAGTCGTCGATCAATTGGCTGATGCGACCAATAAAGGCGCCACCATTTTATACGGCGGACACAAATTAACAGAGGGTGATTATGGCAAAGGAAATTTCTTTGAACCTACTGTGATCGATGGTATCACCACAGACATGGACATTTATTATGAAGAAACATTTGGCCCAGTCATCCCATTGATTGCTTTCAACGACCTTGACGCAGTGATCGATGCAGCAAACGATACTGTCTTTGGTCTGGCTTCTTATTTCTTTTCCACCAATTTACAGACGATCTCGAAGACTGCACAAAAATTGCAGTACGGCATGGTAGGTGTCAATGATATCGCCATCTCCAACCCGGCAGCACCATTTGGCGGTGTCAAACATTCAGGTTTTGGGCGCGAGAATGGCAAATATGGCCCTGAGGAATATGTGACGGTCAAATTTATCGCAATTGATGCACAATAACTTTAGCTTTATCTAGGAGTCCAGCATATAGCTGGACTTTTTCTAAGCACTTTTGTTTACTAACATTAAGTAAGCATGTATACTACATCTATATTATAAAAAGGTGGTTACAAGATGACAACATTCTTAGATACAATCAAAAAACGCCGTTCAATTTATGGATTAGGCAAAAACGTTACATTATCCGAATCTGAAATTGAAGCAATCATCAAAGAAGCAGTCAAAAACAGCCCGACTGCATTTAATGCGCAATCTCCTCGTGCCGTGATCTTATTTGGTGAAGCCCATGAGAAATTATGGTCATTAACAGAAGCAGCCCTTGAGCCATTAACGCCGCCTGAAGCTTTTGATGCGACCAAACAAAAATTAGCCGGTTTCAAAGCTGGTTTCGGTACCGTATTGTTCTTCATCCATACGGATACAGTCAAAAATCTGCAAGAGCAATTCGCCCTTTATGCAGACAACTTCCCTGTTTGGGCAGAACAGTCTAATGGTATTGCCCAATCAAATACATGGGTGGCTTTAGAAGAAGCTGGCCTTGGTGCCAACTTGCAGCATTACAATCCAGTGATTGATGAAGCAGTGGCAAACGAATGGTCGATTCCTGAAAACTGGCAATTACGGGCACAATTGGTCTTTGGCTCAAAAGAAAGTGAAGCCAATGAAAAAGAATTTCTAAATGATGATGAACGATTTTTAGTCATTAAATAAATAAGTAAAAAGACACCGCCGTTCAAAATGGCGGTGTCTTTTTGTTTGCTTATAGGTTCTATCTGTTATGGCTGAGATCGATCATCGTGATCAACTAAAATATCGATGGGTGTGCCTTCTTTTAGATGCTCACTCAGGAAAACGACGATTTCCGCCATTGGCTGCTTGAATTTCAACAATGGCCCACGGATACCCCGCCGAAAATAATTCATTTTGATCGGGTCTCCTTCTTTTTCCTGATACAAGACGATTCGATCAATGTCTGGATACGCAATTCCCTTGATATTCATGGGGTGTATAACGATCCGATCATTGGCCAATCCTTTGCTGTCTAATGCAAAGCTAAGAAAAATAAAGCCGGATATCATCCCTCGCAGACGATGATCTAAGGTATCATCAATCAATAGCATCGACACGATGACCAACAGTGAAAAAAGCACAATCGCGATCCTCGCCCCTGTTCGTTCTGCAGCTATCATCACAATTTCCCGCCGCAGCAGCAGCAAAAAAAGAAAAAGCACGATCGTAAATAGACCCATTAATAGTGTTAAACCTGTCATATGTTTCTCCGTTCAGCTTTTTTCTTATTCTATCAAAGATTTTGGATTCCTAAAAGGAATAAATCATTGGCTATGTTTTATAGTACCCAATTTTTGGATAATTCGGTACAATAGGGAAAAAGGAGGTAACAACTATGAATGCATTTTTTGATAAATTGTATCGCTATGATTTGATTAGAGCCATCGTCTATATCATTTTTGGATTGATCATTCTCATCGCGCCGCGTACCGTATTCGATACGATCGTTTACCTAGTAGCAGGCTATATCGCTTGTTTGGGTATCATTAGTCTATATACCAACTATCAAGACCAGAAAAAAGGCTACCGCAATGTCCAATTCATTTCTGGTATTTTATTGTTGATTTCTGCCGCAGCGATTTTGGTCTTTGCCAGTGGATTGCTGTCGATCATTCCCTTCTTCCTAGGGATCTTGATCACGATTAGCGGCTGTACCCGCTTAATGGCCAACTTTAGCCAAAAACGCAGCGGTGCACCTTATCTGATCGGCCTGATCGTTAGTTTTCTGATTATCGCAGCTGGGATCATTTTGGTGTTCAATCCATTTTCAACAGTATTGTTCTTCTTTCAAATATTTGGTGGGATTCTTTTGTTTATGGGCCTATCGGATGCCATCAACCATTTTCAGCGGAAAAATGCCTAAAATGAGAATGTGCTAAAAATCAAAGTTTTCTGACACCTTCATGTAGACTTTTGCGCTTTGACCTTTTACAATAAGGTAAAGTATCAGAATCAAAGCGAAATGACTGTAGGAGGTGCGACATGCAAAAAATCAACCCAGAAGCAAAACACCCAAATGACGTACCAGTGATCTTTTTGACAGATCCCACAGGTAAAGTGATGCGGAAAATCTCGATCAATGAATGGCGGGCATTGCACGCTGACACTGATCGCATCGAAGAATTGGATATCAAGTTATACCGTGAGGCCATCAGTTTTTATTTGCAAGAAGACTATCCAAAAGCCAAAGATTTGCTGCATTTTTTGATCAATAAAACCAACTATACCCATTATGAATATGTGGAACGTTTGGCGAATATCTACCGCTTAGAACAAGAATCTGCAAAAGAAAAAGCGTTACTCCTCAAAGCATTTCAGGCAATCAATCAATTGGAATCAGTTGAAGGTATTCTTCGACGCATTGAAAAGCGTTTAGAAAAAATCGATTCTTTCCAATTTCCAACAGATAGCCAATTCAGCCTTTGAATCAGACATAAAAAAACCGCTGCTAGCTGCCTTTTGATAAGGCGTCTAGCAGCGGTTTTTGTTTACTCTGGTAGTTTTCTTAATAATCGCAGACCATTCAGCAAGACCAGCAGTGTACTGCCTTCATGCGCAATCACACCTAAGCCGATATTCATCTTTCCAAATAGATTCAATAGGACGAGCAATGCTACGACCAGCATGGAGAAATAGATATTTTGCCAAATCACTTTGTCTGTCTTTTTGGCAATCCGATACGCATAATCAACACGGTACAGGTCATTTTTCATAATGACTGCATCTGCAACTTCGATGGCTGCATCTGATCCTTCCCCCATCGCAAAACCGATGTCAGCTTGTACGAGTGCGGGTGCATCATTGATGCCATCACCGACCATTGCGGTGACACCATATGTTTGCTGCACGCCTTGTAAGATTTCCGCTTTGTCCGCAGGCATGACGTTGGCAATCGTTTGATCCATGTCCAACAAACGACCGACACTTTCTCCGGCTGCTTGCCGATCTCCAGTGATCATCACTGTATGGATCCCTTGCTGCTTCATTCGTTTGATCATCGCAGCTGCTTTAGGATTTGGTTGATCCATCAAGCCAATCACAGCCTCCACCGACTGGTTGATCGAAAACAAAACGATTGTCTTGCCTTCTGCTTCCATTTCAGCGACAGCTTTTTGCAGTGGTTGAGCCATTGCCAGCGTATCGCTCACTTTTCCCAATCGATAGGTTTTGTCAGCTTTTCTGGCAATCAGACCGCTGCCTGCCTCATTGGTGACCGCTATGGTTTCTTCTGGCAGGTCTTCTCGATCAAAATGAGCAATGATCGCTTCAGCTAAAGGATGATTGGCTTGTTTTTCCATTGCTGTAATCACTGTATCGATCATCATTCGATCGGCATGATCATGATAGACAACATCGGTTACACTAGGTTTCCCTTCCGTTAATGTTCCGGTTTTATCAAAAGCAATGGCATTGATTTGCGCCAATTGCGTCAAATAGGTACTCCCTTTGAATAAAACACCCCGCTTAGCCAAGTTGGACAATGCCGAAAGACTAACAGGCACTGCACTGGCTGCTAAAGCACAAGGTGAAGCCGCGATCATCATGACCATACTGCGATAAAAACTAGTTGACCAATCCCAACTGAGTAAGAAATGCGCCAGTACAAAAAACAAAGGCACCAACACGAAGACTGTTTTGACATAGATCGGTTCGATTTTCTTGATCCTTGTTTCAGTTGGTGATTGATTGGTCTGAGCTGCTGTGGCTACGGCAATGATTTTGGCAAACACTGAATCTGCGCTATCTTTTGTTACTTCCATCGTGAAATTGCCTGAACCATTCAAGGTACTGCCGAAGACTTCATCTCCCACTGATTTTTCCCGTGGGATGCTTTCCCCATTGATGGAAGATTCATTGATATCACTTGCGCCCGTGATGATGATCCCATCAGCAGCGACTTGGTCGCCTGGCAAAACTTTCAGACGATCGCCTTTCTTGATTTGATCCGCTGCAATTTTCGTGACGGTTCCTGCAGCATCGAGCAACCTAGCTTCTGTCGGATTGATTTTCAAGAGATTGGTGATTTCGCGTCGACTCTGCCCTTCTGCATACTCTTCCAAAAAATGGGCACCGGCAAAAATCAGGATCAATAAGGCCCCTTCACTGTAATTTCCGATGATCACTGAGCCAACAGTGGCTGCGGTCATCAATAAGTGTACATTTGGCGTCAGCCGCTGATTGATTTTGGATTGCGTCACGGTATCGATGATTCCTTCTGCAATCACATGGTAACCTGCTAAGATGATCGTTGCTAAATATAAAATTGTCTTTAAGTTGTCACTAGGAACAAAGAGCGCTGCGATAAAAAGCAAGAAGCCAATCATAAACCAGATACGCGATAAATGACCATGTGCGTGGTCGTCGTGGTCATGGCTATGCGCTTCGCTATGGGTATGTCCTTTTTGACACGTATGTTCTGCCATTTGAATCCCTCCATCCTTCACATGAATACATGAACATGTTTACATATATCATTATATATGAACAACTAATCATATGTCAAATAAAAAAATATTCTTTTTTTGCTTTTGTAAGGGTTTAAATTTTTGTGTCGGTCCAGAGCATGATACACTTATAGGTAGATAATGAAAGGAGTGTTTTGTATGCGGACATTTACTGGCGGTATCTCTCTGAGTCCTCCCTTGAAAATGCTAAAAGAGAAATTGATGATCGAACAAGATGACCTCTTATGTTTCTCGCCAACCATGGTTTTTATCCCATTAGCGCAACATATCGGCGCGCCTGTCGAGCCTTTAGTGTCAGTTGGCGATTACGTCAAACAAGGACAAGTCATTGCCGAAGCAGATGCGTTTGTTTCCGCAAAAGTCCATGCCTCAGTATCTGGAACGATCGTGGATATCGTAGATTGGCCAAATCAGAACAATGGTGAAGGTACAACGATCATCATTGAGAATGATTTCAAATTCAGCAATGATTTTTTGCCCTCGGCTTTTGATTGGTCTGAGGCAACAAATAAAGAGATTTTGGCTAAGATTCAAGCGGGAGGCATCGCTGGCAAAGGCGGCGCCACGTTCCCTACCCATGTCAAATTCAGTGTAGATGATACGAAAAAAATCCATACATTGATTTTGAACGGCTCTGAATGCGAGCCCTTTTTACGCAGCGACGCCTTTTTGATGCAAAAAGAAGCCCAGCAAATCATCACTGGCGCCAAAATTGCCCAAAAATTATTGGCCGACCCGAAGATCTTGATTGGGATCGAAGATGATAAGCCGCAAGCAATCAAAGCGATGACCGCTGCGAGTGCAGACGATGACACCATCGAAGTCGTTACTGTCCCAACTGTTTATCCAACCGGTGGTGAAAAGCAGTTAGTAGAGTTATTGACCGATCAAGAAGTGCCCCTCGGCGGATTGACCGCTGATATTGGCATTGTTTTGATCAACGTTGCCACCAGTTTTGCATTGGCTGATGCTGTTTGCTTCAATAAACCTTTGATCGAACGGTACACGACTGTCACAGGTGATGTGAAAAATCCTTGTATTGTCAAAAATCCTTTAGGTACGTTAGCAGGAGAATTGATCGATTTTGCCGGTGGATTTCAAGGTGCCCCCAGCAAATTGATTCTTGGCGGACCAATGATGGGCAAGGCAGTCAATACATTGAAAGTCCCCGTCACCAAAGGCAGTAATGGTGTGATCGTCTTTAATGAAGAAACTGATTGGCTCTATAAAGAAAATCCATGTATTCGCTGCAACAAATGTGTCGAAGCTTGTCCTATGCGTTTGATGCCGATGGAAATCGATCAATATTATCGTGCAGGTGATTATCAAAAATGTGAAGATCTATTGGCAGAGGCTTGTATCAATTGCGGTGCTTGCACCTTTGTCTGCCCTGCGAAACGGTCTTTAGCCGCCAATATCACAGCTGCAAAAAGCAAAGTTGCGCAGCTGCAAGAGGAGGCGAAAGAAAGTGCCTGATTACTATCAAGATTCAGCGAGTGAAAAAATCTTTCAACAACGAAAGAATCAAGAAACACCGCCTAACCCACATATTCGCGACAACAACGAAACGGTAAAGATCATGGGTGCAGTGATTCTGGCCTTGCTGCCAGCTGTATTGTTTTCAGGCTACCTTTTCGGTATTAAGGTCTATGGCTTATTTTTGATTGGGCTTGCGACGGCTTTCGCTGCCGACATTGGCTGGTCTTTCTTAGTCAAACGCCCCATTCGATTTGATTTGAGTATTGTGATTACTGCCTTATTATTGACAATGAATCTCCCCCCCTCTGCGCCTTGGTATTTCCCAGTGATCGGTGTCGCTTTTGCGGTGATCATCGTCAAAGAATTCTTTGGCGGCATCGGTTATAATTTTCTTAATCCAGCATTGGGGGGCCGGGCTTTATTGATTGGTTTATTTTACAATCAGATGTTTCTGATCAGTTGGCCCGATCCACCTTTTGGCAGTATCAGTCCTGACGTCGTCTCGCAAGCTACGGCCAATGATGTGGTTTCAGGAGCTACACCGCTTGCTGTGATGAAAGCCGGTGATACATTATCCAATCAAGAACTTTGGGATGCCTTTTTGGGATTTACTGGTGGGCGTGTGGGTGAAACCAGTGCGCTATTGCTGCTACTGGGTGGCATTTTTCTGGTTTGGCGTAAAATCATTTCTCCTCGTATTCCCCTGATCATATTTGCAACGATCGGTGTTTTTGCGTTTATCTTAGGACCTGAAGGATTATTCACAGGTACATGGCAGCATGTGATTGGCCATATCATCAGTGGCGGTGCGATGCTGGGGGCTATTTATATGGCCACAGATTATGCATCTACTCCTGGGACGAAAGCCGGTGAAAACTTATTTGCATTGGGTGTTGGCTTGCTTGTCGTTCTTTTCCGTTTTTATGGGTTCACCAATGAAGGAATGAGTTATGCCATTTTGATCATGAATTGCTTTACACCATTGATCGATCGTTTCTTGCGTCTAAGAATCTTGGGTGAAGGAAAACCCACCCCTTTCAATCTTAAAATCATGCGTTGATCAACTGTTTTCAAAGGAGGAATCTATATGACGATCGCCAACAGACTTGTGCTGTTTCTCATGGTTATTTTGACAAATTATGTATGCCAACAACTGGCCCCTCTCGTTGGCAAGAAAATGCCCAATGTCACGACCCGCGTCTGTTACCTTGCAAGCATCATCGGCGCAGCTTATTTTATCAGTGGAACATTGTTTTTTGCGGTGATGCACGTTCAACTCGTATACGGAAACGTCGTCGTGACCAACCTAGTCACTGCTGCTTTGATTGCCCTAATCGTTACTGGGGGCGTCCTGGCAATCGTTCCTGGCAAGAAGCGTTACCTGACGGACCATTTGATCAAAACGACCTTTATAAGTGTGCCGATTTTGACCTTAGCAACTGTCACGCAGTTTCCCTATCATCAATATATGCTGCACCTAGCGACCGCAGCTGGGATGTATTTGCTGTTTGCCTTCGCGTTATCCGGTGTGCGGACCAGAGTTGAGATTGCTGCGATCCCCAAATTACTGCAAGGATTGCCCTTAGATATCGTCACCTTGTTTTTGTTTTATCTCAGTTTTTCTTTTCTCAATGGTGTTTTTTTCAACTACTTATTTTAAGCCCAACAAAGCCAGTCAGATCAAGACGTTCTATCACGACTTGATCTGACTGGCTTATATATTTATGTGTAGGCAAGTATCTATTTCTTTCGAAACATTTCCCGAAAAGAACCGATCAAAAAACCGGTTGTATACGCATTATCGGCTTTTCTATTTTTTTCATCAGCCACTTTTTGCCGGGTTTTCAGCCCTTTATTGGCGTTCTTCCTTTTTCCCTCTCGCAGTTCTTTCGAGGCATTTTGCCATTCTTTCGAAAAACGATTGTATCCAGCCATCAAAATCACTCCTTTGTTTCAGCTTATCATAGACAGATAATTATTTCATGTGAATTGCCTTTCCTTGCTAAATCGGGTAACATAGCTAGTAGAAAGAAGTATGTATGCTGCTTAGAAAGGAAATGACTATGAACGAAACACATACAGGATTGCTTGTGAATAGCCGGGTCTTTCAAGAAACACCTATGATGTTGACAGGGATCCAATTACTTGAAGACCATAAAATCGTCAATTGTATCATCAAAGACCGTTACCTTTCCAGCTATGTTTTACGGTTGCCGTTAAATAAATACAACCTTGAAGTAGAAGGAAAATGGAATAAGCGTGAGCAGTTGGTGATCAAACATATGAAAATTAAAAATATCGACGCATTTATCAAAATCGTCGGTACACCAGAGTAAAAACCAACCAGAGCAGCTATCGCGGCAGCTCTGGTTGGTTTTTACTTGGCCATTTGGGCTATGCGTGCTAGAAACTGTTTTTGCTCTTCTTGAATCCCCATCGCCATTGGTTTGATCAATAGTTTGATCGTCGCGTTCGGCGTGCGAATACTCAGTTTCTTATTCAAGACACCGGTGAATTGCAACTGTGTGATATCATGCAAAAAAATGGTTTGCAAGGCTTTTTCATTAAAGTCCAAATCTAACTGGATCAAATGTAATTTTTCTTCATCAAGGACCAGAATATAGTATTTAGGTAATGGGAGAGCAATCATTTTGGCTTCTTCTGCATAAGCTGCAAGTTTGCCGTCAAACTTCTGGCGGTAGACTTCAAGATCTGCTTTTTTGACGATCCACTTCATGTTCAGCAACCCCTTTCACTTAGTATCAGCATACGCGCCACTGATAAAATCTGATAATAATATGCCTGTGGTTTTTTTCACATAAGTATCATAAAGTGAAAATAACATTTATTATGCTATTCAAGGTGAAATCCTTTACTTTCATCATTCTTTCCGATATTCTATTGCTAAATTGAATAGAATGAGGTGTGCATGATGAATGAATCACAGTTAGATCTAAGCATTGATTATTGGGCAAAAGTCATTGGACAACCAGATTTAGTGGAAGTTCAAGTCTTACATGTCCTTACAAATACAGCTACTGTTTGCATCAAAGAAACTGGTGAGACCGGCGTCGCAAAACTGTGCGATCTAGTTGCACAAGAAGAAAAATTGATTGTATAATGTAACACCATAGAAAAAGACAAGATCAGCTGATCTTGTCTTTTTTAGGATAAAAACGCTGGATCAGTTGGCTGAATACTGGTGCCAATAAAACATAAAACGCACCGTTGCCAAAAGCATGCAAAGCATCAAAACTGAGCCCTTGTATGTAATAAGGCCAAAAATGAGGCAGCTGATACCACTGAACACTTAACCATGAAATCACCCACCCATACAGAAATCCTGCACTGATGCTGTACAACAATTGCAAGAGCTTAGTTTGCCGATAGCTGCGAGACAAACAAAGCACTGCTTGTACAGCTAAAACGACGGCATAACTAATGATTTGCATGACCGTCCACAGACCCATCCCCATATACAGATTGGTAATGACCAGTGAAAGGATCGCCACGATCATGCCACGACTGAATCCCAATGACAAAACGATCAATAAGAAAATCACTGTCATTGGCTGTACGTTCGGCAATGGATGCAGCAAAGTCCGTCCGACCACTGCAGCAGCCGTGAATAAACTAAGAAATGCCAGTTCCCGCACGGGAAGAAATGCTTGTTTATTCGAATTTTTCATAGGTAAAAACCACTTTGTCGTTTTCCCCTAAGAAGGTATCATTGGCGCCTGTATTGATCATTTCATCATTGATCGTGTAAGTCCAGTAATAGCCGTTGCTTTCATCTTGGGCCAGGCCATCAATACTGGTGATCATGCCCTGATCCTCTACCAAATCAAAATTGTCTTTCATGATCGACATCAGCGTTGTTCCCTCATCAAAGGTCACAGTTTTATCTGTTAAAGAAGACGCTTCTTCATCGGTATTGTTGACAAAAGAAATCTCGGCACTCCGTTGGGTCGCTGATTTTTCAGCTGATGAAGCTTCCGTTGTTGTGTCGGTGCCATCAATACTTGGTTTCGCACAGCCCACCAATAAAATACTCATAACGATTGCATAGCTGACCATCCATTTTAATCTCATTTTTTGTTTCATTTGTTCTCCTCGTTTCTTTTTGTTATGCCTATATTGTACTAAACTATATTGTACTAAATAAGTATAGAAAATTCGATGGTTTTTGCAAAGTAGATGGTTTGCCATTGTAAATAGCAGAAACAATCGTTATACTAACATCAATTCTAAAAGACATGATAAATATGGGAACAAGTAAGGAGAACAAGTATGAAAAGAAAAACAGCCTCTTGCACCACGATCTTGGTGGGAAAAAAAGCCACCAATGATGGATCAACGATGATCGCCCGTAATGAAGATTCCGGCAGTGGATCAGAGCCGCAAAAATTTGTGGTGATCACCCCTGAACAACAACGCACGTCATTTTATGCCGTTTTAAGTGACTGTACGGTTGCATTACCGAATGATCCAATGCGCTATACTTCGACACCTGAAGCAGATCCTGCACAAGGCGTATGGGCGGCATCAGGAATCAATGCCGCGAATGTGGCAATGACCGGCACAGAAACCATTACCACCAATTCCCGGGTCTTAGCAATCGATCCTTTTGTATCCACCGGCATCGGCGAAGCGGATTTTGTCAGTATCGTCTTACCGTATATTCATTCCGCTCGAGAAGGTGTTTTGCGCTTAGGTAAATTACTCGCACAATATGGTACCTACGAGTCTAATGGTATTGCCTTTTCCGATCAGGATGAAGTCTGGTACATGGAAACCATTGGTGGCCATCACTGGGCGGCTATCCGTATTCCTGACGATGCCTATGTCGTCGCGCCGAATCGCTTGAATATCGACCACTTTGATTTTGACGCTGATCACGTCTTATACGCCGCAGGATTGCCAGAGATGATCGACAAACACCACTTGAATCCCGATTTTGAAGGTGTCAATCTACGTCATATTTTCGGCAGTGCTACTGAGAAAGATACACGGTATAATAATCCTCGTGCTTGGTATATCCAAAAACATTTCAGTGGAACAGAGTCCGAGCCAATCGATCATGAATTGCCTTTCTTGTGTTATCCCAAACGAAAGCTAACGATTGAAGATGTCAAATGGGCGTTAAGCAGTCATTTTCAAGATACACCTTTCGACCCATATGGTACCGGCACAGAAGAAGAGAAAAAACAATTTCGTTCCATCGCGCTCAACCGAAACCAGCAGATTCATATTTTGCAAATCAGAAACAATATCGCGCCTGAACTTGCAGGAATCCATTGGTTGGCTTTTGGACCAAATACGTTCAATGGGGTTGTTCCTTTTTATAGCCATATCACGGATACACCTGCTGCTTATCGAGATACGACGAAAGTCTATGATCCTTTGAATCATTACTGGTTAAGTCGGACCCTTGCATTGATTGGTGATAGCGACTATGACCGTTATAGTGATCTAGCAGCGAGATTTGAGTTAGATACGATGGCTCATAGCCGCCGCATCCAACACCAAACGGATCAAGCATGGCTTGATCAGGATCAGCCTGCAATGCTTTTAGAAAAGGCCAATGCACAAATGGCGGATTACTACATGGAACAAGCAACTGTTCTTTTGGGCAAAATGGTTGAATCAGGAAGTCAAAAAATGACGTTGCGCTTTAATTTGGCTGACTAGTATTCACACAAATTTTACCTAAAATTGTTTTGAACCATACATTCATCCTTTATCATGAAGTTACCTGTTCCTCCACTAAAAAAGTGAAGGAACAAGGAACTGTTGGGAGGAATGACTATGCAAACACACAAGTATCGGACCATTACCAACGAATTGATCAAAGGTGAGATCATCACCCGCTATGACCATCGATCGATTTTGATCATCCAAGACCGTGATGGTTTTCTCCATGTCGTTGAAAACGCTCCTGCGCCCCCTGTACATGCACGATCAAAATAAAACAAAAACCGCTTGCGCAAGTGGGAAGAAAACAGGATTTCTTCTTGCGTGAACGGTTTTTGTTGATGAATCATTACTACTGCAGACTTTTTGTCAACCGGGCCATTCCTTCTTCGAGTTTTGATCGAGGACAACCAATATTCAAACGCAAAAATTGCTTTCCCGATTCTCCATAAACTGCCCCATCCATGATCGCAATTTTCCCTTGATTGATCAAACGATCTTGGATCTCAGACATTGAAAATCCCAGCTTTGAGCAATCCAACCACATCAAATATGTTGCTTGACTATTCACTATCTTGATGTCGCTATGATACTTTTGCAAGTAGTTTTTTACAAAAGATATATTCTGATCAAGATAAAGGTTTAGTGCATCGACCCATGTATCGCCTTCTTGATACGCAGCAATCGTCGCCGTCAAGCCAAAAATACTAGTGGAACTCAAGCCGTTAGCTTCTTTCATTTGCTTGATGAATTTATCTCTGATGTTTTGATTAGGGATCAGTCCATAGGAATAAATCAAGCCAGGAAAATTGAACGTTTTGCTTCCCGATGTCACGACCGCAATATTTTGATCAGCCAACTGAATTAGCGGCACATGAACTTGCCCCTGCCTTAATATATCCATATGGATTTCGTCTGAGATAACAAATACACCATGCTGATCGGCCAGCTGCAAGATCGCACTTAACTCTTCTTTCTTCCACACACGGCCGGTGGGATTATGCGGACTGCATAACAGTAAAACTTTATTATTTGGCTGAGCCATCAACTGTGCAAGTTCAGTCAGATTGATCTGATAATTTCCGTCTTGGTATAGGAGTGGATTGTCAACTAGCAGGCGGTCATTACTGGTGATCAAATGAAAAAATGCATCATAAGCTGGTGTCTGAATGATCACGCCATCCCCCGCAACTGTTAAAATATCTATCAATTGTTTGATACTGTATATCACTGATGGACTATAAACCAACCAGTCTTCACTGATCGAAGTCGCAAATCGCTTCTGGTACCAAAGATATACTGATTGTTTGAAATCAGTATGGTTCCAACGTGTATACCCATAGACTGGATGCTGCATGCGTTTGATCAGTGCCTTTTCAACCACACTTGGCACCTTAAAATCAGTATCCGAAATCGTAAAAGGCAATAAATCTTTTTGACCAAAGCGATCTTCGATATAGTCCCATTGCGTGCAATGGGTTCCTCTGCGATCTATCTCTTCATCAAAAAACATAACATCTGCTCCTCTAGCCACCTACAAGATGGCATCCAATTGGTTTCTTACTGTGGTTACTTTCGTACCAATAATTACTTGGATATTGGTATCATTCAGATGCACAACACCTAGAGCACCTAATTTCTTCAAGCGCGCATCATCAATGATCGTCCCATCCTTGACGACTAATCGCAGACGGGTAATACAATTATCCAAAGATTCGATATTTTCTGCACCGCCAAGTGCATGTAGTATCCCCGGCGCATCAAAACCGCCTTTGGTATCATGTTTCAATTCTTCGTCGGAATACGTCATGTCTTCGGGTTCAGTCTCTTCACGCCCAGGTGTTTTCAAATCTTTACGTAAGATAACGGTCTTGAACACAACATAGTAAAGGGCAAACCAGCAAGCACCCACGATTAAGACCATCCACCATTTAGTATCAGTTCCTTGCATGACACCAAAAATAATGAAATCTAGGATACCGCCATCCGTATTGCCTATCGTCACACCTAAGAGACTCATCACCATAAACCCAGCCCCCGTCATGATCACATGGAAAATCCACAATAACGGACTGATGAACAAGAATAGAAACTCGATGGGCTCGGTGATCCCGGTGACAAAAGTTGCGATCACACCTGAGATCAGCAAGCCTTTGATTTTATGCCGATTTTGCGGTTTGGCTGTTTGATACATTGCCAACGCTGCAGCTGGTAGACCAAACATAAATGTTGGCATTTTCCCCTGTGACAAGAATGCTGTCGCGCTTGGCGAGATACTTAACCCATTTTGTAATTCTGCATAAAAGATATTCAACGCACCAAAAACTTGCTGACCATCAACGATCTGACTGCCCCCAGCCTCAGTAAAGCGAATCATTGATACCAAGATATGATGCAACCCAAAAGGCAGAAGCAAGCGCTCACCAGAACCGAACAGAAACGGACCAAATGGACCTGCCTGCTGGATCAGATTGCCAATCGCAGTAATAACAAACGCAAACACAGGCCAAATCATAGGGATCACGACACCTGTTATTGCCAGAGTCATTGAAGTGACGATCGGTACAAAACGGGCACCAGAAAAGAATGCAAAACTATCAGGCAATTGAAAATGATAAAATTTCATATGCAGTTTATATACGATAAGGCCTGCAATAATTCCACCTAAAACCCCCATTGATAATGTCTGGATCCCAAAGACCATTTCTTGGCCCGCTTCTCTCAGCAATTCTGTACTAGCAAGCTGGTTGGTTTCTTGTAAATAAAAATTGATTGATAAATGCATAACTACATAACCAACAAACCCTGAAAAAGCGGCTACCCCTTTTTCTTTACGCGCTAAGCCTAATGGGATCGCCATCGCGAACATGACTGGCAGATAGCTGAATGCGAATCCACCGATGGTAGACATAAATCGAAAGATCACTTGCAACCATCCAGCACCTAAAACCGGAAATGCATCAATAGTGGCATCAGAAGAAAAGGCACTTCCGATACCTAAAAATAACCCCATAAACGCGAGCAATGCTACCGGCAGCATGAATGTTTTCCCTAATCCTTGAAATATTTCCATCCAACTGGCTTTTTTTGCTTTTTGCATGCTTATTTCCTCCTAGTTTCTTATTTCCTTACAATGAAAATGTAAACGATATCACGAAGCGAAACAAGGTCCAGCAAAAAAGAAGAATAGCCATTCAAAAATCAGAATGACTATTCTTCTCAATTTGAGATTGATTGGCAAATTGGATCAACAAAACATCCACGATCCCTGCCAAAGAAACGCGAGGGCTTAAGTCGATATCATGGGTGTAGATCGAACTACTTTCGGATGTAAAAGACAATGTAGCCCTTTCTGTCAAGGAACTGCCATTTACGCCAGTGAAAGCTATGATCGGCACTTGGCAGGCATTCAAACGATCTGCATAATCTAACAAACCAATCGTTTCACCACTCAAACTGATAAAGACAGCTAAATCATTACTTGTCAGATGATTACTGACAGCAAAAAGCTCATCCCAATCAGTTGCGGCGCCTACAGGTTTCCCCAGAAATCGTAATTTTCTACTTGCGGATAACGCCACTGGCATACTCTGACCCAACGCGAAAAATTCGACCCGTTTGGCTTTTTCCAACAATCTAGCGGCAGATTGGATGTTCTTTGGATCAATTCCCTGCATCGAACGGGTAAAATCATCAACCATTTGCTGGATCAGCTGTACTAAGGCAAAGGGTTGGCTTCTCTCACCTTCGATATGTGCCGCTGATTGCTGATTTTTCAAGGCAAATTTAAATTCTTGAAAACCTGCAAAGCCCAGTTTCTTTGCCATACGAGAAACTGTCGCTTGACTGGTGAAAGTTTGTAGCGCCAATTGGGTCGCAGTCATTTCTGAAACAACTGTCGACGCATTCAAACAGTAGTCAAGTACATTTTTTTCAACACGATTCAATTTGGGGATTTGATACTGAATTTGTTTATATAAATGATTCATCTCATCGGTCCATTTCATTTGATACTCTTATTATACCTGTGTCAAAGAAATGTACAACTATCCATATGTGCTGCAAACAATTTTATCAGCCTTGATCGACAGATCGATTCCGCTTGACTGTAAATTCTTGTCCATCTTCATCCATGAGCCTGCTGATCCTGTTGTTGGCCAATTGACGGGGCTTTTTCCTTGCCGAGCCTTTTTCCACTAGTGCGATCCCAATGGCAATAAGCCAAACCAGTAGCGCTATGACTTTGATCAAAACTCGATTGCGTTTATTCATGATACATGGCTCCTTCATATGTGTGTGTTTGTTTGATCATACCTCATCCAACTTAAATCAACCTAAAAAAAAGCAGAGTAGTTTCCCTTTGGCTGAATTTGTGGTACATCTATAGTGAAAGGATGAATGATTTTATGACAAACACGTTGGTCATCGCGAGCCACCCAAACTATCAGCAGTCGCTGTCGCAACGATTTTTCACTGAAAGTGCCAAAATCCCCGGAGTCACGCTCCATTTTCTTGACACATTGGATCATTTCGTTACTGAAGATGAACTGACACGACTATCAGATTGCGACCGATTGATTTTACAATTTCCATTGTATTGGTATAGCGTTCCTGCTAAATTAAAAGCGTGGATCGATCAAATTTGGGCAGAGGCGGAACCCTTTTTGAGCGGCAAAGAAATCGGATTTGCCATTTCGACAGGTGTGGCGGCAAAAGAATTTCAATTGGGGGGACAAGAACAAATCAGCTTCAATGAACTCTTGCGGCCACAATTGAGAATGGCTCAAAAATACCAGATGACGGTGCTGCCTTTGATTATTTTAGACCAGTTCATGTATAAAACAGAAAACCAAAAGCGAAAGTTCGTGGTGGATTATCAACAATTACTCACCATGCCTTCCCCTTTCTCCTTTGATCAAAAACAACGTTGGTTTGCAGATCAACTGCGAACGCGCGTTGAAACCAAGCCTCAACTCGCGCCTTTGTTGACACGATTGGAAGAAAATCGCGAGCTGATCGAAGATTTAACTGATGCTTTGAATAGTTTGGAGGAACCATTTTGATTGAACCATGGATCGAAAGACTGATTAATGACAGCAGCAATGAAACCAAAGATTATCACGAAAAAGCCCTCTTGCAAGAGCTGGCCGTCATACTCCAAGAGCAGGAACAGCGTATCACATCCAAGCAAGGTGAATTGGATGGCAAGCTGTGGAATCCTAGTGATTGGTAAACAAAAAGCCTAGTCTAGATTCGATGAATCTGGCTAAGCTTTTTTTGATCGCTAAATGGCTGAAATGTATGCTTGCTGCAACAAGGTCGTGATAGCTCCTCTTTCGCCATGTCCGATCAACTGTCCGTCAACTGACACGACAGGGACGATCTCCCATACAGAATTGGTCAAGAAGCATTCTTGGAATTCCCCTAAGCGAGCAACCGGTACAGCTTCTTCTTTTAATGAAAGCCCTAATTCTCGACACAATTCTCGGACTTTGATTTTGGTGATACCTGGCAAGACCAAAGGGCCATCAGGATGCGTGTACAACGTCCCATCTAACACAAACCACAAATTGGATGCCGAGGCTTCGGTAAAGAAACCATCTCTTTGCAGCAAGGCATCGTCAAATCCTTTTTCAACGGCTTCGTCCAATGACAGCAAGTTGCCTAACAAACTTAATGACTTGATGTCGCAATGCAGCCAACGCTGGTCAGGGATGACCGTCGCAGTCAGACCCTTTTGCTGCATCGCTGCAGGACGTTCAAAAGGGATCACATTGGCTGTCAAAACCGGCTGGACGGATCCAGCAGCAGGAAATAAATGGTTTCGCGGTGAGGCGATGCCTCTTGTGATCTGCAGATAGATTTCTCCATCGTCGATGCCTTCAGCAGCCAGCAGCCGTTGCAGATCAAGGGCAATCTGTGATGCGTCATAGGGCAATGACAATTTGATTTTCTGCGCACTCCTTGTCAATCGCTCCAGATGTTCAGTTAGCATGTAGCATTGACCATCGTAGACTCGGATCACTTCATAGATGCCATCACCATATTGATAGCCGCGGTCTTCTATATCTATCTTCACCTGTTCCCGTTCAACAATATCTTGATTCCATAATACCTTCATTTTACCCACCCCTCAAGAATTACTGTGACGCTAGTATAGCACGTTATGCCGGTCAAAACGACAATCATTCAAAGAAAAAGCCAGCGGGCATGATCAAAAAAACAGTTATCCTGGGATAACTGTTTGTTCGTGCTATTCTTTATCAATGACTGAATGCGACAAGCGATGTTCTTGCCAGTATCGTATAAATGTGCCGCACATGGCCACAACGATCGAATAGACAGGCAACGCAACGATCATTCCTACAAATCCTAACAGATTCCCAGCAATCAACAACAAAAAGACAGCAATGATCGGATGGATATGTAGCACTTTATTCATCACTAATGGAGAAACCAAATACGATTCACCAAACTGGATGATCGTGATCCCAAGCACCAGAAGTAGACTTGTTTGGATATCTTGACTGAGTGCAAATAAGAATGCCGGTGCAGCCCCAATAAAAGGACCAAAGTAAGGAATAATGTCCAGTACCCCGCAAATCAGCCCCAATAAAAGGGCATTCTGTAAGCCTAGTAAAGAGAAAACCAAATAACTAGATACAGCAACATAAGAACATACAAGCAATTTGCCGCCGATATAAGCTGAAGCCGCTTGATGGAAATCATCACACAACTGCAAAATCAAAGCGCGATACTTTTTGGGTGATTTCTCTGAAAGAAGTGTTGGCAGCCTGTCCCCATCTTTGAACATATAAACCAATAGCAACGGAATCGTGAACAAAATAATCGCCGAATGGGATACGATCGAGATCAGGCTTGTCAAACTATTGGTAGCCCCTGTCAAAAATTGCAGCGCAAAATTGCCGATTTGTGAAAAATTGACAGATTCCACCAATGGCTCAAATATATTTTGCAAATAAGAATGATCAATATTGTCGATCACCAAATTGATGATGATCGGCACTTGACTGATGAAGCGCCCCATCTCGGCTGCCAAAGCGGGCCCAATGACTTGTATGATCAAATAAGCTGCAAATACGATCAGCAGCAAAGTCGAAAGCAAGGCCACTTGTTTTTTCTTGGTCACACGATAGATCCAATTAAAAAACGGCAAAAAGATATAGAAAATAAAAATCGAAATCAAGACTGGCAGAAAGACACTTGAGAAAACAGCCTCAAGCGGCCTGAAAACGAATAAAATATTAGAAAAGATCCAGATTGCCAATCCCACCAAACAAATGATCACCAAACTGGCAAAAATTTTTGACTTTTGTAAAAACTTCAAATGATTTTCCTCCAAATTGCTTTAAATGATTGATATATTTAAATGAAACGCATTTACCGATTAATTTTGATGTGCGGAAAAAGGAATGTGTTGGTGATCCACACGAATGATATGTCTGCTCAGTCCAAATTGTAAGAAACCAATCAGCAAGAAGAAGACATGCAGCCCATTTCCGCCCCGCAACATCCCCACTTGAATGAGAATCCAAGCAACCAAGCAGCCACCCATACACATGCTTAGATAGTTATCTTTTTTCCGTACCATCAACAACGCCGCACTTAAATTTCCTAGGCCCAATACCAAAAACAAAAAAATGCCAGGAACCAAAAAAGTAGAAAAAGGCGTATGCCGCAGTATGGTTTGTGACAGACCCATGTATGTGTCACCATTTTCCAGTGGCTGCCAACTCAGCCATGCAATCATTCCCCCAGCACAAGCCCCAAGACCAACAAATAAAGCGATAAACAACAGCAGCCATTTCCCCATCTATTCACACCTTCTCCTTTTTTTTAGCCATTGCCAGCGTGTATCTGATCTTCCTCTCATGAAGAAAAGCCGTACGCTACACCACCTGTTTTGCCCACTTGTTGAAAGCCGCATGCTTCATAAAATGACATAGATTGTATCTGGTCATCTGTCAAAAGGATCTTTTGCCGTACATCTGGAAAAGCGGCAATCATCTTTTCTAATAACGTTCGGCCGATATTTTGCCGTTGATAATTCGGCAAAACCAATAGATCCTGGATATACAAGATCGTTTCTCCATCTGTTACAGCTCTGATCAAACCGACTAAGCGCTCTTGATCATACGCTGCCAGCACATCAGAACGCGGCAAACCCGCCAGCAATTTCTCAGGCTTTCGGGTATACAGTGTCCAACCAACTTCTTGATATAATGTCAAAATTTGTGCCTCATCGTGAGGGACACCTTCCTGAAATACGATCATCACAGCCACTCCTCACCTCTGCCAAATACATCATGCCTTATTTGGCTCATTTTATTCATGGTATCGTGGCGAAACACACCTGTCAACGTTTTCAGCTGAATAAAGGACATTTATTATCAAGTGGTCATTTGATCTGGTTGCTTGCCACTGCTCTATCCGATTCACTGAAGTGGACAAACACACCATATGTCAAGCTGCTGACTGCTCCGCTCAAACAAAGACTAGCCAGCAGATCACTGGGATAGTGCACACCAAAATACACGCGCGTCATCATCACCAGCAAAATATAGACCATACCACCGGCCATCACCCACTTCTTTATAAGCGATTGACACCTGGAAGACACAGAAGCCATCAGATAAGGGAAGATGACGATACAAGTCAGAACGAAGGTAACCGCCAATAAGGTATGGCCGCTAGGAAAGCTGAACGATGCCCGTTCTGCATGACCGGCAAATGAAGGTCTTGGACGGGCGATCATTGATTTGATCCCTTTGCCCAAGCCGCTGATCAGAATCAAGTTCCCCCAGAGCCAAATCATCAATGTCCACGAACGACGCCAGCATAAACCGATGCTTAAAAGTAAAAGAGCAGCTGTGATAGGTATGATGGTGGCCGTTGCTGCAATTGCGCCAAAAAAAGTATCTAATTGTTCTGAACGATGCAATGGCCATTGACTGAACAAATGGTCAATCGTTGACAACATAGCTGGACGCAACCAGACGAGTAGCGACAATAACAAGAAAAGAACGGCAAGAACAGCACTACAAATCAGATATCGCTTTTGATGCATACTCACTCAAACCTCATTTCCGAATCCTGTCTTGAATCGATTGCCAGTAAAGGCGCTTTGTTCAAGCCCAAAATGATGCCCATCGCCATGCTGATTGCCAGTAAAGAGGTGCCTCCTTGACTCAGAAACGGCAATGGGATACCCGTCAATGGCAATAATCCAATCGCTGCACCGATATTTTCGAAAATCTGAAAGACTAAACCAAAAATAAAGGTGATTGCAATATAGACTGAAGCTTTGTTGTTCGTAGATAACGCGGCGAAAATCACTTGATAAATCAAATAGAAATACAAAAAAATCACCAAAGTGCTGCCTAAAAAGCCAAAGGTTTCTCCAATGACAGTAAAGACCATATCAGATTCCCGGACTGGCACATACACAGTCACATGCTCTGGACTTGCCCCTAACAATCCACCAGAACCAATGGCCAACATACTACGCACTTGCTGGAAAGCAATCGAATCTTGATAGGCAAAAGGATCGACCCATGCTTTGACTCTGTCCAGCTGATACTGGGAAAAGGTCAATTGGAATAGTAGCCGATTGCCCCATTCTGTAAATACCAACAACAGCAAAACACCGCCAACTAAAACAGCAAGACTAGCGATCACCGTCAATATTTTCCAATGAACACCGGAAATGACAAATAATGCCCCCAGCATCACAACGAAAACCAGGCTGGTCCCAAAATCTCGCTGCATATACATCAGCAAAAATGTCGGTACACTATATAACAAAATGCTGCCGACATACATCATATCGGTTTGGATCGTGCGCATTGTTTTGCGTTTTTCATAGCGTAAGGTCAAATAGACCATAAATAAAACAAAGGCGATTTTCATCAATTCAGAAGGTTGGATCGTAAAGCTGCCGATCCGCAACCAACGCTTTGTATGTGTTTCAGCAAACATGAAGGGATCATATAACCAGTGCAGCGATGCCATCAGTCCAAGAGATAGGACATACCAGATGCCAGAATAACGCAATAGAAACGATGTTTTTAATAAACTAGCCGCCCCTAATACAAGGACCGACAACACACAAAATATAATCTGCCGCAGCATCACGGAACCTGGTTCGCGGCCATCCATCACTGCCGCCTGATATTGGACCCAAATACTCAGTAGATACAATAAAAAAATCGGTAATAACAAGGCATAATTGATTTCACGCTGTTTGTACAATCGCATATTGTTCCACTTCCTCTCTCGCCAATTTTATACATAACCCGAAGGCAAAAGATAAGATAAAATAACTGGATCCACCATAACTGATGAATGGCAGCGGCACACCAGTCATCGGCATCAGGCCGAGGATACTGGCAATATTAATACTGGTTTGCATCAACAATAAAGTCGCTGTACCGAGCAAAATCAGCCCAATCTGGTTATCCTGGCATGCGGCACTACGCATGAACAAGCGCATAATGATCGTAAACAATAAGCCAATCACAAAGATACCGAAAATCAAGCCCATTTCTTCTACCAGAACAGAGAAAATAAAGTCCGTTTCAGCTACCGGCAAGAACCCTTTTTTCGTAATACTATTGCCTAAACCCAATCCGCTTAAACCACCATTGAACAAGGCGTAATAAGAATGGATCATCTGAAACCCTTGGCCATATGGATCAGAAAAAGGATTCCCGACCAAGCGAATCCGATTATAGACATGTGCAAACATCGTTGGCAACAAATCATGCTGACCTAGAAGCAGAATCAGCCCCCCTACGCATACCACCATCAGGACTAAACCACCAAATAACAGCGCCGTGACCTTGACTGGGACTTGAACAGTTGTGATCATCATAAAAGCCAAAAACAACAAGATAAAAACCCCAGCCACTTTTGGTTGAAAGAGTATCAGCAAGCAGCATACCAGAAGCAGCACAAATGGTTTCTTCATCTCTTGCAACGAAGCCTTTGGCGCCTTAAAAAAGTGCGCCAGGTACAAAATCATGCCCACATTGACGATCTCAGAAGGCTGGAATTGCAGCCCAGCGATTGCTACCCATCTTTGGGCCCCATTAACAGTCACGCCAAAAAACGGAACATGAGCCAATAAAAGCGTCAATACGCCAAATCCAATCAAACCTACAGCCAAAGAACGCCCTAGCAACACTTGAACGCGCACCCGCTGCAGCAAAAGAATCAGCCCCCAGCTTAATACCAAAAAAATCAACTGCCGTTTGAACAATGCAGAAGGTTGCGCCCCAATCGTCAGCAGGCGAAATGAACTTGCGCTGTAAATCATCAAAAGCCCAATCGTACTTAATAAAATATACGATAGGACCATGAGCCAATCCGTCTTTTTCGTTTTCATTCGATCCACTCCTCTTTGCCTTAGAGTCGGTGTTCAGACGGTCATCTATCTAACGTGCAGCCTAAGAAAAAAGTCTAACTTCCCTTAGGACGTTAGACTTTTTTCAATCTCATCGTCCGAGTTTTAGCACTATACAACGTAAAGCAAATCAACTTGCTTAGCTATTTTATGAAAAGCCTTAATCCGACAATTCCTGTTTTACACATTGGCGTCTTTCGACGTTTCTGCGCAATAGCCTATGTTTGTATAGGAGCCTCACCTAACAAGGTTTATTGTTATTTTATATCCAGTAAAATGTTACCTTTCTTCGACCGCTTTGACAATAGCCGCCAAATAATAAAGGATATTCTTTACTATTTCTTAATTATATCCATCGTTTTGAAGATATTCAATCACTTTCTGAATTTTACTCTTTTGGTCTTTTAAACGTCTTATATAAAAATAAATAACTTTCGTAATAAAAAAAGATCGTTGTTCAGACATTATCTGAACAACGATCTTTCTCCTTAATGGCATACATCTTTCCTAAGAGTGTTCGCCTTTATACGCTTAAGATTTCTGTTTCCCTTGTTTCTTTAGTTGTTTATACGCTTTTTTGGATCCGCGGGACAAATCTTTATTGAACTTATACGTGCGATGATCTATAAATAATTGATCAAGATCATACCCTGCTGGATACAATTCCGTTTGTTTGATCAGCAAGCGAATCCTTTTCACCGCAACCATGGCCATCTCCTCATCGATCCATACTTTGGCCTGACCGTTGTCCGCATACTGATAAAATATCCCCTTTTGTCCTCGATCTCCTGCTAGCACTTGATCACCCTTGGTCAGTAACTGGGGATGTTCAGATAAATGTGTATGCTCAGGAAGCGGTGCAAACACATTTTTTTGCAAAGGGTACGCTTTGCTCGACAAATAAGTGATTGCTTTGGCAACGATTGGTTTGGGAATCTGCATTTTCTCAGCGATCCAAAAAGCATTGCTTTCGCCTACCTGATTGACCAATAGACGATACTTAGGTGCCAATGTCTGGGGATCAAAAGCCATAGCAGCCGTTTGGAAGTCAGGATGATCCACTGCAAACTGCTTGATTTCACCATAATGCGTCGTGGCGATCAGCAATGCCCCGGAACGATAGATGGCATCCATGATCGCGATCGCGAGGGCGGCACCTTCATTTGGTTCCGTGCCACTACCGATCTCATCCAATAACACAATAGAATTGCGCTGATTTTCAGCTAAAATACCGGCAATATTAGCCATATGGCCTGAAAATGTACTTAAGGCATTCGCCAAACTTTGCTGGTCACCGATATCCATCGAAAGACTTTTAAAAAACGGAACGCTACTCTGGCCATGATGGTTAGGAAACAACCCATGATGTGCCATGGCACAGACCAAGGCAACCGTTTTTAAAACAACTGTTTTGCCTCCTGCATTTGGTCCTGTGATCACCATACAGCGTGTATGGATCCCTAAAGACAAATCTAGAGGAACTGCTTCATCGCCAAGCAAAGGATGCTTGACCTGATCCAAGATTAGTTCTTCCTTCTGGTTGAGCGTCAAGGGCAACCCATTGATGTCTCGGCAAAATTTGCCCTTGGCAAAAATCACATCGAGCACAGCTAAGCAGTCTAAACCTTGGTGGATCAGCGGCAATTCCTCAGCAATCAAGCCGGTCAGTTCAGCTAATATTTGATACTCGATCGCTGTTTTTTCCGCTTCTGCCAGAATCAAACGATCATTTAATCGGGCAACTGTCTCAGGCTCAATGAAGACAGTCCCACCTTTGTTGGATCGTTCAATGATCGACCCTTTGAATTGATGCTGCCACTCTACGCGTACCGGCAGTGTATAGCGATCATTCTTCTTGATCATGCGATTGTCTTGCAAGTACTTCCCTTGTGATAAAAACTTTAAAAAAACTTTTTTTAAATCAGCTTCGATCTGATCAATTTGACGAACGATCTTGCGCAAATGCCGATTCGCCTCTGGATCAATGCGCTGATGACGGATGGATTGGCTGATTTTCTCAGTGATCAGCGTAAAATCCGCCAACGAATCACTATATCCGGTCAAAATCGGTGCCAAAGCGTGGTGCTTTTCAAAGAAAGTTTTGATTCTCGGCATAGATCGTAAAAAGTCGCCATAAGACACCAATTCATGGGGCATCAAAATAAAACCTTTTTCGATTTTTTCTGTATCAGATTGCGCATGCTGTATGCCCATAAATGGCACGGCAAGGCCTGCTGCCAATAACGTGACGGCTTCCTTTGTTTCCTCCATCCGCTTAACTGCTGTTGTGTAAGAAGCTGCCGGTGCCTCAGATGAAAATAAGTTTTTGCCGTAATCACTGATGATTTTCTTTTTTACTTGTACTTTGATTTGTTCAAATTCTGCTGCTTGAGGTATCTTCATGTCGGTTGTCCTTTCTGGTGCCTGCAGAATCCGAACATCTCTGCGTCCAAAAAAGTGTACAAAAAAAGCGATAGTTCCCCATCACCTGTTTCATCAATAACGATTTGTATCGGTATCTGCAGGCACAACAAATAAACATACTTTATTTCGTTTATTTGTTTAAATTGTCTGATTAGATACCGTAGACACTCATAACATACCTCTTTCGCTTTTTGAACGTGTTTTATTGATTGTAAACGAAACCACTGACACTTGTCAACATTTGGCTTGGACCTGCAAATCAAAAACACCAAAGTCAGATCACTTTGGTGTTTTTATCAAATAAGTTGGCTTACGAGCGAATCAAATGATCGAAAGCACCTAATGCTGCAGTGGCACCAGATCCCATTGAAATAATGATTTGCTTGTAGGCACTATCTGTACAATCACCGGCAGCAAAAACCCCTTCAATGTTGGTGGCGCCTTGTTTGTCGACAACAATTTCATTCCGCTGATTCAAGACGATCCGGTCTTGCAACCATTCTGTATTGGGCATCAAGCCAATCAAGATAAAGACCCCTTCAACAGCCAATGTGAATTCACCGTTTGACGCACGATCCGTATAAGTCAACTGCTCTACGTGATCTGATCCAGTGATTTCTTTGGTTGCCGCGTTTGTAATAACAGTGACGTTGTCTAATGTCTGCAATCTCTTTTGCAAGACCAAATCAGCTTTCAACTCTGGCAAGAATTCCAATACATAGACATGCTTTGCCATCCCTGCTAAGTCGATCGCTGCTTCAATACCGGAGTTTCCGCCGCCGATGACTGCTACTTCTTTTCCAGCAAATAGTGGGCCATCGCAATGAGGGCAGTAAGCGACCCCTTTGTTTTTGAATTCTTTCTCACCTGGTACATTGATATTGCGCCAACGGGCACCTGTGGCCAAGATGGCTGTTTTGGTTTGTAAAACAGCACCATTTTCTAATTCTACTTCAACAAATTCATTGCGGCGGATATCTTTGGCACGCTGGCCTTTCATCACATCGACTTGATACTCATTGACATGGTCTTCCACTTGACGCATCAATTTAGGTCCTTCGGTATACAAGGTGCCGATCATATTTTCGATCCCAAGTGTTTCCATCACCTGTCCGCCGAAAGTTTCAGCCACCATACCGGTTTTGATTCCTTTACGCGCTGCATATACCGCTGCACTTCCACCAGCAGGTCCGCCACCGACCACAAGGACATCAAATACTTCTTTATCCGTAAAGGCTTCTTTACTGGTTGGCCCAGCTGCTTTTTCTAATAATTGTTCAATCGTTTGGCGACCGCTGGCAAATTCTTCATTGTCTAAAAAGACCGTTGGTACAGCCATGATTTTCTTTTGATCGATTTCATCTTTGAACATACCGCCTTCGATCATTGTATGACGAATATTCGGATTCAAGACGGCCATGATATTCAATGCTTGTACAACATCCGGACAGTTATGACAAGTCAAACTAACATAGGTTTCAAAGTAAAGCGGCCGATCAATGGCTTTGATCCGCTTTTGCAATGCCGCATCAATTTTCGGCGGACGACCGCTGACTTGCAGCAATGCCAGAATAAATGATGTGAATTCATGCCCAAGAGGTAATCCAGCAAAAACGATGCCACTGGTCTTTCCTGGTTGTTCGATGGAAAAACTCGGTGTCCGTTCCAAACTTTGTTCTTGCATCGAGATTTTTGGCGACATTTCAGCGATTTCAGTTAAAAAATCCCGTACTTTTGCCGAGCCTTCATCTGCGCCTAACGAAGCTGTAAAGACAACATCCGCTTCTAGCATCGCCAAATATTGAGTTAATTGATCTTTGATCCCTTTATCTAATCCCATGTGTGCCTCCTATATTTTCCCTACTAGGTCCAAACTAGGTGTAAGTGTATCTTCGCCTTCTTTCCACTTGGCTGGACATACTTCCCCTGGATGGGTGCGTACATATTGCGCTGCACGGATCTTATCGATCAATCCGCTTGCATCGCGGCCAATCCCATCAGCATTGATTTCCACTGTTTGAACGACACCATCAGGATCGATAATGAACGTGCCCCGTTGTGACAAGCCAGAAGCTTCATCCAGCACATCAAAGATCTCTGAGATCACATGAGAAGGATCTGCGATCATGATGTATTCGATTTTGTTGATTGCGTCAGAATGATCATGCCACGCTTTATGGACATAATGGGTATCAGTTGAAACTGAGTAAACTTCAGTACCCAATTCTTTCAATGCATGATATTGATCTTGCAAGTCTTCCAATTCTGTTGGACATACAAAAGAGAAATCCGCTGGGTAGAAGCAGACAACATTCCATTTCCCTTTGAAATCTTCAGATGAAACATCGATAAATTTACCTTCGTGATAAGCTTGCGCTTCGAATGAACCAATTTCTTTTCCAATTAATGACATTACATTTCCTCCAATTAGAATTATTATTTGAGAATAATCTCTATTAATTATTAGACTAATTCACCGAAAATTGCAATAGTTCTCGCAGAATTCCTTTATTTAAATTATTTTCTCCTCATAAATAAGCATTTTCCTTTTACTCTCCTGAAAAATATTATATGATTTTTGACTGACCTTTATTAAGGACGTTATTTTAATCTTCTCTGCATTCTCATTTACCATCTTGATTCTCAATTACAAAAAAGACCCGCTTCCTTATTTTTCGGAAACGGATCATCTATTTATTTAGTTTGCGTCGTTAAGAAATGGAACAATCCACCAATCGTCGCCTCTGGTAATTCTAAAACCGTACCATCCAGACGAGCTTCTTCCACTAGATAATGATCTTGAAATGGTGGGACCTCTAAATATTGACTGGCCAAAAATGCTTTGGCATCCTCATATTGGGCGGTTTCTTTACTGCCATTTTTTACATAGTGTATCTCTAACATGATTTTTTGCCTCTTTCCTTGTTTCCCACGAGCGGATCAAAATGCTTGACCATTCTCATGTACACTGTGATTATAAACCTGCTATCACGAGATGTAAAGAAACCTTGCTTGCCAAAAGGATGTTTCTTTAGTTGCGTTTTCGATTCACTTGCGCCAAAAAGAAATCTTGTAAAATGCCCCCTACAACGAAAATCAGCCAAGAACAGGCCCAAGCATGAAATACAAATGACCACATAAAATATACCACCAAAATCACTGGCCAATAGACCGTATGAAAGAAAACAACTTTCCCTGCTGCATCCCCGTATTTATGCTTGGTTGCTCTTGTGCCTGGATGATCTTCATCTCGAATAAAATAGGTTTCATTGACTAATTTTGCATAACCTGAGCGAATCACACTGACGTAAACAATGAAGAAGACCCCGACAGCCACCATCAATAAAAATAGCGCAACACCAAAAGGCATATCATAATAAAAGATACTACTCATCAAGACAGGGGCCAAAGAGAAAATACACAAACCGATCCCCAAGACCAAACCAATCCGAAAACTTTTTTCGTAGTCTTCCAATTGCTGCCGTGCAATGTGCTTGATCGTTTTTGAGATAAAGCGATCATCCATTTTCTTGCGACTCGCTGCATATTTTAAAGCAGCAGATAGGATGAACCCTACACCGAGTGCGCCAAAAACCAACATCATCAAGACCCCCAAAGCGCCAGAGCCTTGCCCTAACAAAAATGACATAATAGCAAGGGAGGCAATACATAGACCAATGCCTGTTGAGACGTATAATGCAAAATAGCGTACTGTCTGCCAATAATCAAAAGATTCTTCTTCGCTGAGAGCATCTTCCCAGTCCTCATCCTCCTGAGATGCTTCAGATGAAATGTCCAATGCCTGTAAGAGTTCATCCACAGAGCCAAATTCGCTGATGACTGCACCGATCGCTTCATGTTCGCTTTTTCCTTGACTGATCAATTCATGGTAATGGTCCTCCATGATCGCGGATAAATCTTCTTTGGCTTTTCTCGTTTCAGGTGTGATTGGCACGTTCAAGAATAAACTGTCTAAATAGTCATGTATGGTTTTCATTTTGCTCCTCCTTGTAAGAACTGGTCAACGACGATTTTGGTCTGTTGCCATTCTGTTCGTTTCTCTTTCAATAACTGCTTGCCTGCGGCCGTGATCTGATAATAGGTCCTTTTCTTGCCATGGGTCACTTCACCTGGATATGAACGGATCAGGCCTTGCTTTTCCAAGCGGGTAAAGGCAGAGTATAGCGTGGTTTCTTTGATGACATAGACGCCATCTGTTCCTTCTCGGATCTGTTTAGAAATCGCATAGCCATATGAATCTTCTTTTGCAAGAATAGATAGAATGATCGCATCATTGTATCCCCGAATCCCGTCACTCGAAATCATACGATCCCTCCTCAATTACTGCATCTGTCGTACTAATTATAAAACAATTACTACGACAGGTAAAGTAAACTTGCTAAAATTTACCAATATCGGTCTAAGGTCTTACTTGAATACAAAAAAAAGAAGTGACCTGTCATCACTTCTTTTTGCTTTGATTTACTTATTCAACAGCTGGTTGGACATCCGCCAGCATTCGTTCAATTGATTCGATCCCTGATCCTGCTAAATACCAAACCGCCGCATCCAACTCAATGATATGATCATTTTGACCAGCAGTCGTTTCTTGCACGATCTCGTTACTGATAAAAGCAGATTGCGATTCCTCGCCGCCAATTGCTTGCGTGCGGTCCACAACAAAAATCAGATCTGGATTTTTTTCTAACAAAAATTCATACGAGATGCTTTCTCCATGGGTTGATGCCTCCAACGTATCATCCACTGGAATGAAGCCGAAAGTATCATACAAAATACTATAACGAGAACCTGGACCAAATGCAGACAAATTGCCTTCATTGACCATCACGATAAGCGCCGTTAACTCGCTTTCTTCGGCACTGGCATGCAAGGTGTCGATTTGGCTTTGCAAATCAGCCATCTGACGCTGCGCTTCTTCTTCTTTGCCAAAGATTTCTGCCAGTGTTTGGATATTGCTTTCGATCGAAGTCCAAGTATCATCATTGTCCACAGAGAGAAAGATCGTTGGTGCAATCGCCGCTAACTCGTCTTGATAGTCTCTTTGACGGCCAGAAATGATGATCAAGTCCGGCTGCAGCTGATTGATTTTTTCTAAATCAGGTTCTTTGATGCCGCCTGCGGATTCCACCGTTTCAAATGCAGATAGATACGCGGGCAAATTGCTGGTAGCAGCACCCACCACTCGATCACCGACGCCCAGCACATTCATGGTATCTAAAGCACTGTTATCGAAAACCACGACTTTTTCTGGCTGATAGGGTACAGTCACCTTGCCATTGCTGTCTGTCACTTCGATGTCAGTAGGTGTGTCGTCTTCCGTAGACACCTCTGATTGTGCAGCTGTTGATGCTGCTGTTTGACTCTCTTCTTGTGTTGTACTGCTTCCGCAAGCAGCCAACCCCAAAAACATCCCGATCGTGATTACGCCTATAACTATTTTCTTCATTGTATCCTCCTAAAATTTTTTTATGTGAAGGGGTAGCAAAAATAACTGCCCTCCACCGGTACCAATTTGATAGGTAATTCATATAATTCAGACAACAGAGATTCTTGGATGATCTCTTTTGTGCTGCCAGCACGCAAGACTTGGCCGTCTTTCATGGCAACGATATAGTCTGCATAGCGTGCCGCATAATTGATGTCGTGTAACACGATCACCACCGTTTTCTTTTCTGATTGCACCAACTCGGTCAAATGATTCATGAGCTGGGTCGCATGTTTTAAGTCTAAATTGTTCAAAGGCTCGTCTAGCAAGATATAATCGGTTTCCTGCGCTAAAACCATCGCCAAGTAGACCCGTTGCAATTGTCCGCCGGATAGCGCATGGATCGACCGCTCTTTGAAATCTGCCAGTCCCACTTTGTGGATTGCTGAAGCAATGATCTGTTCATCTGCAACGGTTTGGCGTCCGCGGTTATAAGGATAACGGCCAAAAGCCACGAGTTCTTCAACGGTCAAGTGCACACCATATTGATTGCTCTGCTGCAGATAGGCCAACTTTCGCGCCAATTCTTTCCCGGGCCATTGTTTTAACTCTCTGCCGTCCAGATAAATGGCGCCTGTCCGTTCATTTAGCACGCGGCTAAGCAGAGATAGCAAGGTGCTTTTGCCGGCACCATTGGGTCCAATCAAGGCAATCAGCTGTCCTTCTGGCAATGTCAGATCACAGGCTTTGATGATTGGCGTTTTCCCATATGATTGATGGAGATTTACTGTTTCGATCATCCTTTTTTCCTTTCCAGAATCAATTTCGATATAAAGAACAGACCGCCTAAAAATTGGATCACAGTATTGACTGTGATCGTCCAACCAAAGACTTGTTCTACAAAAAATTGCCCAAAGACCAGCAACAAAAAGGCGATTAGCGTGCCGCCAAGAAAAAGCCATCCGTGGCGAAAAGTTGGTATGACTTGATAAGTGATGGTCACGACCACGAATCCTAAAAAGACGGTCGGACCAACCAATGCTGAGGCGGTTCCGGTGAGCAGAGCAATCAAAAACAACAGCAAGCGATGCACGAAAGGTACTGGTATCCCCAAGCTCACAGATTGTCGACTGCCTAAATGAAGGACATTCAGTTCAGGAATCAAAAAGACCAGACAAAGACTGCCCAGTAAGATGATGCCGGCTGCCCATAGCAAATGCTGTGTATGAATGTGATTAAAGCTGGCAAACAACCGGCCTTGAAGCATATCGTATTCATTTGGGTCCATCAAGACTTGCAAAAAAGTACTATAACTGCTGAACATCGTGCCGCAGATCATGCCCGCCATCAATAATAAAAACAAATGATGGCCTTTATTCTGATAAAAAAATCCAATCAGCAGACAGCCCAAGAGCGCTGTGGCCAAGATTGACAACAAAAACATCGTTGTCGTTTCCTGACTGAGTATTTGAATGCCCCCTACCAAGAAAAACGACAGGGTCTGGATCAGAACATATAATTGATCTAATCCTAGAATGCCAGGGGTCAAATAACGGTTTTGCGTCATCGTCTGCAACGCAAACGTACTGAATGAACTAGCGATCGCTACAAGTCCAAAGGCCAGCAAGCGTCTGCCCCGTAACGCGAAAGCAAAAGACCAGTTGCCATATGTGTTATAGGTTAAATAAGCAAGGACTGCACATAGGCTCAAAAGGAACAAACTCCCCACTTTTACTTTCATCGTATCTGCCTCCAAAATAATAAACCTAATAATAAGCTGCCGCCAATCATGCCCGCAATCACGCTGACAGGCATTTCATACGGTGCAATAACGGTTCTGGCTAAAAGATCACAGATCAGCAAAAAACTACTTCCTGCAAAACAAGTCAACCACAAATTGTTCTTTAAATGATCGCCAAAGAATATGCCAATCATATTTGGTACCACGATCCCTAAGAAAGGCAACTGTCCCACCATCAACAAAACAATACTGCTGGCAAAGGCTACTAAGCCTAGAACGAACATCCGCAAGAAGCCATAATTGATACCTAAACTACGTGCAACATCTTCTCCCAACCCGGCAATCGTGATTTCATAGGTCACAAAATATAAGAGAAAGAATACAGGGATGATGAGATATAACCATTCATATTGGCCGACTGTGATTGTGGCAAAATTGCCTTGCAGCCATGAAGATACATTTTGGACTAATTGATAACGATAGGCCAAGAAGCCGCTGACTGCCCCAATGATATTGCCAAACATCACCCCAGCCAATGGCAGCATCATGGGGTTGTCTTTCGGCAATAATCGGCTGATCGATAGAAACAGCAAGACACCAAGATAGGCAAACAAAGCAGCCACTGCCGTCCGCAGTAAAACCGAGCCATTCGGCAAAAACAACATAACCATCAAAATGCCCAATCTGGCACTATCACTTAGTCCTACTGCTTCAGCTGCCACAAATTTATTTTGCAGTAAATGCTGCATGACCTTGCCGCAAAGACTCACTATGCTCCCGGCAATCACTAAACTGATCGTTCGTGGCAGTCTGATTTTGACCAGAACCATCCATGCTTCCGGTACCCCTGCCAGCAATCCAGCTATTGAAAGCTCGTGGGTGCCAACAAATAACGAGGTGATCATTAAGATGCAAAACAGCAGAAATACGCTGATTCTTTTCATTTTTTCCTCCAAAATCTAATTGATAACGATTCTCATTCTCTATATAAGGGTACTTGATAATGAAAAAAATCACAAGCATTTTTTGCATAAAAAAAATAAACCTACAAAAAACGTAGGTTTACATCGCTATCCGTATTTTAAAATAACTGTGCATTATTTGATCAGCGCATCGATGGCCAGTTGGTTTAAAAAATGTAATGGAAATGAGATCGTTGGATTAAAAAAGTAGTCCATGGTCGCCAATTGCTGCAATGTTGCTTCACTATGGATCAAAGTGGAAATCGTATTGATGATCTCCAAACTACCGCGATCACTCGTAATGATCTGCCCACCCATAATCACTTGGCTCTCTCGATCATAGATCAGTTTCAGCGTGACTTCGAAGTTTTCTTCCCGGGTAAAAAAAGTACGGGAATGAAAGGTTTTGGTCACAGAATCAACCTGAAAGCCATAATATGGTGCTTCCGTTTCATTGATACCAGAGCTGCTGACATAATAACCAAATAATTTACTCACCACTGTTCGCTGCATTTTAGGAAATGGGATCTTGGCGGTGCCATTTACAGCTGCCAACAGATTGGTTGCTGCGATGATTCCCGTCCGATAGGCGTTTGTGACTAGAGGGATATACAAAGAACTATCAGAATGATTGAAAGGGATCGACACCAAATCGCCAATCGCATAGATCGACGGATCAGATGTTTGCAAATAATCATCCGTCCGAATAGTCCCATCTAGATTAAGGGTCAGAAATTCCTCCACCAAAGCAACATTTGGACGGGGATTGACCGCGTAGACAACGATGTCCGCAGAAATTTCCTTACCGTTGGACAACAAGAGTCCTGTGTAATTCCCCGCTGCATCTTTCTTGGTATGGGCGACATTGCTATTCAAATAAATGCGCAGATTTTCAGGAAAACGCGCCATCAAAATTTCAGCGATTTCCTGATCGAAATAGCGAAATAACAACGTATCCATCCGGTCAATCAAATGAACTTCCTTATGCTGTCCGCTTAATGACTCAGCCAACTCGAAGCCAATCAATCCAGCACCGACGATGGCCACCGTTTTGGCCGATTGAATCTTAGCCAATGCATGACGTGACTGTCCAATCGTTTTATAGGTGGTGATCTGTGCTTCAACATCTTCTGCAAATTCCGTCCGAAACGTACTAGAACCCATCGCCAAAATCAAGCCATCGTAGGCGACTTCATCTTCTTGCACAAAAGATGCTGTCGACGTCTTGAATTGAACCACTTTACGCGCAGGATGAATCGCAATGACTTCACTATTGAGCATCACATTGATCCCTTCTGACAACAGTTCGCTCGCTGTCGCGGTTCTAGAGTCTTGCAACTGCTCGATATACCCTTCCAAGACTAGATTCAAGCTGCTCGCAATGTAGCCTAGAACACTCGATTTTTCAATGATGATCACATCTACTTTGGGATTTGCTTTTTTTAAATGCCGTGCTGCTGCTAACCCTGCATGAGAGCCCCCGATTATTACTATTCTCATACTCTTTCCAACTCACTTTCAAGGTTATTTCTTCTGATTTCTTCAACGATCGTATGCAATCGTGCTTCTTCAAACGGATTGGCACCGCCTGTCAAGATCATTTGCTTTTTGTAGTGATAACCTTCTGCTATCTCTGGATGATCGACAATCAATAGATCATAGACTACTGTTGGCGCTTCTTCAAAATGTATATTGGGATAGCCAGCCAATTCCTTGATCAAAAAGCGCCGCAAGAATGCACTGCGCAGTTGAGATTGGGATAGCAAGATCCCCACAATAAATTTTTGTTCTTGCTTCACTTGCAGCCAATCCTGTACCAGCAACAATTCATTCACTAAATGCTGAATCTTCTCTGCTGAATAGACTTGCCCTGATTGTTTGGCCAATGCAGCAATCGCTTGCTGACTCGTGGTCAAATCATGTGTATTCGAGACCGTTTCAGGCTGTAATTCAGCAAAGGCAACAATTGATCCTTGCTGATAGATCGACTGGACACTGATTGTTGTTAGCATCGAAAATAGGGCTTCTTCCTGGTGGCGTCCCGGTGTCATGTCATTCAACGCTTGCAACAATACTGTGTTGCTCTTGCTGATTTGGGACCAAAAAAAATGAGCACTATCTGTGTCAGGAAGGGCTGGGACGATGATGCCCTCTGCCAATAAAAACAAATACAAATAAAGGGTTTCGTAGTCACTCCAAGAAACGGCAAACCGACTTAAATAACGACCCATCACATTTCTAAGCACTTGAAAATCCGCATCATTTTCCAGTGATTTTAAGAGTTCATAGGACCCATCATGTTGTTGCGACCCTCGATAATCGAAACGGGCTTCCATCAAACCAAACCACAAACTCAGTCTTGCTGCCTGACCCTTTGATAACTTGATGGCCAATTGGCCCTCGATCACACGAATCAGATTATCCGTACTGGCCCGTGAAAAATGACTTTTTATTTTGGCTGCAGGATAACTTTCTGCGAAGAATTGAAAAAAGAAGAAACGAATTTGACGTTCATCCCCTACCAACTTCTTGTTCTTCAATTGAATCTCAAATTCGGATAATAACGTATTGATCGTTTTGAAATGACGAAAAAGCGACGCTTCACTCAGCACCAATTCCAGCATCATTTTGGTCGTCGATTCTTCTCGATGAAAAAACACATAGGATAAAATTTTAAAATCGATGGCTTCTGATAAATATTGGTACAAAAATTCTCGTAAATCAAAATCTACTGGGAGCGTCAAATGGACACGATCATTTTCCCCATTGCTGATCATCGCATCTTGATGAAACGTTTGTAAAGAGGCAGCAAGATTTTGCATTTCTTTTTGCACTGTAGGCGCAGACACAGATAATTTTTTGGCGATTTTTTTATAGGAAATCTCTGAACCTTCTCGAAAAAACATCGCCAAGATCTGGAAATGGACCTGCTGATTTTTTTCAAGTAATTGCATCAAATTCACTGGGGGATCCCTCCTCACGTATGATCGATCGACTCATTGGTTCCATCCTGGTTTTTCCTCTCCATTGTTCATGGGCACAACGCACTTTGTTTTGTTTCTCTGTAGTAGAAATGGTAAAATGCAGGGTGGAGAAAGGTGTGTACAAATGAAAACACGATTGATTGGTTTTTTTAAGAGTGATTTATTATTCACTTTATCATTGATTTTAGCCCTTGTCACCTGTTTGACCGGGCGCTTTAGTTGGTCTTTTATTGATTATAAAGTTATCTTCTCATTATTTGGCTTGATGCTCGTCATCAATGGCTTGGAACACGCTGGCCTACTCCATACATTAGGACAAACTATCCTTCAAAAAAGCCAATATTTAAGAACATTGATTCGCTCGATCGTCCTTTTAAGTTTTTTTAGTTCAATGCTGCTGACCAATGATGTGGCAATTTTGACTTTGCTCCCCATGTATATCATGTTAACGCGTGGCATACAAGAACGCAGTAGTGTACTACTAGGTGCTGTCTACCTGACAGCGGCGGCAAATATGGGCAGTAGCCTATTTCCTTTCGGCAATCCGCAAAATTTGTTTTTATTTTCGTATTATGCGATTCCCTTGCCGCGCTTTTTAGCCACAACTGCTACCTTTGTGGGGCTTTCCTTGCTTGCTTTACTCCTATTGATCCAACTATTGCCGAAAAAACCGTTAACGATCAGAGTAGAACCAGTGATCTTCAAAAAGAAAGAAACAACTGTATATAGTGGCTTGCTGCTTGTGATGATCCTCGGTATTTTTGGCCTATTGCCCATGCCTGCTGCTGTGGGTCTTACTGCTGCTGTGATTTTTTTTCAAAACAAGCAATTATTTGTAAAAGTTGATTATCTGCTGCTGTTGACTTTTGTTTTCTTTTTTCTGATCGTGGGCAACATCCAAGCACAAACTGTGATCATTGATACGATCCAGCCTTACTTTCAAGAAAGTCATCAAGCACTGATCGGCAGTATCTTGTTGTCACAAGTCATTTCCAATGTACCGGCAGCTATCTTGATCGCGCCCTTTACTACCTTGGAAAAAGCGTTATTACTTGGGGTCAATCTTGGAGGTCTCGGTACGTTGATCGCATCATTGGCAAACTTGATTGCTTATAAATTGATCAAACAAGCCTTGCCGCAAGAAACCAAACAGTATCAAAAACGCTTTTACCTTGTGAACACTGCCTTGCTGATCACAGTAGCAGCTGTTGTTTATATACTCTTATGATCAGCAACACATTCATTTCGAACGATTAATAACTCAAAGACGATTTTGGTCGTACTGATACGGTACTGCTTTTGTTCAAATACCTGTTGACAGAGTGTGTCAAGCGTACTCGGTGCATAGTCATCCGCAAAATAAGCCCGAAATGTGGGTTGGTCAATAACTTCCGTGACCACATAGGCAAATTGCTGACTTTTCCATGGAATTTCTGCTTGATCCAGCCATCTTTTATAGGTATTGTTCAATTCAAGTGCATCATTAGCTTCTGCAGGGATTTCAAAGGGCTGAAAAAGATCCTCTGACTCCTCCACCACCCGCAAAATCAACAAGCATGTGGTTTTTTGACAAAAACGCAGCAATGATTCTTCATCGACCAATGCAGGATTCATTGCCATAAAAATACATGAATATACAGTGGGATCAGCAAGGAATGACTGCTGATCTTTTTTTATCCGGATGATTTTTTCTTGTGGATCTGGGACACGTTGACGTATGATGCGCAGCATTTCTTGTGAAAAATCAAGCGCTACATATGTTTGAACAAAAGGATAGAACGCAGCGACGTACTTTCCGCTTCCTGCCGCAAAATCGACGAAGGTGTCAAGCGGCAAGAGGTTTATTTCCCGTAAATAGGCCACCAAGTCTTTGGCAATTGGCAGCTGTGACTCTTCTTGAATCTCAGCGTAGGTATCGGCAAAATCATCCCAGTAAAGCTCCTCGGGTGTAGACATCAAGCAAAGCCTCCAGTGACCACGACTTTACCCGTATGATGGTTTTCTACGAGCGCAGTCGCCTCTTTCAGATGGGGGACCGTTATCCCACCAGTAATTGTTTTGGTTACAGTAGCATGGATGGTTTTATCTGCCAATAATTGCGCAATCTTAGTCAGAATAGCGCCTTGAGAAGCAATATCATGACCGGTATCTGTTTTAGCAAACATATATTCCCAGAAAAAATCGACACATATATTCTTAAATGGATTCAAATCAAGTGGTTTTTCGGTGTTGACGATCATGCCGATTTTACCAAATGGCGCGATTAAATCAATACATTGAGGCAAGTAAGCCGATCCGTCATAGAATAATACGATTGCCTGAAATGTACCCTCGATCTGCTTCTTGAGGGGCTGATGGTGATCGATCGGGAAATCAACACCATTCTGGCGAAGCCATGTCTGGTTTTCTGGACTACTGGTTCCATATACTGTCAAACCAGCCCATTTTGCCAATTGCGCAGCAATTGATCCTACCCCGCCGCTTGCATTCACGATCAAGATCGAACCGGTATTGGCGTTTTCTCTTGGCACAAACCCCATTTTTTCAAATAGCAGCTCCCAAGCAGTGATACTGGTCAACGGCAACGCAGCCAGCGCTTCTTCGGTGACACCCTCTGGCGCTTTGGCTACAATTCTGCTGTCTACCAGCTGATAGTGTTGATTTGCTCCCGAACGATTTGTAGTTCCTGCATAAAATACCCGATCTCCTATAGCGAAACCTGTCACAGATTCACCAACTGCTGTAACCACGCCGCAGGCATCATACCCTTGCACGATAAACTGATCGGACTTTTTGATGCTGGTCCGTCTTTTCACGTCGATTGGGTTGACAGATATTGCTTTTACCTCGACCTGTAAATCCTGAGGGCCTAATGTCGGCAAAGTGATCAATTGTTGCTGGAAAACACCCGGGTCTGACAAAGAACGACCTTCATAAAAACCAATTGCAGTATGCATCAAAAAAACTCCTTTCAAAAAAAAGCCAAAATGGTTATAACAACCATTTTAGCATTTTTCTTCTTATAAGGGCTAAGATTATTTACTAGGTACCACTAATGGAACCAAAAACGCATAGCTGGTAAAGAAATCCAGTAATGACCGTTTCCATTGGTCAGAATCGATCGTTAGCACAGCCGAATTTGGCTGCATATGAATGGTCAATCGTTGATTTTTGTCTAAGAGGATACGTATTTCCCCTAAATTCTCCGTCTGGAAATCATAGTCTTTATTTTCCATTGTGGTAATAAAAATTTGATCCAAGACAGTGTCCCCAACAGGAAAATCTGTTTCCATATCCACCGACAATCGTTGTGTATTGTCGATCAAGCTTGGTGATACAGTAAAGCCTAATTCTTTGATATGGGCTAATATTTGATTGATATCATAGTTGAAGAGTGACAATTGATTGACTGAGAATATATTTTCTGCATGCCATTGGCGAATCAAGTGCAAGATTTGATCATCATTCACTAAGACCGATCGCTGTGCTGAATCAATGGTCAGTAGCGGCAAGTAACTTGATTCATAGGTACTGTTGATTGGATTCAGTTTGAAATACAAGTCAAGCTGCTTTGCTTCCGTCAACTGGAACCTGACATAGAAATGTTTGGTTTGCCATGTGTCATAATTATCTGTCGCGGAGAGCTGAATCGATTTTAGTGGTTTCAAAAATTCATAGGCATAGTATTCCAGCAAAGTTTTCTTGGCAATCGTCGATATGTCTTTTTCGCCTACGATCAAATGCTGATAATGGGTATGTAACCCTTCGAAATCAGATTCCATCATCGATTTGCGTAATTTTAAATCAGCCAATTCTTTTTCAGCTTGGTCGATCAGTGATTCGATCCGTGCGTGATCTTGAGCTTTTGCCTGATAATAGTCATCTTCATGGACTGCGTCTGTATCTTGCGCCCATTGTTGCTCAGATGGATCACTTCGCTGATCCGTTGACACGTCCAAAAGTGTCTCTGGTTCCTCCTGATGCGCATCAATCGCATCTTCAGATGTTTGAGTCTCATCAACTAGATATTCAGTTTCTTCAAGTGAATGTTCATTTTGATTACTCGTAGATTCTTTCGTCAAGTTCATGCAACTCCTTTCCAGTATACCGATTCAAAAAAGTGATCAATTTAGCCGAAAAATCTTCAAAGGAACCGAAGTAAGCATCGATTTGGCGAAATTCTTTTTCTACTATGGCTTTCTTCAAGCGTAAGTTTTGGTATTTTTTTTGCAAACGTTCTTTCTCATGGGTGATTTCTTCTTCATTGTTGGTATATCTTTCCCACTCTTTGCGTTTATCTTCTAAAGCTTTTCGTTCATTGGTCAATTGTTCAAGTTCTTCCTCCACTTTCGTGCGGTTAAAGAAACCTTTTGTTTCAGTCAGCTCATTTTCTGCTGCTGAAACTTGATCGATTTTTTCTTGGATCGTTTTGACTTCAGAAATTGCCGTGATTCGTTTGGCTTCCAATTGATCGATCTGTTTTTCAATCGACGTCAACATTTCCCGATTGCCGCGTTGAAACTTATCCCATTCATCATCGATTTGGGGGATCACAAATATTTCTGGAATACTGGCGTCGATGCCAATCGTCGCACGTTCATGGAAATACGTGCCGATTTTATAATAATGTACGGTTGGTGAAACCTTTTCGCAATGTAGCATGAACGGAAATGTCAGCGTGAAATGATCATGGATCTTCCGCGCCAATAATTCATCTATTTCATGGTTTTGATTTGATGTTTCCTTTAATTGCTTGTGTAGACGACCATTGTAAATTCGGTATATTTCTGGAATATCTTCGTTCTCAATTGCTGTTTCAAAATCTTGGAGATCTTGCAGCATTTGACCAATATTTTTAGAGGCAACATGCTTGATATCGACAAATGTTGCTTCTTCTGAGCTGGAAAAATCTTCATGATCTACTTCAACTTGTTCTTTTTTCCCTTCATCAGTCATATGACCCCTCCTTAAAATACTTCATTACTAGTGTATCATTTTTTACAAAAAAAAGTTATTTTAAGTCATCACTTTTAATAATTTCATGTAATATCTCATTTTTTCCATGTTGATTGGCTTCAAATATAAAGTAGTGTGATTATCTGCTATAGACCATAAAAACAACATAAAAAAAACGTATATCGTGAAATATACGTTTTACATTGCGTGGCGACGTCCTACTCTCACAAAGGGAAACCCTTCACTACAATCGGCGCTAAGAAGCTTAACTTCTGTGTTCGGCATGGTTACAGGTGTATCCTTCTTGCTATCGCCACCACACTATTCAATTG
>NZ_LHOX01000001.1 GCF_001297065.1 Enterococcus sp. RIT-PI-f | reverse complement strand
CTCAAAATAATGAAAAAGAAAAACAATCATACGCAAACAAATCAGATTTAATAGTTTCGGGAGTAGAAAATAAAAAATTAGTAGAAGATATTAGAAGTTACAATATTTATAATATAACAGATAATATTATAAAGAATTCTAAAATGCCTATATTAAAAAGAATTGAAAGAATAAATAATCTGGAGGTAGGTTCTGATTTAGTCCAAGAAAAAACAAATACGAACGGATTAGTAGAAATACCTAAAGCCAATTTTCTTACTTCTACTCCATATATTTTTTCTGAAGAGGAAATTGAAGTAATTACAGAATTTTCAAAATCAGAAAACATTAATTTAAAAACAACATTTTTTCATGTTGGTAATCTAAAAACTAGTGCTAACTTATCATATATGGGTGGTTTAGGTGGTTCGAAATATTTATTATCAGGTTCAGATCAGGAAAAAGAGAAGCAAAAGGAAATTAAAAATTTAGTATTTGAGATATATGCGTATTTAGATTGGATTACATATTTAGAACAATTTAAACAACTGAAATTTGTAAGACTAGCACTTTCCAATCAAGGAACGATATTTGAAAATGATATAACTTTAACATTGAAATTCCCAAGTAATGTTTATATGAAATCTGAAGAACTTCTACCTCCAGGTCCAAGTATTATTGAGGAAATTCTAGATACTGAATTTATTCCTAATATATTTGGTGATATAAATTCAGTAGAAATAAATTCATATAGATACCCAATTGGAGCAACGTTACCAAGATACCAACTACCATCATTTCCAGGTTATGATAATACTCCAAAGTACAATGATTTGAAAGAAGATTATTTTAAAGAGCATAAAAAAATAGAATGTTATAATGAATATGAAGAAAATGGTTATATAGTTCAAAAATATCATTTTGAAGAACTTAAACAATACACTAGTATAAGTTTTCCTTCAGTATTACTTTTTAATTATGATAATGTTTGTGTAGAAATAGAATATGAAATAATATCGAGAAGTAATCCTCACAAGAAACAGAAAGTTGTCAAAGTTAATTAATCATTTGGAGGTTTACTAATGAAAAATAATATATTAGGAATGTCTGTAAGCTTTAATGGATTAGAATTTAAGAATATTGATGTAATTGATTTTAATGATAATTATTCACTATATGATTATGATATAGTTTTACTAGATTTAAATCGAATAACAGAAAGTTATAATAAAGGTGCCGATTTTAACGGAAATCCAACATTAACTAATCGAGATTCATTTAAGTTTGTTTCAGATTTTAAAAGAGTAAAAAAAGAAATAGATGAATTTTTAAGAATGGGAAAAACAGTGTATGTAAATTTACCAAGGGTACCATTGATTAATGTTTATACAGGAGAAAAAGAATTTTCGGGGACTGGAAAAAACAGACGAGAAACTCATATAGTTAATCAATTAAATTTATTGGCTTTATTGCCAATAAAGATTTTCACAACAACAAGTGTTGGAGGGAGAATAGACTACACGACTCAAAATGCATATGAGAATTTATATAATATTAATAAAATGAGTTATTTATATCATGTTTATTTTGAATCAAAAGAAACTGGAGAACATATTGCTAGTATTCCGCAAACAGATAAAAGAATTTCCGAGTCATTTTCAGTAGGTGAAGGAAAACTAATTATTTATCCTTTTAATTTTGATGATGTAAATTGTTCTAGTCAAACTGATTATAGGAAAATGATTAATGAATTTCTTCATGTAATTGATGAGTTAGAAGAAGAATTGAGAATTAATATTTCAGAATTTCAACTTCCTGAATGGACAAATAAATACTATATTTTAAATGAACAAGAAAAAGTAAATGAATTAGACAATATAGAAAAGCAGTTAGAAGAATTAGAGATAAAAAAAGAAGAAATGATTGCTGATTTATTGAATTTGCAATCCTATAAATTAATGTTTACTTCTACCGGGAAAGAATTGGAGAATATAGTTTATAAGGTTCTTCACGATTTAGGATTTAAAAATAAACCAGTTGAACATAATAGAGCAGATGGTATTTTTGAATTTCAGGAAAATGATATAGTAACAGAAATAAAAGGGATTAAAGGTAGTTCTGCTGAAAAACATGGAGCTCAATTAGAAAAATGGGTTTCCGAATTTTATGAAAAAGAAGATAAGAAAGCAAAAGCTATTTTGATTGTAAATGGATTTAGAGAGAAGGATTTAACATTTAGAAATGAAGATACATTTCCGAATCAAATGCTAGATTATTGTACTAAAAGAGAACACTGTTTAATAAGTACCCTTCAATTATTAGGATTATTAATTGAAACTAAAAAATATCCTGAAAAGAAAGAAGAACTTATTCTGGAATTGATAAGCACAATAGGAATATACAACAAATTTTTAGATTATACTGAGTTTTTAATATAAATAATTGGGATTAAGAATGGTACAAACATATGTGATTATTAGTTATATATTAAAATTTAGTATATTGAGTTTTGCAATAGAGGCTGTACTTCAAACATTTTGAAAGCATTTATTTTTTTAGCTACAAAACCAGGTCTTAAAAAAGCGCGTAAAGCTTCACAGTTCTCAAAACGTTAATCTTTTTGTACAGATTTCGAAAGGCATTCTCCGTTGGAGGATGTCTTTTTTGCTAGAATCATTCATGTAGCATATCGGCCTCTCAGTAGTGTATTTTGTGGTGATTTACTCACACTAGAGAGTGATATATTTTTTTATATCTAAAATGAAAATGGGACTGAAGAATCAATTCTGAAGTGCTCCCTGTCAAGTAGATAGGTAAAAAAACAAAAAAGTATATAAGAATTCAAATGATGAGTAATTAGCACCGAGATGAAGGATTTAAATGAAATGTGGTTAGCGTACATATTAATTTCTTGATAATATTTTTTTTGAAAAAAAGTAAATGAGAGAAGTGGTAGTTCTGGATCATGAGAGTCTTTGAAATTTAGAAAGTGAGGTCGCGTGAATATCGACAGTAAAATACCAGAAAAAATGAGGACGCAATTGCTAAAAAAATTATTACTTTTCTTTATTTATCACATCAACTCACCTTGAAAGATTTTTTCCACTAATAGAAATTCTCAATTAAAACTCTAAAAAAACAAAAATAATCTGTTATAATGATTAAAAATAACTTTTAACGCGTCGGTTACTTATTTGAAGGAGAAAAAATGACTATTATACAAAGTACGTGTAATTATTGTGCATTGGCATGTAATCTTGATTTTGAAGTACAAGAAGATCAGATCGTCAATGTTGTCCCAACAAAACATTATCCAGTGAATAAGGGATTTTCATGTATTAAAGGTCTGTTTTTGAAACAACAACAGCAGGTCTTCAAGCCAATCGAAAAGCCGTTGTTCCGACAAGACGCACGAGGAGCTGAACCGCAGGAAGTTCCTTGGATTGAAGCAATTGATCAAACCGCAAAGCGACTCAAAGAGATTACGAAAAGATACGGCTCAGAAAGTATCGCTGGCATCAGTACGGGTCAAATCCCTACAGAAGAGATGGCACTGTTTGGACATGTCATGCGGAACTATTTGAAAGCAAATCTCGACGGCAATACGCGTTTATGTATGGCAACAAGTGTAGTTGCTCACAAACAAAGCTTTGGCTTTGACGCGCCACCGTATGCATTACAGGATATTGAAGAATCCGATACGATCATTTTGATTGGCGCCAATCCAGTAGTGGCTCATCCAGTACTGTGGGGCCGAATTCGTCAAAATCAGCAGCCAAATAAAAAAGTGATTGTGATCGATCCTCGTCGTTCCGAAACAGCCATTCAAGCAGACGAGCACTATGCCTTAAAAGCCAAAAGCGATTTGGTTCTCTTCTACCTTTTGGCGAATGTATTGATTGAAAAGGGCTGGATCGATGATGCCTATATTCGACAGCATACGGAAAACTTTGATCAGTTCCGCACATTTCTTCAGGAGTATCCCTTGACAAAAGCACCTATGACAGGACTGACAGAAACACAAATTGTGCGGCTTGCGCAGCAGATCCATGAAGGCAAACGGGTTTCTTTTTGGTGGACGATGGGAATCAATCAAGGATATGAGGCTGTGCGGACAGCACAAGCGATCATCAATTTAGCACTGATGACGGGAAATATCGGTCGTAAAGGAACTGGTGCGAATTCCCTGACCGGCCAAAGCAATGCGATGGGCTCTCGCTTGTTCAGCAATACTGCCGGATTGTACGGTGGCGGTGATTTTGACAATCCACTCCGTCGTCAAGTGGTGGCAAAAGCATTGAACATCGAGGAACATTGGCTTCCAGAAAAACCTACTTTGCCTTATGATCAAATCATTGAACAGATTAATCAAGGAAAAATCAAAGCATTATGGGTCGTTGCCACGAACCCTGCCCATTCGTGGACGAATAGTGAAAGCTTCCAAGAAGCCATGAATAAGCTGGAAATGTTGATCGTACAAGACTTGTATGCTGATACGATGACCGCCAAAACAGCCGACGTATTTTTCCCAGTCGTTTCTGGATTAAAGAAGACGGGAACCTATATCAATACAGAGCGGCGCTTATCAGGACTAAGACCAGTACTGCCCAAAAAAGTGGATGAATATTCGGACTTTGATATCTTTTTCGCTATGGGGAAAGCATTAGGGATGGGTTCTTTGTTAGATGGTTGGGAAACGCCGCAAAGTGTTTTTGAGCTTTTGAAAAAATGTTCTGCGAATATGCCGTGTGATATCACAGGTGTTGCGTATGAGCAATTGACTTCTTCAAAAGGAATTCAATGGCCATTCCCCAAGGGGAGTCAATTGGAAAACTTACCAGATGAACGACGCCTGTATGAAGACGGACAGTATTTTACTCCCTCCAAAAAAGCCCAGTTCATCTTTGAAAAAGAACGACCAAACCCGCTGCCACTGACAGAAGATTATCCGTTGATGCTCAACACAGGGCGTGGGACAGTCGGGCAATGGCATACCGAGACCCGCACAAGAGAAATCAAAGAAGTGAAGGAAGCGACGGAGCGTCAGGCGCATGTGCTGATCCATCCGAATACTGCTAAACAGCTAGAAGTGAAAAATCAAGAGCTGCTTAGACTATTTTCAGTGAATGGACAAAACGCTCGATTTGCGGCGAAAATCTCCCGCTTTGTTCAAGAAGGAGAATTATATGCCCCAATGCATTATCCGGAAGTCAATCAGCTGACCCCAGCATTATATGATGCATATTCGAAAGAACCGTCCTACAAGTCGACCCCTGTACGTCTAATGAAGGAGCAATCATAATGAAACGAATCAAAATCGATCGCAGCAAATGTATCAGTTGTCTCACGTGTGTAACTGCTTGTTCTGTTGCTCACAATGGTGAAGACCCTCGGAACCGAGTCGTTGTCTCAGAAGGAGGAGTTAACACGCCAATCTTTTGCCGACAATGTGATTTACCTGAATGTGTCTTTACGTGCATGACTGGTGCGATGACTAAAGACCCGCAAACTGGTTACGTGACCTATGATCAGAAAAAATGTGCTAGCTGTTTTATGTGTATTATGGCTTGTCCTTATGGTGTGCTGAAAGCTGATAAGCTTCAGCATAAAATCATTATGAAGTGTGATATGTGTATGGATCATCCAGATCAGACCCCACAATGTGTTGCCAAGTGTCCAATGCAGGCGATCACGTTAGAAGAAGTTGCGCAGCCAGCACTGATAGCTGCTAGAGGAGGAACCCTATGAATTACGTCGTTGTCGGTGCTTCAGCTGCTGGGATCAACAGTGTTCGCACTTTGCGTCAGCTTGATCCGACAGCTAAAATCACCCTGATTTCACAAGATGAGCATATCTATTCCCGCTGTATCTTGCATCACTATATCGAAGGTTCCCGTAATGTCAAAGAATTATCCTTTGTTGAAGAGGGATTTATTGAAAACAATCAAATCGACTGGATAAAAGGTGCGCTTGTTAGTGGTATCGATCCAGCACGCCAAGAGCTTTATCTTTCAACAGAAGAAACAGTCCCTTATGACAAAGTGTTATTGGCAACTGGTGCATCTACTTTTTATCCTCCCGTGCCTAACTTGAGCATTGCAAAAAATGTCGTTGGACTTAGAACACTGGCTGATGCAGCAATGATTCGTGAGAAGAGTACGACCGCAGCCAATATTGTGGTCATGGGTGCTGGTCTTGTGGGGATCGATGCGGTAGAAGGCTTGGTTCACTGTGGAAAAAGTGTTACCCTAGTTGAATTTGGTCCCCGTTTACTGCCTATTCAATTGGACGAGCGAGCAGCTCAAACGTATCAAGTAGCCTTTGAAAAAGCTGGTGTCAAGCAGTTTTATGAAACAGCTGTAAAAGAAGTCATAATGGATGAAGAAGATAAAGTGGCACAGTTGCAATTATCCGATGGTCAGGTGATCGACTGTGATCTTTTGATCGTTGCAACCGGTGTCCGCGCCAATGTCCAGTTTATTGGTGATTCAATCGACTGTGATCGTTTCGGACTTTTATTTGATGCGATGGGACGCACCAATTGTCCGAATGTTTATGGGGCAGGAGATATTTCAGGTAGAAACCCTATCTGGCCAGCGGCAGTCAAGGAAGGTATCATCGCTGCTTCTAATATGGTGGGCGTCCAGCGAGAACTGACAGATTTCTTTGCCATTAAATCGACAATGACATTCTTAAACATTCATTCTCTGTCATTAGGAAAACCTTATCCTGAAGATGATACCTATACAGTCGAAATCGATGATCAACCAAAGGTCTATCGAAAAATCATCCACAAGAACGGCGTGATCTATGGGGCGATCGTGCAAGGTGATCTTTCTTATACTGGTATTTTGACACAAATGGTCAAGCAGGGGATTCCGACCCATCGTCAAGGTCGCTCGCTTTTCGAAGTCACCTATGCAGATTTCTTTGATTTGAAGGGGAACCTAGAATTTTCTTTTTGCCAGCAAGGAGGAGAAGCACTTGAATAAACTTTCAAAAACGATCGGGCAACTGCCCGTCGGATTGATTGCCACGACGTTAGGATTATGTACGCTAGCCAATGCCTATTTTGCCATTGATTTGCCTATTATCCGAACAATTGTAATGAGCTTTGGTCTGGTAATTTGGGGCTTAGCAATGGTTAAAGGAATTTTTTGTCATCAAGTCTTTTTAAAAGAATACAGTCAGGTAGTCCCCAGTAGCTTGTATGCAACTTTTCCCATGTTGTCTGCTGTTTTAAGTAGTTTCCTTTTTGGTTTCAATGAGACGTTAGGCACTTTCCTTTGGTATTTCGCTGTTGTTTTACACATTATCCATCTTTTGATTTTTACCTATCGCAATGTTTTTCAAAACTTTCAAAAAGCGACGTTTTTGCCTACATGGTTTGTCACTTATATTGGGCTGTTGGTGCCTGTAGTCGTAGGCAGTCATATTGGCCATCCGATTCTTGTTCAAGGGATCACTTATTATGGGTTGGCAGCTACATTGATTTTGCTGCCGCTGATGCTTACAACCAAAGTCCCCGAGTCAATGGCATTGACCAACAATATCTATTTTGCACCGTTAAGTCTGTGTTTGATTAGCTATTTAAACGTGTGGCGTGAGCCGAAAATAGTGATTGTTATAATCCTGTCCGGCTGTTTATTGGTAGCTTTAGGAATACTCGGCGGAAAAATGCTGTTCTTTGTCAAGCGTGCCTTCCATCCGACTTTTGCTTCTTTAACCTTTCCTTGCGCGATTGCAACGATTGCGTTTTATCGCATCGGGCAGTTTTTCTATTTGCGGGAAGTGTTGAAGGCAGCGGAGTTATTCGTTTCTCTCTTTGGAGTGATGGTATTTTTTGCAACAGGCATTTTGTTGTATGTTGCATACCGTTTCGTTGATGGATTTTTGTTGCTTGTCTTTGAGAATCTTACGCCTCTCGCATTCGAAGGGAAGAAAGAGGAAGCAGAGTGAATCAACGTTCGGGAAAAAAGAAAATGAGGAATCAGCTGTTTTTTGGTGGAATCAGCGGACTGCTCGTTCTTTGCCTTTTTTTCCTTTGGCAGGGTAGAGAGGCTCATTCAGCACAAAGGGCGCATTTTTCTGCCGCCGCTAGCTTAAAAGACGTATTGGAAGAAATTACCGCCCAGTTTCACCTCGACCACCCCCAAATCGAGATCACATTGGACTTTGGCGGTTCGGGTGCGATTCGCCAAAAAGTTCTCGCCGGAGCGCCAATCGATGGTGTCTTTTTAGCCAGTGAAAAAGAGATCACCGACTTGGTTGAAGCAGGAAGCGTTGAAAAAATTCAGCCGATTCTAACCAATCAACTAGTCGTCATCCAGCCAACAAACGCAAACGTTTCTGATGGGGATTTGATCAATCAACTAAGGAGTGCAGAAGTGATCGCTATTGGGGAAGGCCAGTCGGTCCCTGCCGGCACATATGCACTGGAAGTCTTTGACCATCTTGCCTTGACGAATGAGTTGCAGGATAAATTGGTTCAAGCGGCAGATGTCCGACAAGTCATGTATTACGTAGCATCAGGAAATGCGGATCTGGGAATTGTTTATGCCACGGACGCTCTTGTGAGTCAAAAAGTAACGGTGACAGCGCAAATCGATCCTACTTATCACAATCGTATCTTATATACCAGTGCCCTTGTCACGGATTCTTCGCATCAAGAAGCTGCCATGATCTTTCAAAAGTACTTACGTTCAGAAAAAGCAAAGCACGTGTTTCAAGTGGCTGGATTTTCGTTTGTTGAAGAAGAAAGTGAGGCACTTTAATGATAGAAAGTGCAGTGATTCATTCTTTAGTCGTAGCAGGAGCCGCTCTTTTGCTCGGACTGATTATTGCTCTTCCTTGCGCCTATGTGGGCGCATTTATGACCTTTCGAGGAAAACTGATCGTTGAAACGATGTTTTTGCTGCCGCTAGTTTTGCCACCAACGATCATTGGCTATGGTCTGCTGCAATTATTTGGCCGCAATGGTATTTTTGGGAAACTTCTTGAGCTGTTTGAACTACAACTCGTCTTTACTTTATCGGGTGCTGCAGTTGCCGTAATGGTAGTCAGTTTTCCGTTATTGTATCAGGGATTGAAAGCAGCGTTTTTGAGTGTGCCGACCCAGCTGATTGAAGCTGCTGAAACACTGTCAGCCAATCGGATGGAACGCTTATTCTATGTAATCATTCCAAATAGTTGGCACAGTATCCTTGCTACGGTCCTTTTGGGCTTTTGTCGCGGGTTGGGAGAATTCGGCGCGAGTCTAATGATGGCGGGTTATATTGAAGGCAAGACAGATACAATGGCATCTGCCATCTATTTCGCTGTCTTGCAAGGAAATGACCAAAAGGCCCTCTCGTTAGGGTTGGTTAATTTAGCGATCGGGTTGGTCTTTTTATTCATTATTCAATTCCTAAGAAAAGGAGGCCGTCATGACTTTATCGATTGATATTTCAAAACAATTATTTAAAAATAATCTGCAGTTTCAGCATGAAATAACGTCCCAGATCACCAGCATCCAAGGAATCAGCGGTGCTGGCAAAACGACACTGCTGCGCATCATTGCTGGCTTAGAAATTTGTCAAAAAGGAACGATCTTTTTCCAAAATCAATGCTGGCTAGATACACAACGAGCTTTTGTCTATCCGGCATATAAGCGCAATATCGGTTTTGTCATGCAAGAACCCACCCTTTTTCCCACAATGACTGTAGAAGAGAATATACTTTTTAGTTCTAAGATGAGCTGGAATAAGAAACGTGTAGCCACAGATATAACCGAAAGAATGCACGATCATTTAAAGCAATTAGGATTGATCGACTATCGTCAGCAATCCGTATTGCAACTTTCAGGTGGACAGAAACGTCGTGTGGCACTGGTACGGGCGTTATTGAGCCAGCCTCAGCTATTACTCTTAGATGAACCATTTACTGGATTAGACGATAACATGTTGTACCAAGTACTCGCTTTTTTGAAACAACAAATCAAGAACCATCATTTGACAACGCTACTGGTTTCACATGGGAAAGAAGAAGTAGCATTTTTGACTGATGTGGTCATCTCAATTTAGAATGGATCATTTTTGTAAAGAACAGTGATCGGGTTGTTCGTTGTAAACAGTTCATTTGTCGGTAACTCAACGGGTTCAGCAGAAATTTTTTTCAAAAAATCCCCCAATCTTAGTGTTTTGTTTGCTAAATCAATTTCTAGGATCTCTAGTAACTGATCGTCAATGGTCAGATGGGTGATGGCAAAGTGTGGCTGATTTTCCGAAACCGCATAAGCATTTCGGTGGAAAGTCAATTTGTTTAAGCTTTGACTTGTTAGAAAGGGATAATCGATCGCTGTGACTAAAAGACGTTCACCAGGATAGCGTTTTGCTGCAGTATAAATGCCGCTGAGAGGACCTAGACCAGCGAATTCTGGAAGATCCATTAAAGTGGTTGTGGGGAAGGGCTGAGCTTCTTCGACTATCTGATTGTAATTTTTCGAATTGGCGATGATGCAGCAAGATTCAGTTATCTCCATCAGCCGCTGGAGCGCTGATTCTAACCAAGTTGCTTGTAATCTTGGGTCATAGTAAAGCGCCTTATCTTGTTTGAAACGGCGGGAATAGCCCCCAGCTAAAAGTACACCGATCATTGGGTCATCTCCTTTTGAATGAGTCAAAGCAAGTGTACCATAGGTAAACACCAAAAAATACGAAAGAAAAGAGAGATTTTTATATGCTTCGACAACGAACTGTGATCTCCTTACAAGAAGCGAAGAAGATCATCGCCGAGTTACCGGCACGCAAACCTAAACCAATCCGAAAACCGTTACTGGCATGTCTAGGAAATGTGCTCGCAGAGGATGTTTGTGCGCCTTTGCCGTTTCCTTTTTTTCCTCGTTCAGGTTATGACGGCTTTGGGATCACAGCAGAAACCGATCAGGATTTTCCTAAAGGCGTAGAAGTTGTTAGCGAAATCGGCGCTGGTGCCGTCTATGAAGGATGGTTGAAAAAAGGACAAGCTGTTCGGATCATGACCGGGGCACAAGTGCCAGAAGGGGTCACCAAAATCATCCCTTTGGAGAAAACCCGTCAGCTTACTAAAACCACGATCGAACTGCTGGAGACAGAAAAAAAGAGCAATATCACGCCAGCTGGCGACGAATTTGAAGTTGGCGAACTGCTGCTTAAGGCGGGGACTACATTGACGGCTGGCTGCCTCAGCTTGTTGGCGGCTTTTGGTATCGATACAGCGCTTGTTGAAGGCAAATTGAAGGTAGGACTTTTAACGACTGGATCGGAATTGTTAGAGGTGGGTGCCGTTTTGGAAAATGGAAAAATCTATAACAGCAATCGCATTCTGCTAGAAGGTTTAGTCAAGGAAGCTGGTGCTGGGCTGATTTTTTCTAAAAGTGCCCCCGATGATTCCTTACGCTTAAAAGAAACACTAGCAGAAATGGCTTCATTCTGTGATTTGATTCTGACCTGTGGGGGTGTGTCTGTCGGTGACTATGACTTTATGGCAGAAATTGCCGAAGAATCTGACTTATTGTTCAACAAATGTGCGATGCGTCCTGGAAGTCCAACCTCAGCATTTCTGTTTGAGCAAATACCTGTGATCGCTCTTTCTGGAAATCCTAGTGCGTGTTTTGTTGGGTTTCACTTTTTTGCTGATCCATTGATCCAACGGTATCATGGGCTGCCAGAAAGAATGGGCCAGCATCGTTTGCCTTTTTTTGGTGTCATCGATCGAGTCAATAATTTTGACCGTTACTTAAGGGGGACGATTGAGGCTGGAGCCGCCAAACCTCTGCCTAAGAATCAATCAAGTGCCATTGGGGCTTTAGCCTATGCTGACTGCTTGATTCGGATACCTGCTGGGATGACTTGTGAAAATGGAATGGAGGTAGATGTCTGGTGCTTGCCTTACAAATAATCGGTCGCAAAAAAAGTGGCAAAACGACTGCAATGTGTCAATTAATTCAAAAAGCTGCCACACTGCAATTAGATGTCGCCGCATTTAAACAAACGCATCATAACGCTGCGATGGACGTTCCGGGAACCGATACCGCACACTTTGCCGAGGCGGGTGCTCGTCAAGTGTTTATGAAAAAAGAAGGGCATCTGTTTTTGCATCAGCAAAGAAGATACACAGCAAAGACCCACTTATCAACACCTGAAGTCAGTGGTGAAGGTGAGTGGCAGCGGCTGATTAGCAGCGAGATTGATTTAGTATTGTTTGAAGGGTTCAAACATTTGGCGCACCCGAAACTGCTCCTTTTACGCCCTGGGGAAACGGTGGCAGATTTTCCTTATGCCAATATTTGTGCGGTCGGATCGATTTATCCTGATGTAGTCAAGGAACAAAATGTTTTGGATTTGACGACAGTGGAAAAAATTCAAGAATGGTTTTCACAGTGGTTGGCTGCACAGCAAAGACCTGCAGATACTCTGACCCATTTTAATGATCAGCAGCGAGCGAAAATGGTGGATGTATCTGAGAAAATAGATACCAAACGAATTGCAACAGCTATGTGTCGGGTCACGATGCGAGGGGAAACGATGCGCAGAATTCAAAACAATCAAGTCAAAAAAGGCGATGTTTTGGCAGTGGCGCAAGTGGCAGGGATCATGGGGGCGAAGAAAACCAGTGAACTGATCCCAATGTGTCATTTGATTGCGCTAAAAGGCATTGATTTGCAATTCGTCTTCGAAAGTGAAACGAGCTTAAAGATTACTGCTCAAGCAAAAGCGCTTGATGCGACTGGTGTGGAGATGGAAGCTCTGGTCGCGTGCCAACTGGCAGCCTTGACGGTCTATGACATGTGTAAAGCGATGGACCCGCAAATGATCATCACGGATTGTCAGCTCTTAGCAAAGACCGGAGGTAAAAGTGATAGTTTCGTCAAGGAGCGAGCTGAAACGAAGCGGTAAAAAAACGGAGCTTCCAGTGAAAAGGAAGACGCCGCTTGAAGAAAAGGTCAAGGTTATTTTCGCCGTTCTTTCAGCAAATGTGGGATCTCTGGCAGAATCAGCTGCTTCATAGCCAGCTGACATGCCTTGACAGAACCTGGCAGCAAAAACAACAGCTGCTCTTGCTCATTAAAGCCGGCGCATGCGCGAGAAGCCATGCCATGAGAACCAATTTCTTGAAAACTCAACCAGCGGAAAAGTTCACCGAAGCCCGGCAGCTCTCTTTTTATAAAAGGCTGTAAGGCTTCAGGTGTGACGTCTCGCTTAGAAATACCAGTTCCGCCATTGGTAATGATGACTTCGCAGTCAGTGTTGACTAGGTTAAGATACGCTTGTTGGATCAAAGGTATTTCGTCTTTGACGAGGTGATAGTGAATCATTATGAATCCTTCTTCTTTCACTGTTTGCATGATTGTCTGTCCGGAAAAGTCATCACGTTCGTTGCGGGTATCACTGATGGTCAAGAGACCGATTTTCACTGTCATAAGTTGCCCCTTTCACGATCATTTGTAAGAATTCTGGTAAGAGTCGACTGTTTTTTGGTGTCAGACCATAAATCAAGACTTTGCCGTTTTTAAATAAAGTCAGTTCAATGGTTCCGATTTGTATTTTGGCAGCCAAAGGGTTTTCCTTCAATATAGCACTGTGTCTTCGGCTGTTTTCAAGAAGGGCATGCTGCTGCAGGGGAGATAGGGTTGTCTGGTATACATCTGTGCCACAGATTTTCTTGGCTTCAACGGCTACAGCTGACGTCGTTTTTTTCTCAGAACAGACGGGACAGGTTGCTTTTTTTTTGATCAGGTAATGGTCTAATGCACTGTGCCAAAGATCGGCATAAGTCATTGTTTGCCATGACAGCGTGGGATCATCTAGCAAAATCTTGTAGACAAGAGCGACTTGCAAACTAGTCACGAAAGGCACGAGGGGCGTTAACACGCCAACAGTCGAGCAATCTTCTTTTTCTAGTCCATCCAATTGGGGAAAGACACAATGGAGGCACGGCTGTTTGCAAGGATGCAATGCCATTACTTGCCCGGTCGTTCGATTGCAAGCACCGAAAACAAATGGCAGCTCATGGTGATAGGCATAGAGATTGATCAGACTGCGCGTATGAAAATTATCGGTACAGTCCAAGATCAGATCGATCGTTCCAAGTTCTTCAAAAACCACTTGTTCAAATGAACAAGGATAGGTCGTTACTTGAACCTGTGGATCGATCCGCTGCAGCTGCTTTTTAGCCGCTGTGACTTTCTTTAGCCGTGACGTAGCATCATCGGTGACAAAAAGGGCTTGGCGCTGCAAATTGGTTTCATCAACGGAATCAGGATCTACCAAAATGATATTTTTGATTCCACCACGGACTAACTGTTCTGCACAATATGTACCGAGCGCGCCACAGCCAACGATCAAGAGTGTTGCGGCAGAGATTTTTTGCTGACCCTGTTTCCCAATCTCAGAAACACGGATTTGACGATCATGACGATCCATAGAAAATCCTCCGAAAAAAAACGATTATTATCCATTATATCATGCTGAACTTAAGAAAAAAGAAGAAAGGAGTGGTTTTTTGGCCAATATCCGATTGCAAAAGGAACCAATCGATATCGCGACAGAAAGTGACCGCTTAAGAAGTCCTTTTGTTGGTGGCATTGTGACGTTTTCAGGAACCGTTCGTGAATGGACGGGAGACCAACAGACTGCAGCGATCGATTATACAGCGTATGAAGGAATGGCGCAAAAAGAGATGCAACGACTGGTGGAAGAAATACAAACGAAGCAGCTGTCAATTACATTAATCCATCGCATCGGTCGTTTGCAGCCGATGGAAACAGCGGTTTTCATTGGTGTGGCGGCACCGCATCGACAAGCAGCTTTTGTCGCTTGTGAATATATCATCGATCGCTTGAAAGAACGAGTACCTATTTGGAAAAAAGAAATCGCGCCTAATTTGGCGCAGGAGGACATATGATGAAAGTAACAGTCAAGCTATTTGGACCTTTACGGGAACAAATCACAGATGAAGCAGTTTGTATTTTAACAGAAAAAGTAGACAGAAAAATCATTTTACAGGCGATGCAAAAAGCCTATCCATTGTATACCAAAGAGATAGCCAGTTGCAGCACAGCTGTTGATCAGTGTTTTGTTGACGAGATTCCGGTGGTAATCACTGCAGCCAGTGAAATCGCCTTGATTCCACCGGTCAGCGGGGGCTGAAGGGGATGGGAAATGTACTAACTGATCGTTTTGGACGTCCTCATGATTATTTGCGAGTATCTGTAACAGATAAATGTTCCTTGCGCTGCACTTACTGTATGCCGGAGGAAGGACTGGCTTTTTTTCCAGATGAGGCAATTCTTAGCAAAGAAGAGATCGTTACGCTCGTGCAACACTTCAGTCGGCTTGGAATCACCAAGGTTCGTTTAACGGGTGGAGAGCCTTTGATACGCAAAGATATTCTTGAGATCGTCTCCGCCATTGCGGCGTTGCCAATAATCAATGATCTTTCTTTGACTACGAATGGCTTGGCTTTGCAAAAGTTAGCAAGACCGTTGAAAGAGGCAGGAGTCAATCGCTTAAATATCAGCCTGGATACTTTCAATCAGGAACGTTACCACCAAGTAACCCGTGGCGGTAACCTGAATCGTGTGTTGAAAGGACTAGAAGCAGCCCTTCGTGTTGGCTTTGATCAAATCAAATTGAATGTGGTGGTGATTCAAGGTCAAAATGATCATGAACTGCTAGATTTTTTGCGCTTTACTTTCGACAACGAAGTCACCGTGCGTTTTATTGAATACATGCCAATCGGAGGCAACGCACAGACGTCATGGCAAGAAGGCTATCTCGGCGTGGATCAAGTGTTTGCTCTTTGTGAAGAAAAAGGCTGGCTTGTTGAACCGGTGAACATTGACGGTAATGGACCAGCAAAAAATTATCAAATCAAAGGTGCAAAAGGGCGTTTTGGTTTGATCCATCCTATCAGTTGCCAATTTTGTGCCACCTGTAATCGTCTGCGAGTGACTGCTGACGGCTATTTAAAAGCCTGTCTCTTTTGGGAGGACGAAGTACATCTACGTTCGGTCCTTAAGGATTTTGTGTTATTCGAAAAAAAAGTCAAGCAGGCATTGATGCTAAAACCAAAAAATCACGAGATGGCACTGGACCAGCCAGAAAGCTCATTCTCAGAAAAACCGACTTGGCGTCATATGAGTCAGATTGGTGGATAAGTACAAAGTTTGTTTGGTGTGTGAAAACCAGGCAGGATGTTTTCTAAGATTTAGTAGACCGTGATGTTAACTTGCTGTGAAACAAGTTAATGCTGATAATAATTTTGAGAATTCTTGAAATCAAATCCGATGGAAATCATATCTATCGTCAAGGCAATAAGCGTATAAACTTTTCGAAATTTGATTGGTAAAAACTATATGTTATCTTTATTCCTGAAACTATTTCATCTCGTTGTTAATGATAAACTAACGTAGAATAATTTAGTTAGTTTATCATTAACTTATGAAGGGGTTATTTTGAATCAAAAAATTGCTAATATTTTTGTTAAATATAGTGGCAATCTCTCTCTAAAAGATGCTCGAAAAGAGGAATTCTACCTATGACATTAGATAGATTGGTTAAAGCTGATGAAATTGAGAAGGTAGAGCCAGGGTTTTATGTGATGAAAGATACGTTTATTGATGAACTGTGCTTGGCTCAAAGTATGTATTCCAAAGGGATAGCATGTTCCAAAAGAACGCCTGGACAAATATGCCATTCATCACCACTATACAACAAAAGAAACATTCGAATTAGGATTAACAGAAACAGAAAGCTTCTATGGGAACAAAATCATTCTTTATGATCTGGAAAGAACCCTATGTGATATGTGGAATTAGCAAGTGCAGGAGCAAAACAAGAAGCATTAAAAGAGTATATGAGTACCCCTAATAGAGATACAAATAAGTTAAGAAAGAACAAAAAAATCGAATCATCAAGTTTGCGCATGCATCTTGATGATTCGATTTTTTCATTACATACATTTTCCTCAATGCACGATATTCTTCACCCAAAGATCAGAGCGGATCAAGCGGTACCCGATTCCACTCTTCAACAGTTCCACCAATTGGCAGCACAGGTAGACCAAGACGATCGAGAGCGTCGTATGCGTACTTAGTACAAAGGCCAACGGTAGAACGATCACCCAAGTGAAGACACTGTCGAACAAAAAGGTAATAAAGGTTTGGCCGCCAGAACGTAAAATGAAATAGCTGGCATGGTTAAAGGCATACATCGGCATACATAACGCAGCGACTTTGATAAATTGGCTGGCTAGGCTTTTGACTGCCGGTTCGGTTTGGTAGATTTCAGGGAAGAACGGTGCAACCACCATCATCAAAATCCCGAGTCCGAGACAACTCATGACGGAAAAGAAGAGCAGTTTTCGTGCACTGTCCTTGGCTTCATCGAATTTATCAGCCCCTAAAAGTTGGCCGACCATGATAGCAACTGCACCACCCAGTGCCATATAGACAATATTGAACAGGTTGGAAACAGTAGAAGAAATATTCAAGGAAGCAATCACCGATAACCCACGAACGGAATACGCTTGAACGATCATCGTTTGGCCAATTGCCCAAAGGATCTCATTGGCCATCAAAGGCGAACCTTTACGCAAAATCTGTTTCACCAACTGCAGCGGTACGCTGAATTGATGGTAGACCCGAACGGCAAACGGATTGTCCTCGACATGGCGATGCACCCAATAGACTGTGATGGCACATTCAACGATACGGGCAATCAAGGTGGAAATCGCAGCGCCCCGCACGCCCAATGCAGGGAAGAAGAACAGGCCGAAAATCAGCAAGAAATTCAAGGCCGTATTGATGACTACGGCGATGCTGCTGGCAAACATCGGCACCATCGTTTTGCCCATTTCCCTAAGCGAACTGGCATACGCTTGAGAAATGGCAAAAAATGGCAGGCTGAACAACAGGATGATTAAGAACTCTTTGGCAGAGGTCAAAGCAAGATTTAACTCCGCACTATCGCCACCGCCATGCAAATAGAGACGGATCAAGAAATCTTGCCCAAAGAACAACAACCCCATCGCGAATAGACAAATCAACAAATTGCCCACCAACTTGAAGCGAAACGCATCCCGCATCCCATGATAATCTTGCTTCCCATAGAACTGGGTCCCGAAAATACTGCCCGCAGAAACGATCCCAAAGATGCTCAAGTTAAACACAAAGATCAGTTGGTTGACAATGGCTACACCGGACATTTGTGCAGTCCCGATTTGTCCCACCATTAAATTATCTAATAAGCCCACAAAGTTGGTGATCGCATTCTGGATCATCACTGGAATCGCGATCGTTAAGACCGTACGGTAAAAGGCTTTGTTTCCAATATATTTTTGCATGATTCCTCCATAAACAACAAATAATTTCAAATATGCTTACTCAGTATAGCAAAAAGTCGCTGGTTTAAAAAGCAGGGTTTGATGTGAGACAGATAAGATTCGTTTTTTGATGACCTTTAGTTAAAATTGATGAGCGTATCAGTGGGAATACTCAAGAAAAATACTTTGATGGGAAATGACTGGAAAATCAAAAAGAAAGGCAGACGTAGCGATAGATTTTGTACAATTATAAATTTTTGTACTATCAATATACATTTTGATATTGACATGAAAAAGAAGGCGTGCTAATCTAAAAGCAGAAAAAGGGAAACGTTTCCACTTTTGCGTTGGGAGGTTTCCTTTTTTAAAAAGTCAAAAATGGAAACGTTTCTAAAAAGGGGGATCTATATGGAAAAAGTGATAAAGGAACAGTTTTCGGGACGAAAACGAGCCATACCTAATCCTGATAGAAAAAAAGAAAAATGGCAAAAGTTCAGAAAAAAAGTAGCAAAAGACAAGTGGCTTTATTTACTCATGGTACCAGGCATTTTACTTACAATTGTTTTTCGTTATTTCCCAATGTATGGCGCCATCATTGCGTTCAAAGATTACAACCCAATGCTGGGCATTTGGGAAAGTCCCTGGGTTGGCTTAGCGCATTTTCGAACATTTATCTCTTCACCTAACTTTTCAGTCTTGTTAACCAATACTTTGAAAATTAGTGTTTATGGACTGATATTGGGCTTTTTTCCTCCCATACTGTTGGCATTGTCATTAAATCAAATTCTCAATAAAAAAATCAAACAAAAAATCCAATTGATACTTTATGCGCCTAATTTCATTTCTGTCGTCATTATAGTAGGGATGCTCTTTTTGTTCTTATCTGCAAATGGTCCAATTAACGGGCTCGTCGAAAAATTCACAGGACAGTCTATTATGTTTATGTCAAACCCTGATTATTTTCGAACAATTTACATTCTTTCTGGTATTTGGCAAGGGATGGGTTGGGCTTCAATACTATATACAGCGACTTTAGCTGGCATTAGTTCAGATTTATATGAAGCTGCAAATATCGATGGCGCAAATATCCTGCAAAAAATTTGGTTTATTGATTTGCCCGCGCTTAGACCTGTTATGGTTATCAATTTTATTTTATCAGCAGGAAATATCATGAATGTTGGTTACGAGAAAGCTTACTTGATGCAAACGTCAATGAATATTCCAACTTCAGAGATTATTTCGACATACGTATACAAAATAGGGTTGCAATCTGGTGATTATGCGTACTCAGCAGCCGTGGGGTTATTTAATATGATCATCAACGTAGTACTTTTATTGCTTGTCAATGGAATGACTAAAAAAATAAATGACGGCGAAGGCTTATAGGGGGAAATAAAATGAATCTTACTATGTATACGAAGATAGACAGGCAGTTGCTCTGGGTCAATCGTATTATTGTTGGGTTTTTGGTGATAATCACGCTAGTGCCACTGGTATACGTGGTGGTAGCCTCATTCATGGATCCGGCTACTTTAATCAATCAGGGGATCAGTTTTAATCCTAAAGATTGGACGACGCAAGGGTATAGTCGTGTGTTTGCTGATGATGCTATTTTAAGAGGATTCCTCAATTCATTGTTCTATTCGTTTAGTTTCAGCTTCCTGACAGTATTCATTACAATGATTACGGCATATCCGCTGTCGAAACCAGATTTAGTGGGTCGTAGGGTCATCATGATTTTCTTCATCATTACCATGTTTGTTGGTGGGGGATTGATTCCAACCTATTTATTGATCAAAAATTTAGGAATGTTAGATACCGTTTGGTCCTTGATCGTTCCTGGGGCAATCAATGTTTGGAATATCATATTGGCGCGGACATACTTCATGAGTTTGCCGAAAGAACTATCTGAGGCTGCCACGATCGATGGCGCCAATGACTTGCAAATTTTGTTTAAAATTATGCTGCCTTTAGCAAAACCAATAATGTTCGTGTTATTTCTATATGCGTTTGTGGGGCAATGGAATGCCTATTTTGATGCCATGATCTATATAAAGAATCCCAATTTAGAACCTTTACAGTTAGTTTTAAGGAACATACTGATTCAAAACCAGCCTTCTCAAGATATGGTAGGCTCAAATACAGCCATGGCTGAAATGAAACAAATCGCTGAATTGATCAAATATGCCACCATAGTTATCTCGAGTTTGCCATTGATCGTCATGTATCCATTCTTTCAAAAGTATTTTGATAAAGGCGTATTGGTTGGTTCGGTCAAAGGATAGATATGGATGTATGGTTTATATCAAGAAGTCATCAAAATAAAAATTTTTTTAAAGGAGAGAAACAAATGAAAAGGAATGCAAGAATGATCACCACATTAGTAACAGGTTCATTGCTTTTGGCTGGTTGTGGAGGCGGTTCAAAGGACAGCGCAAAGTCAAGCCCAGATTATGAGCTAGCAGATATCAGTTTTCCGCTTGCTGAAAATGTGACATTAAAAATGATGTCGCAAAGTGCAGCACTCGCACCAAATGATCCCAATGAAAAATTGATTTTTCAAAGAATTGAAGAGGACACCAATGTTCATATAGATTGGACCAACTATAAAGCTGATTTTGCGGAAAAAAGAAATCTAGATATTGCAAGTGGAGATTTACCAGATGCAATATTTAATGCTGGCGCCGGGGACTATGACTTACTTAATTGGGCAGAAAGTGGTGTGATTGTGCCGGTTGAAGATTTGATTGACCAGTATATGCCGAATTTGAAAAAAATATTTGACGAGTACCCTGAATATCGTCAATTATCTACAGCACCAGATGGTCATATCTATTCTTTTCCATGGATTGAAGAATTGGGTGAGGGAAAGGAATCGATCCATACGGTCAATGACATGGCATGGATCAATGTAGAATGGTTGGACAATTTAGGATTAGATATGCCGACGACAACGGAGGAATTGATGACCGTATTAGAGGCGTTCAAGACAGAAGATCCTAATGGAAACGGAGAAGCAGATGAGATTCCCTTTTCATTTATCAATGATGGTGGAAATGAAGACTTGAAAATGCTTTTTGCTGCCTTTGGTGAAGGGGACAATGATGATCATTTGATCGTCGACAATGATGGCAATGTGCAGTTTACTGCGGATAAAGACGGATACAAAGAGGCAATCGCTTACTTTAATGAAATGTATCAAAAAGGCTTGATCGACAATGAGGCTTTTGAGCAGGATTGGAATACGTACGTCGCAAAAGGAAAAGAACAAAAATATGGTGTGTATTTTACTTGGGATAAGACCAATGTGACTGGAGACAATGACCAATATGATGTACTGCCGGTATTAGCAGGGCCGGATGGGCGAAAACATGTGACGAGAACAAATGGTGTCGGCTTTTCAAGGGATCGGTTCGTGATCACTAGTGCGAATAAGAACTTAGAACTGACAGCTAAATGGGTCGACAAAATGTATGAGCCATTACAGTCTGTACAAAATAACTGGGGAACATATGGAGACACAGAACAAGCAAATATTTTTGAGCTGAAAGATGGGATGTTACACCATCTGCCTTTGGATGGAGTCGCGCCAGGGGAATTGAGACAAAAAACTGAAGCAGCCGGACCTTTGGCTGTGTTGAACACCTATTATGGCACGGTTACGACAATGCCCGACGATGCACAGTGGCGCTTAGATTTGATGCATGCTACTTATTTGCCTTATATCAATAATGAAAATATCTATCCAAAAGTTTTTATGGAAAAGGATCAAACAGATCGACTGGCAAAAATAGAAACAGATATGTGGGATTATATTTACCGCAAGCGTGCAGAATGGATTACGAATGGCAATATTGATGATGAGTGGTCAGATTACTTGGCTGAGTTGAGTAGAGTGGGAATAGAAGAATGGCTTGAAATCAAGCAAACCGGTTATGATAATTTTATTAAAGGGACTGAATGAATTTGACAGAGAAACGGAAAGACACGATAGAACAGGCAAATCACTTCATTGCGCAATCCAAACATCAAGTGAACCAGCAATACCGCCATCAGTATCATCTGATGGCGCCGATTGGTTGGATAAATGATCCGAATGGGTTCATTTTTTTTCAAGGCGCATACCATTTATTTTATCAGTATTATCCTTATGATAGTCAGTGGGGACCGATGCACTGGGGACATGCCAAATCAACGGATATGATACATTGGGAACATTTACCAGTCGCACTGGCGCCTGATCAGTGGTATGACAAAGATGGTTGTTTTTCAGGAAGTGCGCTCGAAAAAGATGGTTTGCTCTACCTTATGTATACAGGACATAGGATAGAAGAGGGCAAAACGTACCAAACACAATGTATTGCTATGTCTAAAGATGGTATCCACTTTGAAAAGTTAGAGAATAATCCGGTTATTGGAGAATCGATTCTTGGCAAGGAAGGGAGCATTCATGATTTTCGTGATCCAAAAGTCTTTGTACATGGTGAAACATATTTTGCTGTTGTAGCCACTAAGACTGAACATGATCGAGGGCGTATTCTTCTCTTTTCATCAGAAGATTGTATCAACTGGCAGTTTTACTCCGTTCTTCTGGAGGGGGATGCATCTCAAGGAATCATGTGGGAGTGTCCGGATTTATTTCATTTAGATGGTAAAGATGTATTGATTTTGTCACCAATCCAGATTGAAAAGAATGGTTATGAATACCATAATATCAGTTCTACGATGGCATGTATCGGAAAAATGGATTGGCAGACTGGTAAACTAGAGGTAGAAACGTCCCATGAAATCGATTTTGGGTTAGATTTTTACGCGCCACAAACGACGCTCGGTGCCGACAATCAACGAATCATGATAGCGTGGATGCAAATGTGGGCCAGAACACTGCCAACCCATGTATTAGGCCATCGGTGGGCTGGATCAATGACATTGCCGCGGACCTTACATGTAAGAAATGAGCGCTTGGTGCAAGAACCCTTTGCCCAAATCCATGATGCGTTAGACCTTCAATTAAATGAAGAACAAATAATAGTTAATGAACATCCGATTGTGTATCGACGCGTAATAGAAGACAACACATATTTGCGCCTAGTTATTCAGCTAAACGAAGCAAGAGAATTTACGTTCACCTTGGCTGGATTGCAATTGAGCTATTCTTATGACAAAGAAGCGTTGACGTTGTCACGAGAGAACGTTGGCCATGTGATCTCAGGAGATGAACAGCCAATACTGACACAAAGAACGATCCAGACTCCTTTAATAGAAGATTGTCTAACGTTAGAGATTTTTCGTGATACATCGTCGATCGAAGTCTTTATTAGTGGGCAAGAAACCATAACAACTACTTTCTATGAAGAAGAAAAGAATAAAGATTTAATTTTCTCAGCAACTGGAAATGCAATAATTCAACAGTTGGATATAGGTCAGGTGATAGTATGACGTACTATGGCGCAATCGAAGCAGGAGGCACAAAGTTTGTATTGGCAGTAGCGGATCAAGAAAACCAAATAATTGAGCAAGTTTCGCTTCCTACAGAGACTCCAGAAAAAACGCTCAGCGCTGTGCAGACATTTTTCAAGCAATATAGATTGAAAGGATTAGGTGTTGGGAGTTTTGGACCATTAGATCTGGATCCGAAATCTTCTACTTATGGTTGGATCACCAATACACCAAAAGTTGATTGGCAATTTTTTGATTTGCTTAGCTACTTGAAACAACATATTTGCAATCAAGTTACATTAACGACAGATGTCAATGCTTCGTGTTTAGGTGAATACTTATATGGGGCTGCGAAACATGTGCGTAGCTGCTTGTATTATACTGTTGGCACAGGTGTTGGTGCCGGTGCAATCAATCAAGGTACATTCGTTCAAGGTGCTGCACATCCTGAAATGGGACATGTCATCATACGCAGAATGGATGGCGATGATTTTGAAGGTATTTGTCCTTTTCATGGTGATTGTTTAGAAGGCATGGTCAGTGGTCCTGCATTAGAAAAACGTACTGGAAAATTAGGAAAGCTTATCTCAAAAGAGGATGAACATTGGACATATGTGGCAAATTATTTGGCACAATCTGTGTATAATGCGAGTTTGACATTAGACCCTGAAGTTATTTTGTTTGGGGGTGGTGTTTTTAAGCAAACACATTTATTACCAAGAATCAAAAGTGCATTTGATGAACTAAATCATGCGTATAAGAAAATAGGAGATCAAGATTCTTACTTGAGATTGGCAGCGTTAAATGACCAGCAAGGCGTTTTGGGATGCCTTGCACTAGCTAAACAGACAGAGAGACCACTTATCCCGGACTAGTCTTTTGCGTCTTGCTCTATTATAATAAATCGTAGAGATTGCGAGGGGATTTTGTGAAAGCTACGATGAAAGAAGTTGCTAAGCTAGCGGGTGTTGGTGTAGGAACTGTATCAAGAGTGCTAAATAATGGATCTGTGAAGCAATCCACACGAGAAAAAGTGGAAACTGCTATCAAGTCTTTAAACTATCAACCAGACATTTATGCAAGAGGATTAAAGACAAATAAAACCAATACGATCGCCTTAATTTTGCCTAGTGTATGGCACCCTTTTTTTTCAGAATTTGCTTTGCATGTTGAAAGTCATTTAGAAAGAAATCATTATAAACTCTATCTTTGTAATTCTAATGGAAATTCAGAGAAAGAGCGAGAATATATCCAAATGGTCATGCAAAATAAAGTGGATGGCATCATTGGTATCACCTATTCTGATATTGATGAATATATTTCTAGCAATCTTCCTTTTGTAAGTATTGATCGTTATTTTACTGAAGATGTAATCTATGTGACATCTGACAATGCAGCTGGAGGGGAATTGGCTGTTAAAGAGTTGCTAGACAGGCAGTGCCACCACTTAGCATATATTGGTGGATATCAAGATACACCGAATGAAACAAAAAATCGCCGTAAATTTTTTGAATTGTCTTGTGAACGTTATGGAATCAGGTATGATGTGTTAAATATGCTCGAACCGATTGCATGTATTGAGGAACAGATCACAGCATTTTTGACTACCCATCCATTGATCGATGGCATTTTTACAATCAATGATTCAATGGCTTTAGAAGTATGCCGAGTGCTGTCTAAAATGGGGCGAAGGGTACCTCAAGATGTCCAAGTGATTGGATTTGATGGGCAGCGCATTAGAGCGGAGGAAGATTATCTGGTCTCAACGATTGTGCAACCTATTCAGGACATGGCCATCCAGGCTGTAGAACTGCTTTTAGATGTGATTGAAGGCAAAGAGGTTGAAAAACGTACGGTTTTGCCGGTGAAATTTGCTGAAGGCGGCACTACTAAATAATATCCAGTGAATTTGGAAGCGACCCGCTAAACTGAGGTAAAATATAGAAGCACCTCTTGTTGTATTCAAGTTAATGTAGTGACCCTAAAAGTTAGACTTTTTGGGAGTGGATAAATCTGGAGTTGGTATAATAAACTAGACAAAGAATTAAGGGCAGGCGAAGATCTAGATTATGCCAAGACGTTCATTTGATAAAGCATTTAAAATCGGCGTTGTAAAACTAGTGACGGAAGAAAAATTTTCTGTTAAAAAAGTTAGCCTACAGCTAGAAGTTCACGCGAATAGCTTGTATCGATGGGTTCAAGAAGTTGAAAAATATAGAGCCAAAAAGCCGAAAAGAAAGAACTCGTTTCGGCTTTTTGGTTTGCATAGAAATACAAATACTATTTGGCATTGCTGTTTAAATAAGAATTAGAAACGTTCAAGTTTGATTTACTTTCAAACTTTCAACAGAACCATTTTTTATCCCAGAATCAAGGGTTGCCAATGCCAGTTTATCACATCAGGTATATCTTCACCATTTTTTCGGATATATTCATGATGGAAGGCAAGCTTTGCGTTCATCTTTTGGATGAAGGCAGTTGACTCATTAGCATTAATCGCGTTTACCGCAGCTATTGCTAAGTGGAAGCGATCCATCTCACTTAAAACACGCATATCAAATGGTGTTGTAATATCTCCATTTTCACGATATCCATGAATGTGCAAGTTGTGATTATGTCGGGAAAAAAAGATGTCGCGAATCAATCCTTCATAACCATGAAAAGCAAAGATGATTGGTTTATCCTTAGTGAATAAACGATCGAATTCTGCGTCTTTCAAACCGCGGGGATCCACAAGAGGATGACGCAACCTTAAAATATCTACAACATTTATAAACCGGATTTTTAAGGACGGATAAGCCTCATTTAACAGTGTAATAGCTGCTAGCGCTTCTAAATTGGGCTCAGTTCCTGCAGCAGCAATGACCAAGTCTGGTTCATTTGGACCTGTTGTACTCGCCCATTCAATGATTTTTGCGCCTTCTTTCACCAATAGTTCTGCTTCATCCGTCGAATAAAATTGTGGCCGCGGATGCTTACTGGAAACAATCAGATTGATTACTTGTTTTTCTTTCAGGGCGTGATCCATCACTGCCATTAATGTATTGGCGTCTGCTGGCAGATATTCACGAATGAATGCCGGTTTTTTCTCCGCAAGATGGGTAATGATCCCTGGATCTTGATGGGTATAGCCATTATGATCTTGTTGGAAAACTGTTGAGGTTGCAATAATATTCAATGAAGGATATTCCTTGCGCCAAGATTGATCGGTTGCCTTTCTTAACCACTTAAAATGCTGAGTCAGCATAGAATCGACCACCCGTAAAAACGATTCATAACTTGCAAAAAAACCATGTCTACCGGTCAATACATAGCCTTCCAAAAAGCCTTCTGCTTGGTGCTCAGACAATTGCCCATCAATCACTCGACCGACAGATGATTGCCATTCATCCTCTTTTGTTATTGGCTCTAACCATTGTCGATCAGTAGCCTCAAATACGGCGTTCAATCGATTCGATTTTGTTTCATCTGGTCCAAAAATCCGGAAATTTTTCGGGTTTTCAATTAGTATATCCCGCGCTTGATTTCCAAAAACAGTCATGTCCTGTGCAACGACTGATCCAGGTATCGTTGTATCTACCCCATATTTTTTCCAGTTGGGAAGCGTTAATTCTTCTGTTCTTATTCCCCCATTTGCGATGGGTGCAGCAGCCATTCGTTTCTCCCCGTTAGGTGCGATGTTACGATATTCTTGCTTTAGTTGCCCAGTAGAATCAAATAAATCTTCTGGACGATACGACCTTAACCAGTCTTCTAATACTTGAACGTGGTCCATATGTTCAGCGTCTACTGGAATCGGTACCTGATGTGCTCGAAAAGTTCCTTCAATTTTTCCATGGTTCCACTCTTTTGGTCCAGTCCAGCCTTTTGGTGTCCGAAAAATGAGTACCGGCCACTGAGGCATAATCGCTTGGTCAGCTGGCCTCTTACGGGCAACCGCTTGAATGCGTTGGATTTCCTCAATCGCTTCATTTAATACATTCGCCATAAGTTTGTGGACCTTTTTTGGATCATTCCCTTCAACAAAATAGGGTTTCCAGCCCAATCCTTCAAAATATTTTTGCAATGCTTCATTGGTTTTGCGAGCTAGAATCGTTGGATTGGAGATTTTCCCTCCGTTTAAGTAAAGAATTGGTAAAATCGCCCCATCATTCACGGGATTGATAAAGGTATTGGAAAGCCAGCCAGTGGCTAAAGGGCCAGTTTCTGCCTCGCCATCACCAATAACTGGTACAGCTATGATCTCCGGATTATCCAGTACTGCACCTACGGCATGAGACAACACGTACCCTAATTCTCCTCCTTCATGAATCGAACCTGGGGTTTCTGGTGCTGCGTGAGAAGCAATTCCTCCAGGAAAAGAAAATTGCTTGAACAATTTTTTTATCCCCTCTTTGTCTTCGGTTATCGCTGGAAATTTCTCTGTGTAGCTACCATCTAAATAAGCATTTGATACCATAACTTGTCCACCATGTCCGGGCCCTGAAAGAAACAACAAATCCAACTCATATTTTTGGATTACACGATTTAAATGCGCATAAATGAAATTTTGTCCTGCAATTGTACCCCAATGTCCTATTGGATGGATCTTTAAATCATCTTTAACGATTTTTCTTTCTAGCAGTGGGTTGTCTTTTAAGTAAAGCTGTCCCACAGATAGATAATTTGCCGCTCGCCAAAAACCATCTAGTCTATCCAGATATTCTTGTGCTTCGTATATACTTGCTTTCATGTTCTTTGCTCCTTTTTAGTAAGATTTACTTTAAATTACGACTTAATCATACGTACAGTTTGTGAAAATGTAAACTTGGTTTGAGAACAAATTGCAGAATCTATTGTTAAATAATGGGGATGCTCACCCAAAATCCTCTAGCGAACAGTCCCAAGTTACATAAAAAGGCTAAAATAAATGTGGTTAAAGTTTTTTATCCCCAATGAAATCAAAGAATCGAGTAAAATATAATTACTGGTTTTTTTTTGGACCCCATGTTGCAAAAAAAACACTAAATTATTTGGGAACAATAACGATTGGAATGAAAGCGTTTTTAATGTAAATTATGTAGGTGAAGAGGGATGAGAAATGAATTTAGAAGAACGAACCAATCAATTGTTTTTGGAGTTAGTCAACAATCCTCAAATCAGTAGCTCCGTTCTTTGCAAAAAGTTTGAGCTTACTCGGGGGCAACTAAACTATGCCTTGAAAAAAATCAATGACTCTCTGCAAGAACAACAACTGGCAAGCATTAAACGAACCAAGACAGGACATTTTATTGTTTCTGGGGAAATCCTGTCTACTTTTAAAGGAGTGGACAGGGAGCCTTCTAGGAGTACCTATTCTTTCTCTAGTAAAGAAAGAATCGAACTGATCCAATTGAGGATTCTCAGTAAAGAAGATTACCTTTCATTAAATCACTTTATTGACGAATTAAAGGTCAGTCGAAACACCATTCTCAGAGACTTAAAAGAAGCCGCTCAGGGGATAAAAAAATATGATGTTGCGTTAAAATACACTAGAAAAAATGGGTATTTTATAAAAGGAGATGAGTGGAATAAGCGGAAATTACTGGCAAATTTATTGACAAATCTTGCTGAGCTTTATCATGGCAATGAGTTGATTATAAGGTTTGGTAACATTGATCGCGAGATGGTAGCGACTGTCAAAAAAAGGGTGGCCTTAGTAGAAGAGGATTTGAATGTCCAATTCACAGATGAGCGGATTAAAATCTTGCCGCTTTTAATCATTTTGATTATTAGACGGGCACAAAAAGGAAAACTTATCACCTATCATTTTCAAATAAATGATCTTGAACTGGCCGACACAAAAGAATATCAAGCAGCTGATCGAGTCATTTGGGATAGTGAAGGGCTGCCGGAAAATGAGCGAATCTATTTGACAATGCTACTTTTAACCACCAATCTATCACGAGCAGACATGTTGTCAGCCAATGAAATAGACCATATGCGGACCGTTCTTGAAGCCGTCATCGAAAACTTCGAAAAAATTGCCGGGATCAATCTAGAAAAAAAAGAGAAATTACTGGATCGGCTATTGGTCCATATGCGACCTGCATACTACCGTATCAAATTTCATTTAAATCTTCAAACCAAATTTTACCAAGAAAATAAAAATGAGAATCTCTTTTCCTTATTTTATTTAGTTAAAGAGGCTAGTGATCCATTAGAGCATTATTTTGGTCAAGCAATTCCAGATCCTGAGCTTTTCTTTATTTCCTTGTTTATTGGCAGTCATATAGTAGAAAATAGTGATATTGTTCCTCATGAAAGCCGAAAAAAAGCTATCATTGTTTGCCCTAATGGGGTTTCAATGGCGATTTTATTGGAAAATACCTTAAAAAATCTTTTGCCGGAGGTTGATTTTGTCACAACCATGTCTGTTCGGGAATTCTATCAAAACAGCCATAAAGTTGATTTTATTTTTTCGGCAGTTCCACTAGAAACAAAGATGAAGGTATTTGTTGTCAACAACTACTTATCCGATGAAGAAAAAAAGAATCTTAGAGGAAGATTTTTGCAATCCGCTTCCTTGTTACAAACAAGAAGCGTCACCCCAGATAGTATTCTTTCTATAACAAAAAAATATGCGGATATCAAGGATGAAGATGGCTTGTATAAAGCACTTTTTTCGCTATTCACACCGAAAGAAACGAAAATTCTTGAAAAAAAGCGCCCGCATTTGATTGATTTACTTGATGAAAGCATGATCCATCTCTTTGAAGAAGAAGAGGATTGGTCCTGCGTATTATCACAGCTAGCCAAACCTTTAAAACGAAACAACATCATTACCGACAAGTATCTCGTAGAGCTGAAAAAAGAGATGCCCAAACTGCCGGATTACATCATTTTGAGAAACAAGATTGCCTTACCTCACACTATTCCAGAGGCCGGAGCGTTAAGTGTTGGAGTTAGTCTTGGTATTGTTAAAAAGGGAATTATTTCAGAAACAGGGAAAAAAATCTATACAGTGATTTTGCTTGGATCAAATGACAAAGAAGAACATATTGACTTGATTTTTGAACTGATGAGTTTGGCTGGTTCAACTATGATTGCAGAGATCGAACAAGCCCGATCAGTCATAGAAATCAGGGATCTATTAAAAAAATTTAGTGAAGCATATTGGAGGCAATAGGATGGAAGAGAACCCAAAATTGAGTACTTATTTGAAGAAACCTTTACTCTTTATTCAAGCATCGATGGCAACCCAAGATGAATTGTTTGAAACAATTAGTCAAGCTGCCCTGGAACTTGGATGGACGCGAGCAGATTTTTTGCAACGAATAAAAGAACGGGAACAATCTTTTCCCACCGGTATTCAATTAGGTAAAGCAGGCGCTGCCATTCCCCATACAGATGCAGAATGTGTCTTGCAAGAATTTGTTGCGGTGGTGACAAATAAATCACCTATTGATTTTAGTAGTATGGAGGATCCAGAACAAACCGTAAAAGCAGATATTATTTTCATACTCGGATTGAATCGACCTCATGCCCAACTAGAGATGTTGCAGTCTCTAATAGGGCTATTGCAAAATCATATCGTTTTACAACAGTTGATTGATTCAACGAACACAAACGAATTTTTGGAAACAATCAAACAAAACCAACTATAAGAAAGATGAGGAGATAAAAATGAAAAAAATCAGAGTATTAGTCGCATGTGGCGCTGGAATCGCCACCTCAACAGTTGTCATGAAGAAAGTCGAAGAGTTGTTCAAACGGCGAAATATTCCTGTTGATATTGTCCAAATAAAAATTTCAGAAGCTGCCGCGAAGCAAGATCAAGCAGATCTACTGATTTCCACCACCATGCTGCCAACAAGTTACAAAATCCCCGCAATAAAGGCGATGGCATTTTTAACGGGGATTGGAACAGAAAAACTTGAAAATGAGATTATTGAGGTAGTGAAAAACATGCAATAATAAATTTAATCAAAAAAGGAGAAAAAAATGGATAGTCTAATGAATGTTGTTCAAAGTATTTTAAATGTCGGAGCAAGTGTGATGCTGCCAATTATCATCTTCATTGTGGGAATTATTTTTAGGGTACATCCCAAAAAAGCGATACTATCAGGTATCACTGTTGGGATCGGGATGATAGGCATCAATTTAGTCATCAACCTATTAACAACAAGCGTTGGTCCTGCAGCACAAGCGATGGTCGCAAGGTTTGGTTTAAACCTAACGATTATCGACGCAGGCTGGCCAACAGTCGCAGCTGGTACTTGGGCGCAACCAATCGCAGCTGTGATGATTCCAGTAATTTTAATCGTCAATTTGATTATGCTCGCTTTGAACTGGACAAAAACACTAAATATCGATATCTGGAATTACTGGCACATGAGTGCGGCTGCAGCAACCGGTTATATTGTAACAAATAGTTTTATTTTTGGCATCATTTGCGGGATTATTTACACAGTTTTTGTTCAAATAATCGCAGATAAAACCGCACCAAGCGTGCAAGAATATTATGGCTTGGAGGGAATCAGTTTAACGACTGGATCTGCGCAAGGCTATGCTTTGCTTGGTATCCCGATTGGATGGCTTGTAGATAAAATCCCAGGAATTAATAAATTGGACGTCAATCCAGAAACCATCCAAAAAAGATTCGGTATTTTCGGTGAGCCGATGATCATGGGAATCATTATTGGGGGAGGGCTAGGTCTATTAGGCGGTTATGATTTTGCAGGAATATTACAAATTGGAATGACCATGGGTGGTGTGATGTTTCTTATGCCTCGGATGGTTAAGATTCTAATGGAAGGTTTGATACCAATTCAAGAAAGTGCGCAAAAAGTGCTGCAAACGCGTTACGGTGATCGCGAAATTTATCTTGGTATGGATGCGGCTTTAGCCACTGGATCCCCTGCTGCTTTAGCTACCGGTCTTTTAATGGTACCCATTACATTATTTATTGCCGTGATATTGCCTGGCAATCGCGTCTTACCTTTTGGGGATCTTGCAACGATCCCATTTTTTGCAGCCCTTGTGGTCCCAAGCAGAAAGGGAAATATTCTTCATTCTGTGATTTCATTGACAGTCGTTATCACACTAGCCTTGCTTATGGCAACCAATTATGCGCCTGTGTTGACAGAAATGGCACAAGGAATCGTTGAATTTCCCAAAGGCGCCGCTGAAATCAGTAATCTAGATACTGGCGGAAACTTTTTAAATTGGATTTTCTTGAAATTAGCAGAACTTGTTTCAACTTTAATGTAGGAGGCAGTTGACGATGACAAAAAAAATGTACGGTGTTTCAAAACAGCGTCCTGGATATGACAACATGGAATTTATTGAATTGACAATTCCAGAAGCAACAGAAGATAAGGTTTTGATTGAGGTGGCTTATACTGGTATCTGCGGTTCAGATATCCATACTTACAAAGGTGAATATAATAATCCAACAACTCCAGTGGTTTTAGGTCATGAATTTTCAGGGAAAGTCGTAGCTATTGGTCAAAAAGTGACCAGTGTCAAAATTGGTGATCGCGTTACAAGTGAAACAACCTTTTATGTCTGCAATAAGTGCGAGTACTGTAAAAATAAACAATACAATCTTTGTCCTTATCGAAAAGGTCTTGGGACACAGCAAAATGGTAGTATGGCAAATTATGTGTTGGCCAGAGAAGAAAGCATCCATATTCTCCCAGACAGCTTAAGCTATGAAGGAGCAGCTATGAGTGAGCCGTTAGCCTGCTGTGTTCACGCAATGTATCAATTGAGTCGTCTTGAATTGCAAGATACGATTATTATTATGGGTCCTGGACCGATTGGCTTATTCTTATTACAAATCGCAAAAGAAATTGGTGCCACCGTGATTATGACAGGAATTACCAAAGATGCGCATCGTTTAGAATTAGCAAAGTCGATGGGCGCTGATGTCGTTGTTGATACACTTACAGATGATTTAGCCGCCGTTGTCCAAAAAGTAACCCATGGTCGTGGCGTTGATAAAGTTTATGATGCTTCAGGTGCTGTCCTTGCAGTGAATGAGGGCTTACCTTTGATTCGCAAAAAAGGACAATTCATTCAAGTGGGTTTATTTTCTTCAAAGGTAGTCGATATTGATACCGAGTCTATTATTCAAAGAGAAATAGAGTATATTGGCAGTCGCTCACAAAATCCCTATGACTGGCCAATAGCAATTCATCTCTTAGATAAAGGTGCAATCGACATCAACAGGATGATCACCAAAGTATATCCTCTTGAAAAATGGCATACAGCTTTTGAAAAAGTCATGGAGGGTAATGAGATAAAGGTAATTATCGCGTCAAACCCAGAAGATTTTTGATTGAAATAATTCTGGATATTTGTCAATAAGGACTGATGAATTGTGTAAGATTAAATCTGGGTCAGAATGTACCTTATTCTGGCTCAGATTTTTTTGTTATCTTACTTTGATTAATTGATTGATCAATAAGATTCAAATTCTCATGTTCTCAAATGATTTAAATCCGTAGGATCCTCGCTTCATTGTCTTTATATGGGTATTCTTCGCTTCTATTTTTCCATTGGTGAGCTGGAAGTAAGCGAGTTCATATCTGTAACTAAGAATTCCATTTCTTTTGGGTTAATATAGCTAAGGAAATAGCTTGCTAATCGTGTAGATATTTTGTGGCCAAAATATCAATTAATTGTCCAGTAGCATATCATTTTCTCAGTTGATTTTTTTTGTCTTGACCTAATCATACTAGAAAATGATATATTTTTTATCCAAAATGAAAATGGGACTGAAGAATCATTTCTGATTCATCAGTCCCATAAATTATAGAGCCGAAATAAATTTTTACATCATTTTAGTATTTTTAATACTTTGTCTTGTATATAAATATAAAGGAGAAAAATGCTGGAGATGAATGAAAAAGATGCGTATTTGAAAGACCGTTTGCTGCAGCAAAACAATGATGCGTTAAGAGAAGTCATTGATACCTATTCGCATGACTTGTATGCGGCAGCGGCGATTGTACTTACCAAACAGTATGCGCAACGTGTGCAAGAAATAGAAGAAGTCGTACAAGATACCTTTGTTTTTCTGTGGCGGTATCCCGAAAAGTACAATCCTGAAAGAGCCTCTTTGAAAACCTATTTGTCTTGGAAAGTCATCAGTTTGGCAAAAAACAAAGTGGTAAAGAACAATCGAGAGAAGAAATTGTTCGCTTCACTAGCTGGTCTGTATCAACATCAACAAATACCTGATTGGTTTGATGATCACTATCTTGATATGTTCCTTGCCTTGCCTGACAAAGCCAGAGAGGTCATGGTGCGGCGATTGATTTTGAATCAAAAACCAAAAGATATCCAAAATGCACTCGGCATACCACTGAAAGAAATCAATAATATCCTTTTCTACTATAAAAAACGCTTGAAAGACATGATCAGAGAGGGGATGGATGCGAGATGAAACAGGATACTCAGAAAGTGGATCTCTTCTTGCAGGAAGAAGGCCTGCTTGATACGATTGATGAACAACGAATTTTTCGCGCAGTTCAGTCTAAATCAGTTCCCCGAAAACCGAAGAGGCTGAAAAAAAGTGTCGCATTGATGGTTGCGTTTTTTTTGATCCTTACTTTAGTTGGTTTTACGACTGTTCCTTATCTTTCCAAAATCATCAACACGTATTTTGGGCACAACTTTAGCACTTTGTTGACACCGCAAGAGGAAACCAGTGTCACAAAAAATGGGGTTAAAATTCGGCTGATGCAGTATTTTCAAGATAATGGTGTGTATTACACAGTCATATCGACTGAAGGGACTGAGCAGAAAGTGTTGATTGATCCTGCTGATGTACCTGGTGTGTCTGTGGTCAAAGAAATCACGCCTGAAAAAGAGCATAGGAAGCAGTTCTTTTTACTCACCAGTTTCGATAAATTATCCGAATTAGCGATTAAACTGCTGCAAACAAATCCAGTCAAAATCAAAGAGGAGATAAAGTTAAGCAGCATTGAAGAGAGGGCTGCCAAGCAATCTGAGCAAATATCTCGTTCAGCTATTTTAAACAGTACAGGCATTGAGGAAGCCAATGATCCGCTCTTGATTCTTAAGGGAGAACATCGGTCAACAGACGACTATTTCGCTATCAACAGCTATGGGATGATTCAAGATAGATTCCATGTCCAGATTCAAAGCCTGAACAAATCCATCAATGACCTTTTACTTTCAGTGAATACAGACACAGAAGCGGCATATCAGCCGACTGTGACATATCTGTTTGATTATTATCAGGGAGCGAATAAAACGTATCGGAAAGAATTTGTTTTTGACATAGATGAATTGGATAAGGTGGATGCTTTCACTATTTCTGGTACGTTGTTTACAGAACAAATTTCTGCTGATTGGACTATAGACATGGGTGATCCTGATCCATTGCCAACGAAAGTATTTGAAAGTACGGACAAAGCAGTATCTATTACTGTTTCTCCATTATCTGTCCATATCCAAACACCGTATACAACACGGTTAGCAGGTAGTTCAGTGATTGCGGAAGATAGTGAAGGGAACAAACAAGAATTGGCAATTTTAAATCCACAGGATCAGCAGGGAACCAATGATATGACCTATATGACATACTATAATGATCTTAGTCGAATCGAAAAGGTATATATCGGTGATGAGGTGTTTACACTAGCTGTCCACCGGTAATCGGTACTTTGGTACCATGGCTTGAATGATCAACAAAATAACGAATGAGGCAATAAAAAAAGTAAAAACAGTTGACGTACCCTGAATAAATGGATAGAATATTTCTTAATAAAGACAAGGAGGCTTTTTTGATGCAAACGCACGTAATGAATACTGGACAATTTTATTATTACGCTTTTTATAGATGATGTTTGCGTCATATAGATGCAAACAACAGTTGTTTGTATCTATGAAGAGCTCATTTTTGGTGCCTGCATAGATTGGTGAATCTAATGTAGGGCTGAGAAATCGAAACTGATTTTTTATACAACTTTCTGCCGACATTAGAATGATCTGATGTCGGTTTTTTGTGTAGATAAGGAAAGAGGTATGGAGAAAAATGAAAAAAAGAGACAAGGAACAGAAAGGGTGGCAACTGGTTGTTGCAGCCGTCATATTGGGATTACTGGTCGTAGTAGGGAGTCCTTTTCAAGCAGCAGCGCAAACCGTGGTGGTAGGAACTTCTGGTCAAACCAAACCATTGAACTTTTTCAGTGAAGACAATCAATTGACTGGATTTGAAATCGATGTATTGAAAGAAATGGACGAGCGTTCAGACACTTTGAACTTTACATTTGAAACAGCTGAGTTTGCCTCATTGTTTGCGGGACTGGATGCGAAAAAATTTGATTTAGTCGTTAATAATCTTGGGGAAAGTGGTGACCGTCGAGAGAAATATTTGTTTTCTCTGTATCCATATATCGTCACTCATAATGTGTTGATAACCGCTACAGACCAGTCAGATGGATTGTCGATTGGTGATCTGAAAGGAAAATCAGTGGCGGTTGTCCCTGCTTCACCACAATCACAATTTTTAGAGTCGTGGAATGAGGACAATCCAGACCAAGCTGTACGCATCCAATATGTGGATTCGGATCCATCGCAAATCATTCGCGATGTAGAGAGCGGGAAATTTGACGCAACAATCTACGCGACGACCTATGTCCATGATGTGGAATCGACCTTTGGCATTACACTAAAAACGCATCCCATTGAAAACGAAGCAGATATCAGACAACCCGGTTCGTACTTTATTTACCGTAAAGATGAAGTGGCATTACGGAATGAAATGGATGGACTTTTAGCAGAAATGCGTGCGGATGGCACATTGGCTGAAATCAGTGAGCGGTATTTAGGTCAAGACGATACAAAACTAACAAACGAGATTATTGAAAAAAATGATGCGTTGAACAAAGAAATCGTGACAGCTACAGAAAATCCTGCTGTCGAGACCGAAGCAAGCACGAAGGGGAAATTATTTGTTCCGTCGATGATTCCAACAATCATGAAGCAATTGTTGCCAAAACTACCCATCACTTTACTGATGACGGTCGTATCAGTGGCGATTGGGTTCTTGCTGGGTTTTTTGATTGCCATGATTAAGATAAAACAGATTTCTGTATTGACTCAGTTGAGTAATGTTTTTGTTTCATTTATGCGGGGGACACCACAATTGGTACAACTGTTCTTGTCCTTTTATGGCTTCCCTATTCTCGTAGAATGGCTTGGAGAAAAGCTGCATTTTAGTGCGGATGTCAATGCGATCCCTGCGTTAGTGTATGTATTTATTGCGTTTGGACTGAATGAAGCTGCCTATACTTCGGAAACATTCCGTGCGGCCTTATCATCTGTTAATCAAAGTGAGATTGAAGCGGCCAAATCGATTGGTATGACGAATGCGCAAACCATGCGCCGGATCATTTTGCCCTCAGCGTTAATAGTAGCTTTGCCGAATCTAGCCAATAGCTTGATAAGTCTGCTTAAAGCAACCTCATTAGCTTTCACTGTGACAATTGTAGATATCATGGGTCAAACACGAATCATTGCCGGTGCGAACTTGCGCTTTTTTGAAGCCTACATTGCCGTTGCCCTTGTGTATTGGGCGATGTGTATTTTTATTGAGCAGTTATCAAAGGTAGTCGAACGCAAGTTGAAAGTGGATCAGTAAAGGAGAAAAGATATGCTTACATTAAATAATTGGAACAAGTCTTTTAAAGATAATCATGTATTAAAAAATATCAATTTGACTGTCGGTACTGGTGACGTACTTACGATCATTGGGTCAAGCGGTTCCGGTAAATCGACCTTATTGCGTTCGATTAATTTCTTAGAACCTGCAGACGCAGGCACTATTCAAATCGGCGAGGTTGTCTACGATGTAGCCAAGGCTACAAAAAGAGATATCTTGGCTGTCCGAAGACAAACAGCCATGGTCTTTCAAAACTATGCCCTATTCTCTAAAAAGACAGTTAAAGAAAACGTCATGGAAGCGCTGATTCAAGTGAAAAATCTGTCTAAAAAAGAAGCCATCGAACGTGCAGAGGGGCAATTACATTTGGTGGGTATGGCAGACCGAATGGACTTTTATCCGAATAAATTATCAGGTGGGCAACAGCAACGTGTAGGCATCGCACGGGCATTAGCCATTGAACCAGAAGTCATTTTATTTGATGAACCTACGTCGGCTTTGGATCCAGAACTTGTCTCAGGTATTTTAGCGCTCATAAAAAAGGTTGCCCATCAAAATACGACGATGATTCTCGTGACTCATGAAATGAAATTCGCTAAAGAAGTATCAGATCAGGTCATATTTTTGGATCAAGGGACGATTTTAGAGCGAGGCACCCCAGACGAATTGTTTAACCATTCAAAAGAAATACGAACGAGACAGTTTATTCAAGGATTTCAATCGTGAGAATACAAGCGAAGAAGGAATCAACGATTTTCTTACACTAGGACATGATACTGCAGTTGGATAATAGTCCATTAAATGCAGAAATATGCAAGAACGAGATGTGAAAAGGGAATTATATTGGTAGCCAAAAAACTGAGTCATCCATTGACTGAAAAAGATTTGGCAGTGTGACAACAAAACAAGCAACGTCCGGCACATATTTGTGACATATTAAATATTGACTTACCCAGATGAAGTCATTCTCCTTTGAAGCAGTGTCGCATGTTATAGGCTATCTGATATAGGACTGATAAAAATAAGGCGCTCTATTTTCTTTTAATCAATGTATGTTTTGAAGTTTGTAGAATTTGCTGACTTGACTGGTGTAGAATGCTTATCTATACATTGTGTATAAGTGTGAATACGAACAGGCTCATTCCATGCGGGATGGGTCTGTTCGTCTTCACATTGAGACAATTCCTTTTATGCATCTTCTTTCAAATACCGCCACAAAGTCGTCCGACTAATGCCCAATTGAGCAGCTGTCTTTGATTGATTGCCTTTATTTTGTTCTAGCACATGTAGAATGATCTCTTTCGTGTAATCAAACAAGGTTGGCTGATGCAGAGAATTCTTGGTTTTTACGTTCAGAATTTTCATGCTGGCGAAATTGTGGATCAAACGTTCTTTGTTCAAAAGTTCAGTGACTTGGTGATCAGATATATAGTGGGTCGTTGCATTGACAACAAGTTCTTTGACGCAGTCTTCTAACTGATCAAAGTTTCCCGGCCAATCATAGTCGAGGAATGCGTTTAACGCATTTGGTTCAAACCCCATGATTTCTTTACTATAGGCGATATTCACTTTATTCAAGAGTAAGGTCGTGAGAATATTTAATTCATTTTTTCTTTCACGAACAGCTGGGGCATAGATTTTGGCACTATGCAATTCACTGACGAGCCGATCAAATTTGTGGGGATTATCTGAATGGTTGGTATCGTAAGTGAAGATTATCTGATTGCGGCGTAAGACATTGGTTGATTTGATCAAATCAAGTAGTCGCTCGATGGCTGTGAGATCTAACTGATCAATGTTTGAAAAAAAGATTGTATTATGCATGTCGACGAAAGGGCCATTTGCAGCATTCACAAGAAATTTCCATAACTTGTCCGTTGCTGTTTTGCAGTCGATCGTAATCAAATAGTTGTTGTTTTTCGTTTGTTCCAAATAGATTTTTTTGGCAATTTTATTTTTGGCAGTGCCACTTTCACCAAATACTAAATAGGCGCGAAAACTGTTTTTATAGTGGGTCAATTCATCTTTGATGGTACTTGGAATGAGTTGGGTGGCTAATAATTGCTTCGCCAATTGGTCTTCCACATCATTTTTCTTCTGGTAGGTGACCGCACCTTCCTTCCGCATATTGGGTGTTTGCTGTTTTTGCAGCCAACAACTATAAAAAATACCATCATCCAGGGTATAACTAGCAATGTTTAATGAAAAAAAGCGATCTAAATGGGCAACGTACAATTGACTTTCGCCGGTTTTCGTTTGATTAGTACGCAAAGATTGGCGGATATCATCCTGCAACCGTTCATCAGTAATCGACGTAAATACGGTACGAAATGCTTGATCAAATAAGATCATATAAGGCGATTGGGCAAGGATACCTTGCGCCAATATCGCTTTTTCTCGCTTGACTTGATTGACTTGGGTAACGATGGTGACTGCATCATTAAAAGCACTTTTGATACTTTCTAGACCGGAGGTGATCAATAGTGTATTGAACGCACGGCTTTGCGCGATTCGATTGGTGATGGCATCGCACAAAATCAAAGGATAGCCTTTTTCTGCAATCGTATCAAGAATGGTTTGCGCATCTTGTTTATCATAAATCGTTTGGATCTCTATTGAATAGCCGAGAAGATCACAGAGTAGATGGGCTTTTTCGGTGATGCTGGGGTACCCTACGATGGCAAAATTTTCCGTATAATTTTCGGCTAGTCGAATGGCGCTCAAAACATCGTAAATCGATAACGACACATCAATGACAGGCAAAGAAACGGATTGGCGAATCAACCGAGCTGTTCCTCCGCGAGAAATAATCGCGTCAAAACCCTCAGATTGCATCTTTTCCGCTAATAATTGACCATCTTCCAAATCAGCCGTAAAAATGGACGCATTGATTTCTGAATATTGCGCCGCAATCACTTGCATGGAGTGGTTTAATTCTTCATAAGGTGCGATACCCAACACATTGATTTTCTCCATAATCATTCTCCTTTACTATCATATGTTTCATATATGAACAATAGTAACATGATTTATTTTAAAAAAGTAAGATTATTTTGAAGATTGTTTCTAAATTAAACATTTTTTAGATAATTCAGAATGTAAACGCTTGTATTTTGCTTTTATAATCAAGTCAAGAAGTTCAAGGCGGTGAGTAAATGTTAAAGTTATTGGTTATCGCAGATGATTTTACTGGCGCTTTGGATACAGGCGTTCAATTTTCAAGTCAGGGCATTCAGACGATGGTGTCTACACAAACCGAGATCGATTACGGGAGGATATCATCAGCTTTGGAAGTGCTGGTGATCAATGCCGAAAGTCGTCATTTGAGTCAGGATCAGGCATATGAACGCATCAAAGCCATTCTTTCAGATGCTTTAGCAGCAGACATTCCCTATATCTACAAAAAGGTGGATTCTGCCTTAAGAGGAAATATCAGTTCAGAGATCAAAGCAGTCGTTGATAGTTTTCCGCAACAAGCAATTCCCTTTTTACCTGCTTACCCAGAGATGAATCGGGTAGTGGTAAATGGGCACTTATATATAGATGATGTACTGGTGTCAGAGAGTGTATTTGCAGAAGATCCTTATGAACCGGTGAGAGAGAGCAATATTATCCAGCGATTAAAAAAAGAGGCAAATCTCTCAGCAGTATTGATTCAAGCAGAAACGATCCATCAAGAAGATGCGGCAGTCCATGTCTTTGATGCCCAAACCGATGAGATGCTGCGATGGCAAGCAGAAAAATTACAAGAAGCAAATTTATTAAGGGTTACGGTGGGTTGTGCTGGATTCGCTAAGGTTTTGGCAAAACAGCTCTTCCCGGCACGAGAGAACGTCGCCCATACGATCGAAAAACCGATCGTCGTCGTCTGTGGCAGTGTCAATCCAATCACGCAAGCGCAAGTCCAATATGCAGAAGAACGTTACCCGAGAATTTCTCTCACAGCGGACCAATTATTAACAGCAGACTATTGGGATAGTCCGCAAGGAAAAGAAGATCGACAGGCCTATAGCCGATTGATGCAAGAATATCCCTTGATCATTTTTGAAACATTCAGTGAGGATACATCCGCAGAGCTACGCAGACGAAGTGAAACAACCAATCATTCGGTTAGAGACAGCCGCTTTCAGATTGGCGTCGCACTTGGGAAGCTGACTGAAGCGTTGTGGACAGAACATCAAGAGAACACTTTTTTATTCACTGGCGGAGATACGTTATTTCAATCAATGGAAGTTTTAGGCATCAAGGGCATCATACCATTGACAGAAATGCAACCAGGTATTGTTTTATCAATGCTGGAGTGGAATAATAAGCAAATGAAAGTTATCACAAAATCTGGAGGCTTTGGGACGAAAACGTTATTTGAAGAGTTGATGAAGACCGAGACAAACATAGAGGAGGATATACCATGTTAACAGATTATAGTTTGAAAATGCCTAAAAATATTCGCGCTGGTGCGCATGCCATTGAGCAATTGACAGATATCTTAAATGATTCGATCAAAAAAATCGTCATCTTTACAGACAAAGGATTGTTAGGACTAGGACTGGTTGATCTGCCGATTCAAATGATAAAAGAAGCTGGGATCGAATATACGATTTTATCTGATATTCCTGCAGAACCCAATTATCATGAAGCACAAGCGATGATCGACGCCTTTAAAGAAGAAAAGGCAGACTTTATTATTGCTGTAGGCGGCGGATCGGTCATGGATGTAGCCAAACTTGCTTCGATTCTGGCGACGGATGCGTATACTGTCAAAGATTTATTAGACAATCCTCTTTTAGCAAAAAAACAAGTGCCAAGTTTGATGATTCCATCTACCGCAGGAACCGGTGCTGAGGCTACGCCAAATGCGATTGTTGGTGTTCCGGAAAAAGATTTGAAGATTGGGATCGTAAATCCAGAGATGATTGCTGATTTTGTTTTGCTAGATGCCCGATTGATTCAAAACTTGCCTCAGCCGATCGCTGCAGCAACTGGGGTCGATGCGCTCTGTCATGCCATCGAATGTTTCACTTCTGCTAAAGCCAACCCAATCAGTGATACATTTGCCTTAGAAGCATTAGATTTGATTATGAACAATATCATTGAAGCTTGTACAAATTCAGAAGCCTTAACGGCCAAAAGTAAGATGTTGCTAGGTTCATTTTATGCGGGCGTAGCGATCACTGCCTCAGGCACGACAGCAGTTCACGCATTGTCTTATCCGTTAGGAGGGAAATACCATATCGCGCATGGTGTGTCGAATGCGATCTTGTTGACACCAGTTATGAAGTTCAATGAGCCAGCGATCAAAGATTTATTGGCCATCGCCTATGACCGTGTCGTAAAAGATGGCGACAAAGGCTTATCTGAAGCTGAAAAATCAGCCTATATGATCAACCGATTAGACGAGATCGTCAAAGTGCTGGAGATTCCCACTAGCTTACAAACGTTCAACGTACCGGCTGAAGACATTGACGGATTAGTTGAAGCAGGGATGGAAGTCACACGTTTGCTTGTGAACAACAAGCGTGAAGTCACCCCAGAAGATGCTCGGGCTATCTATTTACAAATTTTGTAATACAGCAAAAGAAAGGACGTAGTTAAAGTTGAAAAAATTGATTGGTATTACCATGGGCGATCCAGCAGGGATCGGACCTGAGATTTCACTAAAAGCTTTCGCAAATAATGCATTGTATGACCAATGCCGTCCCTTACTGATTGGCGATGCATCAGTATTAGCTTATTACTTAAAACAACATCCAGAATTATCTCTCACACTAAATGTGATTGAAGAGCCAAGCGAAGGAAAATACGTCTACGGCATAATCGACTTGATTGATTTGAATCTCATCGATATGCATACATTTGAAATTGGAAAAGTGTCAGAAGCCGGCGGAGATGCTGCTTTTCAATACGTCAAAACAGTGATTGAACTGGCATTGGCCAAGAAAATCGATGCAACAGTCACCAATCCACTGAACAAAGAAGCCATGAATGCGGCAGGCCATCATTATGCCGGACATACCGAAATCTACGCGGACCTTACCGGGACCGAAAAATATACGATGATGTTGGCAGATGGCAATTTGCGGGTGGTACATGTGTCGACACATGTGTCATTAAGAGAAGCCTGTGACCGGGCAACGAAACAAAGAGTGCTAGATGTGATTCGTATCGCGGATAAAGCGTGTAAGGATCTAGGCATTGAAAATCCTCGTGTTGCAGTGGCAGGACTCAATCCCCACTGCGGGGAAAATGGTCTCTTTGGTCAAGAAGAAATTTTAGAAATCAATCCAGCAGTTGAAGCAGCCAAAGCTGAAGGAATCAATGTTTATGGTTCTTTGCCAGCGGATACTTTGTTTTCTAAAGCCAACGGTGGTATGTACGATATCGTCGTCGCCATGTATCACGATCAAGGACATATTCCACTGAAGCTTTTGGGCTTTGTCTATGATCAAGCAGCACAAAAATGGGCGGCTGTCGAAGGGGTCAATATTACCCTGAATTTGCCAATCATCCGAACATCTGTCGATCATGGGACAGCGTTTGATCAAGCAGGGCATTGGACTGCGAGTGAAGCAAGTCTTGAAAATGCCATTGACTACGCAATCCGTCTTGCAGAAAATACCAAGCAAACGCAAATCTAATCTATAGGAGGAGACACAACGTGACTCAATTAACGCGTGTTCATCAATCAGAACCAAATGGAGTATTGTATCATGAAGACTTTCTAGGCATCGATTATGGGCTGATTCCCACAGGTGGAAACAAGACAGCACATGCGCCAGCATTGATTGAAACTGCCAACGGCGGCCTGTTATGTGCCTTGTTTGCCGGCAGCTTTGAAGGGAGTGGAGACATTTCCATTGTCGTATCTAAGCTAGATCCAATGACACAAACCTGGTCTGTACCAGAAACCGTTTCTCATGGAAAAGAGCGTAGTGAACAAAATCCTTCTTTCTTTCGTGCACCAGATAATCAGATCTGGTTGATTTATACATCACAAGTGAGTCGCCAAGAAGGAAAAGACAACATGCAATTCACCTCGATCATCATGGTCCAAAAATCCGCTGATGAAGGCCAAACTTGGGGAGAGCCAGAAGTATTGTTTGGACATGAAGGCACATTTGGTCGCCAATGCATTCAGATTTTAAGCAATGGCCGCTGGTTATACAGTACTTGGCTATGCGAAGATTCGGCAGAAGGACTGACCAACGATCCTACTGAATTTCAGATTTCCGACGATGAAGGCCAAACTTGGCAACCAGTTCGGATGCCTGATAGTAGTGGTCGGGTCCATGCCAATGTCGTTGAAGTTGAGCCAGGTCATTTGATCGCCTTTATGCGCAGCCGCTTTGCTGATTTTGTTTACAGTAGTGAATCACTAGACTTTGGTGACAGTTGGTCGGTACCTGAAGCAACGGTATTGCCGAACAATAATGCCAGCATCAGTGCCATTAAACTTGATTCAGGAGAAGTTGCTTTGGCTTACAACCTGAATGCAGCACCAAATGCGGTATTTGGTCAGGTAGCATGGCCAGGATTGCGCAACCCAGTTGCCGTATCAGTCAGTGAAGATTTTGGCAAAACGTGGCCCGTTGGCCGTATCTTTGAAGCAGCAGAAGGCTATATTGGTGCCGAAAACAAGACCAATAATTCACAGCATGAGTATCCTACTCTATATCAAGATAGTCAGGGTATCCTGCACTTAGTCTATGCGTATCGTAATCGATTATGCGTGAAATATGTGCGCTTTACCCGTGAAGATCTATTTGGTCAAAAGCGAGAAACAAGTGGCGTCTATAACCCGACTTCGGGTGAAGGTGTAGAAAAATAAGCAATTAGACGATAGATGCGTGCACTTCCTGGGACGTACGCATCTGTCGATCATTCTAGAACAAATGAAAACGTATACTATAAAAAAAGAGGAGAAACTAAAATGAAAACAATTGAATTAAAAGGAATCATCAGCCCAATTTTGACACCCATGCACGAGGACGAAAGCATCAATGTTGAAGAACTGCGCAACGAAGTCGAACGCATGATCAGCAATGGGATCCATGGTATTTTTCCATTTGGCACAAATGGAGAAGGGTACATCTTGTCGGCAGAAGAAAAGAAAACTGTTTTAGAAGTAGTGGTTGATCAAACCGCAGGACGAGTGCCAATTTATGCAGGTACTGGTGCGATCTCCACGAAAGAAACCATCGCTCAAAGTAAAATGGCACAAGAAGCTGGAGCAGATGTCTTGTCGATCATTGCCCCAAGCTTTGCAGCAGCAAGCCAAGAGGAAATCTATACCCATTACAAAACGGTTGCGGAATCCGTAGATATGCCAATCGTTTTGTACAATATCCCTGCTCGGACCGGTAACGCAATTGCGCCAGCAACTGTCGCACGTCTAGCACAAATCGAGAATATTATCGGTGCGAAAGATTCTAGTGGGAACTTCAGCAACATCCTAGGGTATATCGAAGCAGGAAGAAGCAAGACCAATGGCAAGTTTTACACATTATCTGGTAATGATCAGTTGATTATTTGGACATTATTGGCAGGTGGTACAGGTGGTATTGCCGGATGTGCGAATGTTTACCCGCAAACAATGTCTTCTATCTATGATTTATTTGTTGAAGGCAAGATTGAAGAAGCGAAGACGGCCAATGGCAGTATCCAAAACTTTAGAGACTGCTTCAAATATGGCAATCCAAACACGATCGTCAAAACAGCAGCCGGATTATTAGGGAATCCTGTAGGTAAATGTCGCGCACCTTTCAATCAAATTCCAGAAGCTGGAATTGCTGCTTTGCAACAAGTGTTGGAAGAAAACAAAAACAACGGTATGCGTTGATCAAAACAACCCGCTTAAGGAGGTCAACGATTGGCCATTCTGCATATCACAAGATGCCGCCAATCGATTGATCACACTTATAGGTAAAAGTAGGAGGATATTATGACGGTACAAATGATGATTGCATTAGCAATTACGGTAGTCATGATCGTCTTGATCATGATTGAAAAAATCCCTTTTGGGGCAGCACCATTGTTCGCCTGTCTATTGTTGGTTATGTTTGGTATCACTGATATCAAAGGTGCATTTGCTGGTTTCTCAAATTCCACGATCATTATGTTGGCTGAGTTTATGGCCATCATTGCCGCCTTAGAAAAGACAAGTTTTATTGTCGTTTTCAAAAAAGCCATGTTCGCTATGGCGAACAAGGGTGGATTTCGATCATACTTGTTGATTATTTGTATTGTAATGTTGGGCTGTAGTTTGTTTGGTACTGGATCGACAGCGTATTATGTTCTGACATTGGGTTTGCTTTCAACATTGCCTTATTCAAAAAAATTGCCACCATCTAAAGTCATTATGACGGCAGGGTTTGCAGCCAACCATCCTTTGGTGCCTTTCAATACCGCCTTGCAATATGGCATCGTGATTGCTGTGTTGAATGCTGCAGGGATCATGTCAGAAGTATCCGTATTTAAATTTGCCATTGTCAATTTATTCTTATCTTTAGGTTTCTTACTAAACTGTATTATTCAATATAAATTTTTACCGGACCATCCAACATCAGGGGATGATCCAGATGCACCTGTGTGTGATGAAGAAGATAGCGCGCCTTTGCTGCCTCGTTGGAAAGAACTTGTGACATATGCTGCTTTTATCTTCGCAGTTGTCGGTATGTTGCTGCAAAGTAAAATTGGTGATGCCGGATATGCGATGGCAGGCTTATCAGTCGCTGTTATCCTAGTGATCGGTGTTTTGGATTTCAAAGAGATCCGTGATTCTATCAGCGCGCCGATCATTCTGATGTCTGCTGGGGTGATTGGTGTGGCTGATGCCTTGGGCAGTACTGGCTTGACAAACTTAGTCGGCACGACTGTAGCAGGGATGTTAGGCACCAACGTGAGTCCATTTGTGATGATTTTCGTTTTCTGTATCTTGACCAGCTTATTGGCAACATTGACAGGATCAACGATTGGCACGGTATATGTGTTCACACCATTAGCGATTGCCACTTGTACCAGTCTAGGCCTTGATCCGACAGCGGCAGCTTGTGCCATTGTGATCTCAGGTTGGTGTGGTCACTTCTTACCAATCGATGGCATGCCAGCCATGATCTTAGGAACAGGAAAATATACCGCCAGTCAGTTCTGGCGCTTTACGATCCCGCAATATTTCATTCGGTTGGTCTTTTTGACTGTTGGTTCGATCTTGATGTTTCCAATGTAAGCAAAGATAAAGAAGGAAAGAGGAATAGCATATGAAAAATACATTCGAACTTGAACATATTGGTATCAATACGGAGAATGAAACAGAGGCCAAAAATCTAGCTGCACAACTAAGTATGATCTTTAATCTGCAGCCTCGTGCAGGGCAAAAATCCGAATTTGCGGGTGATTACTTTGAATGCATGAAGGCGCCTTTCTTGGGCGCAAATGGACATATTGCCATGCGTACCAAAGATTTAGAAAGTGCAGTTGCTGAGTTGGAAGAAAAAGGCTTGCAGTTCAACATGGATACTGCAGCTTACGATGAAGAAAACAAACTGAAGAATATCTATTTGGCTGGAGAATTTGGCGGATTTGCCATTCATATTTTGAAAAAATAAGCTGCGGCAGCAATAAAGCTAACCTGACAGCGAGATCACAGCAGAAATCGCTAAAAACTGCTGTGATTTTTTTCATAAATTCACCAAAGTCCAGTGAAAATAGAGTATAGTAGTTGATGTATAAAAAAAGTGAATAGGGGATGAATCGTTTGACATTATGGTTTGCCAAATCCAAAGAAGACGTCTTACAGGCTTTGGATACGGACCAGCAACAAGGACTGTCCAAGCAAGAAGTGGAGAAACGTCTACAGTCTTTTGGTCATAATGCACTAGATGTGCAAAAGAAAGAAAGTTTATTGAAGAAAGTCATTGGCCAATTAAAAGATCCGATGATCATCGTATTGTTGATTGCGGCATTTCTTTCCTATGTATCCAGCGGTTTTGAAGATTGGGTCGAATCAGTGATCATTCTTTTGATCGTGGTGATCAATGCCATTATTTCGATCTCGCAAGAAAACAATGCCAGCAAATCACTGGAAGCTTTACAAAAAATGTCTGCACCTTTGGCCAAAGTGATCCGGGATGGACAGCTGGAACATGTAGATACAACCACATTGGTACCAGGAGACATTATTGAGTTAGAAGCGGGAGATTTGGTTCCTGCCGATGCCCGAGTGCTTAAAGCAATCAATCTAAAAGCGGATGAAGCAGCAATGACTGGTGAATCAGTGCCCGTCAACAAGAAAGACCTAGAGACCTTGCCAGAAGATACCGGCTTGGCTGATCGCAAAAACATGCTGATTTCTTCAACTGTGATCACCAACGGTCGTGGGACGTGTGTCGTGACCGAGACTGGGATGAAAACAGAAGTTGGCCGAATCGCCGGCATGTTGATCTCAGAAGATGAAAATACGACACCATTGCAAAAGAAAATGGCAGAAATTTCTAAACTGTTATCGATCATTTGCTTAGGCATCTGTGTCTTGATGTTCGTGGTTGGTTTATTATATGGCCGTCCGATTTTGGATATCTTCATGATGGCCGTGTCACTTGGTGTAGCCGCAATTCCTGAAGGCTTAGCCGCAATCGTAACGATCGTTCTCGCTTTAGGCGTCCAACGGTTGGTCAAACGCAATGCAATCGTGAAAAAATTGCCAGCAGTGGAAACTTTAGGGGCAGCATCCGTGATTTGCAGCGACAAAACCGGCACACTGACACAAAACAAGATGACGATCGTGGAAACATTTACTTATGGCGATCAGTCAGAAGCGCAATTGTTGACGATTGGTGCGTTATGTAATGATTCCAAATTGACGGCGACTGCCGGAGATGTTCAAGTCACAGGCGATCCAACAGAAACAGCCTTTGTTACCAAAGCTTATGAAGAACAGTTGAACAAAAATGAATTAGAGACAACCTATCCGCGGGTTGCTGAGATTCCTTTTGATTCAGAACGCAAATTGATGAGTACGATCCACAAAACAGAAACAGGCTATCGTGTGATGGTCAAAGGTGCACCAGATGTACTATTGACCCGTTGTATCATGGATGGCACAGCACAACAAACCATTGCGGACAAAAATGCCGAAATGGCGTCAAAAGCGCTGCGGGTACTTGGCGCTGCATACAAAGACATTCCAGCGATTCCAGCAGAGTTGACATCGGAAGACATCGAGAATGGCTTGACCTTTGCTGGTTTAGTCGGCATGATCGATCCACCGCGTCAAGAAGTCAAAGAAGCTGTGGCACAATGTTATGATGCTGGGATTCGCCCAGTAATGATCACAGGGGACCACAAATTGACTGCCGTTGCGATCGCAAAAGAATTAGACATCTTTCGTTCAGGTGATCAAGCCTTGACTGGTGCGGAATTAGATACGATGCCGCAAGAAATTTTAGAAGAAGAAGTTGGTCATTATTCTGTTTATGCCCGGGTGTCGCCGGAGCACAAAATGCGGATCGTCAAAGCTTGGCAAGCCAATGGCATGGTCGTGGCAATGACTGGTGATGGCGTCAATGATGCGCCAGCGTTGAAAGTGGCAGATATCGGTTGTGCCATGGGGATTACCGGTACGGACGTAGCCAAAGGCGCGGCTGATATGATTTTGACAGATGATAACTTTGCAACGATCGTTCATGCCGTAGAACAAGGTCGGGGGATCTATGCCAATATCAAAAAATCGATCCAATATTTATTGAGTTGCAACATTGGTGAGATCATTACGATCTTTGTTGCGACAGCGTTGAACTTCCACCAAATGCCATTGGTGGCGATCCAGTTATTGTGGTTGAACTTGGTGACTGACTCACTGCCTGCCTTGGCTTTAGGGATGGAACCCGTTGAACCAGGCGTGATGAAACAAAAACCACGGGATTCACGTAAAAGTATTTTTGCGGACGGATTTGCTTCTAGTATGATCTTTTATGGGGTCTTGGTCGGGGCGATCACGTTGGCTGCGTATTGGTTAGGGGAATATGTACTATCCGATCCAGCAATCGCAGATGGTACGGCCAATACGATGGCCTTTGCCACATTGGTCTTCGGTGAATTGACGCGGGCCTATGCCGTACGTAGTGAGACCCGTTCAATCTTTAGTATTGGCCTGTTTTCAAACAGCGCCATGAACAAAGCCTTTGTTGTCAGCTTGGCAATGCAATTGGCTGTCTTGTTCATTCCATTCTTGCAAGATATCTTCAGAGTGACAAGCCTGAACGTGACTGAATGGATCATCGTGATTGGCTTATCCTTGATTCCGTTGATCGTCAGTGAATTGAACAAATTGATTCGTCACGGCGGCAAAAATCAAGACAACGCAGCTGAAATAGCTGCATAATCAAAAAAATCATGCAACCCGAATTTTGTGGGTATGCATGATTTTTTGTGATCTTTGCTTGTCAATTTTTTCTATACCTTGATCAACATCTGTAAGAAAAAGACGTCAATTTTCTTTTTTAGTTTACAAAATAAACCAAAAGGCGTAGACTGTATATAGTTTAAAAAGTAAACTAAGGAGCGAAAAACGATGCCTATCGAAGAAATCAGAACCTTCAATCGCTACTACGCCCGCATATTAGGGATGTTTGACCAAAAAGTATTTGATTCAAAGTATTCAATGGTGGAAATGCGGATCCTCGGTGAAATCAGCCGACAGCCTAGTGTCACCGCCAATGCTCTGACTCAGTACTTGATGATAAAAAAAAGCTATTTAAGCCGTATGCTGTCAAAGCTCGAAAAAGACGGGCAGATTTATCGGAAGAAAGATCCAGCGGATAGCCGTGTCTATCATCTCTACCTGACAGAAGCAGGCCAACAGCTAAATGACTTTATCGAAGAACGGTCGAATGAGAAAGTGCAGGGACTAACAGAACACTTGGATAACGAGGAGCTACAGACACTCGTTGGTGCCATGGACAAGATTACGACAATACTCGAAAAAGTCGTGCCAAATGAAATGGAGGAAATCTAATGCTATCTTTTGAAAATGATTATGCGGAAGGGGTTCACCCCGCTATTTTAGACCGATTTGCCGCAACCAATATGGTGCAAGAAAGCGGCTATGGCACAGACATATTCACTCAATCGGCCAAGGAAAAAATTCGAGAAGCGATTGGACTAAAAGAAGCGACCATTCACTTCCTTGTCGGTGGCACGCAGACAAATCAAATTGTGATCGATAGCCTATTGCGCAGTTACGAAGGCGTGATTGCTGCCGATACCGGCCATATCAGCACCCACGAAGCTGGTGCCATCGAATACAGCGGCCACAAAGTATTGACGATTCCTGCCGAGGCGGGAAAACTATCGGCCGCATCCGTAGCCAACTATCTGCAAACATTTTATGCCGATGCCAATCACACGCACATGGTGTACCCAGGGATGGTCTATATTTCTTATCCCACAGAATATGGCACGTTGTATACGAAAGAAGAATTGACCAAATTGTCTCAAGTATGCCAGGACTATGAGATTCCTTTATTTATTGATGGTGCACGTTTGGGGTATGGGCTAGCCAGTCCGCAAGCAGATCTGACCTTTGCGGATATCGCCGCACTAAGTGATGTGTTTTATATCGGCGGCACCAAAATAGGCGCACTTTGCGGAGAAGCTGTCGTCTTTACTAAACAAAATGAACCCAAGCATTTCACTACATTTATCAAGCAACATGGTGCCTTGCTGGCCAAAGGTCGACTTTTAGGCATTCAGTTTGATACATTGTATATGGATGATTTGTATCTAACAATCAGTCAACATGCCGTTGAGATGGCAATGATACTCAAAGAAAGCATGATTGCCAAAGGCTACCCTATGTACTTAGATTCACCCACAAATCAACAATTTTTTATCCTGCACAAGGACACGTTGAAAACCTTGGAGTCGCATGTCAAATTTTCTCGATGGGAAAACTACGATGACCATCATGAAGTCGTACGTTTTGCGACAAGCTGGGCTACTTCAGCAGAGAATATTGCGGCGTTGCTGGGGTATCTGCCGGAGGTTTGAGTAAAGTCAGTTTTTGAAAATGGTAATGCGAGGGATTGTTGGTGTGACCATCGAATAAATAAAAAATCAGGCATCCTCGTTGTGAGTTGATGCCTGATTTTTTTACATAGAAGCTATAGAATAGTCGGTGTTGAAGTAATCCGCTATAGATTAAATTCATATGTAAGCATGACTAGGCTAGAGCGTCTTTTTCTAGGTAATATAGCGCTTGTCATCTGTCATCAAATAAGTTCTCTTCCCCCGGGTAAGAGAGCCATCCATTCATCTGCTTCATAAAAAGCAGCTTCATCGCCTATTAAAAAAGGGTCTTCTACCTTCGGAACCAAAAAGATCGTCCCATCTTCGGCATACACAACAATATAGTCTTGATTGGCCATAGGCTTGTGTTCATGATTAGATGGTAAAGTGATGACTACAGAATTTCCTTGCATCCTCGATGTAGCTGTAAGCATGTGAACCACTCCTTTTGGTATACTATACCATGATATAGGTAGAAGCATCGTTGTTTCATTGAACAATGGTATAATTGAATCCTAATTGGTCATAACTGAAAGGGGTCTATATGGATATTTGGGAGAAACTCTATCAAGAAGCAAAAGCACTGTACAATCCGCATGAAGTATCACCGTTTATCTATGCTGAGCATGTCGTCTGTGCTTTAGAAGCCGGCGATGGGCAAATTTATACCGGGTATTGTTTTGAAGCTACAGCTGGTGTTTTCCATCTTTGCGCCGAACGTGCAGCCGCCTTTAATATGTATCAACAAAGCAAACAGACCAAAATCAACAGGATCATCACCTTTCGTGATGAAGCACCCGCAGCAGTCGGCGGTATGCCCTGTGGCGCCTGTCGAGAGTTTCTGATGCAATTGGATCAGGAAAATGTGGAAATAGCTTTTATGGTGGATTACCAGAAAAGAGAAATCGTGACACTAAAAGAATTGCTGCCGAAATGGTGGGGTGCAGACAGGTATGATGCAGCACCATGAATCATAGTCTGAAGTGCCAAATGAATGGATGAATATCAGAATCAATCTCTGGAAAGGAGCAAGCGAATGGATAAAGAATCGAATGGTACGTATATCTATCACATATCTACCAACCCCAAACACCAAAAGGGCGATCTTTTTTCGATGGATGAACAAGCTATCGGATTTAGCATTCAGGGACAGGTATCGATAGTTACAGGCATGAATGATTCTTTGGCAGCAACGATAGCGGCTATCAAAAAAAGTGAACTAGTATATATGGCTGGTGATGTTGATGCCACAACATTATTTGAATTGGGCATAGCCATTTCTTTGGGGAAAACAGTGTATTATGTGGCTGAACAAGCCGAAAACAAGGTCGCAGCGTTGCTTCCTTATGATGTGGAACAACTAAAATATATTTCCTTTCAGCAGTTCATGGATATTATGGAAGCGTATATGTGAGAAAGTGTTGCTGGGGATACGTAATCTCAACACACGTCTATAAACTAAACGTAATCTAATGAAGATTGCGTTTTTTTGTCTAGCTAGGGCGGTGCGTATTCTTTTACTTGACGAAACACACCAGACTGCGTATGATGGTGTTGTAACTATGTTAATTACAACTAAAAAACATCAAAAATGAAGGAGTGTATGATAAATGACCTACTTAGTCACTGGTGCAACAGGTGGATTTGGCGGATTGGCGCTACAATTTTTGAAAGAGTTGGTACCTCAAGAAGAGATTTATGCGTTGGTTCGGAGTGAAGAAAAAGGCGCTGCGTTGAAAGAAGCGGGCTTTCATGTGCGGATCGGGGATTATTCTGATCTAGATTCGATGAAAGAGGCTTTGACAGGTATCGATCGTTTGCTATTTGTGTCAGGCGGCACAGACAATCGTCAGGCGGAACATACCAATGTTGTGAAAGCGGCGCAAGAAGCGGGTGTCTCATATATTGCCTACACAAGTTACGCTGAGGCCACAAAATCGACAACTGCGTTAGCTGCAGACCATATCTTTACGGAAAAATTGATTGGCGAAAGCGGGATTGCCCATACATTTTTGCGCAACAACTGGTATCTGGAAAACGAATTATTGCTTATTGGTGAAGCACTCAAAACGGGTAAGTTTGTGTACGCTGCAGGAGAAGGCAAGACTGGCTGGGCATTGAGAAGAGAATATGCCGAAGTTGCCGCCCATGCATTAGCTGGTAAGGACTTTCCTGAGATTCTTGAATTATCAGGGGCACCAATCACGTATGAAGCATTGGGCGCAGCCCTAAAAGAAGCAACTGGTAAAAATCTAGAGATCGTGGCCACCGATGATCAAGGCTTTGTACGGCACTTGGTGGCAGGAGGACTGCCGCAATCAGTAGCGGAAATCTTTTTGACTTTCCAACAAGATATCAGAGACAATCAACTGGCAGTTTACAGCGATGACTTTGAAAAAGCATTAGGCAAACCATTGGTCAGCCGTGTGGACGGGTTAAAAGAACTGCTGCAATAAGGAAATAGAGAAGCTTTATTCTGGAACATGCAGTCCAAAAATGACAGCCAAAAGCAGATATTGATTGCTTCGGCTGTCATTTTTGTGTATATAATTTTCTTCTGAGGCGTTCAAGGCCTCAATCGCTCAACTTTTGCCAACAAGAGAGTATTTATTTAGTTTGAAGGGTAAGATATACTATGACTAAGTCGATGCGAAGCATGTAGACGACAGCAGCATGTAAAGGGGTGATTTTGTGAAAAAAAGCATATTTGTACTTATCAGTATCATGCTCATCGGTAGCATCATATTTTATGCTTATAGCAATTATATCAATGGACATATTGTTGGGATTATACAAGATGAAGACAGCAGCCTACAATTCAACGAGGCCATGTACTATCCCGTCTACAATGCAGAACATATAGACGAAGGCGACTTTTTGGGCTATCTCACAAACGGGCGCAATCGAATAGAGGTTTTTGATTCAAAAGAAAAACTGTATCAAGTCACTGATGAAGAGCCAATGGACTATCATCTCTATACACTTCATGCCGAAATGGAATTGATTCGCGTTCTGCATGTTGCCAACCATGTGAAGACGATACCTATCACATTTTTTGACCAACTTCCATATGAATCGATAGATGCTATCACATATCATGGCCAGTCATTTCATCAATATTTGGCGGTCGAAGAAAATATCACCCAGCAGTTGCTTATCCTAGATGAAGATGCCACGTTGGTGTACTATGCTTTTGAAAGCGTTCCTTCACACCAATGGTTGGTTGTATACAATAAAGAAGCAAATACGTATCATGCATTTTTTACAGAATTCGATCAGTTAGATGCAGTGCCAGCTGCAATCTATGTCTATCATCAACCGGATACGTTGTAGAGAAGGGATGACAAGTATTATGACAAGCAACCAGAAAAAGATTGGAATCGGCGTATTATTTTGTGGGCTCATCATTGTCTTAGGCGCAGCTGTTTTCTTTCTCACTCACCCCAAAAAAGACCTGTCGATCATCAATGCGCAAGGGACGATTCAACAGTCGATGACCCTGACAAGACAGTATCAAAATGGAGAAGAAACCATATATCACAGCGATACAATCCATTCTGCAGAAGCAGCTATCCCTGATAACGAGATCAGCGGTGAGAGTAGTCTATCCTTGATGATCAATGGTCAAGCTCAGACAATCGTTGGGTATATCGATAGCAATACAAAAAAATATTCACTCGAGCTTAAAGTCGTTGATTTCGAGGAAGCCGCAGGAAGAATCGTGATGGCTGTCACGTATGTTGACGGATTGAATGACCATAAGAGGGAATTTGTTTTTGAGTGAAATAAAAAAGGGGGAGTTAATATTAAAAAAAGCTATTTGATCCTACTCAGAACCATATTATATATAGGTGTGCCAATGATTATTGGATTGATTGTTGGTCATATATTTGATTTCAGCCCATTCATTTTTGCAGCGATTATCTATGGCGTGATGTTCATTTTTATGATTCCTTCAGATAGTTTCTTTTCTAGTTCAGTTGACTATCAGACGAAAACCTTGAATCCTACTTTTAGACCGGCCAAGTTTGAAATGAAGACAGATAGTCTAGAAAGCACAACAAAGGTCATTGTCGTTTTTTTGGCTTTGATTATTTGCCTTATAATTGTCTATTATCAGTACGTATAAAGTAGATTTCAAGACGATAAACCTTGAAAAAAGTCGATAGCGCATTATCCCCATAAATCTGCTATAGTAAAAATAAAAAAAGAAGAGGCACAGGATGGAAATCAGACTTTTACGTTATTTTTGGACAGTTGCCCAAGAAGGCAATATTTCAAGAGCAGCGAAACTATTGAATATCACACAACCTACCTTGAGTCGTCAGATTCGCGAGTTAGAAGAAACCTTGGGCGTGCCGTTGTTTCGCAGAGAAAAGAACCAGCTGTATTTATTGCCGGATGGCCTTTTTCTCAAAGAGCGGGCAGAAGAGTTGATTCTTCTTAGTGATAAATTAGATCAGAACTTTGCTGAAAGGAAGCAGGCGCAGCTTGAAGGCGTGATGACCATCGGCTGTGTGGAAGCAGATAATTCGGACACTGTTGCCATGATGCTGGAAGAAATGGTCAAGGATTACCCCAAAGTCACCTTCAACTTGGTGACGGGCACTAGTGATGATATCAGTGACAAACTCGACAAAGGATTGTTGGATCTAGCTGTCTTACTGGAACCAGCATCCTTGACAAATGTCCATGTATTAAAGCTGCCACGAGAAGAAACATGGGGGTTCTTAGTGTCAAAAGATTGGCCCATTGCACGCAAAAACCAGTTGACGCCAGCAGATATTCAAGGACTGCCGTTGCTGTGTTCCAATAGAGAAGAAGTGCAGCGGTTACTGGCTTCGTGGGCTGGTGTGCCAATGGCACAGCTCTCGATCGTTGGCCATTTCAATTTATTGTTCAATACTTTGCCATTGGTTGAACATAACGTGGGAATCGCCTTAACGATTGAAGGTGCTGTGACGAAACGAGCAGCTGATCATACCGTGTTTATTCCCATGGAACCAGCGATCCAGACAAACTGTCTATTGGTGTGGAAAGAACGGATGCAAACACCTGCAGTGCAAGAAATCATTACGCGCTTCAAACATGCCTTCAAAGCATAGTATGATCTAAAAAGAGCATTAGACGAATAGTGAAACGAGAGGTACGATGATGCTATACATCGTACCTCTCGTTTTTTTTGTAGGGCGAAATCAACATACTGGAGGAAAGTAATATGAGCAAACATGAAGAAGTAAAAGACGGTCTGATCTTCCCAATCGGAGAAAAAAATGATGCCTATGCACAATATTTTATCGGGCAAAGCTACTTGCAAAGCCTAATCGCTGATCCAGCAATCAATGTTGGTGTCGGCAACGTGACTTTTGAACCAGGCTGCCGCAACAACTGGCATATTCATCATGATGGGTTCCAATTACTCCTCGTCACAGGGGGAGAAGGCTGGTACCAAGAAGCAGGTCAACCAGCGCAATTCTTACAAGCTGGAGATGTCATTACCACTCATGATGGCGTCAAACATTGGCATGGTGCCGCAAAGGATAGCTGGTTCACGCATATCGCGATCACCGCAGGCACCCCAGAATGGTTGGAACCAGTCACAGATGAATGGTACAACAACTTAGACAAATAAGAAGGAGAGATTTATGATGAAAAAACAAACAGCTGGCAGAGAGCAACTAGGCGAATTCGCCCCACAATTTGCAGCATTGAACGATGATATTTTATTTGGAGAAGTCTGGGCAAAAGAAGACACCTTGTCTGCCCATGACAGAAGTATGATCACCTGTGCGGCACTTTTGGCAATGGGTGCCCCACAACTGGAGGCACATTTGACGATCGCAAAAACCAATGGTGTGACCAAAGACGAAATCGTTGGGCTGATCACACATTTGGCTTTTTACGCAGGCTGGCCAAAAGCTTGGAGTGCCTTTGCATTGGCAAAAGAAATCTTCGAATAATCAATGGCGCAACTAAGGAAGATTTCTTTATTGTCCGTTTCTTTATTGGTTGTTTCAGCAGGGGCGATCGCCGGAAATATCCCAGCGATCGCTCAGGCTTATCCTACCGTTAATGAAACGTTGATCGAACTTTTGACAACGATCCCTTCATTATTTATTATCTTAACCATTCTTATCAGTCCCAAAGTCGCGCAACGCATCGGCTACAAACGAACTGTCCAAGTAGGGATTGGCATTGTCTGTCTGGCAGGCTTACTGCCAATGGTGACAACCTCCTTCACTAGTCTTTTCTTAAGCCGGATCCTCTTTGGCGTTGGCGTGGGGCTATTTAATCCGTTGCTTTATACGATAGCTGCCGGTTTATATTCGGGCGGTCATCTGGCGACAGTCATTGGATTGCAAAGTGCCTTTGAAGGTATTGGTGGGATGCTGATCACCTTTTTGGTTGGCCAATTATTGGTCACTGGATGGCGCTATTCCTTTATGGTCTACGCCCTAGCCATACCAATTCTTTTTCTATTTGGTTTGTTTGTACCTGACATCAGACCAACCACATCCAATGAGAAAGAAGCCAAGACAGGGCCAACGATTGATCGGACACTGATCTATTATCTGATCTTGCTTTTTCTGGCAGTGACTGTCTATATGTCGATTGCGGTAAAGGTCACGGGCTTGCTCTATGATAAAGCGATCGGGGATGCAACAGATGGTAGTAATTTATTGGCGTTCATCGGGTTCGGTGCAATGACAGCCGGCATGGTATTCGGCAAAACAGTCCGTATCTTTAAGGAATGGACGATTCCCGTGTCATTCTTAGGAATGAGCATAGCGCTCCTGCTTTTAGCGCGTGCACCAAATCTCTGGATCGCCTCTCTCGCAGTCATCCTATGCGGCTTCTCCTTCCGAACCTTCGTCCCGTATGTCTTTAATGAAGTCAACCAAAAGAGTCAACAAGCCACAGCTCAAACAGCGCTGCTGCTGATCTTCTTCAATATCGGGACTGCTGCCACACCACTCACAATCGCCTATCTGCAACATCTATTTCCTTTCTTGCACCAGTCAGGCTTGTTTTATGGCGGGGCTGTGTTGATGCTGGTGTTGGGTGGCGTTGTGGTTGTGGGGAATGTTGGCTTTATGATAGGAAAAAATGATTCAAGGAAGAGATAGAAAAAGGTCGCTTACTTTAGCGTAGAATATAATGTACAATAAAGGTGAATTTACCACACATGATTTAATTGAGGCAGAGATGGAAAGGTAAGGCGTGGATACCCTTTTCTAGGAAAACCAGAACCACTAAAATATGATCTATCTGGAAAATGGTCCAGAAGAATTACAGATGAGCACCGGCTGATTTATAAAGTTGAAAATGACACAATTTTTATTTACTCGGCAAAAGATCATTACTGAAACAAGCAAACCCACATCCAGCGATGTGGTTTATTGCAGTTCAATTGACAAAAAGCCACTTCACCTGTTAAATAAAGCCACAAGACATAAAGGAGTGGCAAAAATGTTCCCATCAATCAGCAATGACGCATTTTATCAAAAAAGCAAACAAACACCTTTAACGATCATCGATGTACGAGAAAGCGATGAATTTACAGAAGGACACATACCCCAGGCAATCAATCGGCCATTGAGTATATTGGTGGAAGAAATCGACTCATTTGAGAAGGATAAAACGTATTATATCGTTTGCCAGTCCGGCGGGCGTTCGTCGCAGGCTTGTAGTTATTTGAGCAGTGAAGGCGTTCGAGTGGTGAATGTTTTAGGCGGGATGTCTGAGTGGCAAGGTGAGATTAGTAGGTAAATAAAAAACATGAGCGAGTGAAGAGCTCATGTTTTTTTGTGCTATGAACGGAAATAAAGTTGCATTCAGAATGACAGTTTAGTACAAATTAGTCTGAATTCACTTGTTGCCTCATCTGAACTTTTATGCGATCCGAATAATTTTGTGTTTGCAGTCAGTAACGATCGTTGGATCAAATTCATAACGCCGCTCATAGTGTTTCTAATAAGTTTAAAAAAATTTTACTTTTCGATTCTTTATTTAAACCGTCTGAGAAATGTTCCTGATCGAGAAGTTTTTGTTGGTGGTCTAACAAAGACTGCAGCTGATCCTTTTGTTGTAATTGAGCAAACGGCTTCGTTTCTATACTTTCAGTACTATCTGGGTCAGTTACCTCAAACGTTTCTAGTAACTCGGTACGTCCTAGCTTGTAAGAAAGGTGCAACATCCCCGACCATAGCAAAGTCTTGAATCCTTCGTTAATTCACTTACTTAGGTCTGTCACTTACTAACTTGTATAAAAAGATCAAAATAATTGTTGTTTTCACAATTGAAAAAACAAGAACAAACCAAGAATTTGCACGTATTGAATGTCCAAAAAAATAATCTACAAATGTTACGACAATAAACCAAAGAACCACAGCTACTAACCATATTTTCTTGAATTTTTTCATAACTACCACAACTCAATCCAACCGTTATTACGGATCTTATCTCGTGCATCTAACCACTTCGCAAATTTTGCTCCTGGATCTAAGACAGTCATAAGAAAATCCCAAATATAAACTGCATATACCCCAACAGCTGCACCAAACCAAGCAATTATTCGCGCTTTTACTCTGCTCTTAAAATAATTTCTGACATATGATACTCCTTTTTTCTTTATAAAACTCCATATTGTACCAAAGCCAGCACCAGCAACAATAAGAGTAATTGTTGTGTTAGTAACAGAAGCTAGTAAACTCCTAGAAATCCATCCATGAGAAGCCGCCAAAACATCTTCACCTGTAATAGGATCTAGAGGAGACGAGTGATTTTCATCAATTTCTTCCAACAAAACTTTCGAACCTGCTTCTATATCTTGATAAACCTCACTTGACGAATCATAAAAATCTAGCATTACTTGAACATATGAGTCCTTATCTTCTTCGGTAGGCAAATTTATTTTATCGGCTTCTTGTACTACAAGATTTGTTAAAATCGCTTCTTGTTCAGAATTCATTTGTTGTATATCAAATTCATCAGAATCATACTCCGAAAAAGCTGTAGCCAAATCTTCCTGAAAAACATCTTCTTCTAAAGATAATGCTTCTATTTTTTCCTTTGCTAAGCTTTCTATTTCCATATCTGTAGGAACATCAACAACTTCCTCTGAAATATCACTTGCCAAAGCAACACTTTCAAGGATTGATTCACCAGATTCATGCTGAACAAACAAATTTACAGGAAATCCTGACAAAATTACAGATATACTCATCATTCCAATCATACCCTTCAACCAAGTTTTCTTTTTCATTAACGCACCTCGTTTTTAGTTTAGATAATAAAAATATACTTTATTGTGAAAAAAATTACAATAGATAATTTCTGTTTCAATTCAAGATGATTAAAACTTCCACCTTGTTTTTCAAGCATAGGGATGTTGTAGTGTCCTCATTGTTAATGCAGGTCCTAAAAATTCCAATACAATACGTGGGACGGGAAGGGTTTGTCGAGTACGTTTTATGAATATATCTCAAAATACAAAGCCCACTAAGGCTACATGGGCAGGTTTAGTTACTATCGAATAAACAGATTTGTGCTATACAAATTTTGAAAAGAATATATATATTGAGAGTATCAAAGGAATAGGAGGGTTTATTTATGAAGAAATTTCCTAGAACAGTTTTTGTAGGACTGACATTAACAATTTTTATGGTTATTGCATTCGAAGTAAATGTTCAAGCTGAGGCTGGTCCAGTTTGGTCAACAGTTTCTTTTACTGTGACAAAAGTGGAAGAGCGGATACAGCTGTTTGGAAATTGAAACCAAATGCTAGTATAGTACAAATTAACTCTAAATTAACTTGTTGCCTCATCTGAACATTTATGCGATTCTAAATAAGAAGAATACTCTCAAGTTAAGAGGGATATCTGAAAAGGAAATACAAGTAGTTGGCGCGACCATTAGCGAACCTGTGGGAATTTTCTGGTGGCAAGATCGAACAAGATGAAACTAAAGTGCAAGCGCTTAGACGTGAGTTAGCATAAGAACTTAGAATACAAGTAAGCATTCAAGAGAAAGACTTTGAATTGTGTCGTAATGAATATGATTTTAGTTTCGTCAATCTAACGACCTTTATTTGTGTATTAGGTGAAGTAGCGCCACAATTAACAGAACACATACAAGTAAAAAGTGATATCAAAGATGTGCGCTCTCTGATTGACACCATGTAAACCAATGATTGCTTATAAAAATAGTAAAATCATGAGATATTTGTTTCATCAAACAAGGAAGGAAGATTTTATTTATTAAAATGGCGTAATTAAGTTTATTGTTTGGTTTATCACTATTCATATTTGGCGTAAACCTTGCTAGTGCAGAAGAGTTAAACGTGGGTGATTCACATCAGATTCTTGTTACCAATGAAGATTTTAAAGTAAATGAAAAAGAAATAGTTCAAGATTTTTTAAATAATGAGAACATTGATGAATTAGTAGTTATCAATCCAGAATTAGCTACTGATGAGATCTTATCACCTGATGAAAGTGCAGAAGAAAGTATACAAACTAGAGCTGGAGTCACCAGGTATAAAGTGAATAATGTGAAATCTGGTTCTAATTATACCGGAGGGCAAATTGCTATAGCAGTAGGTGAACCTGATATTCCATTGTCTATAAATCAAACAAAGTCAGTATCCACAACGGTAAGTGCGAAGTTTGGAGCAAGTAATAAATTAATCTCTGGGGAAGTAGGATGGAGTGTTACTGGTAGTACATCAATTTCAATTATTGGCGGTCCGTATACAGTACCCAAAACAGTTGGAAAGAAAAAAGTTAAGAATTGTTCTTTAATTGCTAAGACAGTTTATAAAACGAAGACATTTGATGTTCATAAGATGCCCTGGAATTCATTCCAATGGAGTAAACAAGGAACTGGGACTATAAAAAAAGCTTATGGTGTTTCATTTAGTAAAAAATTTGTATATAAATAGACCTGAGGAGGTTTCTTAATGAAAAAAACAATAGGAATTCTATTATTAGTTGTTGGTGTGCTGATACTAATATTTTTAAATAACTTTATTGAGCCTCGTTCTTTTGAAGATATGCCCACAACGGAGTACAATATAAGAATGAGTATTAATGCAGCTAGATATTTAATTATGGCATGTATATTGTCTTTTTTCGGCATTAAACTAATTTTAAAAGACCTCTAATAATACATGGATTTATGGAATACATCTTTGTTTAATTATTGATCCAATGGAAAAATTTATGTGTCAAATTAAAGAAAAAGGATATATCTTGTGAAAAAGAAAAGATAAAAATTTGTATCGGTCATCCTCAACAATTTTTTGATAGAATCATTCATATAGCATATCGTCCTCTTAGTTGGTTATTTTGTCGTGATTTAATCGTAAGAGAGAACGATATGTTTTTTGATATCTAAAATGAAACTGGGCCTGATTTTTTGTGAACTAAAAATGGAAATAAATTTGCATTCAAAATGATAGTGTATTACATATTAGCCATGAATTAACTTGTTGCCTCATTTGAACTTTTATGCGATCCTAATAAGAAGAATACTATCAAGATAAGAGGGTTATATATGAAAAAAGAAATACATGTAGTTGGTGCGATCATTATCAAAAATGGGAAGATTTTATGCTGTCAAAGAGGACCTGAAAGATCATTAGCGAACCTGTGGGAATTTCCTGGTGGCAAGATCGAACAAGATGAAACTAAAGTGCAAGCGCTTAGACGTGAGTTAGAAGAAGAGCTTAGGATACAAGTAAGCATTCAAGAGGAAGACTTTGAATTTTGTCGTTATGAATATGATTTTGGTTTCGTCAATCTAACTACCTTTATTTGTGCATTAGATGAAGGAGAGCCACAATTAACAGAACACATACAAGTAAAGTGGCTATCACCTGAAGAATTGCAGACAGTAGAATGGGCACCAGCAGATGTGCCAACTGTTGAAAAATTAATGAGATATGATGTAGGGAGCATATAAAATGGAGTATTTAGAGCGGGCACTGCAAAAAGCATTCATCGATAAGACAATAGCAAGTGACAAACTGAATCCGAAATTTATTGTGAATAATCCTGAAAAAAAAGACTATTTATTAACGACGTTACACCAAGAAATGAATAGCTGTCAGTCCTTCTTTATTTCAGTTGCTTTTATTACACAAGATGGTCTAAATGCAATCAAAGCGCAACTTGCAGATTTAGCAGAAAGAGGAATTGCTGGAAAAATTTTAACATCAACGTATCTAGGTTTCAATGAACCGAAAGCATTTGCTTCGCTGCTAAACATTCCCAATGTCGAAGTAAGAATCTCACCTAAAAAAGGTTTCCATTCTAAAGGTTATTTATTTGATAAAGAAGACCATAAAACCTTTATTATCGGTAGCTCAAATCTAACAATGTCCGCTTTAAAATTAAATTATGAGTGGAACGTCAAACTTACTTCCAACGATAATGGTGAGATGATCTCAACAATAGAAGAACATCTGATTCAAGAATGGGAAGCGGCTGTTCCCTTGACCCGTTAATGGGTAGAAAACTTTGAAGAAAATTATCAGGGTCTTAAAGTAACAAAATGGATTGAGGATATTCAACAAAAATCATACCCACCTTATGTGGTCCCAAATGAAATGCAGAAGCAAGCGCTAAATAATCTACAAGAGTTAAGACAAACCGGCGCTAAAAGAGGATTAGTGATTTCAGCGACAGGTACAGGTAAAACATATCTTGCCGGCTTTGATGTGCATCAATTTAGTCCGAAGCGTATGCTGTTCATTGTACATCGAGAACAAATTTTAACAAAAGCAATGGCATCGTTCAAAAAAATTATCAGTGGTGATGATGCAGACTTTGGTATTTTATCAGGCAATTCAAAAAATACGTCGGCTAAATATTTGTTTGCAACAATTCAAACTATTTCTAAAGATAGTTATCAAAACGAATTAGGTGCCGATGCATTTGACTATATATTAATTGATGAGGTCCATAAAGCTGGAGCCAGCTCATACAGGAAAACAATCGATTTCTTTCAGCCGGAATTTTTGTTAGGCATGACAGCGACACCTGAACGGACTGATGGGTTTAATATCTTTGAATTATTCGATTATAATATTGCCTATGAGATACGTCTACAGCAGGCATTAGAAGAAGATATGCTATGTCCTTTTTACTATTTTGGCGTTACCGATTATGAAAAAGATGGTCATGTTATTGACGAAACATCTGATTTGAATTATTTGATGGATCAGGAAAGAGTTGATTTTTTAATTCAAAAAATTGACTATTATGGTTGCTCAGGTAATGTACCGAAAGGGCTAGTTTTTTGTAGTCGTAAAGAAGAAGCACAGAGAATGGCAGAACTATTTACACAAAGGGGGATTCCAAGTGCCTATCTTACTGGCGATCACAATTTAGAAAAACGTGAGCAAGAGGTTCAAAAACTTGAAAATGGCAAAATAAATTATATCTTTACAGTCGATATTTTTAATGAAGGGATAGACATACCCAAAATTAATCAAGTAGTGATGCTAAGAAATACCGAATCAAGCATTATTTTTATCCAGCAACTTGGACGAGGATTAAGAAAACATCCGTCCAAAGAGTTTGTGACCGTCATTGATTTCATTGGGAATTATAAAAATAACTATATGATTCCAATGGCATTATCGGGAGACAATTCTAGAAACAAAAATAACATTCGTAGAGATACTGTTGATGTCACTTATATTTCTGGATTATCTTCCATTAACTTCGAAAAAGTAGCTAAAGAACGTATATTCAAATCAATTGATCAAGTGCGCTTAAATACGTTAGCGGATTTGAAGGATAGCTTCTACAAAGCTAAACATCGCTTAAATCGTGTACCCTATCTACTGGATTTTGAAAAAATGGATAGCATTGATCCATTAATTATCAGCGGGAAAGAAAAAACGTATTATCATTTCTTGAAAAAAATAGGTGAAGCCGAAGGTGAAATATCAGAAGCAGAGAACTTAGCATTACGGTTCGTTTCAGTAGAACTGTTGCTAGGGATTAGACCTCATGAATTGTTGCTTATTGACCAATTCATAAATACAGAAAGAAATAACTTAACATTTTCTGAAATGAAGCAGCTGTTTGATGGACTGAATGTGTATTATACGAAAGACACGATCGAATCAGCAGTCCATGTTTTAGATCTTTCTTTCTACGAAAAAGGAACTAGGAAAAGCTATCTAGCTTCGAGAATGTTTACATTAACTGATCGGGGATTAGCGGTTACAGATAATTTCAAATCATACCGTCAGAATCCTTATTTCCTTAAATTATTGAAAGACTTGGTAGATACTGGATTAGCCAAATCGCAACGATATGATATAACCAAGCCGCTTAACCTTTATGAGAAGTATCGGCGAAAAGATGTTTTACGAATGTTAAATATGGAGTTTAAATATAATGAACAGATTATAGGTGGTTATACTCATAGCAATCAACATTTCGCTATATTCGTTACACTGCATAAAGGAAAAGACTTTAAAGGTTCATTAATGGCGTATGAAGATGAGTTCATTGATGAGAGTACTTTCAAATGGTTCACCAAATCACCAAGAACATTGGCTTCACAAGAAGTTCAGATTTTAAAAAATGCAGATGACTGGCATATTCATTTATTTATTAAGCGAAAATATAATAATAAAGACAATGAAACAGACTTCTATTATTTAGGTGAATTAACACCAATTGAAGAAACGATTCAGCAATTACAAAAACCTACGACCGATGGAAAGCTAAAAAATGTAGTTGAATTAGAGTTAAGTTACAAGATCCAGTAGAACCAAATTATTATGAGTTTTTGACACAAAGCAGTGAAGAAGTAGAATAAAGCATGGAAATCTGCAAAGCCCAACCGCTGTGCAGATTTTTTTGTTATTTTTACCCCTCCCTTATATATGCACCCCAATCCCCATGTTATTAAACCCCTCACCGCAAATGTTCCCCTTGCAAACCTAAACCGCTTTCAGATAAACTAGTAAGCGAATAGAAACCAAAAAAATAGGCACTTCGTAAGGTGTTGGCGCACCTATACGAAGCCCTGACTAGTCACCAACTATACCGGAATGACCAATCAAGTTGCCATAGTTGATACCCGTAGGCATCAACGTGTTTATTGTACCGAAAAAGCGGATTCATTTCTAGTGGTTTTCCACCTTTTTCGTGAAAAAAATACGTGCTGCTATACGCTTATTTCGCTATTTCACAGGCATTGGACACCCGTCCAGTGCCTTTTTGCTTTGTTTGATAAAGGATAGACGATTTGAAATGAATGATGGGTATACCCTCGGTACCAGCGCAGTACCGCAACGTCTTTTCTAGTCTCAGCAGCTGCCAACTACTGAGACCGCAAAGCACATAGGTGGCACGAAAATAGGCAGTCATAGTTGAACCAAGGCATAGGTATAATTTGAAAATATACACGTCGCACCAACTTGTGCCACCTATCGCTGAAATAAGCATCGGGATCAATCTTCTGATCCTAGATAAAGAAGGGCAGTTTTTGGTTTCTATTCGTTTGATTGCACAGTACAGCAGTTTATCTAAGAAGGAGGAACGAAATGGATTTTTTAGTCACATTATCTGACCATTTTATTGGCATGTTTGAATCCGGGGCAGAAACCTTTATGGGTTTCTTGACTGGTATCATTCCCTTGCTGATTACCTTGATATTATTCGTCAATGCTCTTGTTAAAATTATTGGAGAAGACCGTGTATTTGGTTTTATGCAGAAATGCACCAAGTTCTTCTTTTTACGTTACACCTTGATTCCGTTTCTTGCTTGCTTTTTCCTTACCAATCCGATGTGTTATACATTTGGCCGTTTTCTCAAAGAAGAGCACAAGGCGGGGTACTATGATGCCACTGTGTCTATGTTGCACCCTATTGTTGGTCTCTTTCCTCATGCCAATTCGGCTGAATTATTTGTGTACTTAGGTGTAGCCGCCGGTTTTGGCGAGGTTGCAAACCAAAGCGAATTGGCTTTGCGCTACTTGTTAGCCGGTTTTGTCATTATTTTGATTCGCGGCATGATCACCGAGAAGATTGCCCAACTGTTGGCCCGGCGAAATCAGAAACAAGCAGTTGCTTAAGGGGGAGAATGAATGGTTAGAGCAGTAAAGATTCACAAAGGAAAAGGCGGCTGGGGCGGTCCATTGACCGTTATCCCAGACGAACAAAAGAAATATGTCATCAGTGTCACGGGAGGTGGGATCCATCCGGTTGCCCACAAGTTAGCAGAAATGACCCATACGACGGCCGTTGATGCCTTCAAAAATCCGGTAGCTAAAGAAGAAACACTTGCGGCAGTTATAGATTGTGGTGGAACGGCTCGATGCGGTACATACCCGCGGATGCGGATTCCAACAGTCAATGTCAAACTTCAAGCGCCCTCGGGACCATTGGCTAAATTTATGACAGAAGATATTTTTGTGTCGGGAACAACCATCAATGATCTGGAAAGCATCACGATCGAAGGCGAACCAAGCAACCTGCATCAACCTGAGGACACAAGTAAAACCCCAGCAATTGACACATCTGAAACAACAGTGACCGTAAAAGCAGAAGAACAGCCCGTCAAAAATAAAGGTGTGATTGGCTTCATTGACAAAATCGGTCGAATCGCAGGGGAGTTCATCAATATCATGTATCAAGCAGGTCGGGAAACCATAGATACGGTCATGACCAATATCTTGCCGTTTATGGCTTTTGTCGCAACGTTGATCGGTATTATCAATTATACGGGTATTGGCGATTGGATAGCTGTGGGACTTTCTCCGTTAGCTGGCAGCCTTCTTGGATTAGTTGTCTTAGGTTTTATTACCAGTCTGCCTTTCCTATCACCGTTATTGGCGCCTGGGGCAGTCATCGCAGCAGTCATCGGTTTGCTGATTGGTACTGAAATAGCCAATGGGAATATTCCGCCTCATTATGCCTTGCCAGCGCTGTTTGCTATCAATTCACAAGTTGGTTGTGACTTTGCGCCTGTTGGAATGACCTTAGGAGAAGCAGAACCGGAGACGATTACGACCGGCGTACCTGCTGTATTGTTTTCAAGGTTGATCACAGGGCCATTGGCCGTGGGCATTGCCTATCTATTTTCTATTGGGTTGTAGCATGACAAGAAGAAAGAACGAGGGAGATGAAGATGATGTTGCCAGAAACATGTCAATTTGGTTGTTTGGTTGCGCAGGGAAAGATGGAAGTACGGACATTGCCTCTGCCAGAGATTCAGCCAGATGAACTTTTGGTGAAACAAGAGGTGTGCAATATCTGCACAACGGATTATCAACAATGGCAAGGATTACGAGAACACCAAGGCTATCCTATGGCAGGTGGTCATGAATGTACCGGCATTGTGATGGCCAAAGGCGAGGCAGTTGAAGACACCTTCAATATCGGCGATCGCGTAGCCGTGGTTTATGATTATTGCGGGTATTGCCAAGCCTGTAAGCAAGGGGAAGTCACAGGCTGCGAAAATATTCAACAATTTGGCAAAAACTACTCAGGTACGTACTATGGGATCTTCGGGTTTGCAGATTACTTTGTCCGTAAAGCGCAATCCTTCGTCAAATTAGATACTGACTTATCGCCTAGTGAAGCAGCCTTTGTAGAACCGTTGTCTTCCGTTGTCCAAAATCTCAACAAGTTACGCTTGAGAGGCGGTATTGATACAGTTGTTGTCATTGGTGGTGGCACAATGGGGCTATTGAATGCTGAGACAGCAAGAGCTTTTGGTGCCCGAGTCATTGTCTCAGAAATTATGCCCAAAAAAATAGCTACCGCACAAGCCATGGGATTCGAAACCATCACTGCCAACGCAGAAGATCCCATTCAAGCAGTAAAGAATCGAACCAATGGGCGGGGGGCAGATGTAGTGATTGTCGCAGTGGGTGCCACGATTGCCAATAATCAAGCCCTTCAAATGGTTAAAGCCAAAGACGGCAAAATCTCTTTATATGCTGCAGGTTACCCCGCACCGGAGATGGAGATTGATTCCAACACAATCCATTATCGGCGGTTAGAGCTGGTTGGCACGTATGGATCAACATTGGCGGACTTTGCAACTGCCGCCTTCTTGCTAAATACCAAACGTGTGGATGTATCAAAATTAGTGGAGAAGCAATTTCCGTTGGGGCAAATCCATGAAGCCTTTGTCTGTGCCAGTACCCCAGGTAGTTTTCGTGTCTCCGTTGTGATGAATCAACCAGAGGAGAAGGAGGAAGGGAAATGAAATGTTTGGCTATCGCCGATTTATTTATCGATCCCAAAATGATGAAAGCCGGCTTAACCGACTTAGTTGAAGCCGGCTTCGACATTGATATCAAGATGTGGCACCATTCATCTTTAGATAATCTGCAAAAAGACAATATAACATTGGAACAACAAGGAAGTGACGCAATTCCATTGCCAGAAGCCCTATTAGAAGGAATTGACCAATACGACTGGATCATCACTCAATTCGCACCCATCGGAAAGACTACCTTAGACAAAGCGACAAAGGTAAAGGGTGTAGGTGTCTTACGTGCTGGCATTGAGAACGTTGCTGTCGAGTATGCTGCGTCTAGAGGTATTCACGTAATCAACACCCCGGGGCGCAGCGAAACCAGTGTGTCGGAATTCACTATTGGCTTGATTTTATCGGAAATACGCAATATTGCCAGAGGACATCAGAAATTACAAGACAATCAATGGGTCAAAGCGTATCCAAACGGTATATTGGCCCCTGAATTGAAAGAATCAACGATTGGTTTGATTGGCTACGGTGCGATTGGACAGAGAGTGGCCAATTTATTACGACCATTTGGTGGAAAAATCATCTTTTATGATGCGTATTACAATGGAGCAACAATCGATCAGCAAGTATCGCTGTCGTATCTGATTGAGCAAGCAGATATTATATCGATGCATTATCGATTGACCGAAGAAACAAGAGGTATGTTGAACCATACACATTTTTCCAAAATGAAAGCCAATGCAGTTGTCATCAACAGTGCCAGATCAGGACTAATTAGTGAGCCAGACCTGATTGAGGCATTACAGAACCAAAGGATTGCTGGAGCTGCAATCGACGTCTTTGAACAAGAACCTTTGCCAGCAGATCACCCATATTTGTCACTGGACAACCTGACGATCACACCACATATTGCGGGATCCACATACGGTAATTTTGCCAATTCACCAAGAATTTTGGCCAAGCGGATAGTGAATCTATTGGCTGAAGAAAAATGAGCCAAATGCCATTCATCATCGTTATACTCGTCGTCATGTCCATGCGAATCTCTATGACTGCATGGCAATGGCGTAACATACAAACGCATATCAAACAAACACAGGCGCAATACAAAACAGGCTACCTAGCAATTGGCCAGCATAAGGGACTTATTCGATCCACAATCGTATTGTTGGTGGTCGATGAAAATGAGAAGGTCGTTTGTCTGCAAGCTATGCGAGGCATTAGTATGTTTGCACGATTCAAAGAACTACCAGAATGGCACGGAGAATCCTATCTGTCGCCATGTCAATCAGTTAGTAAAACAGAACAAAAAGCCATAGCACAGGCGAGAGAACAAGTGAAAAGAGAAGTAAATCGACAAACAATAGGGGGAAATAGACATGACACTTTATCAACAATTAATTGAACGCCAAGCAGCTGGCAATCCAATCAAAGTTGGCGTAATCGGTGCAGGACAAATGGGCAGAGGGATGATTGCGCAAATCGCATCGATTCCAGGCATGCAAGTCACAGGAATCAGTGATTTATTTCTAGATCAAGCACGTCACGCAAAAGAATTATATACGGCTTCGTCAGAAGACAAGCATAGTGTAATGATTGCTTCTGATTACAAAGAAATCATCCATGATCCCCAGACAGAAGTCATCGTGGATGCGACAGGTGTACCGGAAGTTGGTGCGAAAATAGCCTTAGAAACATTAATGGCTAAAAAGCATTTGGTTTTGCTGAATGTCGAGGTCGATATCACGATTGGCCCATTGATGCATCAGCTTTACCAAAGCGCTGACTTAGTGTATACCGGTTCAGATGGAGATGAACCAGCTGCTATTGTCGAGCTTTTTGAGTTTGCGCGTTCGATGGGCATGGAAGTGTTGGTTGCCGGCAAAGGCAAAAACAATGCCTTGCAAATCCATGCCAATCCAACGACAGCAGCCAAAGAAGCAGAGTCAAAACATATGGCGGCACATATGCTAGCTGCCTTCCAAGATGGAACCAAAACAATGGCAGAAATGAATCTACTGTCCAATGCGATTGGCTATGTGCCAGATAAAACCGGCATGCATGGTCTATCAGGTGATTTGGATACGGTAGTAGCGGATCTTGATTTACAAACAAATGGTGGCGTACTTAGTCAATTCGGAGTGGTGGAGTATGTCGATGGACTTGCACCCGGCGTCTTCGTGATTGTGAAAGGGCAAAACCAAGAAGTCTCAAATGAGCTGAACTATCTCATGAAAAAAGGGCAAAGAGATCATCACATTCTCTACCGACCATATCATTTAGCAAGTTTAGAAACACCACTAACAATTGCCAAAGCAGTCTTGCAACAAGACCATGCTATCGTACCACAAGGCGGACCTATCTCTGAAACCGTTGCTGTTGTAAAGAAAGACATCGCCGCTGGAGAGATATTAGATGGGATTGGCGGCTATTGTGTACGTGGGGTGTTAGAAACCCACCAAGACATGACCGACAATGGACATATTCCCATTGGCTTGATTTCTGGTACAGTCGTGGCCAAACGGTCTATTTCTGCTGGCACATTCATCACAGAGGAAGATGTGACTTTAGACCAAAGTACAACGGTATGGCAATTGCGTCAGTTACAAAATACGACATTCAAATCATCCAAGTAGAAAAGAGGGGAAAGTGATGAGCAAATGGACGATCACCTCAATCGGTTCTTTGGTAGATGATTTTTTAGAAGAAGGAATCATCATTCTCTTTGGACCGGAAGCTACTCCAGAGCTCCAAGAGATTTCCATTGTCCATGATGGCATCAAAGGAAAGGCACCACAATTATGCGAAGGCGGCCAAATAGTGATTGGCACGATGACCTATCACATCAAAAAAGTCGGCGAGCACGCGAACCAAAGTTTGAATGAACTAGGACATGTTTCTTTGTATTTTCGAGAAACAGATGGTGCTGACCTCCCTGGCTCAGTAGTCATCGAACCAGATTGCCCACCTGAAATCATGGTGGGAGATCAGATTTTGGTGAAGTAGTTATCTTAGACTTTGCCATGTTTTTCAGTAATAATTCACGTGAAAAAGCCAGACCGATTGCGAAGAGGTCTGGCTTTTTGTTGTTCAGTGCTCAAAGGTATTCTGTTTCCTAGACAGATTGCATCAAGAAATTCAATACGTAGACAAAGAAAGGTGTGTATTTACTGTTGCGTTAAATAGGACCATATACTTTTGACTAGAAGCGTTAATGCGCTTTTTGTTCCATCAACTTATTGCCTAACATTTCAATAATGAGCATGACAGGTAATTGAGTGGTCATGTCAATTTCATTATTTTTATTATAAGTTATATAGTAGGGAAGAACGTAATCAGATATTTTGGATAATGTTGATTGATCATAGTTCGTGATGCTGAGGACGGTAATATCTTTTGCTTTTAAGGGTTGTAAAATACGTATAGTATTATCAATTTCACCTGAAACAGAGAGAACGACCAAAGTCGCTCCACTAAAAAGAGGAACTTTGCTGTGAAAATAGGGATCATCGATCACAAGATTTATTTTTCCAGTGTTTGCAAAATAATTTGCCGCATATTTACAAATTCCAGCAGATGCACCAAATCCTAACCAAATAATCCCAGTTGATTGTTGAAGAATTGTTGCGGCTTCCTCAATCTTTTTTTGAAAGTCCGATTCAGTATATTTGTTTAAGAATGACATATCTTGATAAAACGAATGAAGAGAAACCAATTCTTTGTTATTTTGAGAATAAGACAATTGTAATTTGAATTCAGAATAACCAGTATAACCAAGTGAACGACAAAATCTTAAGATAGTAGTTGTTGAGACATGTGTGTGATTAGCTAATTCTTGGATAGACATATTCGCAACGTCTTTAGGATGCTCGATAATGAAGTTGTAAATCATGATTTCTAATTCACTAAAACGATTGATTTGTTCAATGGTAAACATTATATTCATTCCTTTTATTTTTTTTGATGTAATAAATTACAATAGCCAGGGAATCGGTTCCGCTTTCTTTAAAACTATTATAAACTATATTTAAGAAAGGAAGCGATATCATTGAAAAAGAAATTATTTATGTTTATGAATGAGAAAGTAGTACCAAAAGCATTGAAATTTGTCAATATGAAAGGAATAGTCGCACTAAAAGAAGGGATATTATTTACTTTACCACTATTAATGATTGGATCAGTTTTTTTATTGATTTCCAGCTTTCCTTATCAACCGGTTGTAGATATTATCAATGAATTGGGTTGGATGGAAGCGTTTAACCAAGTTAGTGGAGCAACATTTAATATAAGCGCGATTGTTGCAGTTGTAGGGATTGCCTATTCCTATGCAAAAAATGAGAAAGTAGAACCACTTTCTGCCGGATTCTTAGGACTTGTTTGCTTTTTGATTACTCTGAGAAGTACAGTATTGTCTGAAAGCGGTGATGTGGTTTCAAATATTGTTAATAAATCTTGGACTTCTGGTCAAGGGATGATTGGAGCAATCATCATTGGTTTAATTGTAGGTGCTGTCTATAGTTGGTTTATCAAGTCTGGAATTACGATTAAAATGCCAGAAGGAGTACCAACAAATGTAGCTAGTTCGTTTGCAGCGTTGGTACCAGGAGCGGTATTAATTGCAGGATCAACTATTGTATATCAAGTTTTTGCTTCGTTTGATACGACGTTTATTGAGTTTATTTATCAAATGATTCAAGCCCCAATGCAAGGCGTAACTGATTCTCTATTTGGCATCATTTTGTATTGTACAATTGCTACTATCTTTTGGTGGTTTGGTGTCCATGGAGGTTCCATTGTGACAGGTATCATGGGTGCTTTGTTACTGTCGAATTTAACGGCGAATCAAGCACTTGTTGATAGTGGACAAGCGTTAACTGTTTCAAATGGTGCATTTATTGTAACAGATCAATTTACAGCTATTTTTATTAACTTAACAGGCACAGGAACTACCTTTGGGTTAGTGCTGTTTATGGCATTTTTTGCGAAATCTAAACAACTAAAAGAACTAGGGAAATTATCTTTTGTTCCTTCAATTTTTAATATCAATGAACCAGTTATTTTTGGAACGCCGATTGTTATGAACCCGTTTTTGTTTATTCCTTTTGTCTTAACACCAACATTAGTCGGTGTATTAATGTATGGCGCTATTTACTTTGGATTGGTACCACCGTTTAGTGGGGTTACTGTTCCATGGACAACACCTGCGGTTATTTCTGGATTTTTATTAGGTGGGTGGCGTATGGCCTTATCACAAGTTATCATTTTAGCTTTGTCATTTGCTATGTATTTTCCATTCATAAAGAAAGTAGATAAGATGAATTTATTGATTGAAGCGAAGGAGAAATAAAGATGGAATATCAAAAATATGCCACTTTCCCCAAAGATTTTTTGTGGGGAGGCTCAACATCTGCCTATCAAGTTGAAGGAGCTTATAATATCGATGGGAAAGGTTTATCCGTTCAAGATACCAAAGATGTCACACCAGGTACGACTGATTTTAAAGTAGCGAGTGACCACTACCATCGATATAAAGAAGACATACAATTATTTGCCGAAATGGGATTTAAAGCATACCGTTTCTCAATTGCTTGGACACGGATTATTCCAAATGGTACCGGAGAAGTGAATCAAAAAGGAATTGAATTTTATAGTCAATTAATTGATGAATGTCTGGCGCATGGAATCGAGCCAATTGTGACAATGTATCATTTTGATTTACCAGATGCTTTGAATCAAATAGGCGCATGGAGTAACCCTAAAACTTCGGAAGCTTTTGTGCACTATGCGAGGGTATTATTTGAAAAACTAGGCCATAAAGTAAACTATTGGTTGACTATAAATGAGCAAAATATGATGATTCTTCATGGAGCAGCTATTGGTACGGTCAATGAAAAGGTATCGAATGTTAAAAAAGACTTATATCAACAAAATCATTACATGCTTCTTGCTCAAGCAAAGGTAATGAAGTTGTGCCATGATTTGTGCCCGCATGCCAAAATTGGTCCAGCACCCAATATTTCAGAAGTCTATCCGGCGACATCGAATCCTAAAGATTTTATTGCAGCTCAAAATTTGAACGCGATTCGAAATTGGTTATATTTGGATGTGGCAGTTTATGGTCGCTATAATCCTATAGCTCTTTCTTACCTGAGAGACCGTGGGTATGCGCCAAAAATTACACCTGAAGATATCGCTGTGTTCAAAGCTGGGAAACCTGACTTTATCGCATTTAATTATTATAATACATCCACCGCATCTCACAGTTCTTTTACAGATGAAGTAGTCGGTCCGGATGATGGCGATCAGCAGATTGAATTAGGAGAAAAGGGCGTGTATAAAGCCGAGTACAATCCTTATTTAGAAAGAACTAATTTTAATTGGGAAATAGATCCTGTAGGGTTTAGAGCAACATTACGGAGTGTGTATGAAAGATATGGATTACCCATCATGATTACTGAAGATGGATTGGGTGAGTTTGATGAGTTGACAGAGGACAAAAAGGTTCACGATACCTATCGCATTCACTATTTAAAAAATGAAATTGCTGAAATGAAACTAGCGATATCCGATGGTGTTGAAGTATTTGGTTTTTGTCCTTGGTCAGCGATAGACCTTGTCAGTACACATTCTGGCGTGAAAAAAAGATATGGATTTATTTATGTTGATCGTGACGAATTTGACTTGAAAGAAATGAAACGCTATAAAAAAGATAGCTTTATGTGGTATCAAAAAGTGATTGCAACGAATGGAGAAGACCTTTAATGGGAATAAATAATAAGGTAATGTTGATTACTTATGCAGATAGTTTAGGCAAGAATTTATCTGAGTTAACTGTGGTATTAGATCGTTATTTTTCCGAAGCAATTGGGGGTCTGCACCTATTACCGTTCTTCCCTTCTTCTGGTGATCGGGGCTTTTCACCGAGGGACTATACGACAGTGGATTCTGGGTTTGGTACGTGGGAAGACATTGAAGCTTTGGGTGATCAGTACTACCTCATGTTTGATTTTATGATTAATCATATTTCAAGAGAATCTCCTTTTTTTCGAGATTTTCAAGAAAAGCACTTAGATTCAGCATACAAAGATATGTTTATTCTAAAGGATGAATTCTTTCCTGTCGGTCGTCCAACCAAAGAGGATATTGATTTAATATATAAAAGAAAAGATAAGGCTCCTTTTCAAAAAGTGACCTTTTCAGATGGCCAGACAGCAGAGGTCTGGAACACTTTTGGAGAGGATCAGATTGACTTAGATGTCACAAGCGATACTACAAAAACATTTATAAAAAAGACCATTTCTGAGATGGCGAGTCATGGATGCTCGTTGATCCGTCTAGATGCATTCGCTTATGCCATAAAGAAATTGGGTACATCTGATTTCTTTATTGAACCAGAAATATGGGATCTGCTAAAATTTGTGGAAAAAGAAGCAATCAAGTATAAAGTAGATTTGCTTCCAGAGATTCATGAGCACTTTACGATTCAACATAAAATTGCAAAGCATGATTACTTTATTTATGATTTTGCGCTACCCATGGTTACTTTATATTCCTTATATAGTGGGAAAAGTGAACGGTTGGCAGCGTGGCTTCGTCAAAGTCCAATGAAACAATTTACTACTTTAGATACACATGATGGAATCGGCGTTGTTGATGCAAAAGATATTTTGGCAGATGAAGAGTTGGTATATACTTCTGAAAAATTATATCAGATTGGTGCGAATGTAAAAAAAATATACTCAACTGCTAACTATAATAATTTAGACGTCTATCAAATCAATAGCACTTATTACAGTGCCTTAGGAAATGATGATGCAAGTTATTTATTGGCGCGCGCGGTGCAATGTTTTGCCCCAGGTATTCCACAGGTCTATTATGTTGGCTTGCTTGCTGGAGAGAATGATATAGAGTTGTTGGAACAAACCAAAGAAGGTCGGAATATAAACCGTCATTATTATGACCTAGTAGAGATTGCCAATCAGGTAGAGCAGCCGATCGTTCAGAACTTGTTGAAGCTTCTAAAATTTCGAAATACAGAATCTGCATTTGATTTATCTGGATCAATTGAAGTAGAAACACCTTCAGAGAATACAATACACATTACGCGAACGAATCTTGAGACGCTTGAACAAGTTCGCTTAGAAGCGAATCTAAAAACCAAAGCTTTTCAAATTTTCAAAGGAGATACATTGGTATTATTTTAGGTTTCTGATGCAGGAAATAATGCCTTTTGTATTAAAGATCCTTAGGACGTATCAATACGATAGATGTTATCAAGACCTTTTAGAATATTTAAGGTCTTGATTTTTTTATCCAAATTATTTATAAACTGATTAGATGGTATGTTTTTTAGTGCATGTTTTAGATTTTCTATTAAAAGAAAAAAAGAGAGCTGATCAATGGTACTCCATTCAGAGATATCGATCAGGCTCAAATGGGAGAAATTAAATAGTTTGAAACTTACTATAACACAAAACGTATACATTCTACCTTAGGTGATCAATCTCTCAGAAACCTTGAAAAACCATAGAATTAATAGATATTGGGATAGATGGGTTTATGTTAAGTGATGTGCTAAATAACTATTTTTTAATTTCAGAATTCAATATATTTATTTTGCGTAATTTAGGATCTAATTCTAGATAAAACTGGTTATCCCAATTTGTAAGCTCACTACAAGCTATTTTTAATTTATTATTAGACCAAGATGTGAACTCAATTAAATCCATTTCTATTGGACTTTCAATTAATACCTTATTACTTAGTGGCAATTGAATTATCTCAATTTTATACTCATCTGAAATTAGAAAATCTCCCGATATTTCGTCTACTGTTAGATTTTTATATACCTCATTGGCTTCATAATCAACAAGAGTACTGTTAAGACTGTTCATTTCATATAAATAATCTGAAGTAAGAATCAATATACTTTTGTGTTTTTTAGAAAAAGAAATCCCTCTAGGTGCGCCTCTAAAGACTCCACACCACGTATTAAAATCTTTTTCTATAAATTCAACATAAGTCCAATCAGATGAATTCCAATTACTCTCTACATCAAAAATTGTCTCTTTGTATTTGCCTGAATATGGCTGCTCAATTAGTTTAGATTCTATTATCATCCTGATCACCTCTCAAAATTAGACGTATACTTGCTACTTATTTTAACAAATAAAAACAGCTTAGCATAAACCAAGTTATGTTGAATCTGATTGGTTTTAAGAGAAAAAAAGCAAATGCTTAAGAACTACTAAGAGACCTCAAAATAAATCTGAGCGCTCTTTTGGATCAGGGAATATATACTAGATTTCAAAAAAATGTCAATCTTTTTTTGAGAAAAGAAATAATCAAGTATGTTGGTTGGATGAGAGCGATGCTGAATATGAGGCAGAAGAATTAACTTGGGATTATATTGAATAAAGCAGGGAAAGTTCCGAGTATTAAAATAATAGATTTACTTGTATTTTAGTGCGTCTCTAAAGACTATAAGCAAGTGCCAACCATTCAGATTAACATCAGATTAATTATTACAATACTTTCGTATTAGTATGGGATACTGAAAGTTTTTTTTACTTAATTTATAGTTTTTTTTGAAAATACAGATAGATATATTGGTTAAGACAAAAAACGGATGGTTCAAATTAGTACAAATTTATAAAAAAATAGTAGAAAATCAAAAATTTTTATAGGGGTTAATTTGTTTTCGCATCAATACTTCATCATGCCATTCCCCCATTTTAAATCCCAATTTTTCTAAACGTGCAATTTCTATGAAATTGCTCTTTTTATGAAATTTTAAGCTTGCTAAATTACTTGCTGTGATAGATGCTAACATTTGAATAATACCTTGGTCTGTTAAAGCCTGTTCTAAATAATCATATAATTTTGAACTTCCCCCTTTTTGATGATGATGCGGATTCATATAAATAGTTAGCCTTACTGTTTTCTCATAAGCTTTTTCATAAGAGTATTTCGAGGCATAGGCGTATCCTAAACATATATCATTATCGGTATAAGCAATAAATCCAGGTAAGCAGTTTAACTCGTTTCTTAATTCCTTCGAAAATTATGCTTCATTTGGTTTTTCATATTCAAATGTAGCTGTGGAATTAGCTATATAATAAGAATAAATTTTATAGATACGTCGATTGTAAAATTAAGCTAGACAACTAAAAAGATCATTTGTGCTACACTCAAAATAGTTCCGACCAAAGAATTATTAAGGAGTGAGTACAAATGACCTACACCCATCTTACAACAGACGAACTA
>NZ_LHOX01000009.1 GCF_001297065.1 Enterococcus sp. RIT-PI-f | reverse complement strand
GTAATCATTTTTTTAAACTCTTCTATATCATTATAGTTTTTATAATAAACCATCCCCATATCTTGTATCTTTTTCTCAAATTCTTTAACTCTATCAAATTGTTCAGTATTTAACTCCCTAGGCGATATAGGGGCATTCGAAAAATATAGGAATACTTGTTTTCCATTTTCAATTGCTTTTTGCATTTCTTCAGCAGTACCTGATTCATAATTATCTGTAGGAGTTCCCATTCTTCCCCAGAATATACATATAATCATGTCAGAATCATCTATAAATTGTTTATTCAGTAATTCTTGAGCAGAACCTCCTGACTGAGCATATGAATCTGTTGACCAATGTTTTAAATTTAAATTTGTATTCAATTTATTACCTATTGTTCTATTAAAATCCTCAATTACTTCTTTAATAATTTCTTTCTCTATTTCTACATCTGTTGGACATGATAGTACAATATCGTATGTAGTTACCGTTCTAGCCATAAAATACCTCCATGTAATTGATTCTAATCTCTTTAATAGTATAGCAAAATTTCAGAACAATACCTATTTAACTAAATAACGCCGATTGTAAAATTAAGCTAGACAAATAAAAAAGTCATTTGTGATACACTCAAGATAGTTCCGTCGAAAGAATTATAAGGAGTGGATACAAATGACCTATACCCATCTTACACCAGACGAGCTCGTTATGATAGAGGCTTATGCGAAAGCCCATCAACCTGTTGCGAAAACAGCTCAGATGTTGAAACGTTCAATACAAACAATCTATAATGTTTACGATTATTTTAAGGATGGACATACTGCATTAGAATACTACCGAAATTACAATAAAAATAAGGCGAAATGTGGAAGACATACCATTGTTTTACCAGCAGAACAAGTAAGTTACATTCAAAAAAAGTTGTTCAAGGGTGGGCTCCAGATGTGATTGTTGGTCGAGCTGAGTTCCCTATTGGTTGTTCTGTCCGTACTATTTATAGAATGTTCAAAAGGGGTATATTTGATTGTTCTGTTTTACCAATGAAAGGAAACGAAAACCCAATGGACACCAAGAAAAACGCGGTAAACAAGCATTTAGACGTTCAATACATGAACGTTCGAATGATTATACTTCTTTTGAAGCAGAGTTTGGTCACCTTGAAGGTGACACTATCGTAGGACAGAAACACAAAAGTGCGGTTATTACCTTAGTTGAACGTTTGTCTAAAGTCATTATTACATTGAAGCCTTGTGGTAGACTGGCTACGGATATCGAAAATAGATTAAATGCTTGGTTTGAATCCGTACCTAAAAACTTGTTCAAGTCGATTACTTTTGATTGCGGGAAAGAATTTTCAAATTGGAAACAAATCAGTAATAAAAACGATATCGATATCTACTTTGCAGATCCCGGAACACCTTCGAAACGAGGGTTGAACGAGAATTCTAATGGATTATTACGAAAAGACGGCTTATCAAAAGCAATGGATTTTCATTTAGTGGATGAAACGTTTATTCAGTCTGTAGCATCAAAAAGAAATCACATTCCAAGGAAATCATTGAATTACAAGACACCGTTAGAAGTATTCTTGAGCTATTTAGCTGATGATGATTTGTCTAACTTAATTTGACATTTGAGAGAATATAAAAGTCGATTAGTTCCCTGCTTCGCCAACCACCATATTTCTTAAACAAATACATCGGCATCTCAAAATGTGAGATCGTGATGACTGGTTCAATTCCTAACTCAAGCATTTTATTGAAGAGGCGATCATAAAATTCTAAGCCTTTTTCATTAGGTTCAGGCTCATTCCCATTTGGAAAGATTCTAGTCCAGTTTATACTCGTTCTCAGTGCTTTAAAGCCCATTTCAGCAAATAATTCTAAGTCCTCTTCATATCTATGATAAAAATCAATTGCTTCATGACTAGGATAAAAAAAATTCCCTTCATCAATTTTGTCAGTAAATTTTCTCCCTCTATTCATTTCGTGAATAGTCTTATATTCCCCCGTTAAACCAGTTAAATGGTCGATGACACTGTCACCTTTGCCATCAATATTCCACGCCCCTTCACATTGATTTGCAGCTAGTCCACCTCCCCATAAAAACTCCTGCGGAAAATAATTCTTATTCTTTTTCATCCCCTTCTATTTCTAAAGTAAGATTAGCATTGTTCCACTTTTTCAGAAAGCGTATTCAACGAAAATGTTTCTTTGTTTCAAAAAAAGATGGATAGAGATATTCTAAAAGAAACAACGTTGCGTTTTATAGATGTTTTACGTGACTTACAACGATAATGATTCGTGTAATGCCAGCAACAAAAAGGTATTCGTTGCAATCTGGATTAAAAACCTTTAATGAAGACTGCCAGGCCCTCAACAAGAAGAAACGTTTCGCAATATAAAAATGCTAAACGTCTAAAGATAGGGATATATAAATATTAACGATTTGAAATAAATATACTGTTATACGCGTTTTTTTGTGGCCCAACGTCGCACATAAAATAACGAATATTTAAAAGTTAATTGAAATGCCAATACTAATCAGCGTTCTTATAAAAATGCTAAACCAATGAATTCCTTACATAGGTGGCATAATCTCGTAAAATTTTGAGTTTTACAAAAATCCTTTAGCGTTTGCAAATAGACTGGCAAAGCACATAACCGTTTGAGTATTCTCTTCCCTAAACGGATGAATTAACCATAGTTGAGCCATCAAGTCTGAGAACAACGGAATCATATCTTCTACACTAATATTAGCCCATACTACTTTATTCGGATCATCAACAATCATTTCAAATTGAAAATGAATTAATGAAATTTCACAACTAGAAGTAAAGAAGATAATAGCATACTCTACGTCTTCTTATCCCTTATAAACCACGACTCTATCCATCTCTCTGTTTATCACTTCACCGACCCCAGCATCCCTGCCACAAAATATTTCTGCAAAGAAAAGAACACGATCATTGTCGGTAATGTAGCAACCATGATCGCCAGCATCAACAAGCCATAATCTGGATTATTGGCTGCGCCGATGGCCGAGATGAGCAAAGGGAATGTTTGCTTTTCTTGAGTCTGGAGGGTGATCAACGGCCATAGATAACTATTCCAACTGTTAATGAAGGTGATAATGGCGGCAGCCGCATAGGTTGTTTTCATTGTGGGCATATAAATACGAATAAATATCCCAATCTCAGACAGCCCATCTATCCGTCCGGCTTCGATCAAAGACCTAGAGAACATCTTGGTATTTTGCCTGAAAAAGAAAATCAAAAATGCTGTCGACAACGTGGGCAAAATAACCGAAGCCACTGTATCCAATCCGATAAAGGGAATCGTCGTTGAAAAGCTGCCAAACATACGGAACAATGGGATCATTGTTGCTGCAAAGGGCAACATCATGGATAACAGCAACACATGAAAAATCACATTCTTTGCTCGGCTTTGGTAGATCTCAAAACCATAACCAGCTAAAGACGCAATCGTTATAGAAAAGAGCGTTTGTAAAACAGAAATCCTGGCACTATTCATGAATACTCGTCCAATATCATACGTTGCACGCAAATTGCGCCAGTTTTCCAGCAAATGGGTGCTGGGTGCGAGTTTCCCTTGCATGATCTCTACTGTCGGATTGGTCATACTGACAAGCATAAAATAAAAGGGAAAAGCAAAAAGAATCGTGAAGAACCCTAAGAACAGATAACTGCCAACTTTTTTCATGTATCATCTCCTCCTACCTTGAACTGAATGAATGAAAAGAAGATGACCATGACCACAATGGCATAAGACACTGCAGAAGCATAGCCAAAGTCTGGTGTATAGCGAAAAGACAGGTTATAGATGTATTGCGAAATCGTAAATGTCGCATTCCCTGGTCCGCCTTGGGTTAAATTCATCGGTTCATCAAATAGTTGCAATGTCCCAATCGTGGAAGTAACCGCTGAAAACAAGATAACTGGCTTCAGCATTGGTATCGTAATATTGAAAAATTGTTTGATCGGCGAAGCCCCGTCAATTCTGGCCGCTTCGTAAATCGACGGATCAACATTCTGCAAAGCGGATAGAAAGAAAATCATATTATACCCCGTCCAACGCCAAGTAATCGCCAAGACAATAATCACCTTCGCCCAAAATGGGCTTGAGAAAAAAGCAATCGGCTCGGATACAAGAGATAGCCTCAGCAAAATCCCATTGATGACCCCATTATTTGCAAAAAGGGACTTAAATACCATTGAATAAGCCACCAATGAAGTGACAGCTGGCAAAAAAATAATTGTCCGAAAAACGCCTTTGAGTTTGAGGGCTCGATTATTCAATAGTACGGAAAAAAACATCGCCAGTATAACCATAATTGGCACTTGAAAACAGAGAAAGGTAAGCGTGTTTTTTGTGGCTGCTAGAAATGTTTGGTCAGAAAATAGTCGCCGATAGTTGGCTAACCCACTAAAACTCAGCCCGATACCTGTGCCTGATTGCAATGACATCATGAAAGCCTGAACCATCGGATAGAATGAGAAAAAGAAAATCAAGAGCGTCGGGATGGCAATAAAACACCAACCCGTCAGCGCCCCTTTCTTCAACAATAATCGATTACGCATAAGTACATTCTCCTCAGCAAGTGTTAGTTTAATTGATTTTCAGCAATTGCTTGCGCATTCTTTAGTCCCTCTGCCAAATCAGCACCATTGACATAGTCTAGAAAAACAGGATTCATAATATCTTCTAGTGCATATGTGTTTTTGCCGAAATTAACAGATGGAATTTCTGTCGCCCAAGTCACAAAATCTTGATAGATCGGTTGGTTGTCAAAAAATGGATCCGTTACTTTGTAGGCTTCTCCTTCTGCTGCCGGAATATATGAGCCGATCGCGCCTACTGTTTGAACAAGTTCTTCATAGAAAGCGATGTTCTTGCCGAATACTTCTGAAATATAGTGTAGCGCCTCTTCTTTCCCGTCAATATCCAATACATAGATAGAGGAACCGCCTAAGTTCGTTGCATGAACTGATCTGTCGATATTCTCTTGTTTCGGTACGGGCACCACTACCCAGTCACCACTATGGCTATCTTCTGATTTAACAGAAGGCGTGATCCAATTTCCTTGTAAAACACCCGCGACATCACCGCTATTAAAACCAGCCAACAATTGATCCCATCCGTTATGTGTCGTGATCACCCCTGACTCAAGCATCATTTTCAAATCTTCAAATCCTTGTTTCAAAGACGGATTGCCATCAATAAATGGTGTTTCGCCATCCTCCGTTGTGTACCAATACCCGCTCGAATGCATCATCATTCTCAAATGTGCCAAATCATTCATATCAATTGAAAATAATGGCTTTCCTGTTGCCTCTTTTACTTGCATACCTAATGTATTGAAGGTTTGCCAGCTGATGTCATGAAAATCGGCTATCGCCAATCCAGATTCTTCAATGATCGACTTTCTCAAATAGACACCGGCTACCCCTGAATCAAAAGGCATCCCATATTGCTCACCATCCACAGAAGAAACTTCAATTTTATAATCCATGAAGTCCTCTACATTGATATAATCCGTTAATGGAACAAAGTATTCAGGAAATACTTCTAAAAAATTCCGAATACGAAAATCTTCGATCAATACAATATTCGGCAGCCCTTGTGTCCCACCAGAACTAAAAATCGTATTCATTTTTTGCACGCTATCCTGTTGTGATATTTCTGTGACATTGATGCTAAAATCGGGATGATCTTCTTGGTAATATGACTCAGCCAAATCAAAAGCTGCAATATTAAACTTAGGATCCCACGCCCAAATGGTGATTTCCTGCCCCTCGTTCGTTTCCTTCGCATCGCTGCCAGACGTACTACTTTCACTGTCACATCCAGCCAATACTCCTAATACAAAAATGACCAAAAACAAAGATACTTTTTTCATTGTCTATTTTCCTCCTGACTTAAGTTAGATAATGCATCGTAAACTCAAAATGAAATGCCTGATTCAATAAAAGATACTTCGGTAGGATCCCTGGACCACAGCTGGCGGTGCCTAGACCTTGAACAGCAGCATCAATATTTACCTCAATGCCGTCTGCTTCGACTAACTGATTGCGATGCGTCGCTTGTGCTGCATTGTCTTGTGTATAGTGATGGACACTAAAGTTTAATGCATCACTTGTAACCCGTAATCCCTTTCCTGAATCCTTTGATAATAGAAACGTCTTTGTCTGCATGCGATTGCCATTCTCTTGTGGTCGAACATAAGGTGTATGCATCTCAGCGACCGTTTTTTTCCACCAATCGAGGTAGCCGCTTTGACAACTATCCGGATACGTTTCATGTGGACCAAAACCATACCATTCCACATGCTGGTGCTCTTTCTCAATCATCAGTTGCATACCGATTCTGGGCAGTGTTTGCGGACCTGTACCAAAAGGTTCCCCTCTTACTTCAACCTGGATTTCTCCTGTTATAGAGAGCCGATACGTAAAGAACAACTGAATGCCCCAATCAAGGGAGATCGGCATGGTCTTTATCTTCACATCGATTTTTACTTCTTCAGGAGATTGTTTGTATTGAAAATCAAGCAGACGTTCCTTGAGATAGCGAATACGATATTTTTCCCATTCATCACCGATGATTGCCGCACCAAACTCTTCACTGCCTAGCAGATCATTATCTGTCATAGCCCGCCAAAAATTCATTTGCAATGGCTTGATAAAGAGTGACGCACCATCGACGATCCATTGGTGAAATACGCCCGTCTGCTTCTGAAAAACATAGACTTGATCCGCCAAAGTAATGGTCAGTTCATCTGTCGTTTCGGAACAAGCAAACGTGTTGTCCTTCCTTGGACAAATCTTCTCAGGCTTTGGTTCATCCACGATTGCCTGCCCCCATGCAGATGCATTTTCCAAAGTGAACGCCGCTATCTGTTCTTCGAAGAAAAAGATGGTAATATTGGCATGCCTTATAGCTGCCAAACATGCCAGCGCATCATCTGGGAAAGGCAAACACTTCTCTTCTTGTGGCTGAAGATCCACTCGGGGCAATTCTTTTAGATAAACCACCTGATCATCATGCTTGATCTGCAGCACTGGTCGTAACGTGGCTAAATTTCGAAAGTCAAAGCGATTGATCACATGGTAATTTTGTTCTTGAAGATTGATGCTGATCTGCGCTGGCTCAATCACTTTCTTGTATTCAAACAAACCTGGCGAAGGGGATCGATCTGGAAATAGTAAACCGTCGATCACAAAGTTGCCATCGTGGATTTCTTCAGAAAAATCACCGCCATAGCTGTAATACGTCTCACCTGAAGATCGATCTTTGCGCAATAGACCATGGTCGATCCATTCCCAGATAAACCCACCTTGCAATCTAGGATAACGATAAAAAAGATTCATATAGTCAATCAGACCACCTGGGCCATTCCCCATCGCATGCCCATACTCGCATAAGATATGCGGTTGATCTAAAGGGGTTTGTCCCTGCTTTGTCATTTCCTCAACGGACGTATACATCGTTGAAATCACATCAGAGGCTTCACATTGGCTATATACGCCGAAAGTCTTCCAGTAACGGGCCTCCCCTTCATAATGAATCAATCGGCTCGGATCCAAATGCTTGATCAGGTACGCCATTTTCAAATGATTTTCTCCGTAGCCAGATTCATTGCCTAATGACCAAAAAATAATAGAGGGGTGGTTTCGGTTACTGGCAACCATTCTTTCTCCGCGGTCTAAATACGTTGGCAACCATACGTCACTATTGCTTAGTTCATTGATTCTTTGGACAATATCCATACCATGGGTTTCGATATCTGCTTCATCAATCACATACAAGCCATATTGATCACACAACTGATAGAACCTTGTATCTGCAGGGTAATGCGAACAACGCACTGCATTGATATTAAACTGTTTCATCATCAAGACATCTTGCTTCATTGTGTCATATGTCAGACTTCGCCCTGTTTCACAGTGCCATTCATGGCGATTGACACCTTTTAGGACAATTCGCTGGCCGTTGATTTTCAACATACCTGCTTCTATCGAAATATGCCTGAAGCCGACTGGCAAAGGAATCACTTCCAACAATGCCCCGTCGATATAATGCTTGATCAACAATTGATAGAGATATGGTTCTTCGGCATTCCACGGTGTCACATGTGGAATCTTCCCTGAAAGGCTGCAGGTTTTGGTATTCGTTTGTAGGTCTTGCGTTTGATTTAAAACGGTTACATTGTTATGATCAGTCAGTTCAATTTCGATAATACTTTTTGCTGCTTGCTTTCGTGTGTCGGGTTTGAAAAACATTGTTGCTTCAAAGACACCGTCTTGGTAGTCATTGGATAAGTCAGCCTGGATCGTGATATTTTGAATGGCTTGCGGATGTCGGCAAAAGAGGTAGACATCTCTGAAAATCCCGCCTAACCACCACATATCTTGGTCTTCTACATAGTTCATCGCGCTCCATTGCTTGACCTGTACACAGATTTCATTGTTGCCGCTTTTTATATAGGGTGTCACATCAAATTCAGCGGCCAGTCGACTACCTGTGCTGTATCCGACATAGTGTCCATTGACATAGACTTCAAAAACCGATTCTACACCGGAAAAATGCAGAATATACTCCGGACCTAGTTCATCGATCCAGCATTCTTTTCGGTAAAAAGCGGTGGGATTGTCTTTGTAGACAAATGGCGGATCGACAGGGAACGGATATTGAACGTTGGTGTAAATGGGTTGTCCATGTCCTTGGAACTGCCAATGAGAAGGTACCTCAATCTTATGTTCGTATGCGGTTACATTCTCTTCATTGCTCAACTGGAAATCCCATGTACCGTGTAGCGTTTGATAGCCATAAGCATCGATGGGATCATTTTGCAGTGCTGATTTGATGGTCTGATAGGCAAAGAAACTGGATCTGGGGGCTAGACGGTTTTCGTGTAAGATTGCTGGGTTGAAGATTTTTTCTTTTAGCATGGTGTCCTCCAAACATTTTTTAGTATTGCTTCTGAAAACAAAGTAACTGTTCCTTTATCTAAACATCTTCTTAGAAATGACAGACAAATATAATAATAATATCTGATCCTACTTTCTAAGTATCTTCTCCTTTCATTTTCTAAATAAATGAATAAAAATCGTTGAGAGTAGTTGCTATTCTTCTCTCAACTAAATTCTGATACCTTCTAATCAAAAATATTATGCGTTTATCGCATAATATACTGCAACACAAAATTCCTCACATAAAATAAAGTTGAGGTGATTTTATGTACCATAGGATCCGTGACTTGCGCGAAGATAAAGACTTGAATCAAGGTCAACTTGCTACTATTTTGAGTGTCAACCAAGCAACTTATTCTCGTTATGAATCAGGAAAGTTAGAAATCCCCCTTCAATCTTTGATCAAACTGGCAGATTTTTATTCTACTAGTGTTGACTACTTGCTTAATTTAACTGACCAGCAAAAACCTTATCCTCGTAATTAGTAATATGATATGCGCAAAGCGCATAAAAGTCAATATACTAAAATAGCATACGCTGAAATGAAGAAAAATGATTTATATGTTCCAACTCTTGCATTCTGTAAGAGAATCATACGGACAAATCATGATAATGGGAATAATTTTTACTTTCAAAGTGCATAATAGAAAAGTCGCCCTTACTGTTTGCTAATTAAGTAGCACAATTTAGATTCTTTTACTTTATGATACTTATGTAAGCATCAATAAAAGAGGTGTTATCTATGTATAAAGAAAAAATGTTAGTCATTCATATTCAAGAGCTCGTGAAGAAACATAATATTTCTTTGCGTGAACTTTCCCGCCGATCCGACATAGATATTGCCCGTTTGAGTGAATTATCTAGTGGAAAACGTCAGCGCATCAATATTGAATATATCGAACGGATAGCTGAGGCTTTGGATATAGACGATATTCGTGAAATTTTGACAATTAAAGATAAATAGGCAACTTGTATGCTTATTAGTTGTATCAACTAAATTCACTGAAAAAGAGAGAGAATTATTTTAAGTGAAGATATTTTAGAAAAACGTGATATGAATCATTTTTTAATAAATAAGCACCAATGATACTTATATAAGTATCATTGGTGCTTATTATACATATTGTTGCTTTTATAAGCAACAATTTATTGGTTTTTTCTTTTTTATGACTATAAATCACAATATTATATCCTTCTTCTGGATTTTTAAGTTGAATCTATTTTGTGCTCTATGATACGATTTTATAAAATAGATATTGGAAGGTATATTTCCTATGGCCAAACAAAAAAATACCTATAAATACTCAAATTTCGGTAACAACGTGGTCGACCTCAGAGAGAGCAGGGATTTTTCTCAGACACACTTAGCAGATTTGCTAAACTTGAATAAAAATGTTCTGGGTAGAATTGAAAGAGGAGAACGGCCGCTGAGAGATGTAGAAATTTTGAAGTTGGCTGAAATATTTAAAGTATCTACGGATCTGATTCTGGATAACAAAACAGAAGTTGATCTTGACGAACAAGAAAAGTTTTTGGACTATCAAAGAAATAATCAGAAAGATATCTCTAAACAGATACCTTATTTTATTGAATATTTAGAGCGTGAACCGGGTTTAACTTTTGAAGGTAGGGAACTTTCGCGTGAGGAGAAGAAAGATATAGCTGTGGCTTTTGAAGTTGTGAATCGTTTGATAGGTGAGAAGTTGTATCAGAAATAATGAGGTTTTAGGTGTTATCTTATAATACTGAATTGTGGGTGTTTTATTATTTTTTGAAATCAACTGATTATCATTCTGTTTACTGATTGTGCACAGAAGGACGCTTGATTTCTATGGTTTTACCAATCCAGCAAAGAAATACGGATTTTCTTCTGAACTTTTTTAGTCCGTTATGATGCCCGCACTTCTAAATCTGCATTTTTAAGCTGTCATTGACAATAGAAGCGTAAACATTATTAAGATGCCTGTCGGAAGAATCGCTTATCGAAAATGACTGGTGGCAATAGTTATATGAACAATATAAAAACCCCACATCAAAAAAGACACTCTCACGGAGAATGCCTTTCGAAAACTGTATAAAAAGATTAATGGTTTGAAAACTGTGAAGCATTACGGGCCTTTTTAAGACTTGGTTAAACAAACTTCTATTTTATAACGTTCTACAAAGCTATACACAGCATGAAATCAACGTTATCTTATTCATCAAGTTTTATTAAAGTGATATGCTGTCATTAACTCATATCATTACCTCACCTTGGCGAGTTGGCTGATTGAAGAATACTTTTAACCAAATAAAAAATGACGCCAAAAATAAGTACACTACTCAATACTTATTTTCAACATCATTAATCCTAAAAATAGCTTCGCTTTTACCCGTTACTATCTACCCTTTCGGAAGGGGTATTTCATCTGATTACAGAATAGCATCCAAGATACTCAATAGTCAAGTAATTAATTTACCATACTCCATTATGATTTTTTCAAAAAAGCGGAAAGCTTCTAAAAGTTCATGGTTTTTTTCATACATTTTACTATTAACTTTTATGCGATCAAGTAAATCAGATAGAGCTTCAAAGTTTGTTGTTTTCAACTTTTGTGTTTGAACATATTTTTCGTGAAGATATATAGTAGCCACAATATCATTCATTTTCATATTGGTGAGTGCTCTGGCGATTAGTTCAGAATCAAGACCCGCATTCGTTGCAAACTGTTTTAATTGAATAACAGGCCTTCTTTTCTTAAAGTTGCTGTCAGCTCTACCAAATTGATAAGGTTCAACAATATTATAAATAAGAGGTCTACTATGTGCAGAAGCATTTCTGACATTCGTAACATATTTTAATAATTTTTGAGCTGTTTTTAATCCTAGATATCCAAAATGTTCCTCTTCGAAATAGAAAGTGATAAATCGCTCTAAATTTCCTAGGGTCATAACTTCTAATAAAGCCCAAATTGAAATCTTATCATGATGATGATTATAAAAATCAAAATCATATCCGAACTTTCCTTTCACCTTATCTAGAATCTTTTCAGAAGCTTGTGTATATTCAGACAAGATCTCTTCATTTGTTTTAGTATTACCTTTTTTTCTTTGACTATCAATAAATTTATTTTGCATATACATATCGTAATCTTCAACAATTTTATATCCATCTTCGGTTAACGAATTAGTGATTGAACTTATTATCAAAGTTTTCAAAGAATGTTCAAGTTCAAAAATCATTCTACTCAAAATCATTCTTAAATACATATCAATTTTTGCTAAATCAGCTAATTTTACAAATGATAAATCTATATACTTTCCATTTATATCTTTTTCAAAATTCTTACGGTATGCGGTTACCTTGAAATAATATGATCTATTCAATAAAATATCCTGAACAATACTTTCATCCGATTCAGAAATTTCTATTCCTTTAAATCTAGCATATTTAATTTGATCCGTAATCGAAAAAATTTCCTTTTTTTTAGCTTTTTTACAAAGATCTTTAATTTCTTCTGATAATTCTTCAGAGACTTGATTAACTCTCTCTTCTTCTTCTAACTGCAACTTTAATTTGGTCAATTTGCCGCTTTTAATAAAAACACACCTCCTTTATCTCTTTATTCTTATACTATCTTTCCAATATGTCCATAAACTTCCGCAACTCTTCTTGCGCTTCATCTGTTGTCCCGTGCAATTCACCCAACATTTCAAATAATTTATCTGTTGACTCTTCAATCTCTTGCTTCACATCTGCTAATTCCTGTGCAAGTTGTGGTAATGGAATCACTTCTTCTTCCTCAAACGTGTCTACATATCTTGGAATGTTTAGGTTATAATCATTTTCTTTAATTTCATCCAAGGTTGCTACATGTGCATATTTTTCAACATCTTCACGTTTTTCATAGGTTTCAATCATTTTATTAATGTTTTCTGGTGATAGTTTATTTTGGTTTTTTCCTTTGACAAATTCACTTGAAGCATCGATAAATAGAATGTCTTTCGTTTTTCTAGCTTCTCTTCCTTTGAATACCAACACAGCGGTTGGAATACTTGTCCCATAAAATAGATTTGCCGGCAATCCGATAACAGTGTCTAGCAAGTTATTATCGATAATATTTTTCCGAATTTTCCCTTCGGAAGCTCCTCGGAATAGTACGCCATGAGGCAATACAATTGCCATCGTCCCAGATTTATCTAGGTGATACAGACCATGTAGAATGAACGCATAGTCTGCTTTGGAAGCAGGTGCTACGCCGTAACCTTTAAACCGTGTGTCTTTTTCTCGATCCACATCTTTTATATCCCACTTAGCAGAGTATGGCGGATTAGCCACTACAGCATCAAATTTCAGTGGGATTTGCATACCATCTTTTTCTGCGAACGGCCAGTCTGCATCAAGGGTATCACCACGTTTCAAATTCATATTTCGATAAATAATACCATGCATCATCAGATTCATGCGGGCAAGGTTATAGGTTGTCGTATTCAACTCTTGCCCATAGAAATCAACACTGCCTGATTTATCTCCATCGGGCAATTCATTTTTTACTGTCAATAGCAATGAGCCCGATCCCATTGCTGGGTCATACACTCGAAATTGTGTGTCATCCGCTTTGGCGTCTTTAGTTACAATTTTTGCTAATACTTGGCTTACTTCATGTGGTGTATAAAATTCTCCGCCTTTCTTTCCAGCATTGGCAGCAAATTGACCAATTAAGTATTCATACACATCACCAAGAATATCGTGACCAGAATCATCTTTAAAGGTAAAATCATTCACCATCAAAACAACATCATTCAAGGCCTTTGCTCGCTCATTCGTATTCGATCCCAACCGAGTATCGCCAAGATTAATGTCCGAAAAAACATTTGCAAAATCATCTTCGGCGACCGGGTTACGTTTCGCATTCAAATTGAATGAATCAAGCATATCCTGAAAGTCACTCGCTTTGATCTGGTGGTTTTCAATCTTTGATACTAATTGTTCCCAAGTATATTCCGGATCAATCGCATAACCAATTCCTCGACTGATTTCTTCCAAGTAATCTTCTTTTTCTTCAGACTCGGTGACTTCGTAGTACTCATCTAACCCATTTTTTTCTAAATACTCGTCTTGATTTTCTGATAAGTAGCGGTAAAACATAAATGGTAAAATATAATTTTTATATTCACTCGCATCCATTGTTCCACGTAATTTATTGGCCATTGCCCATAATTTTGCTGTTATCTCACTTGCATTACTCATTTATTTTCTCTCCTTTTAGACAAACATTTTTTGTAACAATGTTTTTTTCATTTCTTTTAGTGAATCCAACTTACGCTGATGAAGGGTAATAGTATTATCGAATTTACAAAAAAAATTTCCGATTCTTTTCGCTTCATATTTGTTATTAGTTATCATGACATCAATATTAGTTAAGTTTTTACTTCCTAGATTTGGAGGATCAGTTCCAGCTAATTCATTTTCGATTTTATCTACTATGCTTCTCCTTTGAAGAAGTTGAAATGTAAATTCCTTATTTATAATAAAAAATAATTTGGCTACTCGCTGATTTAATAGTGCTTGTTTATCAACCATCCCTATTTTCAAAGTATGATTTAAAATAGGTCGTGTCAATGCCATTACATAGTCACCAGGTAATAGCTGATAATCAGAGTGAATTTCCCAATATTCTAATGGTAAAAATGTTTGAACATTCCAGTTTATCCCGTTTTTACCAACATTAGCTATCTTTAACCATGGGATGCCTTCTTCAGTTGCACTACTACTACTAAACGCATTTCCTCCAATTAGATTAATAATTTCAGACAACTTACGCTGTTCCCAAGCGTCAGTAAATCCAGCAAAACGAATTTCTGGTTTATCTTCACCTGTTTTAGGAAACATTTTTTGTAAATAAGTTTGTTTTATTTGCTCTAACAGATCCAGCTCATGCTGATGAAGAGCGATAGTGTCGTCAAGTTTCTTGAAGAAGGCACCGACTTTTTGTTGTTCTTTCATTCGATTTGGAAATGAGACATTAGTTTTTTGTAGATTTCCTTTGCTGATTGCCGATACTTTAGATCCTTGCATCAATCTTAAAAGTTGTCTGTGGTAAATATCTGAGTTGATATAATATCCCCAAAAAAAGGAATCTTTTTCTCCTTTAGCTCTTGCAACTATAGTATGGAGCCCTGATACAAGATTCTCATTTGTGATTCCACTAACTTCAACAGCTTTTCCGACACTCTCATCTTCAGCTGCATCTGCAAAAATTAAATCTTGATTCTCTAATAAATTAGATTTATATTTTTCTAACTCTCCTCCAGTGATATATGGAATCTCGTCTTCTTTAACATTTAGAATAGTAGAATATTTAATTAAAATATCTCCGTAGTGAATATTCTTAATTTCTCCATTATTATAATTCAACATTGCCCGTGATAATGAATTAGTAGATACAGGAAAATTAAAGTAGTCGGTAAACTTACGCCGTTCCCAATCTCCCTCATATCCAACAAATCGAATTTCAGGTTCATTTGTTATTTCATTACTCAATTTAACTCTCCTTCAATCTTCGTTATCTCCTTATCAAAATCAGAAATGATATGCTGATGTTTGTTAAATTCCTTGTACTCATCAACTGCTTTTCTTTTAGCCTCTTTACTGCTGATTTTTCCGTTTCCATCAAGGATTTGATAACGATTAAATGTGAGAAATTCATCTATACTTTTGGCAAAATCTTCCATACCTAGAAGTGTTTCATCTTCCAATAATCGTTCAACGTAATCAAAATAAGCAGATACATTCCGTTCAAGGCTGCGAATTTGTTTTTCTGAGAAATAATTTTTAGCAACCGATACATCTGACTGTAAGATTCTTCCATCTGGTGAGTTTTTCCAATTCGTGAGCCCCATGTTCTCTTTTGTTTTGTCTGCACTATCATAAACAATCTCCGCTGCCGTTTTTCCAGTAATCGCAAAATGAAATTTATTTTGTACCGTCGCATAAAACTGCTTCGTAATTTCAGAGTTTTTGTCATAATCATAAGAGATTTCTGCAAATACATCGGTAATTTGTTGCCAAATTCTCCGTTCACTGGCACGAATTGAGCGAACCGTTTCTAATAACTCTCGGAAGTAATCCTTTCCAAAAGCATTCTCACCTTGTTTCATTCGCTCTACGTCAATTTTGAAGCCCTTTTGAATATAGTCTTTCAAAACGTCTGTTGCCCAAATTCGAAATTTTGTTGCTTTTTGAGAATTAACTCGGTAACCAATAGAGATAATAACGTCTAAATTGTAAAATGTCGTTTCTCTTTTTACTTCTCTACTACCTTCATTTCGAACTATTTCCATTTTGGAAACAGTTCGATCCTCCTCCAATTCACCAGACTCAAATATATTTTTTAAATGCTTGCTAATTGCTGGCACCCCAACATCAAAAAGTTGTGAAATAGTCTTTTGCGTTGCCCAAATTGACTCTTCTCGAATAAGCACTTCGATTTTGTCACTATCCTCATAAATTAAAAACTGAATTTCATTCAATAGAGCTTACTCCCCTTTCTTAATCTCGTCCGCCATCTGATAGAAAGCTTTACGAAATTCAATTCGATACTTGACCCATGAAAGACTCGCCACTTCTTCTGCCGCAATTTCTTTATAATCTGTTCTTGCATCGTTCATCATTGCTGTGAGTTCACCTTGCTTATCCATATCTTCTTGACCAACTCGATGCCGTGAAATTAATTTGGCTAAATCTTTTGGCTTCACGCTATTATCCAATCCCCATGTACGAACAAATTCTGTATATAGTTTGATATTGCTATCTTTTTGAGATTGTTCCATCGCCTGATTCATTTCTTCAACATCTCTAGGAGCCGGATACTTATCAAAGATGAATTCCTTTGTAAGGATTTTGGAAACAAAATTACGAACTTTCGTAATTTCCTTATCGCTATCCGATTTGGCAATCTCAACATCGATCTCACTTTTTGTCAGTTCAGCTTGATCCATTTTGTCCTCATGGACTTCATCTGCCATTCGTGCGATTAATTCAATCAGATAATCATAATTGATCGTCACATCGTGAATATGCACCATCTCTAAATTGACTTGAGAAATATCAATATTTTCGATTTGGGCACGGCGTTCACGCAACTCATTCGCAAGTACTGTTGTCAGCATAACCTCTTGACCCTCTGTAATTCCTAAGCGGTCATAAAATAGTTCCGGTTCATCATAAACAGAAACAGGATTTTTCTCATCATCTTCAGTAAATTGCTTCAATTGATTTAACAAACGATTATATTCCTTTAACCCTTCAAAAACTTCTTCTTGCGCTTTTTCACTCGGTGGTAATTGAATAAATTCATCTGTTAATTTAGCTAATTTTTGAATGACTTCTTTGGTTTCTTCTTCAATTTTACCAAATGATTTTGAGAGAATTCCCGATTCTTCATTGTCTTTCTTTAATTCATCCAGCGTAAGCTGCTCCGCTGCGGAATCTCGATTTGAATAAATAGCAAAGGACTTATTCATTTCGTATTCATTTTGAACCGGCCAACGATAATTCACAATATTTCCTTGTGGTTTTGCATCTCTATCATGAATCCGATTCGTACGTGAATATGCCTGAATCAGATTCCCACCTTTTAAAGTACGATCAATATATAGTGTATTTAGCTCAGGTGCATCGAAGCCCGTTAGTAATTGATCCACGACAATGACCAAATCTAAGTAATTCCCATCATCAGCGGTTTTATTCAATCGCCTTGCTAAGTCCTCTGTGTATGACTTAACTGTCGCCATATCAAATGCTGTACCAAACAGTATGTTGTAGGCTTGAATTGCTCGGTGGAGATTTTCATTTGTTTTTAACTGACGATTACTATTTGACGTATCTACCGAAAAACTAATAGCAACTTTAATCTGTTCATCAACTGATCGCTTATTGTTTTCTTCCATAAATTTATCAAAATACTCCATGGCTCGAGGCGTACTAGCTCGATTTCCTCCCACATGTACCGTAAATAACGCATTGTATTTTCGATTATTGGAGCGTTCTTTCCAATTGTCAAAAATATTTTCAACAACAAGTTCTACATGCTCAGGACTGTTATCATATACACTTCCACGAAGATTATCATCAATCTCTTCTTCTGTGGGATCTTTTGGTGCTTCAATTGTTTCTTTAAACTCCACCTTAAATCCCAAAACATTTTTATCTGCAATCGCTTCTTTAATCGTATACGCATGTATCAAGTCGCCGAAAATTTCTCGCGTTTCAGGAAATTTAGGTGTTCCTGTATAACCGACCCAAGCAGAACTAGGAAAAGCCTTTCGAATTGATTCTAGCATTCCTTCATTTTTAGTTCCGTCCCCAGTTGACCGATGCGCTTCATCGACAATGAATAAGACATTCTCAGCTATAGATTTAAAGCTATCTCTTGTTACATATCGAGACATTTTTTGAATACTTGTCACAATAATGTTTTTGTCACTTTTTTTGGTGAGCTTACCATGCAAATCAGAAATATTCGCTGTATCGCTTACAACACCAGTTTTACCTTCAAATCCAGCAATTGGATCATACGCCCTATACGCATCTACTGTTTGATTCGTTAATGCAATCCTATCTACTAAGAACACAACTTTTTGTACATTCGATAAACGACTCGCTAACCAAGCAGTTTTAAAACTGGTAATTGTTTTACCTGAACCTGTCGTGTGCCAAATATAACCTAGCTTGCCATCATCATACTTAAAATCGAATTTTCTGACTTTGTCGAGTACTCGTTTTGTGGCGTAGACTTGATATGGGCGCATGACCTTGATACTTTCTTTGTTCTTTGTACCATCCAAAACCATATATCGAGTAGATAGATCATGGGCCATAGGAATAGACAATACTTTATCCGCAAATAGTTTCCATGATCGTACTGGGTGAGCCGTTTCTTCATCTTGCCAATTGAAAGCAAATGCACGATTAAAGTTTTGCAAAGTGGTATTTGCCATGTAACGAATATCAAATGGCGTCATTGCTATGAGTATTTGTAGGGTGGAAAAAATCCCACTAAATTGTTTCTCAGAAATATATTGTTCCATTTGATTTAAAGCTTCTGATGCATTGTGTAAGGCTTTTTTCAATTCAATTTGAATTATAGGTAAACCGTTAATTAGAAGCGTAATGTCAAACCGACGATTGGGCTTGCCATCTACAACTTTCGGACGTTGAATTTGGTTAACAACTTGATAGACTGTATTTCCTCCCCCAACTTGTGCTTGATCGAAAACAGTCAAAAATACATGTTTTCCATCATCAAGATCAACTTCAATTTCGGAGACACCATTTACACCATATAAAAATTGGCCAGCTTGATAAGGAGAATTAATGTTAGTAATGATTTTTTTTACTTGATTAAATTCTGTTGTAGACAAAGGACTATCCAGACGGGCTTGATTATTCTGTTCTAGAATTCCCTTAAAGTTATCCCATAGTTGTTCTGTAGTTCTAATTTCTTTTTTGTAATCCCATTGTTTAACGCCACCAATTTTTGTTAGATGATCTACGACTTCTTGCTCAAACTTTAATTCAGATTGACTTTTTATGCTGAATTGTTTTCCCATGCGCCTATCCCTCCAAAGTGTTTTCTAACATTGTTCCTGTAAATTGCTCTAATAATTGTGCATACTCGCTTAGCTTGGTTTGTAGTTTTAATGATTCTATATAAATCAATCCAATTCGTTTTTGCTCTGTTAATGGAACAATTGGAATAACAAGTTGCTCTAAAGATTGTTTTGTTAGTCTTAAAATTGGCCCCGTACCTTGAAGTTCACGCTCTTTTTGACGTTGAACCTCCTTGTGACTATTAAATAAATAAAGAAAGTAACGTCTATCTATAGCCTCGTTCTTGAATTTTACTTTTGTAAAATTTAAAGAGAGTACTTTTCCAACATGTTTTTCACTTACTAACGTTGCTCGCTGCAAAGAGTTACTGATAACAACATTCCCTCTATTTAAAGAAACTTCACTATCAAATACATCATTTTTCTTTTCTTCTTGTGTTGCTTCATTATGGTTTCTATAATCCTCATCAAATGAAGCCTGTCCATAATAATTAATTTCTTGATTTCCAAATTGTTTCTCAGCTCTCGATGGATTAATACCCTGAATAAACTCAACAAACTCAGAAAGTTTCATCATTTCCATTAATATTACCTCCTTTGAAGCATAAATTTAAATCATCTTCTACATTTTTTGAAATATCATCATATTTCCTTATATTTCTACATTTCAAATCATAAGCTTTACTCGATAAATTGTCAACGGAAATATTACTATATTTCAAAAAATAAAAAATATTAGCTAATCAAATTCCACCTATTCCGACTAAATTGAATACACAATATCTATAAAAGAGAACCAAGGTAAGAGCTTTGCGATATAATCTAATGTAGTGCTTAGACTAGATTATAAATAGGAAAAATACTAACATCACCTTTACATGACTAAACAAAAAAGACACCTTCTCAGAATGAGAAAGTGTCTTGAAATCTTTGATATAAAAAAGATTAACGTTTTGAGAACTGTGAAGCTTTACGCGCTTTTTTAAGACCTGGTTTTTTACGTTCAACCATACGAGCGTCACGTGTAAGCAAGCCAGCACGTTTAAGCGCTAGACGGAAGTCAGGATCTACTTCTAACAATGCACGTGCGATACCATGACGGATTGCACCTGATTGTCCAGCATATCCACCACCATTTACGTTTACAAAAACATCATAAGAACCTTTAGTTTCTGTAACGCCGAATGGTTGGTTGATAACTTCACGCAAGTCTGCGTGTGGGATGTATTCTTCAACATCTTTTTTGTTAACAGTAATTTTACCAGTACCTGGTACTAAACGTACGCGGGCTACTGCATTTTTACGACGGCCAGTGCCGATATATTGAGCTTGTGCCAATGAAATTCCCTCCTAATTAATTAGATTAAGTTTGTGATATCCAATACTTCTGGTTGTTGAGCAGCATGTGGGTGTTCAGCGCCAGCATAAACATGAAGTTTCATTCCTTGTTTACGGCCTAAAGTGTTTTTAGGAAGCATGCCTTTAACAGAAGTTTCGATCAAACGACGAGAATTTTTAGCACGTAATTCACCAGCAGAGATTGATTTCAATCCTCCTGGGTAATTTGAGTGACGGTAATAAATTTTATCGCTTGCTTTGTTACCTGTTAATTTGATTTGTTCTGCATTAATGACGATTACGAAATCGCCTGTATCCACGTTAGGTGTGAATGTTGGTTTATTTTTACCACGTAAGATAGATGCTACGACTGCTGAAAGACGACCCATAGGAACATCTGTTGCATCTACTACGTACCATTTACGTTCTACTTCGCCTGGTTTGGCCATATATGTTGTACGCACGATTTTTTTCCTCCAATTCAATTTCACGAATGTTTGACATACACTTGAGTTTCCGGGGCTCTTGTGGGGCAAACAATACCATCTAACATAATACCCTCTTAGATGCCTAATGTCAACGTATTTCCACGTGTTTTCAAAAATTTTCTTTCACCGCTTTCTCCTGATATTCCTCCATGTTTATTTCTCCCTATCAGCCATTCACAAAATTGCATATTCAATCGAATTTAGTGTATATAATAAATTGACCATGACTATGCAGACCTTTCATCTGCACTCACAATTTTACGTATAAAAGATGAATTCAACATCATTTTATGTATAAATATTTAATTTAATGCTTGATTTTCTATTTTTATTCTGTTAAGATAACTTCAATTACTTGAATACAACCGAGAAAAGGAGTTCATAAATATGAAAGAAAAAGTAATTTTGGCTTATTCTGGAGGCTTAGATACCTCTGTCTCAATTAAATGGTTAACGGATCAAGGCTATGACGTGGTCGCTTGTTGTTTGGACATTGGCGAAGGCCGCGACACCGAGTCGATCAAGAATAAAGCTTTAGAAGTTGGTGCCATCGAATCCTATGCCATCGATGCCCGCGAAGAATTTGCGCAAGATTACGCCTTGATTGCTTTGCAAGGCAATACTTTCTATGAAAACTCTTATCCGTTAGTATCCGCTTTGTCTCGACCATTGATTGCCAAAAAATTGGTTGAATTGGCTTTGGCCACTGGCGCGACGACAGTTGCCCATGGTTGTACTGGCAAAGGCAACGACCAAGTACGTTTTGAAGTGGCGATCTCAGCTTTGGCACCGCATTTGAAAGTCATCGCTCCTGTCCGGGAATGGAAATGGTCCCGTGAAGAAGAGATTGCGTATGCCGCAGAAAAAGGGGTGCCGATCCCTGCTGATTTAGACAATCCTTACTCAATCGACCAAAACTTGTGGGGCCGCGCGTGCGAATGCGGCGTCTTAGAAGATCCGTGGGCAACACCGCCTAAAGGGGCTTATGCCATCACACAAGAATTGGAAGACACACCTGACGTGCCAACCATCGTTGAGATTACGTTTGATCAAGGCGTACCGACAGCGATCGATGGTGAAACCTTGAATTTGGCTGAATTGATTTTGAAGTTGAATCGAATGGCTGGTGAACATGGGATTGGCCGGATCGATCATATCGAAAACCGTTTGGTGGGCATCAAATCGCGGGAAGTCTACGAATGTCCAGGGGCCATCACCTTGATGACCGCCCATAAAGAATTGGAAGATTTGGTCTTTGTCCGTGAGTTGGCACATTTCAAACCAATCATCGAACAGCAATTGGCCCAAATCATTTATGACGGCTTGTGGTTCAACCCAATCACTGATGCCTTGATTGCTTTCTTGAAGAGCACGCAAGTCTACGTCAACGGCATCGTGCGTTTGAAATTATTCAAAGGCAATGTCATTTGTGAAGGTCGGAAATCAGAAAACAGTCTATATGATGAAAACTTAGCGACGTATACGTCTGCAGATACGTTTGATCAACATGCAGCGATTGGCTTCATCAAACTATGGGGACTGCCAAGTAAAGTCCACGCAGAGATCCAAGCGCAGCAAAAACTAACCGAAACATTGATTTAAAAACCAACACGGCTGAAAAGACACGCAGGTGACGCTTCAGCCGTAATCTTTTTTTGAGGTGAGTGTGACATGGCAAAATTATGGGGTGGCCGTTTTGATGGCAAAAACGAAGCGTGGATCGACGCATTTGGCGCATCGATCTCCTTTGACCAAAAATTAGCAAAACAGGATATCATGGGTAGTTTGGCCCACGTAAAGATGTTGGCCCATACTGGGATCATCAGCCAAGCAGACAGCGAAGCGATCATTGGCGGATTAACAACGATCCAGCAACAACTAACAGCTGGCGAACTGACTTTCAGTGTTGAGAATGAAGATATTCATTTGAATATCGAAACGTTCTTACACGAATTGATTGGTCCAACTGCGGGCAAGCTGCATACAGCCCGCAGTCGAAATGATCAAGTCGCAACGGATATGCATTTGTATCTGAAAGAAGTCGTCGAAACAGTCATTGGATTGATCGAAGAATTGCGCAAGGCCTTGGTGGATCAAGCGGAAGCCAATATATATACTGTAATGCCTGGCTATACGCATTTACAGCATGCCCAACCGATTTCTTTTGCCCATCACCTACTGGCCTACTATAGTATGCTGACACGCGACCAAGCCCGCTTCAGCGAGAGCTTGGACAGAATCGATATCATGCCTTTAGGCAGTGCTGCATTGGCAGGGACCACCTTCCCTATCGACCGCACATTTACGGCAGAGGCCCTGGGGTTTAGCCATATTTATGCGAATAGTCTGGATGCAGTCAGCGACCGTGATTTCATCTTGGAATTTCTAAGCAATGCATCGCTCTTGATGATGCACCTTTCTCGTTTTTGTGAAGAAATCATCCTCTGGTGCAGCCATGAATATCAATTTGTCGAATTAACGGATACCTTCTCCACCGGCAGTTCGATCATGCCCCAAAAGAAAAACCCAGACATGGCGGAATTGATCCGCGGAAAAACAGGACGTGTCTATGGGAACCTCTTTGGCTTACTGACGGTGATGAAAGGTTTGCCTTTGGCGTATAACAAAGACTTCCAAGAAGACAAGGAAGGCATGTTCGACAGTGCCGAAACCATCACCAAAAGCCTGCAGATCATGGCGGGGATGATTGCCACGATGACGGTGAACCAAGAACGGATGAAAGAATCGACAGAGAAAGACTTCTCCAACGCCACTGAATTGGCGGATTATCTGGCAACTAAAGGGATTCCTTTCAGGCAGGCCCATGAGATCGTTGGGAAGTTGGTCAGTGATTGTCTCAGCAAAGGGATCTATTTGCAAGATATTCCTTTGGCAGACTATCAAGCCATCAACGAAGTGATCGACGCCGATATTTACGACAAACTTGATTCCTATGCTGCCGTCAAAAATCGTCATTCTTATGGCGGGACTGGGTTCGATCAAGTCGCGTATCAAATCAAGGTCGCCAAAGAAGCATTGACCCATAAATAAAAAAAGTGCGGAGGCTTTATACCCCGCACTTTTTCGTTTGTTTAATGACGTACCCGTGATTTCGCTGGATCGATCAATGGCGCTTCGCCTAGATGCGCTTGGATCATCCAAATACGTTTTTCGATGGCTGTTTTGAAGCCGATAAAGATATCTTGTGTTGGATCATCGCCTTCCTCACCACTGACTTCGATCCCTTTTTGGTATAAGTCAGCTAGATAGCGATACCCTTCAACCAATGTCGCTAAGCGTTCTGGGATCGTACGGTCCCAATTGCCCACTTCATCGTGGATTTGCGTATTGTCAGCCATTTCCCGTAAAGTTGAATAAGGTGAACCATCTAATGTGATCAAACGTTCTGAGATCTCATCCAATTGTTCATTCAAATCATCCATAAAATCATCCATCATCGGATGTAATGTCAAAAATCCTGGTCCGCGCATGTACCAATGTGTTTGGTGAACAACCATTGCCATTTGGCTCAAATCAGCAACAAGTTGGTTCAAAACTTCTTTTGTTTGTTCAAATTTCATAACGATTCCTCCTTAAATTTCTCTATTTTAAGCATAGTACGAATCTCGATAAAAGTACACTGAAATCCTCTACTTGAGAAAATTTCTCAACATATTTACGTATTTCTTTATGAGGTGATTGAATATGTCAGTTTTTATCTTCTTATTTGGCTGGATTCTGGGAACGATGTTGGTCTATTTACTTCACCAGTATTATAGCCAACCGCCACTGTCGTATACCAAACCATCAAAAGACCCCGAAGGTTTTCCTGAAAAAGCATCTACTATCCTTTCTTTCAATCCTTTCACAATCTCCGCTATCGGTTTGATCTATGGGATTTTGCTATGCACGATATTCAACAGTCTATCCGCTTCTGAGGCGGTGCTGACAGTGATTTGGCTAACTAGCGGCTATTTGCTTAGTATCACTGATTTGATTGATTACAGCGTCCCTGCGTGCCTGCTCTATCCAGGTCTAGCGGCAGTAGCTGTCGGCCATCTCTTGCAAGGCAACCACATACATTGGCCAACACTACTGATTGTCCTCCCTATGTTTGGCTTTGTTCTATGGGGGAAGTTAGGCGATGGCGATGTGCTGCTCCTGATTGGATGGGCACCTTGGCTGACTTTATCAGAGCTTGCCTGGCTGCTGCTCATTGCCAGCGGCTTAGGCATGGTAGTTTTTGCCTTGTACTATGTCATATGGAGATACCCTATTCACCACTTGCCTTTCGTTCCTTTTTTAAGTTTGGGTCTATGTATCGTCCGACTTATTCCCAACTCCCTATAAGCTATATTCATCAAAAAAACACCTGAGAAATCATCACTGACTTCTCAGGTGTTTTGTTATTCAAAACATTGGCTCATTCATTTTAGCCTATTTTTGATTATTCAACGCATCTTCAGCAGCCATTTGGGCTTCGATGTCAGAAATACTATAGACATTTTCGCTTGCTACTGAAACTTCTTTTGGTTCCATTTCACGGTAACGGGCCATACCAGTACCGGCTGGGATGATTTTACCGATGATAACATTTTCTTTCAATCCTAGCAATGGATCTTTCTTGCCGCGGATTGCAGCATCAGTCAATACACGAGTGGTTTCTTGGAAGGAAGCAGCAGATAAGAAGCTGTTTGTTTCCAAGGAAGCTTTCGTGATCCCTAGCAATACCGGACGGCTTGTCGCAGGAACGCCACCAGCAATCAACGTATTGTAGTTTCTGTCAGTAAAGTCTGCGATATCTAACAATGTACCTGGTAAGATACCTGAATCACCTGGATCCATGACGCGAACTTTACGCAACATTTGACGAACCATTACTTCAATATGTTTGTCGCCGATTTCTACCCCTTGCATCCGGTAAACACGTTGGACTTCACGCAATAGATAGTTTTCAACTGACAGTACATCGCGAACTTGCAGCAATTGTTTAGGATCGATCGAACCTTCAGTCAATGGTGCACCACGGTGGATGAAGTCGCCTTCTGCCACTTTCATGCGGGCGGTATACGGTACTGTGTACGTACGAGTATCCGTTTCACCTTTGATCGTCACTTCTTTGGTACGGGTTGAAGGATCTTCAGAAATGTCGATGACTTCACCAGTTACTTCAGTAATGACCGCTTGACCTTTAGGGTTACGGGCTTCAAAGATTTCTTGGACCCGAGGCAAACCTTGTGTGATATCGTCTCCGGCTACACCACCGGTATGGAATGTACGCATGGTCAACTGAGTACCAGGTTCACCGATAGATTGGGCAGCGATGGTACCGACTGCTTCACCTACTTCGACTTGAGAACCAGTTGCCAAGTTACGGCCATAACAATGTTTACATACACCATGTTTGGTGTTACATGTAAAGACAGAGCGGATCGATACGGTTTCGATACCCGCATCTACGATCGCACGAGCCAAATCTTCTGTGATCAATTCATTGACACCCATCATTACTGCGCCAGTTTCAGGATGGATGATCGATTTACGTGTATAACGACCAACTAAGCGTTCTTCTAGTGCTTCAATGATTTCATTGCCTTCACGAATCGCTTGGATATCTAAACCACGGTCCGTACCACAATCGTCTTCACGAATGATGACATCTTGGGCCACGTCAACCAAACGACGGGTCAAGTAACCTGAATCGGCTGTCTTCAAGGCGGTATCGGTCATCCCTTTACGGGCACCATGGGTAGAGATAAACATTTCTAAGACAGATAGACCTTCACGGAAGTTCGAAATGATCGGCAATTCCATGATACGGCCATTCGGTGCGGCCATCAATCCACGCATCCCAGCAAGCTGAGTAAAGTTGGAGATGTTACCACGGGCACCTGAATCTGACATCATGAAGATTGGGTTTTTCGCTTCCAATGATTCCATCAGTTTCAATTGGATTTCATCTTTGGCTGCATTCCACACGCCGATAACCCGTTCATACCGTTCGTCATCTGTAATCAAACCACGACGGAATTGTTTGGTGATCGTTTCGACTTGTTTATGGGCAGTATCAATAATGTCATGTTTTTCGTGCAAGTTCATGATATCGGCGATCCCAACAGTGATACCGGCCATTGTTGAATGGCTGTATCCCAAGTCTTTCATGCGGTCAAGCATGCGTGATGTTTCTGTGATACGGAAACGTTTGAAGACTTCAGAAATAATATTTCCTAAGTTTTTCTTCTTGAATGGCAAGACCAATGGTTGATCTTTGATGAATGCTGGCACGTCAGTACCCGCTTCGACAAAATACTTATCTGGTGTTTGAACAGTCAAGTTAAAGTCTGTTGGTTCATTCAAGAATGGGAATTCAGGCGGCATGATCGAGTTAAAGATCACTTTACCGACAGTCGTTACCATCAAACGTTCTTTTTGTTCAGCAGTGAAAGGTTTGTCGCCTAGTGTGTTTGGATTCACAGCAATACGTGAGTGTAAATGCACGTAGCCATTGCGCCAAGCAGTCACGGCTTCATCCATGTCACGGAAGATCATGCCTTCCCCTTCACGGCCTTCTTCTTCCATCGTCAAGTAGTAGTTCCCTAGAACCATATCTTGAGATGGGGTTACAACTGGTTTACCATCTTTTGGATTCAAAATGTTTTGCGCTGCAAGCATCAACATCCGTGCTTCTGCTTGGGCTTCTTCGTTCAACGGTACGTGAACGGCCATTTGGTCTCCATCGAAATCGGCGTTGTAGGCTTCACAAACCAATGGGTGCAAACGGATCGCACGGCCTTCAACCAATACTGGTTCAAAAGCTTGGATTCCTAGTCTGTGCAACGTAGGTGCCCGGTTCAATAGGACTGGATGTTCTCTGATGACGTCTTCTAAGACATCCCAAACTTCATCTTCTTGGCGTTCGATTTTGCGTTTGGCATTTTTGATGTTTGAGGCGATTTCACGGGAAACCAATTCACGCATCACAAATGGTTTGAACAATTCGATAGCCATTTCTTTTGGCAATCCACATTGATACATTTTCAAGAATGGACCTACGACGATAACGGAACGACCAGAGTAGTCAACCCGTTTACCTAGTAAGTTTTGACGGAAACGTCCTTGTTTCCCTTTCAACATATGAGAAAGAGATTTCAATGGGCGGTTCCCTGGACCTGCGACTGGACGGCCGCGGCGGCCATTATCGATCAATGCATCAACAGCTTCTTGAAGCATCCGTTTTTCATTTTGGACAATGATGTTCGGTGCATTCAGGTCTAACAAGCGTTTCAAACGGTTGTTACGGTTGATGACACGACGGTAAAGGTCATTCAAGTCACTTGTGGCAAAACGGCCACCTTCTAATTGCACCATTGGGCGCAAATCAGGCGGAATCACTGGAATGACATCCATGACCATCCAGCTTGGTTTGTTTCCTGAAGCACGGAAAGCTTCTAAGATATCCAAACGGCGGATCGCACGGGTCCGTTTTTGGCCAGTTGCATTTTTCAAATCTTCTTTCAGTTCAGCAACTTCGCCTTCTAAATCAACACCATCTAGCAATTGTTTGATGGCTTCAGCACCCATAGCTGCTGAAAATTCTTGGCCGTATTGGTCCCGTTTTTCTCGGTATTCCCGTTCAGTCAACAATTGTTTTTTCTCAAGGCTGGTATTGCCTGGTTCGATCACGACATATGAGGCAAAGTAGATGATTTCTTCTAATGCGCGGGGGCTCATGTCTAAGACAAGACCCATCCGTGAAGGAATCCCTTTGAAGTACCAGATATGTGATACTGGTGCAGCCAACTCAATGTGGCCCATGCGTTCGCGACGTACTTTGGAGCGGGTTACTTCAACGCCGCAACGGTCACAAACGATTCCTTTGTAACGGATCCGTTTGTATTTTCCACAAGCACATTCCCAGTCTTTGGTAGGACCGAAAATACGCTCGTCAAACAACCCTTCGCGTTCAGGTTTTAACGTACGGTAATTAATGGTTTCTGGTTTTTTTACTTCACCATAAGACCAGCTTCTGATTTTTTCAGGAGAAGCCAAACCGATTTGCATACTTTCGAATTTATTTACATCGATCAAAAAAGGTTCCCTCCATTTCGTTTCATGGACATGTCCGATAGCGCAGGCCTTCTTTCCGCAGGTTGCGGAAAGAGCGGCACTTGGCTATTATTGCAAGCGATCTTCTGCTGTTTCGATTTGTTGGTTCAACGCATCGGCGGCATTTTTAGCTTCTGTTTGTGCTTTTTGTTCTAATTCACGGGCATTTTGCTGCTCAGCGAATTTTGTTAAGGCATCAACGGTGATCAAATCATCATCGTCATCATCCATGTCACGCAATTCGATCTCTGCATCATCGATATCCAAGACACGCATGTCTAGACCTAATGATTGCAATTCTTTTACTAATACGCGGAATGATTCTGGTACGCCTGGTTTTGGAATTGGTTCACCTTTGACGATGGCTTCGTATGTTTTCACACGACCAACGACATCATCAGATTTGTAGGTCAAGATTTCTTGTAATGTATACGCAGCACCATATGCTTCCAGTGCCCATACTTCCATTTCTCCGAAACGTTGTCCACCAAATTGGGCTTTACCACCCAATGGTTGTTGTGTAACCAATGAGTATGGTCCGATTGAACGGGCATGCAATTTGTCATCGACCATGTGGGCCAATTTGATCATGTACATCACACCGACAGAGATCCGACCATCAAATGGTTCTCCGGTACGGCCATCGTAAAGGACTGTTTTAGCGTCGCTGGCCATTCCAGCTTCTGCGACAGTTGCCCAAACATCTTCATCACTCGCACCATCAAAGACTGGTGTTGCGACATGAATACCTAGTTGGCGGGCAGCCATTCCTAAGTGTAATTCCAATACTTGTCCGATGTTCATCCGAGAAGGTACCCCTAATGGGTTCAACATGATATCGACTGGTGTGCCGTCTGGCAAGAAAGGCATGTCTTCTTCAGGCATGATGCGTGAAACGACCCCTTTGTTTCCGTGACGTCCGGCCATTTTATCCCCTTCATGGATTTTACGTTTTTGGACGATATAAACGCGAACCAGCATATTGACACCAGGTGACAATTCATCGCCGGCTTCACGGGTAAAGATTTTGACATCGTGGACGATACCGCCGCCGCCATGTGGTACACGCAAGGATGTATCACGGACTTCGCGGGCTTTTTCACCAAAGATCGCATGCAATAAGCGTTCTTCAGCAGATAGTTCAGTCACGCCTTTCGGTGTAACTTTACCAACAAGCAAGTCGCCATCTTTGACTTCAGCACCAATGCGGATGATCCCCATTTCGTCTAAGTCTTTCAATGCGTCTTCCCCTACGTTCGGGATTTCGCGGGTGATTTCTTCAGGTCCTAATTTTGTATCACGGGCTTCTGATTCATATTCTTCAATATGGACCGAAGTATATACATCATCTTTGACTAAACGACGGCTCATGATGATGGCATCTTCGTAGTTGTACCCTTCCCAAGTCATGAATGCGACTAGGACGTTTTGGCCTAAAGCCATTTCGCCATTTTCCATAGAAGGGCCATCTGCTAAGATATCGCCTTTTTCTACTTTTTCGCCAAGGGCAACCAATGGGCGTTGGTTATAACTTGTTCCTGAGTTTGAACGGCGGAATTTGGTTACTGAGTATACATCTAGCGCACCGTTGTCGCGACGTACGCGGACTTCAGCAGCATCGACATACTCAACGATTCCGTCTTGTTTGCATAGTAATGCAGCACCTGAGTCATGGGCAGATTTATATTCCATACCTGTACCGACCCAAGGAGATTTCGGATTGATCAACGGCACAGCTTGACGCTGCATGTTGGCACCCATCAAGGCACGGTTGGAGTCATCGTTTTCTAAGAAAGGAATACATGCAGTTGCGACAGCAACTACTTGTTTTGGTGAAACGTCCATGTAATCCACTTTGTCGATCGTTACTTCTAAGTTTTCAGAAGTGGCACGGGCCATAACGACATCGTTCACGAATGAACCATCTTCGTTCAACAAGCTGTTCGCTTGGGCCACAACGTAGTGGTCTTCGGTATCAGCAGTTAAATAATCGATTTTGTCTGTCACGCGACCTGTTTCGCGATCCACACGACGGTAAGGTGTTTCGATAAACCCATATTTGTTGACTTTCGCATAAGACGCCAAGCTATTGATCAACCCGATGTTTGGTCCTTCAGGCGTTTCGATCGGACACATACGGCCATAGTGGGAATAGTGAACGTCGCGGACTTCATAGCCGGCGCGGTCACGAGTCAAACCACCAGGTCCTAAGGCAGATAGACGACGTTTATGGGTCAACTCACCCAATGGGTTTGTTTGGTCCATGAACTGTGACAACTGAGAAGAACCAAAGAATTCTTTGATACTTGCAACAACTGGACGAATATTGATCAATTGTTGTGGTGTCAATGTTTCGGTATCTTGGATCGACATCCGTTCCCGAACCACACGTTCCATCCGTGCCAAACCGATACGGAATTGGTTTTGCAGCAATTCACCGACAGAGCGGATCCGACGATTCCCTAAGTGATCGATATCATCGACATTGCCGATTCCTTCCATCAAGTTGAAGAAGTAGCTCATTGAAGCAATGATATCTGCGGGACGAACCGTCCGTGTAGCTGTATCTGGATAACCGTTGCCAATCACATTGACTTCTTGTTCAGGATCTTTTGGTGAGAAGACTTTGATGACTTGTACAGTCATTGGTTCAGTGACAACACCATCTTCAGATGGATAGTAAGTCACACTGTTCAAACCATTATCGATAAAGGCGCCCAATGTTTCCATAACTTGATGCGTCAACACAGTGCCTTTTTCTACGATGATTTCGCCTGTTTCAGGATCAACCAATGTTTCTGCTAATGTTAGATTCAACAAACGTGTTTTCAAATCTAATTTTTTGTTGACTTTGTAACGACCAACATTTGCTAAGTCGTAACGTTTTGGATCGAAGAAACGGGCATTCAGCAAGCTTCTTGAGCTGTCTGCTGTTTTTGGTTCGCCTGGACGCAGACGTTCGTAAACATCTTTTAATCCTTCTTCTGTACGAGAATCGCTTGCGTTTTTGTGCAAGTCTTTTTCGATCGTGTTGCGCAATGAATCACTGTCACCGAAAATTTCAAAAATCGTGTCATCTGAACCAAACCCTAAAGCACGGACCAAGACAGTCAAAGGAATTTTGCGGGTACGGTCGATCCGTACGTAAGAAATATCTTTGGCATCAGTTTCCATTTCTAACCATGCACCACGGTTAGGGATCACCGTTGAACCAAAGCCTTCTTTTCCGTTTTTGTCCACTTTACCGTGGAAATAGACACCTGGAGAACGAACCAACTGAGAAACGATAACCCGTTCCGCTCCGTTGATAATGAATGTGCCTTGTTCTGTCATCAATGGGAAATCGCCAAAGAAGACTTCTTGTGATTTGATTTCGCCAGTTTCACGGTTTGTCAAACGCAATGTGACGTGCAATGGTGCGGAATAGTTCGCATCATGGGCGCGGGCTTCTTCTACTGTGTACTTCGGTTCTTTCAATTCATAATCAACAAATTCAAGGGACAAGTTGCCATTAAATCCTTCGATCGGCAAAATATCTTCAAACATTTCTCTTAGGCCCTCATCTAAGAACCATTGGTAAGAGTCGGTTTGAATTTCAATCAAATTCGGTAATTCTAATACTTCACTGATCCGTGCGAAACTTCTACGTTCGCGGTGCTTTCCGTATTTTACTACGTGTCCAGCCAAGCTCTTCACCTCTTCATAAAGTCTTTCAAAAAGGCTATCCGATTATTTACAAAACTATTACAAATATTAAGTATGTGTAACAGAAAGCATTTTTTGCGGCATTTAGGCAAAAAAAAACCAAAAATAGAACAGATGCATTGGGCATTTTCTACTTTTGTTTTCCTATTCCTACGCCGAAACGGACAATATTTCGTTTCTGCTTTTTTCGTTCAGATAGTTTTTGCAACTCCTTATTATACAGATGAAACACTTTTCTGTCAAGCTTTCATTGGAAGTTCCAATCCTTTTCTGATGGGGGCAAATGCTAAGATTTTTTTAAGAAAAAATGGACGCGTTATCTCGAAATTTTATCTGAAAATTCTTTGCTTTTTCTTATTTTCTTGCTATGCTTACGAAAACGTTACACGTGAAACATATTGAAAGGAAATCGGCTATGACAACCAAAGAAAAAATCCTGCATTTGCTCCAGCAATCAGATGTCGTGTTATCTGGCGAAAAAATTGCCCAATCATTGGCAATCTCTCGAACCGCCGTCTGGAAAGCCATCAAAGAATTGGAAAAAGAAGGCTATCAATTTGACCATTTGGCCAACGGCTATCGCTATCTTTCTACTGATTTGTACAATGCCGCAGCATTGAGCAAAGATTTAGCCATGATTCCCACGATTCGTACGAGTGAAGCGACTGAATCGACCATGAAAGAAGCCAAATTGGCGGCGCTTGAGCTTGATGTGACGACACCGGCCTTGTTTCTGACTGAAACGCAATTAGGCGGCCATGGTCGTTTTAATCGGCCCTTCTTTTCACCGAAAAAACAAGGAATCTATATGAGCCTGCTCTTGAAACCCAACCAATCTTTCCAAGAATTGCCCCAATACACTGTACTGGCTGCTGTTGCTGTTGCTGAAGCCATTGATGCTTTATTGGGTCAACAAACGTCGATCAAATGGGTCAACGACATTTATTTAGACGGCAAGAAAATCTGCGGTATCTTGTCTGAAGCCACGAGTGATTTCGAGAGCGGACGGATCACATCGATCATTATTGGGATCGGCATTAGTTTCTCGATTCCCCAGTCCGACTTCCCAGCTGAGATTCGCAACAAAGCCACTTCACTGTTTGCCCACGAAGAAGCACCAACCTTTTCTCGCAGTACTTTGATCACTGAGATTTGGACCCGCTTCTTTGCTTTATTGGCTGCATTGCCTAACGACGATTATTTGGGTCGTTACCGTGAGAAGTCCTTTGTCTTAGGACGCCACGTCCAATTTACCCAACAAGGGGTCACCTATGAAGGGATCGCACAAGATATTACTTCAACGGGGGAACTAGTGGTCAAAACTGCCACGGAGACCAAGGTCTTGTCTTCTGGTGAGATCAGTCTAGAGAAATACTAAACGCAAAAACGTCTGCGAAAGATCAACCATTTGGCTGATGCATCGCAGACGTTTTTTGTCGATTCAAATCAGTTGCCATAATAAGCACAGCAGCAAACCACCAGCATAACAACTATTGAATAAAATCATGTTCTTGATCGAATAACCAAAGCTCTTCGGATGAGGCAGACTGGCTTGATGTGCCTTCAAATTTTGGCGAATTTTAGGCAAGGACAAGAAGACCAGTAAAATCGGCCATTGAAAAATCCCAAACAAGAAACCTAGCAGCAAGGCGGCATATGACGCCAGCATCATGCCTTGAAACAATTGGATCCCATGTTGACGGCCAATATAATAGACCAACGTATACCGATGGTTCTCGATATCCGCTTCTAAATCCCGTAAATTATTGGCCAACATAATATTGGCGATCGTAAACACCAACGGTAAGGAAGCCAACACGATGGCGCAAACCGCCCAAAGATTGCCAATCAGACCAAATGTCCCACTCGCAAAATCAAGGGCTAGATAAAAGACTTTTTGATTCACAGTATTGATATAGATTGTGATCGCAAAAATCCCCAAGCCCATCGTAAATCCACTAAAGACTTCACCTAACGGCATCCGAGACAGCGGGATTGGCCCAAAGGTATAAAAGACCCCAATGAAACAAACCACAGCCCCCATCACCAGCAGCAGCCAACCTGTCGCATAGGTCAAATACAAGCCAATCACAAAGGTCAATGCCAACATCCCAAAAATCATGTTGCGCACCAATGCTTCCGGTACTTTTTCTCGTCCAATCACATTGTGTTCAAACTTGTATTGCTCTGATTTGGCTTTTCTAAAGTCCATATAGTTATTGATCGATGTGGTGGTCAAATCAAAAACCAGCATACCGATAAAAAAGATGACTGTATTTATCGGATGTATTTCATGAAAATACACCAAAGAGAACAGTACCCCCATCACAAAGGGAAACACACTTGCTACTTTGGTCCGCAGCTCCACAACTTCTAAAAATACCGCAAGGGACATTTGACTCCTCCTACTCTAGATCTGAACGATCTCCCATCGTATACCCAGATTCATCCGACAATTCAAAGGTATCTTTGATGCCATCTGTCACATAGACAATGTCTTCTTTGGTGATGAAAATCGCATCCGTACCATCTTCTGTATGTTCTTCGATGTACGCAAGCCCTTCCTTGACCCCTTTATCAAAGGCCACAGTCGTTAACCCATCGCCATCGATAGATTTGTCGGTAATGACAGTCACACTCGCTACATCATTGTCATAAGGATAGCCAGTTTCTGAATCAAAAATATGATGGTACGTCTGATTGCCGACTTTCAAGTAGCGTTCATAAATACCTGATGTGACGACTGTTTTGTTGGTTTCTTTGATACTGCCAATGATCGAGCCACGAGATTTATTTGGATCTTGAATGCCGACATTCCACGGTTCATCTTCCCCGCGATTGCTATGACCAAGCACATAAACATTTCCGCCTAAATCAACGATTGCTGAAGTGACCCCATTGTCTTTCAACACTTTGACCACTTCGTCTGTGATGTATCCTTTGGCGATCGCACCCAAATCAATGATCATGTCTTTGTCCGGCAAATAAACCGTTTGGTCATCGTCATTGAATTCAACTTTATTGTAATCGATATGTTTCAACGCTTCATCGATCTCTGACTGTTCTGGTTTGCGGGCATCGTCAAATCCAATGCGCCACAATTGTGTGATTGCACCGATCGCCATATTGAATCCGCCATCCGACTTTTCACTATACGCATAAGCGTCCTTTAACAAGTAGTAGATATCATCGGACACTTTGACCGGTTTGATCCCAGCCTGAGAATTGATCTCATCGATCTCAGAACCCGATTGATTGATCGTGATCTTGTCCCCCAACTCCTTGATGCGGGCAAAAGCTGGTTCCATCGCAGATTCCTTGCCTTCATCATAAATACGAATACGGGTATAAGTGCCTAACAAAAATTCTTCTTGATAATAAGGATCGTCTCTAAGTGTGGTTGTTTCCTTTTCACTGCCGCATGCTGCCAACATTGTGACACATAAAACAATCATCAGAAAAAACGGTAATTTCTTTTTCATGATTTTCCTCTTTTCTATTGATTTCAACCATCATATAATAGCCTTTTTTTGCATCGATGAAAAGGGTTTTTCCATGATTCGGTGCTGGTTTTAGGATTCTTTAATGGTCGGAGAAAATAGCATGCGGATTTCACTTCGTGGGTGGTTCACTATGAGCCACCTCGTTCAAACATACACGAATACTGCCTGAATAAAAGAGAGCTTATCGATCGTTTCACTATCAATCAATTGATGCGCGCTTTAACATTTCCATTGTCTTACGTCTCAACGATATGCGCATATTTCTTTAATAATTTATAAATGGCTTTTTCTTTTTTGGATAGTTTGACTTTAGAGGAGAACAAATAGGTGCGTCGTGAAGACAGTAAAGCTCTATGTAATTGGTTATAAATAATACTTTCTACCTCTTCTTTTTCTTTGCTTGTTAAGGTGATATTTGATTGCCCATTTTTTATCAAGTAGTAGGAATACTCCAAGCAACTCATTTTATACACAAAAGCAGAAAAATCGATTTTATCTATTTTCAAAAAAACATCCTTTCATTTGTTGGTATGTCTAATTAGACTTATACTGAGGCTTTTGACTTCACTATATAATGGACAGTACCAGAATAGATACTCACATTTTTCACACCACGATGAATCTCGTGAAAAAAACAGCTAGGTATATACTTTTTGATGGACAAAAAAACAGCATCCCTCAGGATGCTGTTCATGTATTGATAGAAGCTTATTTAGTTAACGTATTACTTTGGTGATTATTAAAGATATGTCATCCGAACTTCTGAATCAATTATAGTTTTCCAAAAGTAGACGTGGAAACATCTGTAATGACTATTGGTTAGTTATGTATCATTTTGAGTATTTAATATTCATGGAAATATGTTCTTAAAGTTAAGTAAACCGTCACTTGATTTTGTTTTAATACTTCATTTTGGCTAATGATTATGTCATATGTCTTTCATACAAAATATTAACAAGCTTAGACAAGGCCCTAACTGATACAAAGCATTCCATTCCATTTGACATCTCCACTACTCGTTCATGTTTTTTAAGACAAGAGACATGATTTATATTAATCAAATAAGACTTATGACTCCTATAAAAATTAGGCAACTTTTTTTCTACATTCTTCATTGTATCATAAAATTCTATTTCGCTATTTTCTGTATATACAATGATTCGATGTGCTGATGTTGAAGCTTCAAACGCGATAATTTCATCTATTGATAAACTTTGTTGTGTGTCGCCTATTTTCACTTGAAACAGCTTTTTCTTACCACTGCGATCATTGACATATCTTTGGTAGGCCGTCTTGATACAGCTTTGGACTTTTTCTTGCAACTGATCATTTTGATCTTTCATAATGAAATCCATTGCTTCTATTTTATAGGTGAAAGTCAAAAATGACATTTCCGTATGTGTGGTGACAAATACGATTTTCCCTAAATCATCTAACTCTCTAAGCTCAGAGGCTAGCATCATCCCATTCATTTCATGACCTAAATCAATATCCAAGAAGTATAAACCCACATTTTCAGGATGTTGCTGGACATAATCTAGAATTTCTTTCGGGTCATCAGAAGACAGTGTTAGTTTCATATCTAAAGCTTCGATCATAATAAATTTTTTGACAATTTGTTCTATTTTTTCTCGTTGCTTTCTATTGTCCTCACATATATAGACTGATAGCATCATATGTCCCTCCTAGTAATAATGAATTGTTGGGTAAACAATTGATCTTTGATAGTGGTTTTTAGCACTACATTTTTATAATTAGCTAACATCTCTTTTATATTGCTAAGACCAAGACCTCTATTTTCTCCTTTGGTAGAAAATCCTTCTTTTTTAAGTAATTGAATAGATGGCATGTGAACTGCACAATCATTTTGAATAATGATTTGTGTTTCTTTTTTATTTTTAAAGATAGCAATAGCTAACTTGCCAATTCTTAATTCTTCTAGTGCTTCAATCGCGTTATCTAATAATATTCCTAAGGATCTGACTAAAATTATGGAATCTAGCGGAAAATCTTCAATCACTTCTTTGATTTCTAAATCTATCTCTATACCAGACATTTGAGCAGTTACTAGTTTTAACGCTAAGACACTTTTGATTTCTCTTTGTTTAATATTTTGCAGCTCCGTTAATTTAAAGTTCATATCTGAAATCCCTTCAGACGTTGGTTTGATCTCATTTAAGTAATAATCTTTTAAGCCCGAAAAATCATCGGACATAATGTAATCATCCAGAGAATTTAAAATATTCTGAAAATCATGCCGAAACTTTCTAACTTCTTTATATTGGTTTTCAATTGACTCCGTATATTCCATTAGTACTTTATAATCCGACTCTTTTTTGATCAAGTTATATTTTTCTTTCATCGTTCGATAGTAGAAACTGAAAGCTATGATAGATAAGCATAAATATAATAAAAAGAAAAAGAAGTTTAACCGAATCAAGTCTGATGTATTACCTAGATAAGAACCAAGAAAAATATTGCAATAGTACGTAATAAGAATGAAAAAATTTATAAATATGAATATATTGTTATTTCTTAAATCTATTTGCTTGCTTATCCTAAAATATTTTAAAATATATGAAACAACAAATGTTAAAATCATCGTAACCACACCAAAATAAATACCGTAAAAAGTTTGATTAGAAAATGAAGTTTCCATATAACCTTCATTCCCCATAAAAAATACTAATACAGATGTTAAATGATCAGAAATAACTAATAAAATAGACGCATTTGAAACAATTCCAAGAGATCGAACCCAGTTATTGTTGCGTTGAAAATTTAACATGTATACACTAATGAGCATAAATAAGGCACCATATATCCCAATAAATATTCCAGATATTGCTGAACACACACACAATATAACAGCCGGAATTATTTGCTTCGAATGTATCGTTTTAACAGTACCGTTATCTAGAAAATAACTAACCAGAAATAATAAAAATGACTGATAAAATGTATAAAGATGCCACATATTTATGGATCTCTCTTTCTTTTAGAGTTACACTTATTATATCATTAAACAATTTATCAAATTCGCATATTAACTAAAATAAATCAAAAAAATTATGTTTTTCGATTAATAATCACATTATTTCACCTAAAGTTTTATTTTCAATTGATGGTTTTCAGCAAATTAACTATAAAAACATCTGTATCAAACTTTAAACTGAAAAAACACTTCCTAGAATCGAAACCACGAAGTGTTTAAAAATATGGATATAAATGTATTGTGTTTTTAAAGATCAAAGAAAATTCGCACAATTAATCATAGACTATTTTGCATTGTGTGTGCATACATCAATCATTCCTCCTCAAAAACATTCACAGTTATATCTCCAAAACCCAATTCAACTTTTATTGATCCTTGTGTAACACTTTTCTGATCTGGCTGGCTGACTACTCCTTGATTGGTTTTTAGTTCATATGAATTGGCAAATACTTTATCTTGCTCTATATACACATTACCTTTGTTAATCTGAACTAATAGTTTTTCTACATTTGTCTCATCCGTTGTACGGACAATCATTTTTAACTTGTCACCACTTATTTTTGCTACACTTATTCCCATTGATGTAGCAAAATCAAGAACCATTTCTTCATTACCTGGATGAAAGTCAGCTAATTTTTCTGCAAATGAAACGGGCATAAGCCCTTCTAATAAAAGTTGATTCGTTTCTCCTTTTTGCAAATAAATATCTACATCCTGACTAATTCCTTTTATTGTTATATTCTTCATTTGGTCAGACGTTAGTTCCCAATTTTTATTTACATAGGCTTCATCTTCATTTACATAGCTAAAAACCAGCAAACCCATCGCGGTCATACAGCATAAAATGATTAATAGTTTCTTTTTCATCCTTATACCTCTACTCATTACTTTAATTCTTTCTTCTGAACCATTATTATCGTTCCAATACCTATGAAACATAGAACCACAAATCCACTTACCAACATTTTTACCAACTGCGTTTGACTTATCGCGTCCACTTGAGCTACTAGTGCAAGGTTTTTAAATAAATAATATTGTGATAACCTTTGTGTGTTTATGCCGAAATGACCTAAGAATATATTTGCAATATCTTCGCCTAAAAGCACAAACAAGACATAGGATGCTGTCGATAAGGCTGCTGAATTCTCTAGGCTGAAGAAAAATAGCCCTATGACTAAAACAACAAGATATAGTACAGTTTGAACGCCTACAATTCTTACAAAACCGGGAAAATCAACGTTTCCTTGAAGAATCAAAGTATATACGAATGAAAAACAACTATATATCATAACAAATAGAATACCCATAATAAATGTAATGGCGACTTTGCTTACATAATATCTTTGTCTTGAAAGTCCGGAGATAAGTACAGAATTTATCGTTCTATTTACAAAGTCATTCTGCCATATCAACACATAAATGGGGATAAACAGCATAGGCAAAAAGATTGTTCCATTAATCAATAAATTATGAAGTAATGACAGTCTATTTTCTGTTGACAATATCTGGACAGCGAGTAGAACTGCAAACATTTCAAGGAGTACTACCACATATATTATCTTTGATTTTGATAATCGGTACATATCTGCCTTAATTAACTGAGACATGGTGATCTCCTCCAACTATTTCTAAAAATATATCCTCCAACTCTTTTCTCACATGCTGTAGTTGATAGATACTAATTTTCCGATCAGATAGCATCTCGCAAAAAGTAAGCAATGTCTCATTATCTGTACGAAAAGTAATTTTGTTATTTTCTAGACTTAATATGTCGATACATTCTTCTTCAATCAGCTTTAGTGTCGCTTCCTTATCTGAAACAGCTAAAATATAAGTACATGTTAGCTGCTCTTCTAATTCGCTATTGGAAAACTCTTTGATTAATTTTCCATCCTGAATAATACCGTATCTAGTTGCTACCATTGATAGTTCTGAGAGGATATGGCTAGAAATAATAACGGTCGTTTTCAATTCTTGATTGATTCGATGGATCATCTTTCGCATTTCAATGATTCCAGCTGGATCTAAACCATTTATCGGTTCATCTAAAATCAATACATCTGGATCGTTTATGATTGCCAATCCTATGCTTAATCTTTGACGCATCCCTAAAGAAAAATCACGAACTTTTTTCTTATACGTTTTTTCCAACCCGACAAATTCAAGAGTCTGTGCGACAACAGTTTTTCCAGTGACATTTTTTTGAATCGCAGCATAGGATAAATTTTCAAAAGCACTTAATTCTGGATAAACAGCTGGAGATTCTATAACTGCACCAACCTTTATATCTTTTTTGGAAAAGTCATATTCACCCGATGTGGGGAAAGTCAACCCAGTCATGATTCGCATTAATGTAGTTTTACCTGATCCATTTTTACCAATAACTCCATAAATATCTCCTTCATAAACTGACATATTGATATGATCCAAAGCTGTAGATTCCTTATATTTTTTTGTCAAATCAGTCGTCTTAAAGATTAGTCTGCTCACTAGTTGCCACTCCTTGTTAAATTAGGTTACCCGACTATAATATCGTCTAGCCAATCTGCGAATTCAGATAGTACAGTGCCTCTTTCTGGCGTCCATTCTACCTTGCTAATTAATTCCCCTTCTTTGAAATGTGCAAGTGTTGGTGTGTATATTACATTGTAGGTATCTTTGAATGTCTCCCATTTATTTTTATCTTGCCTCAACTTTGAAACATTCAAATACATAATTCTCTGATTCATACTCCTTTCTTCAAGCATCGAAATGAACCTTGGTTCAAAGTCAGTACAATCACCGCAATCAGTTCTTCCAATATAAACTAGCAATTCACTATTTTGAACATTTGCTTCAAAAGATTCAAAGCTTAATGAATCCATATAATCGTAAATTTCTGGATAGTCCATCTTAGCTTGGTACAATTCTTCTTTATGTTGATTTGATTTTTCTTTTATTTTTAAGTTGCTAGCAGCGCTTATAGTTAGAATGAATATCATAGGAAGTAGCAGTTTTTTATATTGTTTTAAGCTCATCTCTTTTTCCCTCCCCTAATTCCGTTTCAATCACTTTATCCACTAAAAACCCACTAATTGAGCCTTCCAAATGAAGGAGTTCAACCCACTTCCTATCCATGGAAAGCAACAGATTCCTCACCTGATCTTTTAGAAATGAGGTATTGTCGATTAAGGAACCATTATCAATAAATAATAAAAAATGGCTATCTTCTTCTAAATGATTGAAGATATCGTTCACAAAAACATCCACTTGGTCTTTTCCATTTTGTTTTATAAATAATTGGTTATTAACTATCATTATGATTTCAGTATTGTATATGTGCAGATCGTCATTTTTACTCTTAGGATGACATTTGAGCAGCTTGAAAATTTCTAGCATTACAACTGGTTCACCATTCGCCTTTTCTACCATTTCGAAAGATGAAAATGGAATGCTTGTTAGTTTGCTATTTAAATTCTGTAACATACCTCCTGCCTCCTTTTTTATTTGTCTAACTACTTATAGTTTATATAAATTCATCAAAGGCACACATTTCTTTCGCCAAATATATAATTTCAGTCTTAAACGCAATTTCACGAGAAAAATTAACGATTAAGACTTCTTAAGTGTTCTGTTATAGTGTTGTTTCTTTTCACCTAACAAAAAAACAGCATCCCTCAGGATGCTGTTCATGTATTGCTAGAAGCTTATTCAGTGACAAAGTTGTCAACTTCGATTGGTGTTTGATCGCCTTTTTCAGCAGCGTTCAATAATTGTTGTGCATAGATCACAAAGCTGTGGAAGCTGTGTGTCGCACCTGAAACGACGTCCATGTCAGCAACTGACCCATCTTCTGCATTGACTGCTGTGACGAATTCTTCGTTGAAGTTTGGAATGAATTCTTCAGGGTTGGTACCAGATTTTGCTTTCATGTTTTCGTTGTAGTCGGCATCATCTTTCTTCGATTCGCCAGCTTCATTGACATAGTCATAGTTTGATTCTGATACTTTGCCATCGGCAACTGTGATAGAGAAGGCTACTCGGTAACCGTTAGAATAGTTCTTTTCTTCTAAAGTATATGTTCCATCTTGCAAGTCTGCGCCATTATCGATCTCGATCGTTTCTGTATTGCCGGCTTGTGCTGCTTGGATCAATTGTTGTGCATAGTTTTGGAATGAATCAAATGAATGTGTCGCACCTGAAACCACTTCGATCGAAGATGGGCTTTGGGCAGCAACCAACTCTTCATTGAATTTAGGAATAAATTCTTCTGGGCTGATACCTGCTTTTTCTTTCATCGTTTCATTGTATTCAGTGTTTTCTGTTTTTGATTCGCCATCGGCATTGATGTTGTCATACTTAGACTCTGTGATCTTGCCATCTACGACTGTGATCTCAAATGATACTCTATAATCATTTTTATAATTCTTTTCTTCTAACTTGTAAGTGCCATCTTGCATAGGCGCGCCAGCCACCACTGTCGCTTCACTTTCACTTGTTGCCGTTGATGATGCCACTGTAGAACTTTGTGATGTTGTTTCGTTAGTTGACGAAGAGTCAGCACTGTTGTTGTCTGATCCGCAGCCCCCTAACAATAACGCTGCGAATGAAAATACTGCCATACCTACAATCAATTTCTTTGCTTTCATGATTATCCACCTTTTACTATATTATTTTTCCCACAAAAAAGTTTGTGATATATATAACATTGTAAAGTAAATTATCAATATGTCAACCGCTTACTTAACGCTTTTTCACATAAATTTACTTTCTTTTTTGATTTCCGGAAATTTTCACGAATTTCATGAAATCCCTATTTTTTTCAACAGAATAGTTAGACAAATGGAACTTTTCTCTATATAATAGGAGCGATTGTGTAATTATTATCATAGATTATTTTTTACTAAGGAGAGATTTGCAATGGCAAAGAAAAACATTGTCGTTGTCGGTGCGGGTTATGCAGGGGTTTCTGCAACAAAGTACATGGCAAAAAAGCTAAAAAAAGACAATGATGTTGAGATAACATTGATCGACCGTCACTCTTATCACACGATGATGACTGAACTGCATGAAGTCGCTGGAGGACGCGTTGAACCAACTGCGATCCAATACGATCTGCAACGTTTGTTCGCCCGTAAGAAAAATGTCCGCTTGGTTACCGATACTGTAACAGGTATCGATAAAGAAAATAAAACTGTTCAAACAAAATTAGGCAGCTATTCCTTTGATTACCTTGTTCTTGGTATGGGTGGCGAGCCAAACGACTTCGGTACGCCTGGTGTTAAAGAACATGGCTTCACGTTGTGGTCATTCGACGATGCTGTCCGCATTCGCGAACATATCGAAAAAACTGTCGCAAAAGCAGCGATCGAACCGGATGCAGCTTTGCGTAAAGCAATGTTGACATTCGTTGTCTGCGGTTCTGGATTTACTGGGATCGAAATGATCGGTGAACTGATTGAATGGAAAGACCGTCTAGCAGAAGATTACAAGTTAGATGCAAGCGAGATCAGCCTGAAAGTCGTTGAAGCAATGCCAACGATCTTGAACATGTTGGATCGTAACGATGCAGCTAAAGCAGAACGTTACTTGAAGAAAAATCATGTTGATTTGGTCTTGAACGCACCAATCGTTGAAGTCGCACCTGACCATATCAAATTGAAAGATGGGTCAACTGTACCAACGCATACCTTGATTTGGACAGCTGGTGTGAAAGGAACGAGCGATGCAGCTGACTTTGGTTTGGAAACAGCCCGTGGGTTCCGTTTGGTTGCCAATGAATATATGGAAGCCAAAGGCTATGAAGACAAAAATATGTATATTATCGGTGACTTGGTTTACTTCGAAGAATTCCCGAATACGCCAACACCACAAATCGTGCAAGCAGCTGAACAAACTGGTCATACTGCGGCAAGCAATATCGTAGCAGCCATCAAAGGCGGCGAGAAACATAAATTCAAAGGGAACTATCAAGGATTTATGGTATCGATCGGCGCGAAATGGGGCGTAGCGAACTTATTTAACAAAATTCATTTAAGTGGTTTCTTAGCCATCATTATGAAGCATATCGTCAACTTAAAATATTTCTTTGATATTCGTTCAGGTTACTATATGTTCCAATACTTGATGCATGAAATTTTCCACATCAAAGACGACCGGACAGTGGCCCGCGGCCATACTTCTCGTTATGGTAATGTCTTGTGGAGTGTGCCTTTACGTATTTTCTACGGTTTGGTTTGGTTCATTGAAGCCTTTACCAAAATCTTAGGCGACAATGGTGAAGTATTCAAACCAAGCACTTGGTTTGGTGAAGGTTCTTGGTTCCAAGGAAACAGTGTCTTCCCATGGACTTGGGAATATCAAACTGTTGCAGACGCGGCAAGTGGCGCGAGCGAAGCGGCAGATGCAGCAAGTGCAGCAAGTGGCGCTGGTGAAGCAGCTGGTGAAGCGGCAACACAAGCAGCGCATTTCGGTTTAAGCTATGCTTACGGCGAACAACCAATGATCGTGATCGAAAAATCACCTGATTGGTTCACAAAAGTGATGCAATTCATCATGCCGAACAACGATGTCGCAATGTTCTTCCAAAAATTCATGGTCTTCGCTGAAATTGCTTTGGCTTTGGCTTTGATGGCTGGTTTGTTCACATGGTTAGTCAACGCAACAACGATTATCTTGGTGATCACTTTCTGTATGTCCGGCATGTTCTATTGGGTCAACATCTGGTTCATTCCAGTTGCCTTCGCCTTGATGAATGGTTCTGGCCGCGCAGTTGGTTTAGACCGTTGGGTGATTCCATGGTTGCAACGTACTGTAGGTAAATGGTGGTACGGTACACCACGATCTTTATACGGCAAAAAATAATCCTTTGAGGATCAATTCAATAGCACGAGAAAAGACTGAGACAGCCTGATTTTTGATCAGTGTCTTAGTCTTTTTCCAAATTATGGATCGTTCCTATGCACTTGCCTATAAATTGGCGGATAGACCTAGTAGAAGAATGGGTGATTGTGCTAGAATGAAACAGATCCCATGTCAGAACAGGAGTCTTATGATGACAAAATTGAAAACATTTATCAAAAACGCCCATTTAAAACCGTGGGACGGCGTGATCATCCTCCTCTTGATTCTCAGCTCTTTTTTGCCAATCCTCATTTTCGGGCAAACACAAACAGCAACCAAAGAAGCTGTTTTGCGGGTGGATGGCACTGAGATCAAACGTTTTGATCTCGTAGAAGGACAAAAAAGCTATACCTATCTTTACGAAGATGAAGATGGTGATTATAATTTACTTGAAATAGATGGCGATCGTATCCGGATCAAAGAAGCCAATTGCGGTGATCAGATCTGCGTACGTCGCGGCTGGGCCAGCAAAAACGGCGAAACGATCGTGTGTCTGCCCCACAAAATGGTGATAGAAATCCAAGCTTCAGATGGGAGTGAAACCGACGATCTGATTTATTGATCGTTTGCTTATGAGTCGATTACAACGAATAATTTTCATTTCCCTCTTGGTGGCACAAGGTGTCGTGATTGGCTTAGTGGAAAATATGATCCCTTATCCTTTCGCTTTTGCACCTGGTGCCAAGCTGGGATTAGCGAATCTGATCACGATCATCGCCTTGTTCACGATGCCAAAAAAAGACAGCTTTTTGCTGATCTGGCTGCGATTGATCCTCACCACATTGCTCGGCGGGACTGTTTCCACCTTCTTGTACAGCATGAGCGGCTCGCTACTCAGTTATTTCGGCATGCTCCTAGTGAAACAATTAGGGCCTAAAAGAGTCAGCATTATCGGGATTAGTGCGGCAGGCGGTTTTTTGCATAATGTGGGCCAACTGGTGACCGCTTCTTGGATTGCACAATCATGGAGTGTGATGCTCTATTTACCTGTCTTGTCTTTTTTTGGGATTTTGTCCGGGATCGCAATCGGGATCGCCGCCAATTACTTATTACAACGCGTTGAAACGCTTCGTCGTTTTCAACTGGATTATGAGCGTCAGACAAAGGTCAAATGGCGCACGACGGATTCAAAATAAAGGAGCCAATTATGAAACTTCATTCAATGTGGCAAGAATATCCAGCACTGCAAGCTGACTTGTCTGCCTCCTTGCAATTAATGGAAAAATCGCTCAAATTAAAAAATAAGGCTGTTGAAGAAGCCATTCTCGCTATGATTCATTCCGGCGGTAAATTATTGCGCCCAGCCTATCAACTCTTATTCTCTTCCTTTGGCAGTGAGAAAGATCCTGAAAAAGCGGTGGCATTGGCGGCATCGATCGAAATGCTGCATACGGCATCATTGATCCATGATGATATCGTTGACCACGCAGATACACGTCGCCGCTTGCCAACGATTCGGTCACAGTTTGGCAACGATGTGGCGGTTTATGCGGGTGATTACTTATTTGTCTGCTGTTTCAAATTGATGGCGGATTATGCCAGCTCTATGAAAAGCCTGCAAATGAATTCCCGCAGTATGGAAAAAATATTGGCTGGCGAATTGGGGCAAATGAGTAAACGATACGATGTCAATGTGACGGTCGCCGATTACTTAGAAAATATCAGCGGCAAAACAGCTGAATTGTTTGCTTTGAGCTGTTTTATCGGGGCATATGAAAGCGGCACTTCGCTGCGGTTTGCCAATCAAGCCAAAGAAATTGGCGAATCAATTGGATTGGCTTTCCAAATCATGGACGATATTCTTGATTATAGCCAAGCTTCTGCTCAGCTTGGCAAACCGGTTTTGGAAGATGTCCGTCAGGGGGTCTATTCACTGCCCTTATTGTTGGCATTAAAGACTGACCGGACGCAAATGCTGCCGATATTAGCCAAAAAAGACGCCATGACAGATGCAGATACCCAAGTGATCTATCAACTGGTGCAAGAGGGGCAAGGGTTGGTTGAGGCCAAAAAATTAGCCGCCAAATACACCGATAAAGCCTTGCAAGGCATCAAGAAACTGCCAGAAACACCAGACGAGAGTAAAGACTATCTTTATCGCATCACTGAACAAATTTTAAGCCGCACAAACTAATCAAAAAAAGTTGTTGAGGAAGCCCCTCAACAACTTTTTTTTAACGCATCGTGACAAATTCTTCTGAACCCGTTGGATGGATCGCCACTGTCTGATCAAAATCAGCTTTTGTTGCCCCCATTTTGATTGCGACTGCGAAGCCTTGCAGCATTTCATCCACACCTACACCAATAGCATGCAGGCCAATGATTTTTTCTTCTTTGCCAAGACATACTAATTTCATTTCACATTTTTGCCGATAGTCATTCAAAGCAAAATACATCGGCGTAAAGCGAGAACGGTAAACCTTGATTGCTTCTCCATATTGTGCGCGGGCCGCTTCTTCGGTTAGACCAATCGTAGCAATTGGCGGATGCGTAAAGACAACCGTCGGTACGAGATCATAGTCCAAATAAGATTCGGACTGTCCGTTAAACAACCGTTCAGACAAGCGGCGGCCAGCGGCGATGGCTACTGGTGTCAAATCTAATTTGCCGATCACATCGCCGACTGCATAGATGTGGTCAACGGTAGTCGTTTGATATTTATCAACCACAACAAATCCTTTTTCATCTAATGTGACATCCGTGTTTTCAATATTCAACTGATCTGTATTCGGGATACGGCCCCCTGCGAATAATACACAATCGCCACTTAGCGTAGCGCCATTTTCAAAGGTGACCGTATAGATTTCCTCTTCTTTCGTGATAGCAGTCGCAGTATAACCAGCATATGTTTCGATACCCGCTTCTTGGTACATCTCTACTAAGTTATCTGCTAACATCTGATCAAAAGTCCGTAATGGCCGTTCTTTGCGATAAGCCCAAGCCACCTGACTGCCTAGTTGCTGACTGACACCACTGATTTCTGCAGCGATATAGCCAGCGCCTAAGACGATCATCCGTTTAGGGGCTTGTTTGAGGGCAAAGAAACCATTAGAATCGATCGCATATTCGCCACCAGGTATACGCATTTTACTTGGTTTGCCACCTGTAGCGATCAGGATATGTTTGCCTTTATAGGCTGTGCCATCGACAGTCACTGTATGGTTATCCACAAACTGTGCATAACCTCGAATCACATCGATATGATTGCTATCTAAGCCTTTTTGATAGGCTGAATGCAAAAACTCAATATATTTTTCGCGTTTATCCACAAGCTCTGCGAAATCAAATTTATCCACATGTGGATAAATTCCGTAACTAGGTGCATCCCGCTTGATCATCTCCAGCATTTCACTGGCTTGCCACATCACTTTTTTGGGCACACAACCGACATTGACACAGGTACCGCCTAATTCATTTCCTTCAATCAATAATACTTTGGCACCATGCATGCCCGCACGATTAGCAGAAGCAATCCCGCCACTGCCGCCGCCTATCACTATGTAATCATAAGTTTCCAAATTTTATTTCCTCCCTTTGCTATCTTCTTAGCGTAACTATGTGCCACTAGGTTCCTTTAGTGCTGTTCCTCTTCCATTCTGTCATACGGAGCATGATAGAATGGAAGAGGATGGACAGCAAAAAGGCCGAGAATAACTCTCGACCTTATTTTTTCTTCCGAATCATATCTCCAACGGCTACTGGTTCTTTGACCGGCATCGTTAAAAGCATCATTGGATTTGGTGCGCGATCGATGGCTTCACCATCTTCATTATACATGACTTCCACAGTTTGGTGAAAGTGATGGAATCCGGGACCATAAAATTCGATCTCATCGCCGACTGAAAAGTGATTTCTTTGGCGAATCGTGGCGGTTTGGGTGATTGGGTCATACGCCATGACTTCCCCGATGAATTTGTATTGCGGGATTTTGCGCCGGGCTCCGAATAGTTGTTCATTTTCACTTGGTGTATCGTAATAAAAACCTGAGGCCAATTCTCGTTGCGCCACTTTCCATAACTCATCGATCCATTCTTGTTTGCAGACATAATTGTCAGGATCGGCCATATAACTGTCAACGGCTGCTTTATAGACATTGGCTACTGTGGACACGTAGTGGATCGATTTCATGCGCCCTTCGATTTTAAAGCTATCGACACCGTTTTGGATCAAATCAGGAATATGTTCGATCATCGACATATCTACTGCACTCATGGAGTATTCTTCTTCAATTGCGCCGTTTTTGGTCAAACTGTTCCGTTCTCCTGCAAAAGGCATATCGAACAAGTCATACTTCCAGCGGCAAGATTGCGAACACCCGCCGCGGTTGGCATCTCGCATCGACATATGGTTCGATAACGTACAACGACCAGAATAAGAAATACACATCGCGCCATGGATGAAGGCTTCAATCTCAACACTTGTATGTTTGCGGATCTCAGCCACTTCTGACATCGAAACTTCCCGTGCCAAAACCACACGTTCCAAGCCTTCTTCCCGCCAAAACTCTAGTGTTTCGTAATTGGTGGCGCTAGCTTGTGTCGATAAATGGATCGGCAAACCTGGGGCTTCCGCAGCACAAATACTGATCAATGCTGGGTCAGATACAATCACAGCTGAAATGCCGACATCCCGTAACTCTCGGAAGAATTCTCCCGCGCCTTCTTGGTTGCCCTCATGGGTGACCATATTCGCTGCCACATAGACCTTGGCATCATGGGCTTTGGCAAAAGCAACGCCTTCCGCCATCTCTTCATATGTAAAATTGCCGGCACGACTGCGTAATCCATAGGCATTACCGCCGATATAGACAGCGTCTGCGCCATAATGGATCGCTGTTTTTAATTTTTCTAACGTCCCAGCAGGTGCCAACACTTCTGGTCGTTTCAATGCTTGTTTGACTGTCATTTCCGATTGCTCCTTACTTGATATCATCACGATCAAAAGAATAAAATCCAGTATCCAGTCCCCGATTTTGCGGGTGAAGTGCTTGGATTTGTGTGCTCAGATGCATGGCATCAGCTGTTGTGAATTGATCGGTTTCAATTGCCGCTTTGGCTTGCGCAAACAAGGCCGCAATGTCGACAAAATCAGTTCCTCGTGTATATAGTCCATCCAATTTCCACGTATGATAGCCATGTTCTGTCAATTCCAGCAGTTGTTCCATCAAATTAAGATCGTTATTGGCAAAAATATGGGTACCATGACTGTCTTCATAAATTGAATAATGGGTTTCTTCTTTTTTAGGTTCCGATAGAAACAATCCGCGTTTATGATTTTTTTCTTCTGTTTGCTGCGTATAGTGATAATAATTTTGCAGTAACGGCCGTTTCGATTGGTGAATACAAGTTGCACCATAGACCAATACTTCTACTGGAATATCGACTTGCGGCGCAAGGTCTTTCATTTCATCGAAGGGAACTTCCCGCGCTAAGACTGCACCAATTGCACCTTTTTGGCCCCAAAAATTGATTTGGCGTGCACTGGTAACTAAGGTTTCAGCTGCATATATAAATGGCAGCGCACATTCAGGATTTTGCTGCATGCGGTAAATAATGCCTGGATCACCGATGGCAATTTGATCTGCTGCTTGTGCCCGCAAAAAACGTAAATATTCGGGGATCAAAGTCATTTTTTCGGGATGCATGATCCCATTGACAGCAATTGTTACTTTCTTGCCTGCTTGGTGGGCCATTTGGATCAATGTAGATTGTTCTTCACGAGAAAAAGATGCCGGCAAACGCAGTCCGAATGTTTCTTCTCCAAAAAATAAAGTATCGATATAGGGCATGATCGCCGTCGCTTGTTCGATCGATTCGACCGTTGCAATAATCTCGACCATAGTGCGCCTCCTTTTTTTTAACTCATTCATAGTATCACATAGATAGCAAGTTTCCAATAGTCTCCGCTATTCTTTCTTTCACGAAAAATGGTGTCGATCAGTTTTTATTGCTGATATAGAAAGCTTTTACATGGAAAATATTTGTGAATATCCACGCATATCTGACAAGATCTTCTTGATACGAATGATACATGAATGCAATCAAATACAAACAGCCATCGATTTTGCTTACGATGTCTGTTTGTTGAGGATGCCTATTTAAACTGGTAATGGTAAGGAAATCAAATATAGTGCTGCAAGGAAAATCAAGATACACGTGAATAAAATCAAATTTTCTCGTTGATCATGATTGGGATGTAGATATGCATCAGATTTTGGCCGGTCCTTGATCATCCCATACTGCCTTTTTCTTCTTATGCATGCAATCCCTGCGCCTATGAGCAAACAAAAAAGACATAAGAAAAAGAGCTGAATAAATAGATACAACTGTCTGGCGGCAACAAGATACAACAATAGATAATCGATGAATTTCAGCGTAAATATACTCACCCTTCTTATCTTGCGTCCATAATAGATATAGGCATATCGCATCCTTCTCACTCCTTTGCCTTTCCTTTTCATAATATTTATTTAGCGATTCATTCCTATCGTACCATCAAAGAGAATCCCCATCAATAGATGGATCAACGGGCCTTTTCGTTTCTCATACATGTGCAAACAAAAAAGAAGACAACAGGATACCTGCTGCCTTCCGTGATTAGACTTGTTGCAATACTTTGGCTTGGCCTTCTTTGACATTTAAGGTGATCGTTCCCTTAGAGGCACCGATCGTGACTTTGTCACCTAAATGGATTTGTCCAGATAGCAAGGCTTCACTCAACCGATCTTCTACTTCTTTTTGCAGTGCACGTCGGATAGGACGGGCACCATATTCAGGATCGAAACCAGCCTTGCCGATCACATCGATGGCAGATGGCGTGATTTTCAATTGAATGTCTTGTGTCGCCAAGCGCTTGATAATCGACTTGCTCATAATTTTGACGATTTCGTGGATCTCGCCTTCACCCAATGATTGGAAGACGACTGTTTCATCGACACGGTTCAAGAATTCTGGGCGGAACGCTTTCTTCAACTCTTCAAGAATCCGTTTTTGCATTGCTTGATGGTCTTTGGTCAGATCCGTCACATTGAAGCCAACACTTTTTTCTTCTCGGATTGCTTGTGCCCCGATATTTGATGTCATGATCAAAATCGTATTGCGGAAATCGACTTTTCGGCCTTTGGCATCCGTCAGATGGCCATCATCTAAGACTTGCAATAGAATATTGAAAACATCTGGATGGGCTTTTTCGACTTCATCCAGCAAAATGACTGAATAAGGCTTAGAGCGGATTTTTTCGGTCAGTTGTCCACCTTCATCATAGCCGACATAGCCTGGCGGCGAACCAATCAATCGACTGGTACTATATTTTTCCATGAACTCAGACATATCGACACGGACTAAGGCATCTTCGCTGCCAAACATGGCTTCCGCTAGGGCTTTCGCCAATTCAGTCTTACCCACGCCGGTTGGGCCTAAGAACATAAAGGAACCAATCGGACGGTTAGGATCTTTCAACCCGCTTCTGGCGCGTCGAATCGAACGGGCAACGGCTTTGACCGCCTCTTCCTGACCAACAAGACGTTGGTGCAAGATTTTCTCAAGATCTAATAAGCGTTCGCTTTCTTTTTTCTCCATTTGCTGCAAGGGTACACCTGTCCATTGAGACACGACAGTTGCGACATCTTCGGAAGTTACGCTATCTGCATAGCCTGATGATTCTTTGACTTCCATGAAAGCTACTTCCGTTAATTGCTGGGTCAATTTCTTTTCTTTGATCCGCAAACGGGCTGCGGCTTCAAAATCTTGCTGGCGAATCGCAGCTTCTTTTTCTTCGATCAAATTGGCGATATCATTTTGCAATTCAGCCAATTCTGAACTCTCATCCGTGCGATCCAAGCGGACCTTGGCTGCCGATTCGTCCATCAAGTCGATGGCTTTATCAGGCAATTGACGGGAATTGATGTAGCGAACAGACAATTGAACGGCTGCATGCAATGCTTCATCAGAAATTTCTACGCCATGATGTTCTTCATAACGTGGACGTAAGCCACGTAAAATTTCTTCGGCTTCTTCAGGTGTTGGTTCATCCACTTGAACCCGAGCAAAGCGCCGTTCAAGTGCGGAATCTTTTTCGATATATTTTTGGTATTCATCTAGTGTAGTTGCCCCGATAGTTTGCAGTTCCCCACGGGCCAATGCTGGTTTCAAGATATTTGAGGCATCGATCGCGCCTTCTGCACCACCAGCACCAATCAAGGTGTGCAATTCATCGATGAAGAGAATGATTTGCCCATCTTGATAGATTTCATCGATGATTTTTTTCATCCGATCTTCAAATTCGCCACGGTATTTCGTGCCTGCCACCAATGCACCCATATCTAGCATCATCAAGCGTTTGTTCTGCATATCTTCTGGGACCTCGCCATTGATGATCTTTTGGGCTAACCCTTCAGCAATCGCGGTCTTACCTACACCAGGTTCACCAACCAATACTGGATTGTTTTTGGTCCGGCGACTCAGAATTTGGATCAGCCGTTTGACTTCTTTGGCACGGCCGACAACAGGGTCTAAGCGTTTGTCACTGGCCAATTTGGTCAAATCTCTCGCCAATGAATCAAGGGTTGGCGTGCCTTGTGGCTGCGCCTTTCCTTGGGCTGGACGACGACGACCGGCTGTACCATTTTTGGTTTCACTAAAGCCCATTTTTTTCTTCAATAATTGCCGCATTTTGGCTAAGCTTAAGCCCAAATTCAACATGATGCGAGACGCCAGAATGTCTTCATCTCGTAATAGTCCCAGCAATAAATGCTCTGTACCAATTTGCGGAGCCCCTAATCGCTTGGCTTCATCTCCTGCAAAGGCGAAGGTATGTTTCGCCCGTGGCGAGTAAGCCAAATAGGCGTTCTCTGGATAATGGCGTACAGTGCCATATCCGGTCAAATGTTCGATTTCTTCACGTATATCATTTTCAGTGATATTCATTTCTCGTAGTGTTTTGCCAGCAATGCCATTTTGTTCAATGACTAAGGCAAGCAAGATGTGTTCTGAACCAACGGCTTGGTGCTTAAAGTATTTCGCTTCTTCTTGCGCAATCGCCAAAACGGCTTTCGCGCGTTGGGTGAATAGTTCATCCATCTCTTTCACTTCCTGTCTTCATAACTTAATCGTTCTAGTATTGCATGGAGCAAATCTGCGCGTGTTCTATTTTCATAAGGAGAACGTCCTAGAACTGCTTTCGCGATGACGGTCAATAATAAATTGCCTTCTCGCTTGGACAGGATTCCTTCCTCGTACAGCTTTTGAATAATCGCATAGGCATCTTTTTCAGAAATCGTTTCATCAAATAATTGATTGATTTCTTTTAAATAGTGATGGCTATCTGTAATTTTGACTTTTTCGATCCGAATGTATCCGCCCCCGCCTCGCTTGCTTTCAACGGTATAGCCCCGCTGTACGGTAAAACGGGTATTGATGACATAGTTTATTTGTGAAGGCACACAATTGAAAAGGTTGGCCATTTCGGCACGGCGAATTTCAATGATTTCGCTATCTTCAAGGATTTTTTTCAAATAGGCTTCAATCAAATCGGAAGTGTTATGATGACTCAATTCATTTCCCTCCCTTGACTAATTCTGACCTTCATTATACCCAAATTTTACGTCGTTGCAAAGACGTACGCTTAACAGGAGGCGTTTACTAAAGGAATTTTTAAAGTCGCACACTGGAATTGGGCTGATGTCTTGCTTAACTAGCGCAAAAAACGCCAAGTCGACAGCAGGGATCATTCTCCCATGCTGGCGATTGACGTTTCTAAAACATACCATGCTTCTAATCGTTAGTCATCATTCGATTCAGTAGAGCTCGTTGGTGTGTCTGTTGTCGATTCTGAACTTGTCGTAGAACTGCTGCTTGATTCTTCTGGTTCTGGTCCTTTTGAAACTGTGACTGTCACTGTTGAGCCGACAGCAACTGACGTCCCTGCACCTGGTGAAACACTTGTCACTTGACCAGCTGGGGTATCACTGTAATCAGACGCTTCTTCAATGTCAAAGAGTAATCCTGCTTCATTTAGGTCTGCTTCAGCATCCGCTTGTGATTTGCCGACGATCCGTGGCACATTGACCATTTCTTGTCCGCTGCTGATCGTCAAAGTGATCGTCGTTCTAGAGGCAAATACTTCGCCGCCTGATTCAGGGGCTTGGGCGATCACAGTGCCTGATGGCTGATCACTGGTGGCATAGACAATCGAAATCTGACTTGAGGCAACACCTTTAGAGGTTAGATCCGCTTTTGCAGCTGCTTCAGTCATCCCGTAATAGTTGTCCATTTCAAAAGAAGCAGGACCACTGCTGACAACGAAGCTGACTGTATCTTCTTTCGGCGATACTTCTTCGTCTTCTGCTGGGGATTGGCTAATGATATCCCCTTCCTCTACATCATCATCTGACTTGGTTTCTGTATTGATCTGATCTTCAGAGAAGCCTAGTTTGATCAATTCTTCTTTGACATCTTCAAAGGTTTGGCCAGTATAGTCTTTGAACGCAATCTTCTCCGTGCCGCTGCTGATATACAGGGTCACCGTCGCATTTCTTTTGACTTCATTGCCGGCTGGAGGATCGGTTTTGACCACTTGTCCTGCCTCGATCTCATCGTCAGCGATTTCTTCAACTTCCTCAGCAACTTGTAAGCCCGCATCCGTCAGGGTTGTTCGAGCAGTGGCCTCGGTATCGCCGCTGACATCTGGGATCGCGACATCTCCTCGACCACCGCCAAATAAGAAATAACCGCCGATCCCAAGCATCGCTGCAAACACTAGAATCGGAAAAATCAACCACCATTTCTTTTTCTTCTTAGGTTTGTCCTTGGTTTCTTCCTCAGGCACCTCGACTGGTTCTGTTTCCGCAGGTGCCACGATCGCTGCTTCCTCGATTGGCGTGATCACCCGCGTTTCATCCAACAAAGCATGCGGCGTCCATTTAGGCTCATTCAAACGGTCTGGTGACAAAACAGTAGCCAAATCTTCTCGCATTTCGTCTGCCGTTTTGTAGCGATCGGCTTGTTCTTTGGCAGTGGCTTTCAATACGATGTTTTCAATCGATTGTGGGACATTTTTATCATAGATGCGAATCGATGGGATATCATCTTGGAAATGCTTCAATGCAATGGTGACGGCTGACTCACCGTCGAAAGGTACTTTGCCCGTCAACATTTCATATAGAATGATCCCGATGGCGTAGATATCCGATTGATTGGTCGCCATGCTGCCCCGGGCTTGCTCTGGTGACAAGTAATGGACTGAACCTAACATCGAATTGGTTTGCGTGATCGATGTCTCCGATAATGCGATCGCAATCCCAAAATCGGTGATTTTCACGACACCTTCTTCATTGATCAAAATATTTTGCGGTTTCAAATCTCTGTGAATGATTCGGTGCTGATGGGCTAAGGCTACTGCCGACAATACTTGTTGCACGATATCGACCACTTGCAAGTAAGGAACTGGATAATGCGTTTGGATGTATCGTTTCAGATCCATGCCTTTGACGTATTCCATGACCAAAAATTGCATCCCATCTTCTTCACCTACATCATAGACCGTCACGATATTGGGATGAACCAATTCGGTAGCTGCCAATGCTTCACGCTGAAAACGACGGATCGCACTTTGATCATTTTGGAAATCAAAGCGCAAGACTTTGATGGCAACTTCACGGTCTAAAATCAGATCGTGGGCCAAAAAGACGTTGGCCATGCCGCCACTGCCGATATTGCCGATGATTTTGTAACGGCCGTTGATTTTCTTGCCAATTTCTATCATAGGCCTTCTCCTCCGACTTTGATCAGCAGTACAGTGATATTGTCTACGCCGCCTCTAGCGTTGGCTTGGTCGATCAGTTGTTGGACAGTGGTTTCTAACGCTGGCGTTCCTTCGATCGTCGCAGCGATTTCTTGATCAGACACCATATTGGTCAATCCATCTGAACAAACCAATAAATAGTCTTGTGCACCAAAGTAATGGATTGCCACATCCACTTCTACTTCACTGGGCATCCCCACAGAGCGGGTCAACACATTTTTCCTTGGATGATTCAAGGCCATTTCAGCAGTGATTTGTCCCGATTTGACCAATTCATTGACCAATGAATGATCTTCCGTGATTTGTGTCAATGTATGATTACGCAACAAATACGCACGGCTGTCGCCTACATTGGCGATCGTAAATTGATCGCCAAAAAGCGCCACGGCAATGATCGTTGTACCCATACCATTGAGTTCTTCTTGCGTTTGGCCTTTTTGGTAAATGGCTTGGCTTTCTTGCTGAATCTTTTGGATCAGCCATTGGGCCGTTTTTTCACTATCGGTCAGTGTCGTTTGTTCCCAAGCGGTGCCGATCTCACTAACTGCTTGTCGACTGGCTACATCGCCGGCACGATGGCCGCCCATGCCATCTGCAAGCAATGCCAATGTGATATTGGCTTTATTGACATAGGTTGCTGCAAAGTCTTGGTTCGTATTACGCCGTTTGCCGACATCTGATTGAAAACGTATCTCCAATTTCTTTCACCTCATTACTTTTTGCGCAGACAACTGATAAAAAAGCCATCTGTCATAAAATCTTGCGGATAAATCGTTAATAAGCCGTCTTTGATCGATGTTGCCACCAAAGGATCAACTGCGATATCATACAACTCAAATTCTGGGTGATCGGCCAAAAAGGCAGCCACAACTTGTTGATTTTCTTCTGCAAGAATCGTACATGTGCTGTACACCATTATACCCGATTTCTTCAGTGTTGGGGCAACACTTTCCAAAATTGCCCGTTGAATGACTGGCAACCGCGCGAAATCAGCGGCTGTTTTGTTGTACTTGATGTCTGGCTTGCGGCGCATCAGGCCTAAACCGGAGCAAGGCGCATCTACCAAGATTCGGTCAAAAGATTCTGCAGGAAATGTATCCGCGACCTTACGCGCATCTAAGACCATCGCTTCAACGACAGAGGATACGTCCAAGCGGGTCGCATTTTCCTGGATCAATTTCACTTTATGCTCATGGATATCCAATGCCGTCACTTTACCACCGGCTTCTGCGGATAAGAAAGAAGCAATGTGGGTGGTCTTGCCCCCAGGTGCCGCACAAGCGTCCAACACCTTATGATCGGGTGCAATCTGTAATGCCGGTGCCACCAGCATAGAACTTTCGTCTTGAATCGTCAGCATACCCGATCGGTACAAGGAGGAACCAGCCAAAAAGCCTTTATCGGCGATAATGCCATAAGGCGAGATTTCACTAGGTCTGGCATCGATACCTTCTTCTTGTAATTGTGCGATCGCCGCCTCTTGAGAGATACGCGCTAAGTCAATCCGACCGCTGGCGTGATTCGGGTCGAATAATGAATACCCTAGCTCTCGTGTTTCTTCCATACCGATTTGATCCACCAATTGTTCTGTCAGCCACTTGGGCATACTGATCTCCGTGGCCAAGCGTTTGAGCGGTTTTTTGAGCACTTTAACGGCTGGTACACCTTTTCTTTGGACATTGCGCAAGACGCCATTCACGAACTTGCCTGTACCTGGATTGCCTTTGGCTTTCGCGATATCTACTGCTTCATGAATAATCGCATGGTCCGGTACTTTATCTAGATACAATAATTGATATAGCGACAAACGCAACAAAGATTTGACCCATGTTTCAACTTTTTTGGCATCCTTGATAAAATGTTCTAAATAAAAATCAAGCAAGATTTGTCGGCTGACTGTACCATAGACCAATTCTGTCAATAAGCGGCCATCTTTGCTGTTTAAGCGCCCCTGGCTGATCAACTCTCGCAATAAGAGATTGGAATAAGCCCCGCCTTTTTCGATCCTAAGCAGTGCATCCAGTGCTACATATCGAACGGTATATTGAATATCTCCTACATCACGCTTCATATGCACCGACCTTTTGTCCAACCTGAACCTGTTGTCCACTACCATTTAAAAAAGCAGCAATGTCTTGTTGGCCTTTGCCTGCCGGTTGCAATGAATCGATTGCTAAAACGGTTCCTGATCCGCAAGCGATCAATAGTTCTTTTTTGCTGCGTTCAATGATCGTACCCGGCGCAGCAGTTGTCGTTTGCGCTACTGATGACACTGACCAAATTTTCCAACGTTGGTCTTGATACATTGTGAATGCGATAGGCCATGGCCGCATGCCTCTAACTTGTGCATCAATTTGCTGGGCTGTTTTGCGCCAATCGATTGCTTCTTGTTCTCGGCTGATATTTGGCGAGTAGGTCACCAAATCTTCATCTTGAGGCACAGGTGTCAATTCCCCCGATAAAATGTTTGGCAAAGTTTGCAGCAATAGCGTTTTACCTAGTGCGCTTAGTTTGTCAAACATCGTACCCACATCATCTTGAGGGGTGATTGGTAACCGTTCTTGGGCAAAAATGCCGCCAGCATCCATCTTTTTGATCATTTCCATGATGGTGACGCCAGTTTCTTGATCACCTGCCATGATGGCATAATGAACGGGCGCACCGCCGCGATATTTCGGCAACAATGATGCATGGACATTCAGCGCACCATGTGTAGGCACTGCCAACAAGCTGCTAGGCAGAAATTGGCCAAAAGCTGCCGTGATCAATAAATCAGGCGCCAGCGTCTTGATTTGTTCCATTTCTGGAGAACCGCTGATTTTTTCTGGTTGCAAAACAAGTAACCCGTGTTTCAAAGCAGCTTCTTTGACTGGTGTCGGTGTGATGATTCTTTTACGGCCGACGGGTCGGTCTGGTTGTGTCACAACTGCAGCGATGTCGTAGCCTTCTTCTAGCAAGCCTTCCAGGATCGGCACTGAAAAAGCCGGTGTCCCCATAAAGACGATTTTAGTCATGGTCATGTTCCTCCATATATTTTTCTAGGTCTTCTTCTGGAATACGTTCGATCAGTTTATCGGTAAATAAGACCCCGTTCAAATGATCGATTTCATGCTGCATGGCACGCGCCAAATAGCCAAAAGCCTCCACTTCCATTTCTTCTCCTTCACGGTCATAGTACCGGACAGTGATCTCATCCGCCCGTTTGACCGTACCGAATGTGTGGGGAATGCTTAAGCAGCCTTCAACATCTAGCGTTTCGCCTTTGGCTTCGATGATTTCAGGATTGATCAGTTCAAACCGATCGTCTTCGTCTACTTCAACGATAGCCACTTGCAGATTTTTGCCAACTTGCGGTGCAGCGATGCCAATGCCGTCATGGGCGACCATCGTCTCATAAAGATCATCTAACAACTGGACCAGCTCATCTGTGATCACGGATACAGGTTTGGCTTTACGACGAAGACGTTCGTCGGGATTTAATATAATTGGATAACGCATAATTTCTCCTCTAAATAAAATTCAACGGCTCTTGGTCAATCGACACATATAGGCCTTTGCGCTGATCGATTTGACTTTGATCCAACAGACGGGTCAACATTGCTGGTAATTGCGGTTCTTGTTTATATTTGATGATCAGTTGATAATAATAACGGTTTTTGATCCGCAAAATCGCACTAGGTGCCGGACCCAATAAGACACTTTGCGGAGAAAGCTCTTGTTTGAGGTCGCGGGCGATGGCAAACATTTTCTGGGCCGCCACCTGTTCTTCAGGATGGCTGCACGTAATTTTAACGGTATAAAAGTAAGGCGGATAGCCGCTTTGATGGCGGACCCACATTTCTTTTTGATAAAAGTCTTCATAATCCTGCGTTTGTGCCAATTGGATCGCATAGTGTTCTGGGTTGAAAGTCTGGATCACTACTTCACCGGTTTTTTCAGCTCGTCCTGCCCGACCACTAACCTGCGTCAGCAATTGAAATGTTCGCTCGCTGGAGCGAAAATCTGGCAAGTTCAATGCTGTGTCAGCATTGAGGACGCCTACCAAAGTAATATCGGGAAAATCCAAACCTTTGGCAATCATTTGGGTACCCAGTAAAATATCCGCTTTCTTTTCGCCAAAGGCCGTTAAAATCTTCTCATGTGCGCCTTTCTTACGCGTGGTATCGACATCCATCCGCAGCACGCGCGCCTCTGGGAATAATTCATGCAGTTCTTCTTCCACTTTTTGGGTACCCGTTCCATAATAACGGATCTTGTCGGCTTGACAGTTGGGGCAACGATGCGGAATGTGTTCTTCATGGCCGCAGTAGTGGCAGCGCATCGTTTTTGTATCCATATGCAAGGTCAAAGAAATATCGCAATTGGGACAGGGTAAAACATAGCCGCAGTCGCGACACATCACGAAGGAAGAATAGCCTCTGCGGTTCAACAACAAGACGATTTGTTCTTTACGCGCCAAACGATCAACGATTTTTTCCTGGAGCAGTTTTGAAAAGGTTTGGTATTGTTTTTGCGCAAACTCAGTCCGCATATCTACGACATCGATTGTCGGCAGTTGGGCATTGGCTTTTGCCCGTTGGTTCAAGCGCAATAGCTGATAGACATTTTTTTGTGCCCGGGCCCGCGATTCCAGTGAAGGCGTTGCACTGCCTAGCACAACAGGGCAATGGTGATAAGAGCCACGCCAAATGGCTAAATCTCGTGCATGGTAACGGGGGGCTTCTTCTTGTTTGTATGTCGCTTCATGTTCTTCATCAACGATGATCACCCCAATATTTTTCAACGGAGCAAAAATAGCTGATCGGGCACCAACCACGACTTGCGCTTCACCTCGTTCGATCTTGCGCCACTCATCATACTTTTCGCCTTGCGACAAGCCACTGTGCAAGACCGCGACGGCATTGCCTAGACGGCTCTTGAAGCGTTCCACCATCTGAGGTGTCAATGCAATTTCAGGTACGAGCATGATCGCTGTTTTGCCTTGTTCCAGCAACTGAGCAATCGTTTGGAGATAGACTTCAGTTTTACCGCTGCCAGTGATGCCCTCCAATAAAAAGGTTTGGGCTTGCTTGTTTTGCACGGCTGCTGTGATAGCCGTCACTGCTTTTATTTGATCGGTATTTAATTCAAGTGGGCTGGTTTTTTGAAAGTCATGGTCCTTGAAAGGATCTCGGTAGGCTTCCACTTCTTTGAAGGTCAACCACCCTTCTGCTTCCCCTTGATTCAAGACAGCAGAAGAAATGCCATTTTCGGTAAAAAAGGAAACCGGCAAATAGGCTTCCTGTGACAAAATGTGTAAGAGCGCTGCTTTTCGGGTCGACCCTTTACGCAACTGATCCACGATATCAGGAATCACTGCCGGATCGATTTGTCGTTGCACGTAGCGGATCATTTTGGCTTTGTTCTTATTTTTGACTAAGTACTGTACTTCTACTACGGCAGCTGACCGTAATGGTTTTAAACGCGGCAGCAAACCAGCTGCTTCAGCATCTTGCCAGCTTAGTACCCCGTTTTCTGGAAAATAACTGCGAATCTGGTGGCTGTCATCTAACAAAACGATTTGTTTTTGGTATTCGGCCTTCATCACACTCGGCAACATCGTTTGCAAGCAAGTGATTTTGAAGGCGAATGTGGTTTGCTTCATATAATCAGCGAGTTGGAGCAGCTCATCATTGACTACTGGCGAAAGATCCAACAACCGCGTGATTGGTTTCAATGGCTGGTCAATCTTTGCTATCTGTGACAATCCAACGACGAAGCCTTGGATGTGGCGATCGCCTTGGCCAAAGGGGACTTCCACACGCATCCCAGTTTCGATGACAGCTTGTAATTCAGTTGGTACTTCATATGTAAACGGCTGGTCGGTCTGCATCGTGGGGACATCCACGATGACTTCTGCTATGTGCGTCATCTCTGCTCCTCCTTTAGGCTCTATTTTACTAAATAGCTGTCTGTTTGTCTGTATCCCTTACAAAAATTTAACGATCGGCAAACCAAATAAAAAGCCGGAACACAGGCGTGCTCCAGCTGTTTTGTTTAAAGCTTTTGTTCGTCACGAATGCGCGCTTCTAATTCTTTTTGTTCTTGGTCTTTTAGCGCTTTACGTTCTTCTTGCTCCATTTTCAAACGGGCACGTTTGATTTCTGGATGCGGATCGTTTACGACCATTTCTGCCTCGATTTCTTCTAATGCTTGGCCAACACTTTTGACTGAGTCAAAAGATTCCAATGTTGCTTGGGCACCGGCATCTAGCTCATGGGCACGTTTGCTGGCTAGGATCACCAATGAATATTTTGAATTGACACGATCCAATAATGAATCGATTGAAGGTTTTAACATCATTTTTCTTACAGCTCCTCTAACATTTTGATATAGGTTCCGATCACTCGGTCGACGCGAAAATGTTCACTAGAAATGATCTCGCGGATCCGATCGACTGCCTTGGGGACTTCATCATTCACAACAGCATAATCATATAATGCCATCATTTCGATTTCTTCGCGGGCCACCCGCATGCGTTCATCGATCACTTCGGCAGAGTCGGTCCCTCTTCCTGTAATACGAGAGCGTAATTCGGCCAGATCAGGCGGCGTCAAGAAAATAAAGACTCCGTCGGGTACGTTGTCTTTGACTTGTTTAGCCCCTTGTACTTCTATCTCCAAGAAAACATCTTTTCCTTGGTCTAAGGTCTGTCTGACATAAGACAATGGTGTGCCATAATAATTGCCGACATATTCGGCATACTCCAACATTTCGCCGGCCTCGATCAAGGCTTCAAACTCCTCGCGACTGCGGAAATAATAATCTACACCTTCGACTTCTCCTGGGCGTTGTTGGCGTGTTGTCATTGACACCGAATATTGAAAATCGTTGTCATCACGTTCAAAAATCGCCTTTCTAACGGTGCCTTTGCCTACTCCAGAAGGCCCTGATAAAACTATAAGTAATCCTCGCTCTGACATAATGACGTCCTTTCACTGACATTTGCTTAACGTCTATTTTGCACTTTTTTTCAGCAACTTTCAAGAACTACTTTATTATAATGGGAATTTTATGAAATAGCTAGTCCCTAGTCTGCGGGATTCTCATCAAAAGCCCATATTGCTCAAGGTATTGATGACACCTGCCAATTCATCCTTTGCGGTGATGGCTTTTTCAGTTGGATCTGATACTTCTTGGCAATCAATACGCACGATATAGCGTCGGTTCAACGAAACGGCATCTCCATTGACTAGAATATGCAAAAAATCGGGTTCGATGGCTGCACAAGCATCTTGCCATGCATCGAAATTTGTTTTGTCCGAAGGGACACTCCGTTTGATGATACTTTTGCCGCTTAATTCATGAAAAGTGATATCGTAATATGTCATTGATGCTTCCTCCTACTCAATATTTTGGATTTGTTCGCGGATTTTTTCTAGGATCGTCTTCATTTGAACGACGTGATTTTTGATGGTGATCGCGCCTGATTTCGAGCCGATCGTATTGACTTCGCGATTCATTTCCTGGATCAAAAAATCCAACTCCCGACCGACCGGCGTTTCAGTGGCCAATAAACTGGTCATTGTTGTCAAGTGGATGCCTAGACGATCGATTTCTTCGTGGATGTCGCCACGCTCCAATAGCAAGGCTAGCTCTGTCAGCAAGCGATCTTGATCGACAGTTTCCCCAAGATAAGCGGTCAATTTTTTCTCAAAACGGGCTTGGTAATCCGCCTCATAGACAGCGACAAATTGCGCCAACTCCGCCAGTTTGTCTTGCAGTTGCTGCTGATTCTCTTGCAACACTTGCAAAATGCCAGCACCCTCTGCTTGGCGACTACTCTCGATAGCGGCTAACGCGTCCGTCAACGCAGCCAAGACCCCTGATGTGAGCTGATTTTCCTCTGGTTCATTGTCCGATACAGACAAAAAAGCGTCATTGGTCAAAAAGCGCTCCAATAATTGTTCCCTAGGCAAATCAGTGAGGCCAAAACGTTGCTTTGCTTCTGTTTCTACTTCTTCCATAAATGCCGACAATAGATCCCATTGAATATTGATTTGTTTCTGCTGCGCTGCGGTCTCTTTTATCGTGACATACAGTTCGATGCGCCCGCGTTGCAGGGTCTGCTTGATTTGTTGTCTGATCGTGCTCTCGATGGTATTCAATTGCTTAGGCATGCGTAATTGTAAATCAAAAAAGCGCTGATTGACACTTTTGATCTCTACTTCGATTTGACCAGCTGGTGTATCCGCACTGCCCTTGCCAAAACCTGTCATACTTTTCATCTGTTGACGTCCTTTCTTGGTCGTACCTGACTTGGCGGTTGGCGACTACATTGACGCCAATGCCTTTTTCAACCCTTCAAATTCCTCATTGGACAATGTGATGCCTTTGCCCATTTTTTCATGATCAGGTGCCCAATCTCGCAAGTCAAACTTCGGCGGCCGGCCGCTCCAACTGACCAAGTTCAATTCTTTGCGCCATCCTTTCGGGTTTTCTGACAAAACGGCAATCTCTTCAACGATTTCATAAGAAAATTTCTCCATCTCTATCTCCTTTCAAAAGATAATAACTATAAGCAGCAAGCGTCGCAAGCAGAAGATATCGCCGGCGGATTTGCTGCAATGCAGGTGTGGATAAGGCTTGTGTTCGATAAAAGAACAAAAAACGATTTTGCTCCGATAAAAGGTAAAAACGGTCTTTATAAAAGGTCAGCCACTCACTGATGGACCACGCTTCGCTACCGCCATTGGCTTCTTGCGCAATTTTTTTGGCAATGCCTTGGGTCATCGTTACTGGTTCATAAATGACTGTTGGCGGCAAATGTAACGTCTTGGCGCTGCACTCCAACAAGATCCGTCCCCACTCGGCCACTGGGATATCCCCTTGATAAAATTTACGCAGTTTTTTTAAGAAATCAGTTTTTTTGATTTCTTCGTATAGATACGCGTGCTCTTGCTTCAACCAACGCAAACACTGTCGCCATGGACGCTGGAACTGGGCATCTTTCTCAAAAGTATACCAATAGCCTTGGTACTTGCCAAAGGTTTTCAACGTTTCCAAATAGCCCAAGGTCATATTGTCTAAAGACCTTTGGGCATCAAAGATCAAGAAGCTGCCCATCGTCCACGGGGAACCGAGAGAAATTTGCGCGATATTTTCCGACACATTGATTTTTTTATTGACGCCGGGTCCTTGGACATCCACGGTGATACATTCTGTTGCGCCTTGTGCAATGGCTACATCGATCGGCAGATTATTGCGGTAGCCGCCATCGATATAATAAGTGCCATTGATTTGCTGGGCTTGCATCGCCGGGTAGAAAGATGCTGAAGCCAACAGCCATTGCAAGTTCTCTGCCGTATCTGCAGGATCAAAGGTATAAATCGTTTCTTTGAAATCAGGCAGTCGCGTGGTACAAATCAGCAGTTGCCTCGTCGTTTGCGCAAATTTTTCTGGATCAAATACGGAAGCCAATAAAGCGGCCAACGGTGCCGTACTTGCGCCATTGGTCCTCAATGCGGTCGTCACTAAGGAATGGGTCTGGTCCATCATTTCTCGCAGCGTCTGCGCCTTGGCTTCTGCTAACGGATACTGCAAGACTTTGGCGCTTGAAATATTGGCCCACAAGTCCACGGCCGCTTCGACATCATTCATTAAAATCAACGCGCCATTCAACGCCCCCACCGAGGTACCAGTGATCCACTTGAAATTGATGCCGCGCTCTTGCAGCGCTTGCCAGACCCCTATTTGATATGCGCCATGAGCCCCGCCGCCACCTAAAACCAAGGCTGTATTATAAACCAATGTTTTTTGAAAGCCGGCTGCCACCTTTTGATAGCCTTGCTGGGTGAAAAACTCCGACAATAGCGGATGGTCAGGCAATCGCCAACAGACACTTGCGGCAAATCGACTGCGGGCAAAACTTTCGACAACCCCCGTGTATTTTTGCCAGGAAAACTGCGTATCGGCTTCATGCAACAAATCATAAATGATCATTTGATTTTCTTCAAGACGGTAACTGAGGTACAAACGGCCTTGACGTGTGTTGATCTGCCAGCCTTGCTCTTCTATGTGCTGGCCAAAATACGCCCTGCCTGCAGAATGACTGTCAAAGAATGAAAAGGTCAGTTGGCTTTCTTGAAACGCCTTGCGTTGCAAAACGAAATCGACGGTCGTTACTTTTTTGGCTTTCATCAAAAACCTCCTTAAAGAACAAAAGAATAGCCGAATGACACGGCTGTTGACCTACCACTCGCTATTCTTCACGTTAAAATGTTCGTTGTGCCATATTAAATGCAGCCAACATATCTGATGTGGCTTCAGCAACAGGTGTCACTGCTTGCAGATCCCCTTGCACGACCCGCCGAGTGATACCACCCATTTCGCCGCAGGTAATCAATGTGATCATTTTGCGTCCTTCCACTTCGTCTAAAAGATAGACATCTGTTGGCTCGACCCGCACTGTTGAAGTCGCGGTGTAGGTATAAATATTCTCCAGATCAGTGATGTAAATCGTTGCGCCGATCGCCACATCATCTAAAGGTGTAAACAACAGTTCCGGCGATTGTGCGCGGTGACTGGCTAAGGCATAATTGCCTTCACCCATTTGCTGCGTAGGGCTCAAAGTCCCTGCACCATATAATAAGGCTTCATTGGATAATCCTTTGAAAATCGGTAAGTTGATCGCCACACTTGGGATCGCTACGCCCCCGATCACAGGCAATACTTTATTGCTGAGTTGCGCTCTCAGCACTGCTTCTGAACTGGCCGGCTCCACTGCATCGAAATCAAATGTCGTGTCAGCTTCCATGTTTTTTTCGACATCGGCACGACTGATCTCACTGACCGCGTATGCATCCCCGGTCTGCTTGATAAAGAAGTTTTTGATTTGATTGTTGAATACCAGCACTAGTCCAACTAAAAGCAATAATAACAAAAAAAGATTGCTGAGCCAGCGCCTGAATCTCTTCTTTTTTTTCATCTCATATCTCTCCAATTTTTATCTCCTTTTATCATACCAAAAACCTCTTGATAGCGCCAATTTTGCTCAGTTATTTTACCAAAAGAAAAGAAATGTTTAGGCAAAGAGGGGGGTGGAGCTTAAAAATTGTTTTTTCTGTTATTTTGTAATATAACTTTAAACGAAAAGATACAAGCATTTTTCAGCGCTTTGTTGTAGAATGAACATATTACATAGGAGGGATCAACCGGCATGTCCAATACGATTTACGTACATATAGATACAACCAGCAATGCCGTCTTGACCCGTGGGCTTGCCCCCCAAGATTTCAACAAGAGCATTGTGCATCAACCCAAGAATCTGCTTTTGCTTGATCCTTCCAGCGAATTTGGTGAATTTGACGGCCACACTGGCCTCAAAGTGATTCGCGGCATCGAAAATGTGCAACTTTTCTTCCAACAATTGAACAAAGGACGCGTCACGGAAGAAATGAAATGGGTCGATTTCAATGATTTCGATATGTTGAAAGAACTCACGCCATTAGAGATTTCAGAACTGTTATATTTTGGTCATATGAAAACCCACTTGCATTCACCGTTTTTTTATAAATTGCAAAACAACTTTGTCTTTTTTGATTTGAAAGACAACCGCTCCCGTGTATATTACCGCTATTTAGACGAGTATTACCGCATTTTAGCCGATCGAATCACCCGAATCGTCTTAGAAAAAATCAACGACCGTATTTCTTTCTTCAAAAAAGCTGTTTCTGTCGAAAAATTAGACTTCAATCTACTGAAAGAACTCCGCAGTGTCATGCAAGAAGGTGTCTTATTCTGCTTGAGCCAAGATCAATTGATCGACAAAACATTCACGATCCCGATTTATCTGATGGAAGACTCCGGTTTGAAAAGCAGCCAAGTCAACAAAAGTTCCCTTGATCAAATTGCCGTGTTGCGCTACTACGCCAACCAAAAAAAATGGACACTAGATATTGATCAAGAAGATCTAGCTTTTGGCTTTATGGACAAAAAAATGTCATGACCCACACGACTCGCGGGCATGACATTTTTTATTTTATGCTTTCGGCAAAAATAATTTTGGTGCGGTTTTGGCTAATAATATCAGCACAACACTAACATATATGGTGTTGATCACTACGGACCCGCCATTAAAAATCAGTGAATAAACATAGGGGCTTTGACCTTCTGGTGCATACATTCCCCAAACAAATACCCCCGCCCAGAAATGCCAGAACCAGCGGCAAACCACGGCGATAAATCCACCAATCCCGATATACCAATAAGCGATATTGGCTTTGTTCCGCAGTGCTTGTTGGATCCGATTGGCAAACAACCCGCCAAATCCACCAAATGCAAAGGCAAAAGGATATTCAAAAATAATTTGTGGGACGCTGATGAAATTTTTCATAGCACTACCCACCAGTATGTTCAATAGCCCCCACATGAAGCCAGCTGTCACACCAGGCACAAAACCGCGGCGATAGGAATACAAGACCAAAGGAACCAATCCCAGCGAGAGATCCAACCCTGCATTGACCGATTGTACTGGAATAAAAGACAATGCCACCCCAAGCGCCGCAATCATCGTCCCTTCCGTCCATACCCGCAGATCCATTTTTTTCGTCAAAAAAACTCCTCCTTTTCGAATCATCACAATTCACAAAGGAGAAGTGTCAGACACTTCAACTCGTCACAATTCCTACGTTCGTATGACCGAAACAGGTACGAAGGGTTTAGAGTATACTCATTCTCAGCCTTTTCAGGCTCCCCTTTGTGATTAGATTCTATTTGTTTTTTTTGGACTGTAAGTCCTCTCATAGCATATCATACTTCTGTAAAAAAAGAAGCGTTATTGTTCCGATACCAATCAAATATAAAAATCCTCCAGCTGTCTCGGTCAACTGGAGGATACAACATACTTGAAGGAACACCAAGTATTAGATAGATAATTTTGATTCAAACAATGGACTTACAGGTTTGTTCTCATGGATTCGTTTGATGGCTTCGCCCATCAACGCACCAACACTGATTTCATCGATTTTTTCTGATTTGCGGTCTGATGGCAAATAAATCGAGTCAGTCACAACCAAATGTTCGATGGCAGAATCTTCGATCCGTTCCAAAGCTGGGCCTGACAATACTGGGTGTGTACATGAGGCATAGACACTTTTGGCACCGGCTTGTTTCAAAGCATTGGCCGCTAGTGTAATGGTTCCTGCCGTATCGATCATATCATCGATCAAGACACACGTTTTGCCTTCAACATGACCAATAATATTCATGACTTCAGCTACATTGGCTTTAGGCCGACGTTTGTCAATGATTGCAATGGGTGATTTAAGAAACTCAGCCAGTTTGCGCGCACGTGTCACACCACCATGGTCTGGTGAAACGACAACAACGTCATCTCCTTGGATATTGCGTTCTAAAAAGTAATTGGCAATCAATGGCGCACCCATCAAATGATCGACTGGCATATCGAAAAATCCTTGGATTTGCGATGCGTGCAAGTCAAGTGTCACCATACGGTCCGCACCGGCTTTTTCAATCATATTTGCTACAAGTTTTGCTGTGATTGGTTCTCTTGAACGTGCTTTTCGGTCTTGTCTAGCGTAGCCGTAATAAGGCATGACCACATTGATCGTCTTCGCACTTGCGCGTTTCAATGCGTCGATCATGATCAACAATTCCATTAAGTTATCATTTACAGGACTGCTGGTCGATTGGATCACATAGACATGTGAACCGCGAATACTTTCCTCGATATTCACTTGGATTTCGCCATCGCTGAATTGTTTTACGGAACACTTACCTAATTCGACACCTACTGCAGCTGCGATTTTTTCCGCTAAAGGACGATTTGAGTTCAGAGAAAAAATCTTCAATCTTGGATCAAAATAATGATTTGACATGAGAACCTCCACTTTCTTTACGTGTAACTAATAAAAAATGACGACTATTTTACTAGAATCTTCTTCCTAATAAATAGTAGTCATTTTTCGTGAATAAATCAAGTCATTTCGCTATTTCTCATTTAGATAAGGCAGTTTTTTTGCATAATCCGCTTTATTTTCTTGGCGGGCACGTGCAATCGCCATACTGTGCTTGGGCACATCTTGGGTAATCGTGGAACCTGCTGCGATCATCGTTTCTTCAGCAATCGCCAATGGTGCAACCAAATTTGAACCCGAACCGATAAAGGTGTTGTCGCCGACAGTTGTTTTAAATTTATGCTTGCCATCATAATTGACAAATACGACACCACAGCCGACATTGATATTTTTGCCTAATGTCGCATCCCCAACATAGGTTAAATGACCCACTTTGGTTCCTTCGCCGATCGTGGCATTTTTGATCTCAACAAAGTTGCCCACATGGGCGCCTTCCATGATTTCAGCTTTTGGCCGCAAGTGCGCATTAGGACCCACGTCAGCTCCTGCATGAATGATACTTTCTTCGACAACAGATGCTTTGATCGTGACATGATCCTTGATTTGACTGTCAATGATTTGCGACGAGGCTGTGATGATGCAGTCATCGCCAATCGTTGTCTGACCTTTGATCACGACCCCTGCTTCAATCAATGTATCTGAACCGATCACAACACCTTCGTCAATGTAGGTCGTTGCCGGATCGATCAACGTGACACCATTGCGCATGTGGGTTTGATTGATACGAATCCGCATCAATCGATTGGCTTCGGCCAATGCCAAGCGATCATTCACGCCTAATGATTCATTGAAATCTTCGGTTTGATACGCCGCGATAATTTTGCCTTCTTCTTTCAAGATCTCGATAATGTCCGTTAGATAATATTCCCCTTGTGCATTGTCTGTATCTAATTTTGCCAAGGCATCAAAAAGCAGTTCATTATCAAAACAGTACGTGCCTGTATTGATTTCTTTGACTAGTGCTTCCTCCGTTGTAGCATCTTTTTGCTCAACGATTTTCTCTACGATGCCGACATGATCACGCAAAATACGGCCATAACCGGTTGGATCGTCTGCTTGGGCAGTTAAAATTGTGGCTGAGGCGTTTTTGCCTTGATGGTAATCAAACAAATTGTTCAATGTTTCGGTCGTTAAAAGCGGTGTATCCCCGCTAATCACAAGTGTTGTCCCTTTTTTGCCTTTCAAAAATGTTTCAGCTTGGACAACTGCATGCCCTGTCCCTAACTGCTCAGCTTGAAGGGCGTATTGTGTGCGGTCCCCTAGTTGTTCTTTCACCATTTCTGCGCCGTGACCGACGATCGTAACGATCTCTTCAGGTGCAGTTTCAGCCACACGATTCATAATATGCTCGACCATTGGTTTCCCGCAAACTGGATGTAAGACTTTGTATAACTTTGATTTCATGCGTGTGCCTTTACCAGCTGCCAAAATAATTGCATAACGTGCTTCCACGTATTCCACTCCTATCGATTGGGACATATTCTGCCCTTTGGTTTATCCTACAATTAGTTTAGCCCAAGTGATTGTAAATTTCAATGTTTAGCGTTATTTGCACCTAGACCAATTGAAAAAACACCTTGCTTCAGATGAACATCTGCGAGCAAGGTGTTTCAATTATTCAGCTTCTTTTGTAAAATAATTTCCTGGTACAACCGAGATCGTTTTGGTTTGGGTATCAACATCTTCTACGAATAACAATGAGCTATAATCCGTGATTGCCCGCTTACCTTTGAATTTCGTTTCAGCAAATACCGTGATCCCCACGAGTTCGGCTTCGAATTCTTCGATCAAGCTCTTCATCCCGTTGACTGTGCCGCCACCTTTCATAAAGTCGTCGACCACCAACACGCGAGAACCGCGTTTTAAACTGCGTTTGGATAATTCCATCTTCTCGATCCGCTCAGAAGATCCGGAAACATAGTTTACGCTCACAGTTGAGCCTTCAGTGATTTTAGAATCCCGACGAACGATAACGAAAGGGACATTCAGATAATAAGAAACGGCTTGTGCGATGGGTACACCTTTCGTCGCCACCGTCATGACCGCATCGATTTTTTCACCAAGATACTTTGACGCAATGATTCGGCCAACTTGCCGCAACAGTTCTGGTTCCCCCAACAAATCTGAAAGATACACATAGCCGCCTGGTAGTAAACGGTCTTGTTCCGACAATCGTTCTGCCAATCCTTCTACATATGCATACGCTTCTTCCTTTGAGATTTCAGGCACAAAAAAAACACCGCCCGCTGCGCCAGGTACAGTATCTAACAGGCCAGTTCCACGCTCTTTGAAAGTCTTTTTGATAATCGAAAGATCTTCACTGATCGATGATTTTGCAGAGGCATAACGCTTCGCAAAAAAAGACAATGAAATCAGTTCATGGGGATGATTCAATAAATAGTGGGTCATGTCGATCAGACGTTCACTGCGACGTATTTTCACACCAGACAACTCCTTTAGTTTATTCGCCTTATTATAAGGCTTTTCTGAAATAAATGCGAGCATTATCTCAAAATAAGTTTAAAACGTTCGGGTTTGATTAGAATATAAAAAAAAGAAACGCTGATTCTTCGTTTCTTTTTCATAAAGCGGTTTATTTTAGTCGTTGTTTTCGTTGGAAGAGAATGATGATCCTTTTGATCAGGTTGATAAGTAAGAACAAGCCGATGAAAACTAACGTGATCGTGGCTCCTGGTGGTGTGTCTAAATAAAACGAACTCGTCAATCCCGTCATCATACCGATCATGCCAATCACGACACTGATCAAGATCACTGCATTAAAGCTTTTACCTAAACGCATACTGATGGCTGCTGGCAAGACCATGATGGCTGAGATCAATAGTGCCCCTGCGATGGGAATCATCATGGCAATGGCCACACCTGTTAAGACATTGAACAGCATCGACATCACACGAATCGGCAAACCATCCACATGGGCGGTATCTTCGTCAAATGTCAATATATACATGGGACGCTTGAACAAAAAGAATAAAGCAAAAACAATCAAGAAAAGGAAGCCTAAAATCCAGACTTGCTCTTGGGTGATCGTCACGATTGACCCAAATAAGTATGATTGGATACTTGTCGCAGAATTCCCACCACTAAGATTCATTAAGACCAGAGCAAGGGCTAACCCGCCTGACATTAAAATAGCAATCGATATTTCCGAATAGCTTCGATATAATGTCCGCAAATATTCCAGGATGATGGCTGCGATCACCACGATAAGCAAAGTGGTTAGATCCGGGTTCAAATTGAGGAAGAACCCTAAAGCCACCCCTGCCAATGAAACATGGGAAAGTGTATCTGCCATTAAAGATTGGCGACGGATCACGAGAAAGACGCCTAGCATCGGTGCGATACCTGCAATAAAAATAGCGGCTAAAAAAGCCCTTCTCATGAATTCATATGAAAGCAGCGCCATGGTGAATCCTCCTTCCGCACTAAGCGAATCTGACGGTCCGCGTATTCTTTGATATCTTCGTGGTCATGGGTGATCATCAAAATCGATTTGCCATGATCATGGGCATTGTGCCGCAATAGTTCATAAAACAAATTACGTGATTGTTCATCCATTCCCGTCGTTGGTTCATCTAAAATAAACAAATCAGGATCTGTGGCAAAAATCCGTGCCAAACTAATCCGTTGTTTTTGCCCGCCGGATAGTTCTCCAATTCGTTTGTTGCGCATCTCCCACATACCCACCGCATCCAAAGCGCGACGTACATGTTCGTGATCACGCTTGGTCAAACGTTTGAACCAGCGATCTTTAGGATAACGGCCAGATTCTACCAATTCCAAAACTGTACTTGGAAAACCCACATTGAAAGAAGCAATCTGCTGGGGAATATACGCAACACTTAATTTTTCACCTGCCACATTTTGACTAGCTACTGTGACCTGTCCTTTTGACGGTTTCAGCAAGCCTAGTGTTGCTTTGATCAGGGTGGATTTGGCTGCCCCATTTTCTCCTGTCAAGATGACGAACTCTCCATCTTCTACATAGTAAGAAATGTCTTCTAAAACTGGTTCATCATCATAATAAAAGGTTAAGTCTTTTACATCGATATAACGCACGGAGCGCCTCCTTATTTGATACTTTTTTGCAAAGCCGATAAATTGTCTTCCATTACGGATAGATAGGTCTCGCCATTGTCCATCTGTTCTTGTGTCAAGCTTTCTATTGGATTCAAGACCGCTAACTCGACGCCTGTTTCATTCGCCAACGTTTCTGCGACTTTAGACGATGCATTTTCCTCAAAATAAATCACTTTGACTTGATTTTCTTCGACGTATTCTTTCAACTCAGCCAAACGACTAGGTGTTGGCTCTTGATCTGGCGAGATCCCAGAAATCGATGCCTCAACCAAATCGTATTGTCGTGCCAAATACCCAAAAGCAGCATGTTGGGTCACGAATGTCCGTTGTGTCGCCTCTTTAAACGCCTGACTGTAAGCTTTATCTAAGGCCTCTAGTTTCTCGATATAGGCGGCGGCATTTTCCGTAAATTGGTCCTTTTGGTCAGGGTACGCTTCTGACAGCTGATCGCGAATCGTTTTTACTTCTTGGATGGCCAACACCGGATCCGTCCAGACATGCGGATCTAATTCATGGTCATGGTCTGCTTCTTCGTGGTCATGCTCTTCCTCATTTTCTGCTAAGTCAATATCTTGGGCGGCTTCAATGATCGCTGTTTGTTTTGTATCAATAGAATCTGTTACGTTTGATACCCACGTTTCTAATGCTGGACTATTATAGACAAAGGCATCAGCTTCCATGATTTTGGCCATATCTTTGGCACTTGGTTCGAAATCATGAGGTTCGGTTCCTGCTGGGATCAGCAAGGATACTTCTCCAGCATCACCGACTACTTCTTTGGTAAACTCATACATTGGATAAAAAGTTGTCACGATCGACAATCCTGCATCTTTCGCAGGATCAGCGTCATTGCTCTGGCTATTGCTGCAGGCACCTAAGAGCAAACTACAAAACAGTGCGGTTGCGGCGATGATTTTTTTCATTATTTTCTCCTTTGTTCCTTTTAAAATCGACAATCTTAATACAAAACGGACTTGTTCCGTTTTATCAAGCAAGAGATACTTTATCAAATCTTTGCAACTTCGTCAAGATAAATCGGATGTTTTCCGATTTGCTTAGGAAATCGACTGCCAAATCGGAAAACATCCGTACTTTTGTTCATATGTTGGCCACATACAAAAAACACAAGTCATCCACTTGTGTTTTTTGTCGTCTGTTATTTCAATGTCCGAACCAAATAGACTTCATCACAAAAGCCTTTTAACCCATTGTATACGCGTTGTGCCCGAGAGTATTTTTGACATAAAGCAAAGACAGTTGGACCACTGCCGGTCATCAACGCGGTATCGGCACCATATTTTAGCATGCGGTCTTTGATTTGCTGCACAATTGGATACTTAGGAATCGTGATCGCTTCTAAGCTGTTGCCCATCGCTGCCACCATCGCTGGGTAGTCTTCTGCCAAAATTGCTTCAGATAAGGCAGCAATATTCGGATGATGCAATTGGTCTAAAGCTACTTGTTGAAAGATTTTACCTGTCGACACACTCAAGCGCGGCTTCACCAGAACGACCCAACATTGCGGCATCGGTTTTAAGGGTGTGACGATTTCTCCTTTTCCGGCGATATGGGCTGTGGTGCCATATAGACAATAGGGAACATCGGTCCCCACTTCCATGCCAATCTCGATCAGTTCCTCCATGGATATGTGCAGATCCCATAAACGGACCATCCCCCGCAATGCCGCAGCACAATCGGTACTGCCACCACCTAATCCTGCTGCAACAGGAATATGCTTGGTGATTTTGATTTTGATTCCTTTGGTGATCCCGAATCGTTTTTTGATCAGACTTGCTGCTTGATAAACGTTATTGCGTTTATCTACTGGTAAGAACGCTTTATTGGTTTCGATAATGATTTTATCTTCTGCAAGTTCTTCCAATATCAGACGGTCGGCTAAATCAACGCTGGACATCACCATCTCTAACTCATGATACCCATCTGCTCTTTTGTCTACGACATCAAGACCGAGGTTGATCTTAGCGGGCGCTTTTTCAATTATCTCCATCTTCATTCATCCCATCATCTGATAGTTGTTTAGTTCTATCATAGCAGATTCTGTAAAGATAGTTGAGTGATTTCTCTTGTTTTCTTAGATGCCGACCTTTTGGTTGCCCTTTCCTGTTGTTCCTCGTAAAATAAAAGTAGCAACTGAGAACCAATCATTATATGCACAAAAGAAAGCGAGGGAACATTATGGCAAACTTGATTCCAAAAGATTTTACAGGCGGCGAAGAATTGTTGGGAAAATTAATGAATAGCTTTTGGCAAGAACGGCAAATGAATACGGATATTAAAGAATACGAAGATCAATATCTCGTAAAAGCAGACTTGCCTGGCATCAAAAAAGAAAATATCCGCGTTAGTTATGTCAACAACACCTTGACGATCTCGGCAACGCAGACGGATGAAGTGGAAGAAAAAGACGACCTGGGCCATTATTTGCGCAAAGAACGTTCCAGCAGTGCTTATCAACGGACCTTCACGATAACAGATATCGATGAAGCCTCGATCAAAGCTAAGTTTGAAGATGGCGTGCTGACTTTGACCTTGCCTAAAGCAAGTTATAAAGATGCGCCTGCCAAAAATATTCCTATTGAATAACCAAAAAACCTGCGCCGAGAGCTTGCATGCATGATGCATTGCAAACCTTTTGGCGCAGGTTTTCACTATTTACACAACTACGTTTATTTTTTTCGTCGGCGATACGCTTGTCTAGACGTGGTGGCTTCTTCTTGGCTAACCGCTTTTTTGATATATAATTTCAAGCTGTAAGGCTCATGATACGTCACCTCATTTTTGAGGAAATCGCCCCCAGTGATGAATAATCCAACTGGCTCCAACGCTTTCTCCTCTTGCCACTGAATCGTGCCAATAGCCGTCATGTCACTATAGCTGGTACCAATCTGCAAGATATAACGATCGGCTGATTGTTGTTTGATAAAGTAATAGGGATATAACGTATTCTTAGGAATCGTAAATCCATTTTTCAATGGCTGCAAACGCAATTCATCACGACTGATCAAGGTCTGCAAGTGATCGGCCAAAATCAATTGATAGTCTTCCTCGAAGTCGATTTGGGCTTTTTCGGTGTGTAAATGATCGATTTGTGTCGTGCTGACGTGCTCACTTTCGATATTGAATACTTCATCTGGCAATACTTTGACAAATACTTGGGTCACATCGCCTTTCATATTTTTATCCAAAAAATAGTAAAAGATATTCAAAATCCAGAAGTAGATCAAGAGCAAAAAACCGATACTATACAGCGTTGCTTGGACATAGTTTTGGTTAGAGAACAAACCAAAGATGATCCGTACGATATACGCCGTGGGAATGATACTCAAAACGGTATAGGCCCGATTTAAGTATTTCGGACTAATATCCAAATAGCCCAAAAATTTGTGGATGCCATTGATCATATCTAATATAAGTGTCATCTTCTCACCTACTCATCTTGATTTTCGTCTGTAACGACTTGTGGATCCACACTATTCTCTTCGCTAGAAGCTGGCGTTTGTTGATTTTCTTGACTTTCTTGTTCCGTATTCGCCTCGCTGGAAGGTGTCGTACTGTCATCCGCTGTCCCACTGCTTATTTCATCTGTCACGTTTTGATCAACCGATGAAGCTGGCTGCTCTTGTTCCATAGATTGAGAACTGCTTGTCGGCTGTGTCTGTTGTTCATCCGTTTCTTGACTCACTGAAGTTTGTGTCGACGCGGGTACTGACTGGTCAGTCGATTCACTTGTTTGGCTGCTCGTACTTGGGGCACGGTAGCTTTGAGAATTGACGACGCCCGTTGCCGTAGCGATGATCGTTGAAATCGTCAATAAAGCAATTGGTTTCAAAATTGGCGGAACTTTGCGCATAGATCTCATCCTTTTCTTTCTCTATTTGATGCACATCTGGCTTAAAGGATTGCACCGCTTATTTTCTTTATAATCGTTTCTTTCACAAGGGTCAAGGTTTCTTGGCAACAATTGGCTTGATTTAAAAAAAAGCTAAACTTGCATCCGTTTGCAACAAAAAACGACTGTCTTAGCAGTCGTTAAACGATATAGGGATAGATTTTTTCATACACGATGTGCAGTGTGTCGTGGTAATTTCTGATCAATGTGTCGATGGACAAAACTTCTTCATAGTCGATTGGCGCCGTCACTTGGATCACGACCTGTTGGTCATCAAGGTAGTAGGTACTGAACAACTCGTCGTCTGTAAGTTCTTCCAATTGATTGGTCAGTTCCTCATAGAATTTCTCAGCGATTGGCTCAGCTACCTCCATCATGATCGGTCTTAATGCCGCCTCCATATTAGGGAAAGGGTATTGTATCAATTGTTTGCCGCTTCTCGTCTGATAAACATCCTTGATCCTGAGATAGATGAGATCAAGATAATCTGACTCTTCGCCAATTGCTTCTAACTGAGTGATTGCCTCTTCTATAAGCACTGTACATAAGTGATCTACTGATTCGTGCATCCTGGCATCGGCTTTTTCAAATATTTTTTGTGGCGTGCGGCTCACCTCGCTGCCCATAAAGTGTAACGTCACTTTCTCCAAACATAAAGGATCTTCTGCTATATATAACTCGATCTCAGCCACATCAGGCACCTCTTTCTTTGATAGACGTATGTCTCGCTGCCAAACAAATCATTTGTCAGCAATGACAAACTTCGTTAGCATAAATAGTAACAGGTGGACGTCTTGTCCATCAAGTCATAAGGAGGAAATCATATGAGTAAAGTTGCAGTGATCGTCACAGATTTAGTAGAAGATATTGAATTGTCAGCACCTAAGGAAGCGTTAGAAGCTGCCGGACACGATGTCGTCGTGATCAGTAATGAAGGCACTTCTCAAGTAACCGGCAAACAAGGCGGGACCTTCGCGGTGGACACCACCATCGATGCCATTGACCCAGATCGTTTCGATGCCTTGTTGATCCCAGGCGGATTCTCTCCTGACCAACTACGAACAGATGACCGCTATGTGGACCTGACTAAAGCTTTCATCAACTCAGATCGGCCAGTTTTTGCCATTTGCCATGGCCCACAGCTGTTTATTCAAACTGGTTTAACAGATAAACTGACATTGACTGCGTATGATTCAGTACGCCCTGACTTGGCTTACGCAGGCGCGGATGTCAAAGATCAACCTGTGGTGATCGATGAGACCTATCGTGTGATCACCAGTCGGAATCCAGACGATATCCCCGCTTTCAATCAAGCAATCGTTGATGCCTTGAAATAATGTCTCCATAGCAGGGTGGTCATATCCTGCAAAAAAATCAGCCAACTGATCAAAGTCAGCGGCTGATTTTTTTTAGTCATTTTGCGGCAATTCAAACCCATCGAAGGTTTCACCATCATAATATCTCAACAGTTCTTCCGTCGTCAGTAAAGAAGAGGTCATCTCTTCCGTTGATTCGGCACGCTCTCTTAGTTGTGCCGCATATGCCGCGTACAACTCGGCCAGTTGCCGATAGACTGCTTGACGAGAAGGGCCTTGTGCTTGCAGCGTCGGCAACTCGCGAATAAATGCCTGATACAATGGGCGGTCTTCTACCCATTCAACTGGCAGCTCAACGACATGCAGCTGTGCCTCTTCAAACCATCTATCCATATGATCCCCTCATTTCACTCTCTATTATCAGCTAGACCAGATAAAAGTCAATCCTAGAAATGATAAAACCACTGGTTTGACTCTAAAATTGAGTCAAACCAGTGGTTGTTGCTGCTTTATGCTGCCACATAGGCATATTTTTCGATATTTTGCCGAATGAGGTCAATCATTTCGACATCAGTCAGGCCAGTCACTTCTGTAATCACTTCTGACAACTCTTTTTCTGCCAAAAGCGCTTGCAGTTGGCGACTTTGTTCATCTTCTGGATCATGGTAATTAAAGATCATTCCAATCGTTTCATACAGATGCTCTGGCTGGACATTGCGTTTTTCCAATTCCAAGACTGGACGGATAAACCGTTCCTCCGTTCCTAATTTCCGCACAGGCGTCCGTGCTACGCGGGTAATGGCATCAGAAATATATTTATTTTTGAAGCGCTGGATGATTTTTTCGATATATTGTTCATGTTCTTCAGGATCAAAATCCCATTTCTCAATCAATAGCCGTCCAGTTTCTTCTAAGACCGATTTTAGCTGAATAACAACTAAATGGTCTTGCATCGCTTCATCGATCGTCTGATAGCCTTGCAATGCGCCTGTATAGGCAACTGTGGCATGCCCAGTATTGACACTAAACAATTTCCGTTCAATATACGGTTCCAGATCGGCAACATAGTGGACACCGTTTAAGTAAATGCCTGATTTCATTCCTGTTTCTTGGATGACCCATTCGCTGAAAGGTTCGACTTGCACAAACAATGGATCATCATGCTGCTGCATGGGAACGATTCGATCAACGGCTGCATCCGGAAAGCCCACTGTTGCCTCGATCTCTTGCCAATTTGCAAGATGTTTTTGAACTTCACTTTTCAGGAAGGTTGATCCACCTATCATATTCTCACACGCGATCACATCGATTGGCTGCTTCGTCGTATCTTGTGCGCGGGCTTCTAGACCTTGGGCGATCAATGCAGCGATCCGCGGCAAAATATTGGGGCCGATCGCCGTTGTCAGAATGTCTGCTTCAGCGATCGCTTGGATCACTGCTTCGGGTTCTTTGGCATTATTTAACCCAGTCACGTGATCGATCTGGATCTGTTCGTGGCTATCATCTGCTAATGCGATCGTATAGCTTTCTCGCGCTTTCAAGGCGTCAATGATTGTATCATTGACATCGATAAATGTAATCTCAAAGTCATTGTTGGCTAATATCTCGCCAATAAATCCCCGGCCAATATTGCCGGCACCGAAATGAACTGCTTTCATCTTTGTTTCCCCCTTATGCCACCGTTAAGCTTCTGGCAATTTCTTCTTTGTCCAGTGCATCAGCCAATTCAACAACATTGTCGATGTCACTGCAGAACAGGGCGATTTGTTGGACCAGTTGCAAATGGTCTTCCCCTTTGCCGGCGATCCCGAAAAGAACCGTCACGATTTTTTCTTCTTCAGCTGTACCAAAGTTGACGCCGTCTGGCACTTGTACGATACAGATCCCAGATTCTTTGACATATTTCTTGGCTTCATCTGTTCCATGGGGAATAGCGATAAAATTCCCCATATAGACAGAAAGCATCTCATCTCTAACCACCATTGCATCGACATATTCGGGTTCAACGCAGCCTGCGGCCAATAACTTTTCTCCACAGTAGCGAATGGCTTCTTCCTTTGTCGCAAACTGTTTATTCAGTTCGATCATTTCTTTTTGTAATTCTTTCATCGTACACACCTTCCTATACTGTTTCTTTCAGTGAAGAGATGATTCGTTGATAGTTGGTATTGCCCATCAAGCTATTAACAGAAAAATGAATGGCTTCAGGTGCTGTATTTTTGGCTTGCTGGGTCAATGCTTCTTTGGTAATGACCAACGATGAGGCACTCGCCTGCAGATCATTGATATGACTCTTTCTGATTGGCACTGTCAATGACTCTTTGGTCAGTAGATCTTGGACGACTTTTTTTGCCATCGTAGCCGATCCCTTACGGTCATCATGGGCCAAAATAATTTCATTGACATGTTTCAACTCATTTGATGAAAACTGTTCTTCTGGTTGAAACGCTTCAGGCTTTTTTGCTTCTTCACCTGTATTGCCTGAAAGACTTGCAACGATTTCATCGTAGCGAGGTGAATTCAGAAAGTTTTCAACTGCTACAAAGGTCGCATTTGGTGCTTTTTGCTTTGCCCGTTCTTGCAGTTCTTCTTGCGTCACGATCAATGCGTTGGCATCGTCTTGTAAATTGTTGATCGCAGAATTGCTGACTTGTTGTGCTAGACCAGCTTCTTTGACTTTCTTTCGCAAAATCGATGCGCCCATAGCACTAGAGCCCATGCCTGCATCACAAGCAAAGATGATCCGGTTGATACCGCTGACGGGTTGCACAGCGATCCCTTTTGCGCTGAGTTTTGCCGCTTGTGTTTGTTGGACTTGTTCTTCAAAATTATCAACAGTATTTTTGGCATCGGCTTTCAAGATCGCTGCGGCGATCACAAATGATACCCCGGCACCCACCGCGATTCCGGCTAATACGGATACTACACTCATGACCGAGTTAAATGGGGTCATGGCCATGATCGCAATGATTGATCCTGGTGAAGCGGGTGCGCGTAATCCAGCACCTAGTAATTGGAAGGTGAAACTTCCAGAAACCCCACCGGCTATTACTGCTAAAAACATAATTGGTTTCATCATTACGTAGGGGAAATAAATTTCGTGGATTCCGCCGATAAAATGAATGATGATCGCACCTGGCGCAGAGGATTTTGCAGCCCCTTTGCCAAACAAGGTGAAAGCAAGCAAGACACCCAAACCTGGTCCAGGGTTTGCTTCTAATAGATAAAGAATCGATTTACCGAATTCACTCACTTGTTCAGTGCCAAGCGGTGTCAAAATACCGTGGTTGATTGCGTTGTTCAAAAATAAAATTTTTGCTGGTTCAATAAAGATATTTGCCAGTGGAATCAAATGAGCATTGACGATCACTTCTACACCAGAAGCCATGGCTTCAGTCAATGTATTGACAACTGGACCAATTGCAACAAATCCTAGTAAAGCTAAAGCAAAACCGATCAAACCTGCCGAGAAGTTGTTGACCAGCATCTCAAAGCCAGCTCGGATTTTATCTTGAAACATTTCGTCAAATTTCTTGATTACCCAGCCGCCTAAAGGACCCATGATCATGGCTCCCAGCAGCATCGGGATATCTGTTCCGACAATCACACCCATTGTCGCAATCGCGCCCACGACCGCACCGCGGTCACCAGCAATCACTTTCCCACCGGTATAGCCAATCAATATTGGGATCAAATAAGTCAACATCGGACCGACCATCGTTGCGAAAGATTCATTTGGTAAATAACCATCTGGAATAAATAATGCCGTTAATACACCCCATGCAATCAATGCGCCGATATTCGGCATCACCATACTTGATAACGTGCTCCCCAGTTTTTGGACTTTGGATTTCAGCGATGATTTATTTGCTCCTTGTACTTGTTCCATTTTCCTAACTCCCTTCGTTTTCTTGACATCCTCATTGTAGGCGCTTACGAAACTTGCCGAAAGTCGCACTTTGGCACAAAAAGCTGTGCCAAATATTATCCACGCAAAAAAAGCCTAGCAAGATACACTTGCTAGGCTTCCAGATTGCATCATTCTTCATCTAGTAAAATTTGCTGTATCTCTTGCGGGCTGCTGGCATCACTGAGTAAGCGGACGTTTTGGATATCTGAACAAAAAAAGGCAATCTCCTGTAAAAAAGATAACTGCTTTTCTTTCAGAACGACCACGAACAAAATCGTGGCGATCTTGGCTTCTGCTGCAGTACCGAAATCTACACCATCAGGTACTTGGAATAAAAAGACCCCTTCTTCCATGATCCATTGATGCGCCTGTTCTTCAGCGTGAGGCAATGCCACAAAATTACCAATATAGACACCGTACTGCTGTTGCCGACGCAACAAGCTATCGACATAGGGTTCAGCAACGATGCCCTGTTGTACCAGATAGGCACCAATTTCCTGTAAAGCAATTTCCGCACTGGCAAATTGCTGGTTAACAATAATTCGTTCGATTGGAATATACAACGCGTATTCCTCCTATTGTTTGACTTCTTCAATCAAAAGGGATGACAACAACTGGTAAATGATCGATTCATTCCCCGAGTTGAATATCTCAGTATTCAAATCATTCATAATGATCGATCCGCTGATTTTCCCAAGCATTTGGCTGCTTTTTTCATTGATTGGATAAGGTGCAAGCATAACGAGCAGCCGTGTGACCGTGATTTCTTTTTTGTCCATCGCGAATAGTTCTAAAGGTTGGCGTAAATCAAAGATGCGAAAGACCGGCGCCAGAATCGCTGAACTCGATGCATGGAACAGAGCAACATGCGTGTCGGGTATACCAACCGGTGCTTGAAGATACCGTTTTAACAATTTTTCAGCTACTTTTTTGGGATCAGCAATCAGCGTTCGTTCAAAGCGAGCCATGACTTCAGCAAGGGTTTGTTCTAAGTCGAGACTGTTGTCGATCATTTCAACACGAAACAGAGCTAACAAAGCGTTGATAGCGTCAATAAAGGCCAAAACTTCTTCGTAGGTATCACTCTTACTCGCTTGCGGAGGTGCTTTATGGGCCGAGTGCTTTTGCTGACTGATTTCTTGAAAGGCCGTTTTAAGTTTTTTGATGTCTTCGTCTAGTAATATCGGTGAAACCAGTTGATAGTTTCCTTGATAACCCGGCAGCAACGAAGTAGAAATAATCAAGTCGTAGTGTTCTTCGATTTTCTCCCGCTGCACATCTCCTACGCGAAAAAAGGTGATTTGGTTGATGAACGGAAAATGTTTTCGCAACTGCATCTCCAACAAACTGATTGAGGCTAAGCCACTGGGTGAAACCCCTGCAATATTAACTTCTAATACTTTAGGATTTTTCTCTAAGGAATTAGCAAAATGCAAGACCATGTAGGCAATTTCTTCTTCGGAAAATTGTTGTTGCGAAAAGATATGCGGCAAGTTGCTTCTGATGGCAGCCGCTATCTCTACATATTGATTCATGATTTTTTCTAAGATTGGATTATTCAATTGATTTTCTTCTAAAATTGCCCGTGTCATCACCCCTGAAATATGTGTCAATAACATTTTATAGAGATTGGTATCCTCATAAAATGCCGCCTCAGTTTGCTTGCTGACACCTTCGATCAGGCGTTTGACCCGATAAGCCAAATCAGTATCAAAATTTTCATCAAAAAAATCTCGATCAAATGAATTGGCAAAATCACCCAACAGAACAGCAAAAAAGACAATCTCATTGATCGAATACAACAACTTGGTCTGCTCAGCCACTTTACCAAAGACTTGCTTCGCCGCCTTTAAGAGTCCTTTATTGAGTTGGCTAGGATAGGTTTCTTCTTCTACAGCATGCCCTTGCTCGACACGATCCATCGCCAATGCCAACATCAAGATAATAAACGCCAATTTACGATCACTAAGTTCTGTAAACTTAGGTTCGATCATCTCGCGAACCAAACGCTGTGCCAACAATAAGTGGGTACGAGAGATGAATTGAAAAACGGATCGCTCTTGCTCTTCTGCTTCGGGCAAGTGAAAAAACTGATACTCATTGATTTCCATCACCATCGTATTGGCAGTTACCAAGCGGCGATATTTTTCCGATCCTTGGATTTCATAGCCCTGGTTGCGGACAATCCGCAACGGCAAGCGCGCTAAACTTTCTTCCAATTGTTTGATATCGGCAAAAAAGGTCGTATTGCTGATTTGATAGGTTGCTAATAGATCGTGAATCGATACTGGCTCCTTTGCCATCGTCAGTTGTAATAGAATATGGTGTTGTCGTTCATTGGCGGCAAATTCTTGCCCTGTGTCCGTCATGATGGCTTCTTGCAATTGTCGGAACCCTTGTTCTGAAGCAATGATTTGGAAAGCACCACGGCCACTCTTTTCCAATGATGCATCCACTCGCTGCAAAGAATTTTCCAAGTTAGCGAGTTCTCTATAAAGTGTCCGTTTGCTGACTTTTAAGACTTGCATCATTCGATCCAACGATACAGGCCCTGCACTATTCATTAGTTCAGTTAATAAAATCGTTTCGCGTTTGGTTAAGAACATAGTCGGCTCCTTCTGTCAGCAACTGACGATATTGTTCCATTTGCAGCATGTCGTTGACTGCAAATAGTGCTGCACCTTTGGCATCCACTGTCTTTGCTAATTCTTCTGAAGCGATATAGATCACATCTTTAGAAAAAGATACCTCTTCCAGTGGTGCTTTACTGATTTCAATCGATAACCCTTCCTCAGAAACCATTTTTTTGACCAACTCTACTGCCATCGTTTGTGATCCTCGTACCGTTCCCTGATACAAAAAGACCATTGCACGTACTGTAGACTGTGGGGCCATCGCCGTGGTGGGATCGTCTGGTGCTTGTGTTGTTTGGATGTGATAGATCAGCTGATCATATTCAGCTGTATCTAAAAAGTTTCCAACATGAAAGTGTTGGGCAGATGGTGCTTGCTTTTGGGCAAGTGCAGCCAGTTCTTTTTGTGTGACCAGCAAAATATTGTCTTGATCAGTGACACGATAAATCGATTCATATCGAACAGGCAAGGTTATCTGAGCTGCTTGCAATTGGCGTTTTAACATACTGGCACCGATCGCACTAGATCCCATACCAGCATCGCAAGCAACGATGATCTCAGTGATTTGATTGATCTTTGGCATATTTTTCACCTCGTACTTTGGACTGCTTCTTCTCAGAACAATACTTGCTATGCTAAATGAAACAAACATACTAATGACAATTCCTCCTAGAACAGCAGCCATTTTTGTCAAAGGGGCATTGGCCAAGAGGATGAGGATTGAACCTGGTGATGCGGGTGCCTTGAGTCCCGCATCAAATAATTGAAAAATCAATGTGCCGCTAATCCCCCCCATGATTGGCGCCAGAAACAGTGCTGGATGAAGCAAGACAAATGGAAAATACACCTCATGGATACCGCCCAACGCCTGGACGACGATTGCAGTAGCAGCGTTAGTTCGCATTGGCTTTGCGCTCAACCAGCAATAAGCCGCTAAGACCCCCATCCCCGGTCCAGGATTGGTTTCAATCAAAAACAAAAGTGAGCGACCATGGACAGCAGTATCTTCAATGCCCAAAGGAGTAAACAAACCATGATTGATGACATTATTGAAAAAGAAAATCTTCATCGGTTCAAGAATGATATGGATAATGGCAATCGCATTTTTGTCAATAAAGAAGTCAACCATTTGATAACTTGCTTGATTGACACTTTCGAACAAAGGCGCCAATAAAAAAAAACTAAGCAAAAAAAGCAGACCGCCCACAAAACCTACCGATATATTCGAAGTAATCATTTCATATCCGGTTGGTACTTTATTTTTGATTCTCATATCCAACTGTTTGATCAGCCAACCAGCACTTGGACCAAGTGCCATCGCACCAAATACTTGGGGTGCATCTGTCATTAAAATCAAGCCGAATACAGCGAGGATGGCAGCAATCCCTCCTCGGCCGCGATACTGAAGTTCCCCTCCTGTATAGGCGATCATTAATGGTAGCACAAACTGAAAGATGCCTTTTTCCGCTTGTTGAATGATTGCTGATTCGACATTTAGCTTGGTCAAAACCAAAGAGATGAGCATCCAAGCAATAAATATACTCAAATTAGGCATCATCATTCTGGTGAGGTAGTTTGTATAAAATTTAAGCGTATCCATTTTTTCTCTGGCTGCATATGTGCGTTTTATCATGCTTGCTACCTTTCTCTGCACCTTCACATTAACTTTCGACACTATGAAAATACTGCCTTCCATCGTTTCTTCTGCAAGAATAGTATAAGACACTAAAAAAGCTGACGTCAAACGCCAGCTTTTTTTGAAGATCATTTTGATTAATTTACGCGAACCGCAAAATCTGGAGAGTAGTATGAATAACTACTGATCGATACAGTTTGACCAGTTGTTGGTGCATGGATGTATTGTCCATTTCCCATAGCGATCGCCACATGACGGGTGCTGCCGCGACTGCCCCAAAATAGCAAGTCACCCGCTTTGGCCTCATCGATTGAAATAACAGTACCTGCATACTCTTGCGTATACGTCACCCGAGGCAATGAAATGCCGACTTTAGCAAAAACATATTGCGTGAAACCAGAACAGTCGAAACCATTAGGTGTTGAACCACCCCACAGATAAGGTGTGCCAATGTATTTTTGTGCTTCCGCAATGATGGCTGCGCCATCCACTGATTGTGCAGGTGTTGATGTGTTGCCGGAATCAGTCGTCGATCCTGAGTTATTTGTTGATGAATCGGTATTCGCAGATTCTTGGCTATTATTTGATGTATTGCTTGAATTGCTCTCAGAAGTTGAAGTTTCTGTACTGCTAGCGTTATTTGAAGATTGATTTGTTGATGATGCTGAACTCGTTGATTCTTCATTTGTGCTGGCAGTTGTAGATGATTCAGTGCTTTGGGCTGCAGCAGCTTCGGCTTCTTGTTGTGCTTCAGCGGCTTCTTTGGCAGCAGCTTCCTTGGCAGCAGCTTCTTCCGCAGCAATGCGGGCTTGTTCTGCTTCATATTCAGCTTTTTGGTTTTCTAGATCAGCTTTTTCATCTTCTTTGCTGGCTTGTTGCAGAGCCAAATCAGCTTGCAAAACATTCAAAGCTGCCTGTTTGGTTTGCAAATCACTTAATTGAGTTTCCAACTCATATTGGTTGGTTTCAATCGTCTTTAATTTTTCATCGTTTTCAGCTTTTTTGCTTTCGACTGTTTCTTGATCAGCTTTTTGCTGTTCAACCAAGTCATTGTTGGCATTCACGATCGTCGTCATCGCTTGGACGCGGCCAATCGCATCGGTCAAAGAGTCTGCTTCTAAAACAGCATCAATGAAAGAAGAACTTTTTCCATTGACTTGAACATCTCTCGCTTGTTCTTGAATGGCTGCTTCGCGTTTTTCGATTCTTACTTTCAAATCAGCAATTTCTTGTGTCAATTTTTCAGAATCACTGCGCAATTCACTTTGCTGCTGCAATAAGTTTTGCGCTTTTTCGTTGATGCCAGCAACTTCACTTTCAAGTGCTGAAACCTGCGCTTGCGTACTTGCTTGTTGATCTTTCAGATCTGTGATTTCTTGATTTTTCGCTTCAATTTTGTTGTCATAATCAGTTGCTGAAACAATTGTCGGTGCGGCAATTGTTGTAAGAACGATCGAACTTACTAATAATGCTGACAAAATACGTTTTTTCACGCTTCATTCCTCCGGCTGACATGCTCATAATGTGCTTTTTTTATGTACAATTACTTAAAAATATCTAAAGATATTTAGGCTAAACTGATTGTAACATAGCCCCATGTCAGATTGATAAAGGAAATATTACAAAAACATTTCATTTAACGATGGTTCAGAACAAAAAAATGAAGCTATTCTTCTTTGAATAGCTTCATAAATGGAATCACTAAAATAAAAAATAAAATCATATTCAGCAATAATGTCGGGGCCAAAAATCTTGATACAAAAAAGGACGTATTGACCGAAGCAATTTTAAACAAAAGCTGAATGCTCAGTGTAACGATTTCCAGACTTGTGACAAAAATGATCATCCCAAAAAACATAGTAAAAATATTTTGATAGATTGTTTTATCAAGCAAATACATGATCCAAACAATCAAAGGAAAGGCAACAGTATAAATACCGATCAAACCTATATAGTATAGATCGTATAGACATCCAATAACCAACGCTGTAGGAATCAGAAAATTTCTCGGCAGATATCGGGCGCCGCATAATAAAGCAATCAGCAAGACATGCGCACTCGCAATATAGTTATCCTGTGTCCATTTTTCTAACAATCGCGTCAACTGTCCGTCGACAAGCATCATCACAAACAAGAATAATGCTGAAATATATTTGATATAGTCATGCTTTTTCATGGCTATTCATCACCTGCCAACCGTTTGATAATGGTCACAGTTTGAATATCATACATTTGTGCATACGGTTTGACGTAAACTTTTGTATCCAGGCCAAACTCATCTTTGGTCGTACTGACAACTGTACCGATTGCAAGGTCAGCTGGAGAATTCCCACCGAGGCCAGATGTTTGAACGACATCGCCTTCTTTTAGATCGCTTGAGCCAGTTAACTGTGTAATGACTAGTGATTTTTCTTTTTGGTCATAGCTGCTTAAGATACCAAAGTTTTCTCCATCTTCTCCGCTGATCCTCACTGGAAAATGATTGGAATTTTGATTTTCAGATGTCAACAATTCCACCTTAGAAGACGCCGCATTGACTTCAATCACACGACCAATCAAGCCTTTTTGCGACATGACTGCCATATTGATCTCAACACCGTCTTTGGTTCCTTGATCGACAACTAGCATATCTTGCCAAGTATCAGGTGAGCGATTAATGACATTCGCTGAGATTTTATCATAATTGGTCAATGTTTCATTCAGCGCCAATTCTTCTTTTAACGCATCAATCTCACGTTGATAATTTTCATTGGATTGGGCAAGTTCATCATAGCTGTCTAATTTTTCTTTTAGACGCTCATTTTCTTCAAACGTGACAAACAAGTTCTTCACAGAGTTGGCACCACTTTCAATCCAGCGGATAGGGGCTGTGATCACTTTATCAACGATCGCCATGGTATCATTCACTGTCGATTGAACAACATTTGTCGAATTACCCACTGCACGTTTGGCAATGGTCACACTCAATACGGTCACGACTAAAATCACAATAATCAATGTGATAATAATATTTTTATTCGGATTAAACTTTTTCACAAAGACACCTCAAATAGTTAGAAACTGATAGGCTTAATTTTACCATTAAAATCACTGAAACAAAAGATAAGTTGACCGTCTTAATGTTTTTTTTGTAATTGACTTTCTGAAAATTTCAATAACAAAAAAAAGAGACCTAGGTCTCTTCATCACGGCTTTGAATCACCGCTATCACACCTTCATCAAATGAAAATGAAGCTGTTTCAGTGACAAACTCATTGCTGGCATAAGAAGTTGGGTGAGAAACATCCATATTGTTCAATACATATTTACTGTCTCTTAAAGTTAGATTGACTACCGGCGTCAAACAACAATAGGCCAAATAGTTCATGCCTTTTTCATGAGTGATCAGATGGCTCCCCGGTAAGTAAAAACGAATACTATTTTGACGATCAAGTAAACGAATATTTGCTGCATATTGTTGAAATCTAGGCTCTAAAACAAGCCAAAGATTCGCCAGCAAATGGTCTAACCGTCCCCCGGTCACACCGATTAAATCAATGGCAGCTGTGGGATAACGTTTCAAAGTCTCGGCTAAAGCAAGTTGCGTATCTGTATCATCTTTTTCTGGCGGTGCTTGGATAAATGCTTCAGCTTGTGTTTTTACTTGAACCAATTCTTCTGGTGTCAGTGAATCAAAATCACCTATTGCAAGTGTCAAAGGAAACCCAGCATTGAATAAATAAAATGCCCCTCGATCAATGCCAACAAATACATCATAGTTGATTAGATCTGGCCATGTTTCAGGCCTACCGCCAGCAGCTAATAGGATCCTCATCTACTGCAATGCTTCTTTCAGCGCCTTGATCTGCGCGGCAGGTTCATCCGCATCATAGATATAGCTTCCTGCTACAAAAACATTCGCACCAGCATCTAAGCAACGTTTGGCCGTTTCTGGTACGATGCCACCATCCACTTCAATATCGTAATGGTACTGATTTTCTGCTTTCAGCTCAGCTAACTCTTTAATTTTTTCCAATGACTCTTCAATGAAAGATTGCCCACCAAATCCTGGATTGACCGTCATCACCAATACTTGATCACACATAGATAAAACATGTTTAATTGCTGAAACAGGTGTTCCAGGATTGATCACAACTTCAGCTTTCACATTTTCGGCAATGATCATTTGAACTGCCCGATGAATATGTGCGGTTGCTTCGGCATGTACACCAATAATATCTGCACCGGCTTCAGCAAATGCATGGATATAATTTTCAGGCTCAGTGATCATCAAATGAACATCTAATGGCAGCTTCGTTACAGGACGAATCGCTTTAACGATGTTGGGGCCTAAAGTAATATTGGGGACAAAGTGTCCGTCCATAACATCAACATGGATATAATCGGCTCCATGTTGCTCAACTAATTCAATATCTCTTTGCAAATTTGCAAAATCAGCACTTAAAATCGATGGCGCTAACTTGATCATTGGATTCCCTCACTTCTTCTTTTTATAAACCGGACGTCGGTTCTCTACTTCTTCTAAAAATTGTACATAATTGTTATAACGAGAGGCTGCGATGTGGCCTTCATCGACGCCCTCTTTCACGGCACAATCAGGCTCATTTAAATGCATACATTCTCGAAAACGACATTGATTCGCAATTGCTTGAAATTCTGGAAATAACTTAGGTAGCTGACTACTCTCGATCTCCAAAAAATCAATGGAACTAAAACCTGGTGTATCTGCCACTAAACCATCACAAATTGGCAAGAGCTCAACGTGTCTTGTCGTATGCTTGCCACGCCCTAAAGATTCAGAAATAGCCGCAGTTTTCAACTCAAGTTCAGGCATGATCCGATTAAGGAGTGTAGATTTTCCAGCACCCGATTGTCCCATAAAGACGGTAAGCCGCTCAGGAAAATACCTTTGTAGTGCCTGTAGTTCTTCTCCATCAGCTTTAGAAGTGATCACGTGATAGCCGATTTCCTCATAAATTGCTTCAATTTCGTGAATCATTTTCTCATCCGCCATTAAATCAGCCTTTGTCAAAAAGATGATTGGCTCTATGTCTTCATATTCTAGTGTAACTAAAAAACGATCCAGCAAATTATACGAAAAATTAGGCTCGATCAGGCTTGTTACTACAACGCCTTGATCGACATTCGCCACAGGGGGACGCACCAATTGGTTTTTACGCGGCAAAACTTCTAATAAGTAGCCGTCAGTCCGACTGCTGCTTTCAAATACGACTTCATCCCCAACCAATGGTGTGATATTGCGATTGCGAAAATTCCCCCGTCCACGGGTTTGGAAGATTTCGTCTGCCGCATCAACATAATAAAAGCCGCTTAAAGCTTTGATGATTTGTCCTTTCAAAAAGATTCCTCCTCGTTTGTTCTATTGTATCATACTTTATCCACTATTTCTGAAGACAAAAAAAGCCTGAAGCATATCTGCTTCAGACATAAAAAATCGGGAAGACAGGATTCGAACCTGCGACCCCTTGGTCCCAAACCAAGTGCTCTACCAAGCTGAGCTACTTCCCGATAATAGTAAACAAAAAATAAAAAGACTACGCGCCCAAGAGGAGTCGAACCCCTAACCTTTTGATCCGTAGTCAAACACTCTATCCAATTGAGCTATGGGCGCATCATATAAAAATGCCGAGGACCGGAATCGAACCGGTACGGTGATCACTCACCGCAGGATTTTAAGTCCTGTGCGTCTGCCAGTTCCGCCACCCCGGCTTTATTGCGTTGGCAAAAGCGGAAAACGGGGTTCGAACCCGCGACCCCCACCTTGGCAAGGTGGTGCTCTACCACTGAGCTATTTCCGCATAAATCCTGATGCCGGCTAAAGGACTTGAACCCTCGACCCTCTGATTACAAATCAGATGCTCTACCAACTGAGCTAAGCCGGCGATTTAAGTGCGGGTGAAGGGACTTGAACCCCCACGCCCGAAGGCGCTAGATCCTAAATCTAGTGCGTCTGCCAATTCCGCCACACCCGCATAGGTTATTACTATGAGCCGTGCAGGGCTCGAACCTGCGACCCTCTGATTAAAAGTCAGATGCTCTACCAACTGAGCTAACGGCTCATATGGGGGTTAACGGGTTCGAACCGCTGACCCTCTGCTTGTAAGGCAGATGCTCTCCCAGCTGAGCTAAACCCCCATAAGGTAAAAAAAACGCGTGGCGACGTCCTACTCTCACAAAGGGAAACCCTTCACTACAATCGGCGCTAAGAAGCTTAACTTCTGTGTTCGGCATGGTTACAGGTGTATCCTTCTTGCTATCGCCACCACACTATTCAATTG
>NZ_LHOX01000010.1 GCF_001297065.1 Enterococcus sp. RIT-PI-f | reverse complement strand
AGTAAGTGTTTAACTTTATTTATAAATATAGAATTGTGAAAATATTACGGAATAAAATGGAGATTGTATTATTTCTATTGATGATAGTTGTAACAGGTTTTCTCATTAATTTTTCCTTTCTTTTGAAAAGTTCAGTGGAGGAATATGTGAGTAATTTGGAAAAAGAAACAGCATTTACTTACTTATATCAAACTAGCATGGAGGATGTAGGACCAGGTGAAGCAGCTAAAATGTTCACTATGTATGATCAAGATGGAATTACGCAAAATATTTTTTCAGTCCCTAAAAACTCTCAGTTTTGGGATCTTCAAGAAGATGATGTGGTTATTACAGCAGCTTTTGCCAATAAATATCATTATACCGTAGGAGATTTTATTAAATTACAGAATGTATTAACAAATCAATGGTATTCTTTTGAGATTAATCGGATAAGCCCAATAACGACAGTTAGCGAAATATATATTGAGGTAGATAGCTTTAAGTACTTAGCGGAGGAAGTGCCGCACACAAGCTATTTGGCAACTAACCATAAACTAAGTCATCTTGGGGATGAAGTAACTTTTATAAGTCGTCAGGAAATTATCTCTTCAGGGGAAAGTATATTGCAAATTATTCGTACACAGATAACTTTTATTTTAGTTATAGCGATTTTAGTTGAGATTGTTTTAATGGAATCACTAATAAAATTTATCTATGAAGTTAATTTTGATTCGATGAAAAGTTTATATTTAGCAGGTTTTTCAAAAAAAGAGATAAGGTTAATGCATTTTGGGTTAAATTCTATTTTTGCTGCTATTTTCACAATTATTACTTTCTTTATTGGTCAAATCATAGTGCGTTTATTTCTCGATAACATCATGTTTACATTTACCAACTATGTTCTGGTAATTAGTAGTTTTAGAGATTTTTTAATTACTACTAGTTTCATCTTATCCATATATTTGTTTTTTGTGTGTTTATTTGATAAAAAGTTAAAGAGGGAGAACTTTAAATGAAACGAGTAGTTGTAACTGGTTTAGGAAGTGTATCACCATGTGGTACTACCAATGAAGAAATTCTCTCAGCCATAAATAATCACAAGCAATGTTTTGTTAAATCAAAATGGGATGTTGTTGAGTTTTATGGGGAAGTATCTGAGGATTATAAATACAGTTTAAATAAAAAGAAAATTCGTTATACGGACAAAGTGTCACAGCTAGCATTATATGCTTCAGAATCAGCGATTTTAGATAGTAGATTAAAATTGAACAATCTAAATAAGGAAAGATGTGGTATATCAATCGGAACATCAATGGGAGGTTTTCAAACCTTACACACCGAATTGACTGAATCTGCACTTCACGGCTTGGAAAAAATCAGCTTGTTAGGTATGCCTAAGTTACTACACAATATGATAAGTGCTAATTTAAGTATAGCTTTAAATTTTAAAGGAGGTGTCTATACTTACAATAATGCATGTGCTTCATCAGCTACAGCAATTGGAGAAGCTTTTCAAAAAATACAAAGAGATGAATTTGATGTGATGTTAGTAGGTGGATCGGAGTGCTGTATCAGTGAACAAGTTTTTAAATCCTTTCATAGGTTAGGAGCATTATCTAGAAGTACAAACATTGATAAGGCTTCCATTCCATTTTCAAAGGATAGGAATGGATTTATTTTAAGCGAAGGGGCAGCACTACTGGTTTTAGAAGAGTATGAGCATGCAATTGCGAGGAATGCCCCAATTTATTGTGAAATTAAAGGATATGCGACAACCAGTGATGCCTCATCACTCGTCGCTCCAGATATTGACGGGATAACACGTTGTATGAAGAAAGCATTAGATAACGCAAAAATAATCGCAAGTGAGGTCACTTACATTAATGCTCATGGAACTGGAACTCAAGCCAATGATCTCATAGAAGCAATGGCGATTAACAAAATTTTTAAATCTCCATTTGTTTCATCAACAAAATCTGTACACGGTCATTTATTAGGTGCTTCAGGAGCATTAGAAGCTTTATTATGTTGTTTAATGATAAGGAATAAACAACTATTTGCCCAAAGCAATGTTTCATATTCAGATGTTGACCCAGAAATTAATCTTAATTTATTATTAGGTGATTCAATCAATTATGAAGGTGGAAATATCTTGTCAAACTCATTTGATTTTGGTGGCAGCAATGTTTCTTTAGTATTCTCCAATGAGTACTGATTTAATTAGTAAGAAGGTGTATCTGTTTATAGGGGAATGCGATTCCACATGTAAAACAAGAAAAAAACTAATTTCTAATATCTTGATTCATCACCTTTCAGAATTTGGCAATATTAAAATGGAAGATATTTTTTCCGATTGTAATGGTAAGAAATATCTTCCTAGCAATTTTGGAAAACAATTTAGTGTGTCTTATTCAGGTCATTGTTTTTGTATCGCCATATCCTGTACAAATGTTGGTGTAGACATTGAAAGGAAACGAAAAATAGATATTACGCATTTAATTACATGTTTTCATATATCAGAGCAAGAATATATTAAAAATAGCGAGTTACCGTGCATACAATTTTTGTGTTTTTGGACAATAAAAGAAAGTATTAGCAAATATATTGGCATAGGCTTAAATCTAGACTTTTCACGTTTAGTTTATTCCACGTTAAATAAGGTGGTTTTGCGAGATAAATGGATAAAAAGTGACGTTTTTGATTGTTATATAAAAACCATAGAGTTAAGTCATTCATTTATTTCAATTTGTTTGCCAGAAAAAAGTGAGATTATTTTAAGAACGATCGATTTAAATTCTTTTTAATCTAAGGAATTTATTGCGTATTGTGCGTCTTCCGCTGAAAATTGAATAGCAATCTGCTTTTAGTACTTAAACTCTCAATGTCAGATAAAGGTGTGAAATCTAGTCATTATACACACTTCATGTAAAAGCACATCTTCAATTCCTCCACCCACCTCAATTTAAATTGACTTTTAATTTCAATTTAGATAAAATAAATGAAGAAACATGACGATTATATCTCTATTTGTGAATGCATTCACTTTTGATGAAAGTCGAATGATTCAAGATGAATGGTGACGGAGGGAAAAAAATGAAAAAAGTTTATTTAACTGGTTTAGTGACACTATCTGCTGTTTTGTTGATGGGTTGTGCAGCAGATGAAACGCCTGATACGCGTGCAGAGTCGTCAGAAAGTACGGAAGCAAGTGCCTCAAGTACAGTGGAGAGCGAAGAAGCTGCGACAACTATCACGACGGCTAACGGTACGGATGCCAATGCAGAGATCCCTAATGAGGATACGATCTATATGCGCCAGCTTTATGCAGCACCCCATGGAGAAAAGTCTGTCGCTGTCGTGACGGTCACCATGAGAGGCGAAACGATCCTTGCCGCAGAAATTGATGAATGGCAATACTTGGCAGTGAGCGATGAATGGACAGGTGTGGTCAATAGCGACAAGAAATTTGGTGAAAACTACAACGATGGCCAGCTGCTGATTTCTAAACAAGAGAACGATGACGCCTATTCAGATTTAATGGCAGAACGAGGGGATTCGACAGTCACCTGGGGCAATAATATCAAGGCAATCACAGATTTTGCAGTTGGAAAAACGGTGGAAGAATTGAAAGAAACAACGGAAGAACTGAGTGATGAAGCAACAGAAATCTCAGATGTTGTCAGTGGCGCAACCTTTGTCGATACGAAGGGCTATTTAGAAGCAATCATTGAAGCAGCCGAAAGCGGCGCGCTATCGGTGGGTATGGAAACGGACAGTGACACCCTGACGCAAGCCCAATTGATTGCAGCGCCACATGGCGAACAATCAGTGGCCATCGTGACAGTGGCTCTGACAGGAGAGACGATTGCCGCGGTTTTTATGGATGAATTACAATTTTTAAGTGCAGATAGTTATGCAGGCGTACCAAATTCAGACCTGGATTTTGGCGCAGGTGCCGTTGGCGGACAAGTCCTCGCATCTAAATTGGCCAATGATGCCGCCTATTCAGATTTAATGAAAACCAATATGGATGCGACATATACATGGTCTGAAAATATCAACGCAATTCAATCGGCTGCTATTGGCAAAACAGTCACAGAAGTCGATGCATTGATCGCTGCGTTAGCTGCCCAATCTGATGATGACTCGCCAGAAGATGTGATCAGCGGGGCAACGTTTGTTGATACAGCTGGCTATCTTCAAGCCATCGTTGATGCGGCAGCACAAGCGAAATAACGATTTTTAAGCACATGTCATTTCTGTTGATCAAAAAATCGACATAACGTGGTTGCAGGATACCATTGATCCAGTGAAGCGGTTGCGTTCACTGGATCTTTTTCTTGCCTTGGAGTGGACACAAAGGTGTATGATTGATGTATCTTCGAGTGATGCGCAGACAGTTGATCGTTTTCACCTTGTCTGACCCAAAAAATCATTCGTTCATTCAGGAGGAGAGTATGAAAACAATCTATCTCGTTAGACATGGACAAAATGTATTCAATTTGCGACATAAGATCCAAGGATGGTGTGATTCGCCATTGACGGCGGAAGGCATCAAGCAAGGTGAGTGGGTCAAACACTATTTCGACGAACAAAACATCCAGATCGAGGACGCCTATGCGTCAACTTCTGAGCGGGCCTGCGATACCCTTGAATTGATCACTGATCTGCCCTATCAAAGAGTCAAAGGGTTGAAAGAATGGCATTTCGGACGTTTTGAAGGGGAGCCTGAATACTTGAATCCACCTTTGCCCTATGGTGATTTCTTTGTTAACTATGGTGGCGAATCTGAAATCATGTTTAAGGAGAGAATCTCTCAGACCATCCAAGAGATCGTTGACAACGCTTCAGCCCAATCGATTCTGATTGTTTCTCATGGAGCGTCTTGTCGACAGTTTATGCGTCAATGGTCACATACGAGTACAGTGGATCAAAAAAGTCCGTTAAAAAATGGCTGTATCTTGACCTTTCATTATGAAAACAATCAGTTTCGACTGCATGAAATCAACAATCCAACTAGTGGAGTGGAGAAACTAATGCATTAATACTTATTGCAAGGGCTGGTCAATCATTGATTGTTTTGTATCAGCGGCAAAAAAATGGGTACTGGTTTCCGAAAAAACGGAAATCAGTACCCATTTGCCTTACCGCAACGGTTGCTTACATATGAATATACACGCATATCAAGTCACGATAACTTTCCCTCAGAAATCTATTTTCCGATTATTTCTGGGTGATCTGATTTTCATCATAGGTGATGATATATGAACCTAAAACATTTTCGACTTCTTTCACATGAATCATAACGGTATCTCCTTCAGCGACATTGGGATTTTTATTCGATACAAAATTCATATGCGCCCCAGATTGGATATTATAGCCAAACGTACTGTTTGGCACAAATTGATCGACCGTCACCTCTACGACTTGCCCGTTGATGGATTCACCATTGTTCAGGGCATTCTCTGCTTCATCAACTGTATAATCAGCGTTTGCTTGTTTCGTTTCAGAACCACATGCTGTTAAAAACAGACAGATGACAATACTTACCAAACATACCCCAAAAATCTTTTTCATTGAACATCTCCTAAACCTTTATTGAAATGATAGGCCTTTCTGTCCGTTTTTGGGACAGCTGGTCGCATCGGGACATGTCACTTCTGTAGTTTAGTATACGCTTTCTAGCGGATTTGCCAATCATTTTTTTTGAAAGAATTCTTTTAATGTCTTGGCGATCATCGTTGTCATTGGGTGTCCTTTGGTAAAACTTGATGAAAGATAGATGGTTCTATTTAATGGGAAATCTTCTAATTCTCTCAGAACAAATGGTGCGTGCTGATCATAAGCCCAAGTGAGTTGAGGGAAAAAGGTGATGCCTAATCCTTGATTGATCAAAGAACGCAATGTTGCTGGGTCATCGGTGGTGGAACCGATGGTCAAGGCTATTTTTTTTGCCTCGAAGGCTTCATCGATGGTCCGACGCAGTGGGCTATTGGTTGCCAACATAATCAAAGGCAAGGGTTGAATATCTGCGACGGTCACTGCTGGCTGATTGGCTAAGGGATGGTGTTTTGGGATCGCCAGCATAATTGGTTCTGTAAATATCGGTAGATTGGTCAAACCATTTTTGGGTTCTGATGTAATATAGAAAATTTGTTCTTTATGGGCTTCTGGCGTGCCATGCTGTTTGATCGATAATTGAATATCAGGATGTTTTTCCACGAATGTACCAACCAAATTTGGCAACGAAACGGAAGCTACTTCAGAATAGATCGTGATCGAGGGAATGATTTCTTCATTTAATGCTTGCACAGCAGATAGGCCTTGATCATAAGCTTTTAGTGTTTGACAAACATAGGGATAAAATTCTTCTGCATACATCGTCAGTTCGATATGACGGCCGGTATGATAAAACAGAGGCACACCTAATTCACTTTCTAAATGTTTCATGGCGCGACTCAAGGCTGGTTGTGAAATATACAATTCCTGTGCCGATTGGGTGATATTTTTTGATTCCGCTACTTTTTTGAAATAGCGCAAATGATCCAGATTCATAAGACACTCCTTATTCCATACCTTTTGGTTATGGATCCTCCGTAAATTGGTATTTTTTATTATAACAAATATCGGCTAATATAACACAGGAAAGAGAAATTGTTTAGGAGGCTTTCTATGGGAACAGGTTTCTTATATCCAGGACAAGGCAGTCAAACGCAGGAGATGTTGCGAGATATTCCGCAAGTATACTTTGAGCGATTGGCGCAAGCGACTGGGTATCAACTAAAAGAAAATCCAGCAGCAATGGCGCAAGATACCGTGTATATTCAGTTGGCACTTTTGACAAAAGCCGCCTATTATACGGATCAAGTCAAAGAAGCCAATGTCTTTCCTGATTTTGTTGCAGGTCATTCGATCGGTGCATTTTGTGCGGCGATGGCGTGTGATTCACTAAGTTTCGAGAATGCCGCCAGTTTGGTCTATCATCGTGCAACATTGATGAAACAGGCGTATCCTGCAGATTATGCCATGGGGGTCATTGTTGGTTTAACCAGAACAGAAGCGGAAATGGCCGTTGTATCGAGCTTCGATCCAACGTATCCGGTTTATCTGTCCAATGAAAACTGTCCGATGCAGCACACGATTTCTGGTCATGTCAAAGGACTTGCCCAAACTTTAGCCGCAGCTAAGACATACCATGCACAAACAGCCAAGCTACTAGCCGTGCCAGTGCCTTCTCATTGTGCCTTGATGGATGAAACTGTCACGAAGTTTGCGCCATTCATGCAAACCGTAATGATCGATATCCCCAGCTGTCTATATCTTAAAAATACCGACGGCCGCAGCACGATGGATCCGGAAGAAGTGCGAAAAGATCTACTCTATAATATCGCACAACCTGTCCAATGGAACAAGATGATGGAGGTCCTGCAAGAACTGGGCATGGACTGCTCATTCGAATTCCCTCCTGGCAATACCCTAACAAAACTGATTCATGCCAAATTCGGAGAAAACAATGGCATCCGAACGATCAATCTTGATCAACATGGTATTGATGATGCACTGTTCTTATATCAAAAATGGAGATGACAAACATGGAAAAACCAGCAAGAAACTGGGCCAGCAAACGCGATAAAAAAGCCCAAACAATGAAAAAAATTGCGCATTTGCTTGATGGCAAATATGTACCAACTGAGTCAATCATTGAAGTTTTAGAAGCTTTGATCCAACCTGGTGATAAAGTGGTCTTAGAAGGCGATAACCAAAAACAAGCCAGCTTCTTATCAACGAGCTTAGAACATGTCGATGCAACGAAGGTCAATCACTTGCATATGATCATGTCGAGTATTTCTCGTCCAGAACATTTAACGATCTTTGAAAAAGGCATTGCAGCAAAAATCGATTTTTCTTATGCTGGCGCGCAAAGTACCCGTGTGGCACAAATGATCGAAGACGGCACCATGAAATTGGGGGACATCCATACGTATTTAGAATTATACGGACGCTTGTTCATCGACTTGATTCCAAATGTTGTCTTAGTCGCCGCAGACAAAGCTGACCGTCAAGGCAATCTCTACACTGGCTATAATACCGAAGAAACCCCGACGATTGTTGAAGCTGCGGCTTTCAAAGATGGAATCGTGATCGTGCAAGTCAATGAGATCGTTGATCAATTGCCTCGAGTAGATATACCTAGCGATTGGATCGATGTTGTGGTATTGGCAGACCAACCCTATCAATTAGAAGCATTGTTTACCCGTGATCCGCAAAATATCACAGAATTACAAATCTTGATGGCGATGATGGCCCTGAAAGGGATCTATGCTGAACATGAAGTGCAATCGTTAAATCATGGGATCGGCTTTAACACAGCTGCCATTGAATTGTTGTTGCCAACGTATGGTGAAACATTAGGGATCAAAGGCAAAGTCGCTAAAAACTGGGTCTTAAATCCACATCCAACCATGATTCCTGCCATTGAATCTGGCTGGGTTGAAAGTATCCATAGTTTCGGCGGAGAAGTAGGTATGGAAAAATATATTGCTGCTCGTCCAGACGTGTTCTTTGTCGGCAAAGACGGCACGATGCGCAGCAATCGTGCGTTGTCACAAACTGCTGGTCAATATGCCATCGATATGTTTATCGGTTCTACGTTGCAATTGGATTATCAAGGCAATTCTTCGACTGTTACGAAAGGACGCTTATCCGGATTTGGCGGTGCGCCAAATATGGGACACAACCCTGGTGGACGTCGTCATTCAACGCCAGCATGGCAATCATTGCGCAATGAAAATGATCCTTTAGGCAAAGGTCAAAAATTAGTTGTTCAAATGGTGGAAACCTACGGATCAAATAAAAAACCTGTATTCGTCGAAAACTTGGATGCTTTAGCAGTTCAAGAACAAGCCGGCTTAGCCAATGCGCCTGTCATGATTTACAGCGAAGATACGACACATATCGTCACTGAAGAAGGTATTGCGTATCTATACAAAGCAACGAGCAAAGAGCAAAAACAAGCAGCTATCGCAGCCATCGGCGGTGTGACACCACTAGGCATGACAAGCAGCAAAGCTGAATTAGATGAATTACGGGCAGCTGGCATCGTCAAATTGCCTGAAGACTTAGGCATCAAACGCAGTGATGCCAAACGTTCACTATTGGCAGCTCAAACTGTCGATGATTTGATTGAATGGTCAGATGGCTTATATGAACCACCAATGAAATTCAGAACTTGGTCATAAAAGGAGAGCGGAACAAATGGAACAATTTACCTATACGTACAAAACAACTGAACCAATCACAAAAAAAGTCCATATCGGTGTTGTTGGATCCGGTGACTTGGAAATTTTACTTTTCCCAACGGATAAACAAGAAACATCCGTTAAAGTTTGTACCGGCAGCGATGGTTTTAAAGATGTCTGGCACAATGTGTTGACACGATTCTTTGATCGTTATCCCATCTCAGCAGATATGGTGATCAATGATTTTGGTGCCACACCTGGTGTCGTCTATCTAAGATTGACCCAAGCAATGGAGGAACTTTCAGATGAAAAATAGTTTTGTTGAATTAAATGCCCGTGAACGGGTCCATGCCTTGATCGATGCAGGAACTGGCTGTGAAATGATCGATCCTTTTGATCAAATGATTGCCCCAAACTTAGTTGCACAAGATATCGTGCCGCAAAGTGACGACGGGATCGTTGTTAGTCGTGGCATGATCAATGATAAAGCAGTCGTCGTGATCGCGATGGAAGGAAAATTCCAAGGCGGTGGTATCGGAGAAGTATCTGGTGCCAAAATCATTGCTGCGTTGACTGAAGCCTTGAAAGAAAACCAAGCAGATCATGAAATCTATCCAATCATTGTCTTAGATACAGGCGGTGTGCGTCTTCAAGAAGCCAATTATGGCTTATTGTCTATCTCTGAAATCGGTAATTTGATCGTGGCGCTGAAACAATACGTGCCAGTGATCGGGTTAGTACCTGGTCGAGTGGGTTCGTTTGGCGGTATGTCGATCACTTCTGCTTTAATGAGTCATTTGATTGCTACCAAAAAAGCCCGTATTGGCTTAAATGGACCAGAAGTAATCGAAACAGAGGCTGGTGTACGTGAATTTGATTCAAGTGATAAAGATTTGATTTGGAATACGATTGGCGCCCGCCAACGGATGCATGCGCAAATCGTTGATGAATTGGTCACTGATAGTGTCGATGCCATCAAAGATGCTGTGGTCTCAGCTATTGAAGAAAAGAAAGACAGTCACCGCAGTGAACGCGCTGATTTCTATCTATCCTTGTTGTCTGAACTTGATTTGTCAAAACCGATGGACATCGATACGTACAATCAAGCCTTGGCTGCGCATCAAACAAAAGCAGTATCAGCTATTCACGTCACTGAAGGCACAGCAGATGCAGCCGCCAGTGTTGGGTATCAATGGTTTGCAGCCTTAACTGGATTGAATCATCCGGTATCTTCCAGTGCCAGTGTCTATACCGCAACTTCAGATCAATTTCTAGAAGATGCTGTCGTGACAGCAATCGTACCAAATGAACAAAACCCAATGTATCGGGTGCGCAATGGTGAAGTAGGATTGATGGAAGGCTTTGAAATGGGCCATCTTCTAGAAACGATTTATGAAGAAGACAAAGACAAAGCAGTCAAACGTCCAGTGATCGCTGTGATCGATGTGTCGAGTCAAGCCTATGGCTATAATGAAGAGTTGATTGGGATCCATGTGGCATTAGCGAATAGTGCGGCGGCTTATGCCAAATTACGTCAAGCAGGTCACCCAGTGATTGGCTTCATCGCAGGAAATGCAATCTCAGGTGCTTTCTTAGCACACGGACTGCAATCAAGTCGTTTGATTGCCTTGAATAGCAACCATATCAGTGTCCAAGCGATGTCGAAGGAAAGTGCGAGCCGTGTCACCAAACGGTCAATTGCAGAAATTGAAGCAGCGGCGGACAAAGTACCAAGTATTGCCTATGATATACGAAACTATCAAAAATTAGGGGCATTATTTACTTTCTTAGATACCATCACTGAGCAAACCGTGACAGCTGAATCGAAAGCAACTGTGATCGATGCCATCAATGCTGCCATCAAAGATGTGCGTCAAACCAACGACACGATGCTGACCAATCGTTACACGAATGACATTGCGGTCAAAGGCGGTCGTGTTGAAACAAACAAAGTCTTTGCACGAATGAACGAAGAATGGAATGATTGATCAATGACACATGCCCACGATATTGTGAAACTAGATAAAGAGGTATTGGACAGCATTCATGTGCCAGCATGGTATACACTTGAAGAGGACGTTTTCGCAACCGTCAGGAGAGGTGTACCACGTAATCCCAGCTACTTGCCTGTTGGCTTACGTGGTACAGAACGTGCCCAGCGTTTTGCTTTTGAAGCACCGTGTAATATGATCAAGCGGACGATCCATCCCTGGATGTTGACCAATAAGGAGAGTTTTCGGACTGCTGCCATCAATACGTATCCTGTTTATCAGCAATATCTGCGGGCACGTACATTGTTGAAAAGCGTAAGATGGGGTGTAGGGGGCAGCCTAGGTTTCGAATTGGCTACCGGACAAGCTGCAGTCAAACCAACAAGTGATCTCGATCTCTTGCTTTATGCCGACACTGCCGCCAAATTACCCTATGATCTGTTCACGCAAGAATCTGACTTCTTTCAGAATTTGGATATTCAAGTGATCACGCCTCAAGGCGGTTTTGCCTTAAAAGAGTTTCTTGCCCAACCCAATAAAAAAATTCTCCTGAAAACGGACGAAGGCCCCAAACTCACCACAGAGATTTGGTAAATAGAAGAAAAGTGAGCGAAAATCATGTTCGAGAATAAAGAAATAAAAATCAATATTAGTGACTTTCAGAAAGTCTTTGCCGTAACGGCAGTGATGATGCAAAGCATTTTGACATTTGCCTTAGCAAATACGCAAGATGAGAAAACTGCTGCCTTTATTGGTACATTTTATGTAATGGTCAAATATACTGCGCCTCTATTTATTTTTGCAATTGTCTATAACATGGTCAAAACAAGCCAGCATTTGTCTTACTTAGAATTTTTGAAAGAAAAATTCTTTGAATTGGTGGTGCCATATGTTTTATGGACCACTGTCTATCTATGGTTGTTCCCAGCGGTACAACAAGCTCAACCCTATACAGATACCGCCTCATTTCTCCTGAAATATGTGACAGGCGATGGCGCACCACATTTATGGTATACGATCATGATGCTACAGATCCAATTGTTGATGCCATTCTTTGTTTGGTTGGGCTATAAAGTGTTGACCAACAAAAAAATGGTATGGCCAGTGTTAATTTGTGCGACTGTTCTGTATGTCGCTTGGTATCTGTTTTATGACATGCAAGTATTTACCGGTCCCCATCATGACGCTTGGTATTTATTGGACCGATTCGTGGTCAGCTTTATGATTTACGGGATTTATGGAGAAGCAGCTTTGATGTACCATGAAACAGTCTACAAATGGCTGTATAAAGTGCGCTATGCTTTCTTGCCAGTAGGCATTGCTTTAGCCTTGTTGTCTGCGGATCATTTGCTGCATTTTGCAGGGGATTTGACATTCGCTCATGCACCTTATTTAAATACATTGCAAAGTTTATATAGTTTAGTCGTGATCATGGCCGTCTTTATGTTTGGCTCAACATTGATCAAAAACCATTCAACAACATTGCCGCAATTCAAATGGTTGTCGACTTATGCTTATCGCACTTACTTAGCAAATGTCTTTGTGTTTCAAGTCTTATTATTGTGCTTCAAAGATTTATTGTTGCGTTTACCAACAGGTGTGATGATCCTTGTTGCTTATGTAGCTACTGCCAGTTGTGCCTTTTTGTTGAGTTATGTTTTACATGTGATTTGGTCGGCGATCAAAAAAACTGTCACAAAATAGAGGGAAGTAACGATGGAAGAACAAAAAAAGCGTATGTGTCACGAGTTGGCACGTTTAGTGGAAAGCGCGTTGATCGATGAAGTTGAATTGGCACCAAAACCTGGGTTGGTTGATCCATTCAACACAGGTGCCCATACCGATATGGATCATCAGCTATTTCTGCTGTCTGCCAAAACCTTGACGCCATATTTTGAAGAAATGGCACAAGCTGCTTGGCTGACGCCGATGACACAAACCCTGCGGGAATCGATTGCGGCTATTGGTCGTCGTGCCGAGGTTGCGATGCTGGCTGCCACGAAGGGGATCAATACCCATAAGGGCGCCATTTGGGCTTTAGGTCTATTTGTTTCTGCTGTCAGCAGTCAGTACAGCCGCAAACAGGCATTGTTCTTTCCTGAAATCTTCTCAGATATCAAAACATTGGTCAGTTTCGAGGACCGTCAGACGACCGTGGATGATTCCAGCCATGGCGCCCGCGTCAAACGAACCTATGGCGGCTTAGGTGCGTTTGGTGAAGCCGCTGCAGGGTATCCTCATGTTCAGATCGCTTTAGCAGATTTCTATGGGCGCGAAGAACGATCCACTACCCAAAAACGGCTGCACATGCTGTTAGCGATCATTGCGTCCTTGGAGGATACATGTATTTTGTATCGCAGTGACAAAGCTGTGTTATCCCGCATGCAGCATTTGGCTGGTTTGGCAAACCAATCTAAGCTGCCAAATCAGGCGTTTACTGAACTGCATACGTTTTGTCTGACACAACAAGTGTCTCCGGGGGGAAGCGCTGATCTGCTAGCGGCTAGTTTGTTCTTGCTGTCACTTGAAGATAAAGTCACGCCGCCCATCTTGATCCATCGCATTCATATCCATCCAATTGAAAAAAAATAGAAGCGCACCTTTGGCTTCTATTTTTTTATTTGCTTAACTGGAATAAATTGACTTGCTATATTGTCGAATGAGTGATTATATATTCTATAGAATGAGAACAAAATGATCACGCGTGTTCTCTAAGAGAAAAGGAGTCGTATATGACCTATTATCAATCTTTTTTAAACAATATCGCTTTACGCCGATGGACTGTGCTATTTGCTATTGCAGGATTGTTGTATCTGCTGCGCAGCATGATGACCATTATTTTACTGACCTTTATTTTTACGTATCTGATCTATAAAGTGATTCTTTTTGTACATAAAAAAACTCGCCTGTCATTAAAAGTGACGAGTGTGCTCAGTTATTGTCTGATTTTACTGGTTTTATATTTGGTTGTGACCAATTATGTGCCAGTGATATTTGATCAAACGGTGCAGCTGATCAATTCGGTTACAACCTTTTATCAGCGTACGGATTCCAATAATGAGATCATTGAGTCGATCCTCCATTTTTTACAAACCAGTGATTACATCCAAAAGCTGCAAAGCGGTGTGTTTGTGGTGATCAATTATTTGTATAATTTTGGCGAATTGGCATTGACGGTATTGATTGCTTTTCTGTTGAGTTTCTTCTTTATGATCGATCATAAGAAAACCATCGAATTTTCTCACTTGTTTTTGAAAGGGCGAGGGGCTTGGTTTTTTGCAGATGTCTATTATCTAGGGGCCAAATTTACCCGTGCTTTTGGTAATGTGATTGAAACGCAGTTGGTGATTGCATTGATCAATACTGGAATCACTGTATTTGCACTGATGTGTATGGGTTTCCCACAATTGCTTAGTCTAGCACTCTTGATATTTTTCTTGAGTTTGATCCCAGTTGCAGGAGTGATCATTTCATGTATCCCTTTGACTTTTATCGCCTATTCGGTGGGCGGTTTCAATGATGTGATCTATATTTTGCTCGTGATCATCTTTGTTCACGCGTTAGAATCTTATGTATTAAATCCAAGATTGATGGCCAATAAAACGGAAATACCTATGTTTTATACGTTTATCATTTTATATCTGAGCGAACATCTATTTGGTATTTGGGGATTGATCATTGGGATTCCTTTGTTTACTTTCTTCTTGGATTTGATGGAAATCAAAGAGATTCCCGGGATCAAGTTGGAGAAGCGAGATACACCATAACCATTCATCTTTTTTTGACGTATAAGCAAACAAACGGCACAAAAGTATCGAACCATCGATCTTTGTGCCGTTTATTTGCTTTGCCTATCACTAACGCATAGCAGCTTGTTGCATCAACCTGTTTTCATACTTTTGCAACTGTTGTTGTGCCAACGCTTGTTTCAGATCAGCGAATTGGTTTTCAACGGCCAAGTAATTGTAATGAAACACTTCTGCATCTACCTGTAACGGGTGGAAACTATGATGAGGGATGATCAGTAAATCAATATTGGTTTGTTCCTCGTAGGGACTTAGGGCAACATAAGGATGCTCGGTAAAGAAATGATACAAAGGTTGCATCGTGATAAAGTTGTCCTCTGCGATGACTGCAACTGATAATGGCTGTTGATAAATAGCCGCTTTAACAGATGGCCATAAAAAATAGGTAAATAAGTTTGACAACGAAGTTAAATGGTCTGCTAAAAACGCATATTTTTTTCTGCGAGACAAACGTTTTAAATACGTGTAAATGTACTTAAATACTTCCTTAGACAAAGGTTCTTTGATTTGCCAATTGCTATGCAGCAATAAGAAAATCAGCGGCGGTGCATCGTTAAGCACTTCACAGGCATTTAAGACACTGGTTAAATTGGCGGTGATGATGGGATATTCATCAGGTTGTTGTCCGTGTAGAAATGTCGCAGAGAATTGATCTGTTAATGTACGGATGACTTGATAGGTGACATTCTTATGGGTTGTCCATTCTTTAAACATTTGATAAACAGATGTATGCTGGTGAACAAAAATAGCCCCTGAGTACAAAATAAAATAAAAACTGTTGGCTTCATTTGCCAAAAAAGTTGATGGACATGTTTTTTTCAAGTAGGTATAAAAACTGTCCTGATGATCGACTCTAAAGGAATTTGACAGCACAATTTTATGTTGATCAATTTCTTCAGTTATATAAAACCCAGCTTCTCGACGAAGTTGGCCGATTTTTAGACAAAGTTCAAATTTTTGTTTATTTCCAACAGTGGTCACTGCGTCGAACGTACCACATAAATCCTCAATAAATTCTGTCAGATCCCCATCACTCAGTGGGTACTCTTCAATAATATGCGGTTTCAGGAACCAAAATATATTGCAGAAAAAATAGCGGATGGCTACTTCAGAGCCAATCAATTCCAGTTTGTTTACATTGAATTGTAAATGAAAGGGCGCCAGAATCTCTTTGACGACACTTAGTTTCCGAAACACGGTGGCGCGACTCAAGAATTGGCGTTCGCAAAATGTTTTGATACCCGATTCAGGGGTCAATAACATGGCATAGAATGCATGGGCCACGAGGGAATGTTCTAATAGATATTGGCGATAATGATGGAAGTCTGGCAGCGTTGTCTGGTTTTCTTTTCGAAAAGAGTCCGAAAGAGAGAAGGAGAAACCGTGCATAAGATAGAAGTCTTGTTCGATCTCTTGGATCATTGGCGGAATAGTTGATTCAGAAAAATGTGTTCGTTCTTTTAGCTGTTGCAACTCCACAGAGCGCAAACTGATAATTGATTGGTACAGGGCTAATTTTCTTACTTCTCTTTTTTCTAGAAAAAGATCGATCCACATGTAGTTGGCTCCTTTGAATTGTCTGATAATTTATTCACATTTGAAAAAATTTTTTTTGAAATGTGCCTACATTAAATAAATTTTACCATACGGAAAATATAAATTCTATCTTTTATTTTCCAATATATATACAAAAATGATTAAAAGTTGATGTGGAAATAATATGTCTCAATAAATATTTACATCCGATAGTTAAATGAGACACAATCTCATTTTTAATCTTTCTATAATCTTCTTTACATTGATAAATAAGCTTTTATATAGATAAATCACTATCATTAAATTGCCATTTATATTAAAATGCTCTCATTTGATGGATTTTTAAAAATCATAGATAATGAAATTGTAATGAAATTATTTGTTTTATATAGGAGGAGATTTGAATGAGAAAGAAGCATGTCTACCTTTTTGTATTACTCGGTTTTGTCGCGATGTTTCTAACTAACGTGAAAAACACGTTAGAAGTTTATGCTGAGCCAGAGAGTTTTACAGGGAACCACGTGTTATTAAATGATGAATTAGCGGAAGTGACAGCATCATATACAGTAGATGGACAATCCGTTGCATGGACTATTCACTATGAAAAGAACGCAACTGAGGATCCGCAACTGTTGAAAATGCAAATTGCACAGTTACCAGGTTTGTCAGGAGCAAGTGAGTTGGAACATATGCAGAAGGAAGGAGATTGGTTGATCTTAAGTGATTTTGAAGACGCGGAGTCGGGGTCTATTAATTTCACCACCACATTGAACGAAGGATTAGCAGCAACGGATTATGGTTTATCGATTGCGTTGCAAAGGGATTTGCAGTCAGAAACTGAAGAAACAGCGCTTTAAGAAAATGTCCTTGCAGAGACGAAACAACAAGTGATGATCGCTGAGGAACATTTGACTTTCTTAAATCAAACCCGTACCACAGCAACGACTAGCAGCACAGAGGAAAGTCAAACGACACAATCTTCTACAACGTCGGATTCAACAATGGAATCTCAGACACAAGGGTCTGAAACCGAAACGCAAAATATTTTAAGAATTGCCGGTTTTGCAGGAACAACTGCTGAAACGTTTATTGCAAATTATCCTAATATCGATATTACAACAAAGAGTGATGAATCAGGCGATTATCCCGATCCATCACAACCTGAAGGAACGACCGTATTAAATCCTGTTGGGGGGGATAATGACACGGGGTTATCAAGTACAGCTGACGACACATGGCTTGATTATTATGTCAATGGCACTGTTCGTGAGGAAGGTGACGCTGACTTTGCTATTCGCAAGTATGCAGAGGAAACTGGAACAGAGGGACTTTTTAATATCTTTTTAGAAGTTAAAGGAAACGCACTGAATAGTGATACAGCTCAGCCTGTAGATATCGTCATTGTTGCGGATAGATCAGGAAGTATGAAAGAAAATAAACGATTGACTTATCTAAAAGAAGGTGTCGAATCTTTTGTCAAAGCGATCAAAGAGCATAATTTAGAAGAAGTAATCCATATGGGGTATGTATCTTTTGCTGAATCAGCATCTACCTTAGAAGGAGACTCGGGTTTTAAATCATTACCTATTGCAAGTGTCGCTGATAACGACATCGTGTCTGAATTAGGAAAAACTACAGCTTTAGGCGGAACCAATACGCAAGCAGGTTTGCTGGAAGCAGAAAATTTAATCAATATTAGAGAATCCGATAAAAGAGAAAATACAAAAACAGTTATTGTCTTACTGACCGATGGTGTTCCAACATATCATTACCAAATAACAGAATTAGAGCCAGTTACTGGGGGATCAGCGGATTTACGGGTGAGTAGTTTCGATGAAACTGTCCTTAAAGGTATTGGCGCCCGTGCCAATTTATCTACAAGTGATTCTGAGCCCGAAGATTATAGGATATACACTGCTCCTATATCCGGCACTAATACTATAGAACAAATTACGAATAACTTTGTCGCTCCTGTTTCTGTTGCAAATGATTTGAAAAGGGATGGCGTTGAAATACGTGTAATTGGTATAGAATTATCAGGAGAATTAGATAAAGTACCTGGAGTTAATTACGACTACAGTTCTTACCCTTCTGTATCAGCCGAAGAAATCACGAAGCAAATGCAATCTATCGCATCTGTGCGATCAGACGATGGTACGACTCAGACTTACTATTATACAAATGTAAGTGCGGCTAAAGATATCGTTAATGAATTAGAAGCGATTGCTACAGATATGACATCGACTGTTGTTAATGGATCGATCAAAGATCCAATGGGCAGCAACATTTTATTTGAAGAAGGATCTGTCAAAATCACTCAATTGAATGAATCAACAATCGCGAGTGAGAAACTTCCGACAAGTCTTTTTGATTCAGATAAAAATACATTGACTATTTCAAATATCAATGTAGGCGCAGATGAAATTGTTCGAATCCAATATTCAGTTCGAATCGACACTGAATCAGCAAACTTTAATCCGGATACTTGGATGTTGGCTAACGGCGTCACAGAGTTTTTACCAACTAGTGATCACACGGACCCAGTTGAATTTGCCGTTCCAGCTGTGAAAGTACCTGGAGTTACATTAACTATCGATAAAACTTGGTTGAATGACACAGATACGCAACGTCCAGAAACGTTGTCTTTCACAGTGTTTCGCGAATCGATCACAAGTGATAGCAAAGACATCGGGAAAGTGGAATTGACCAAGCTTGATGTAGATGGGGAAAATGCAGATAAATGGGTAAGCTCATTTACACAAACAAGTACTGGCATCGACTTTGTCAAATACGATAGCCAAGGAAATGAATTCACTTACACGGTGGTTGAAGGTGCAACAGATGACTATGAGGAAACCGAAGATTCAGGTGGGTTTGATGAGACCGAAGCAGGCTTCGTATTCTCTTTCATCAATCAACGGCAGGATAAACCATTGTCATTCACCATCGAAAAAGTATCATCCGTTGATGGTCAGTCATTAACTGGGGCTGAATTTACAATTAGCGGGATGTTCTACGGTGAAACCGAAGCGAGGGCTGTCCCTCTGACTGATCAAGACAACGGCGAATATGTTTTACCTGATGACACGTTACTCGCAGATAATAGCACCTATACTTTAACAGAAGTTAAAGCACCAGCAGGACATGAAACAAGTGGCCCTTGGACAATTTCTGTCAAAGAAGGTCAAGTCACTATCAATGATGGTGAAGTTGACGTAGATGCGAACGATCACTTCACTTACACGATCGAGAATAGCTTTGTACCATTGAACTTGAATGTAACAAAGGTGAGTGCAACGGATGAAAAAACGCCACTAGCTGGTGCAAGATTCGCGCTTTCTAGTCAAGGTTCAAATACGAAGTACGGAGTAAGTAATGAGAATGGAAAACTATCATTCACAGGATTGATGCCTGGAGACTATCTACTTGAAGAAACCGTAGCGCCAAATGGCTATCAAATCAGTGCGTCAACATGGACCTTCACGATTGATATCAACGGACAAGTTACAGATGAGCAGAACGAATTCAGCGTAGATTCTGATGGCATCACCATCAACAAAGAAGTAACCAATCCGCTGAAAGCTTTTGATCTAGTTGTCAAAAAAGTAAATGAAGTTGGAAAAGCAATTGAAGGTGCAACCTTCACCTTAACAAATCAGGAAACCCAAGAATTGCTTGAAGCAACTGTTCAAACCAATACCTTCACATTTGTTGGATTGACACCTGGTATCTATGAATTAGAAGAGACCGAAGCACCAGAAAACTATATCGGTTTGAGAGAAACCATTACGGTTGAGATTGCTGAAAATGGCGAAGTATCCGTTAGCGAACAAGCGAACAAGGTTGAAACAACCTTGAATCAAGAGGGCAATAACAAAGTCATTTTTGAGGTAGAGAATATTCATGTCAATTCGTTACCAGCAACAGGGGGACCTGGTATTTGGGCCTTCTTGATGGTCGGTGGGTTGATTATCGGTGGAGCGTTTATTAAAAGAAAAGGACTAGTAACTAAAGGAGGAAGAAATTAACATGAAAAAGATGATGAAATATCCAATATTATTGTTCTTCCTTGTTTTGGGTTTGATCACTGTATCTGAGCTGACTGCGCAAGCAGCCAGTGCAGATACACAAAATATCTTGCTTCATAAACGTATTTTCCGTGATCGGGATTACGCGGAACAATTCGATGATGCGAAATACCAAAATACAGGGGATGTTGTTAGTGGAGCCAGTCATAACAATATTGAGATGTTGACTTTGTCCAGCGGGCTGAACGGGGCGACATTTGCCTTGGTCGATGCAACTGATTACTACTATGCTAAAGTAGCAGAAGTTGGCCATGATCAAGCTGCAGAAGAACTTGATCAGAAGTTGACCCGTACGTTGGTTAGAAAGCATCTTGTAGAATCATCTGACAATTTTATAATCGAAGAGGGGTATCCAGAGGTATCAATCGTTGACTCGGGCACAACGGCCAATGAATCTTCATTACCTGTTCACGTGGATCGTTCAGAATTTGAAGATGAAAATGGCTTCTTATACTTCGAAGATGTACCTAAGAAGTCAAATGGAAAAAATGCGGTCTATATGATCGTTGAAACAGCGGTAGAAGAGCAAGAGAATGTCGATCTTCAGGAGTGGGCATCTAAGATGATGGTGTCATTCCCAGTCATTCAAGATTCCGGGGAAGAATTCGATTCAGATATTTTACACTTGTATCCAAAAAATATTGGTTACGTTCGGGATCCTTGGTTTATGAAACTCGGCCGCAACATTGACGGTGAGTATGCACCGTTAGAAGGGACTGAATTTGTCTTTTACCGCCTAAATGAAGCTGGTGAGAGAGAATACTTTATTCCTGATTTAACAGAGGATATGAGCTTAGACCATCAATGGATTTCTGATGTTGAAGCAGATAGTCAAGGAAATGCTGTCTATGAAAGTTTGCTTGATAAAGGTATCGAGATCTATCGTTCAGATGAATATGGTATCGTCTCCATGGATGGGGTCTTGATACCTAGTGGCACTTACTACTTTGAAGAAGTGAAATCTGTTCCAGGGTATTTGCCGACAGAAGAAACGTTCCAAATCGAAGTAGAGATTCCAAGTAGTTGGTGGAATGAAGAAACAAATGACTATCAACCAGTAATGATCAACGGCCAAGCAATGGCCGAGCCAGAGCCGGATTGGGCAACAGTCTTTAGCGATGGTTTCAGTTTTGAAAAAGCATTAGAAGCCGCTTATATTAACGAGTCAGGTTATGAAGGTGATGGCTTACCATATGTCTTTAATGACCAAGTACCTTTATTCGAAAAAAGTTTAATGGAAGATAAAGAAGTGTTCGCCTATGGTGAAGTGATTAATTACCAAATCGACACGTGGATTCCATTGTTCCCAGAATTCTACCAATATGTTCAGATCAAAGATTATTCTGACGGAAGTTTAGCCGTGATCGAAGATTCGATCAAAGTCAAAATTGGCGCTTCTCAAGAGTATTTGACAGCCAGCGAGCTGGAAGCAATGATGGATATCACTATTTTACCTGATAACGCTGGATTTATTGCGACCCTTGATTTGGACTATATTACAGAAGAACGCCATTTCAATGGGCAAGAAATGATTATTGAGTATCAAATGTATATCGTTGAAGGTGCAAATGCCGACCAAGCGCTGGACAATCATGCGGAATTGATCTTCAAACATTCTGATTATGAGTACGAAGAAATTACCGAAAAGAAAACCGTCTATACTGGTGGTCGCACATTTACCAAAGTTGATATGGATGATACAGAGCAGACCTTGGCTGATGCGAAGTTTATGATTCAAGATGAAAATGAACAATATCTGACCATCATTGATGGTGTTGTTTCTTGGGCTGAGACTTCAGATGAAGCAGTTGTGATGATCTCTGATGAAAATGGCGCCTTCGAGATTCAAGGTTTGAACTATGGTGACTACCAATTGGTTGAAACTGAAGCACCGGAAAATTACCAACTATTGACAGAGCCAATCACGTTCACTATTGAAAAAAATAGTTATCAATTGAATGGTGAAGCAACGATTTCCTTAGCTGTCGGCAATAAAAAAATCACCGACACAGATGATCCAAGTGATGAGCCAAAAACCCCTTCAGATAATACGCCAAATGAAGATACTAAAGAATCAGGATTTTTACCGCAAACGGGTGAAATCACCAATATTTTCTTGGTTCTACTAGGCTTGTCTCTTGTCTGGGTAGCTGTGAAATACTTTAAAAAGAACACAGAAAACTAATTTCCACGCATCATCAAAAAGATAGAGCTAGTTGATTGAAAGAGGCGAAGCCACTATGCGCATGAATATATACGATTAGTGGCTTCGGAAAGGAGAAAGCATGAAAACGAGACAATCACGCAACAAACAAAGAATTCGAGTGAAAAAAAACCAACTGTTTGCGACACTTCTTTTCTTAGTTGGCTTTGCGATCTTTACTTATCCGTTTTATCAGAATGCTTTCTCTCAATATCTTGATCAACAAGTGATTCGGCAGTTCCAAAAAGAAAGTGCCGCAAAAAATCAGGCTGAGTTGGCAGCCATTCAAGCAGAAATGGTTGCTGAAAATGAGCGGAAACAAGCGGATACAGACCTTTTAGCAAAAGAACTGGCGGCATCAGAAGCGCTTCTGGCCAATGGTGCAAGCGACACAACCTCCAATTCAACCCAAGATTTTTTTGTGGAACATACGTTAGGTGTCTTAACGATCCCCGCAATCAACGGTGAAATGCCCATCTATGACCGCGGCACTGAAACATTTTTAAATAGGGGGGCGGCATTACTCAATGGGTCGTCCCTGCCTGTTGGTGGCGAAAGCACCCATGCGGTGATCATGGCCCATCGCGGCATGCCAGAAGCTGAATTGTTTTCCAAATTGCCAGAAATAAATGAGGGCGAACTCTTCTTTATTGAAATCAATGGAGAAAAATTGGCCTATGAAGTGGATCAAATCAAAATCATCGAACCTACAGAAATCGATGACCTCCAGATCGTGGAAGGTGAAGATTATGTGACGTTGATGACTTGTACACCTTATATGGTCAACTCTCATCGCTATCTGGTCAGAGGGAAGCGCACAACTTATTTAGAAGAACATGCACAGTTAAAAGACACTGTTCGTTGGAAAACTTGGTTGAAAATCATCGGAACGATCGTCGGGATCCTCGCTATAGCGGGTTTAGTTGTTTTTTGGCTCAACCGAAAACAAAGAACCCCGCAAGGAAGCACCAAACAAAACCACAGGTACGTTGGTAAGACATTCCCCAATGTCAAATAGAAAAAAGGTCAAGCTGGGCACTTAAACTGCCCAGCTTGACCTTTTTAGTTTATAATAATGCTTTTAACTGATCTGAAAGAGCGATACTGGCAAGACTATCGTTGAATGGCATCAATGGGTGTTCGATCTGGCCTTCTAATAAAGCTTTTGTGACGGCTTCGATCTCAGAATGAAAATCATCCACATTATAGCCGATATCATAAACAGTTTCCTGCCCATCTTTAGTCAACACGAACATTTCCGGGCGATGGAAATTCGGAATCGTGATGTATCCTGTTGTGCCAACGATTTCGGCGGTGGTGTCTTTGGTCGTATCAAAGCCGGTTTCAATGAAGGCCTCAAACTGATCGTTGTAGAATCGGGCGTAGACATAGGTGTCGACACCGTTCTCTAAAATCGTGCGATCCAAAACTTCAGCAGATAATTGATTTGATGGTGCGAAGTCTTGAATAAATGCCAGATTATAGATACCCATGTCTAACAAGGCACCGCCTTGTTTAGGCAGATAATGATAGGAGGCATGTTCTTGCGGCAAGTCACGACGAAATGTCGTAGAGACGCGCTTGATTTCACCAATCAGGCCTTCTGCGATCAAGGCTGTCAATTTGCGATACGCTGGTGTGAAGCGTGGTTTCATGGCTTCCATAAAGAAGACCTGTTCTGCCAACGCTTTTTCCTTCACTGCTTGCATTTCTTGCGCCGTCATGGTAGCTGGTTTTTCACATAAAACAGCTTTTTTGGCTGTCAGCGCCTTGATGATCCATTCATAGTGATAAAGATGCGGTAGTGCAATATAAACGACATCAATCGTTGGATCATCCAGCAAGTCTTGATAATCATCAAAGGCCTTTTCACAGGGGAACTTTTCCCTAAAAGCATTGGCTTTCTCCATGGTTCTACAAGCGACCCCATATAACTGTGCATTTTCAACATGCGTTAAACTTTCAGCAAAGCGTGCAGCAATATTGCCCGCCCCAATAATTCCCCAATTGATCATCATCATTCTCCTTTATTCTTCCCGCGGATATTCAGAGAGAATACCCAACTCTAATATTTCTTGTTTTCTGCGTAATTCAACGATATTTTTTTGATATTCTTTGGCATACATGATGGCAAATAAGGCATCTAGAATATATTCAAAGGCCACTTGCGAAGAAAATGTGCCGACTTTCAAGAAATCCAATTCATCATGAGAAGCTACGATGGCATGAGTGGCCAATTTGTTGATTTTCGCTTTCGGATTGCCTGTGATCACGATTGAAGGGACACCCACTTCAGCCATCAGTTTCAAGATCTTTTGATACTGGGCATTCTTGCCGCGATACGTGATAAAAATCGCGCAATCATTGGGACACAGATTTGCGGCATTCCATGCATCGTCGCCATACTCATCGGCGACGATCAAATATTTATTGATCTTGACCAGTTTATTTTGAAAACTGCGGGCGCGAATCTGGGAATCGCCCAATGCAAATAGAAAGACTCTTTGGGCTTGCTCAATCAGTTGTGCCGTCTGTTCCATTTCAACACTATCAATTTGTGCGTGGGTCTTATGAATGGTATTGATCGTCAAGTCTGCCATTTTCTTCAGGATGTCTGTGGTGGGATCCGTTGAAGCGAAGGGGAAATTGGCATCGACAAAGCGTGGATGAAACATTTGGTTGTGCGCCATTTCCGCAATGCCTAATCGGAAGTTTTTGAACCCATCGTAGCCCATTTTTTTCGCTAATCGAATGACAGATGAGTGTGACGTATAGGTATGTTTGGCTATTTTTTCGACATTTAGCGAAGGAATATCTGTCAAATTTTGCAGAATATAATCAGCGATCCTTTTTTCTGTATCGGTCAATCCATCTTGCAATCGTAATTTATCGATCAGTAACATCTAACCACCTCACTCTTTATGATAGCTTACTTCGGTGCAAATCAGAAGCAGAATTTGTTTACGCAATGAAATTCTGGTCAAAATGTTCAGACTTTTTCGTGTTTTTTTAAATAGCCTGTTCAAATCAACCCGATCAACGAGAAACCCTTTTCATTTTGACGAATATAGCCAATAATGAGGGCATCAAAAGATTTGGAGGGACATACATGTTAACAATTGCTTACATTGGCAATGGGAAAAGTGCCAATCGCTATCATTTACCTTTTTCTACGAAACTGAAAGACAAGATCAATGTCAAAACGATTTATTCTCCTGTAGAAGAAAAGAATTGGGCTAGGATCGAAGGGGTCAATTACACGACGGATATCAATGACATTTACGGCGATCCGGAGATTCAGCTAGTCGTGATCTCTACACCCAGTCATTTACACTATCCTCTTGGGAAAGAGGCGTTGCTGCATGGCAAACATGCATTGATCGAAAAGCCATTTGCAGAGACGTCGGCACAAGCCAAAGAGTTATTTGCACTCGCAAAAGAAAAGGGACTGTTGGTACAGTGTTATCAAAACAGACGCTTTGATTCTGACTTCTTGACAGTGCAAAAAGTGATTGAAAGTGGCGTGCTTGGGGACTTGATCGAAGTGGAAATGCACTACGATTATTTCCGCCCGGAAGTACCTCGTTCAGTCCAAGCGTTTTCTTTGAATACGAGTTATTTATATGGACATGCCTGCCACACACTCGATCAAGTCATTTCGTATTTTGGCCGGCCAGATGATGTCCATTATGAAGTACGACAATTACTAGGAAAGAACCGCATGAACGATTATTTTGATTTGGATTTGTTTTATGGCCGCTTAAAAGTGTCTGTCAAGTCTAGTTATTTCCGCTTGAAAGAACGTCCTAGCTTTGTCGTGTATGGAGAAAATGGTGTCTTTGTCAAAGAAACCAAAGACCGCCAGGAAGAGCACCTAAAAGCATTCCATATGCCTGACAATGCAGATTTCGGCATCGATTTGCCGCAGCATTATGGCACATTGACGTATATCGATCAAAATGGCGATTATCATGAAGAAAAAGTCATTTCTGAAGTTGGGGGTTACAGCCGAGTGTATGAAGGATTATACGAATCGATCATCAATGGCAAAGACAAGATCGTCAAAGATGAAGAAACGATTTTGCAAATCGAGATGTTGGAAACAGGTATTCAGCAAATCCAAAAAGGATAAGGGAGCGTTCATAGAATGGATAAATTTATTGGGATTTTTGAAGAAAAATTAACACCCATTGCAATGAAATTAGATAGCAATCGTTATTTGTCAGCCATCAAAAACAGTTTTATGGCAGCGATGCCGTTATTGATCATTGGTTCATTCTTTATTCTTTTTGCCTATATGCCGATTCCTGCATATACCACCTTCATGGAAAATACGCTAGGAGAAGGGTGGCAGCGATTATTTACGGTACCAAATGACATTTCAATGAGTATGATGACCTTGTATGTCGTGATTGGTATTGCCAATGACCTCGCCCATAGTTACAAGATTGATCGAATTGGGGCGATCTTTTCTGCACTGGCAGCATTTCTCGTGCTGACGCCATTATATGCTTTTCAAGATGCCGATCTAGGTGTCGGTATTCCCTTATCAAACCTTGGTGCAGCTGGGCTATTTGTCGGAATGATTGCTAGTATTTTGGCAGTAGAATTGATTTATTTCGCAGACCGCAAAGGCTGGGTCATCAAAATGCCTGAATCCGTACCAGCAAATGTATCCAAATCATTTTCATCATTGATTCCGATCTTAGTGGTTATTGTGATTTTCAATTTTGTTCGAATTGGCTTTGAATTTACTCATTTTAATGATGCCCAAAGTTTTATCTTCCAGAATTTGCAGACACCTTTGACTCGTTTGGGTAGTTCGTTGCCGGCAACGATCATTGTGATCTTGGTTGAAGGGGTTTTATGGGCATTTGGTATCCATGGGGCCAATATCGTTGGTAGTGTGATGCAGCCGATTTGGTTATCTTTGACCGCTGAGAATGCGACTGCTGTAGCAAGTGGCTTGGATATTCCGAATATCGTCAACTATCAATTTTATTCCAACTTTATCAAAATCGGCGGCTCTGGAGCCACTTTTGGCTTGGTCTTCTTGCTCTTGTTCTTATCAAAATCAAAGCAATTCAAGGCAGTCGGCAAGTTATCGATCATTCCCGAGATTTTCACGATCAATGAAACGATGATTTTTGGGATTCCAATCGTGTTGAATCCTATTTTATTGGTTCCTTTTATTCTGACACCGGTGATTATGACGTTGATGGCTTATTTTTCAATGAGCAGCGGATTGGTTCCTTTGACCAACGGGGTCAATATTCCTTGGACAACACCGCCAATTATATCAGGTTTCTTAGTATCTGGCTGGCGTGGGGCCGTCTTGAATGTCGTGCAGATCCTCGTGTCTGCAATGGTGTACTACCCATTCTTCAAAACCGCCGACAAATTAGCTTATGATGCAGAATTGGCAAACGAGCGTCTAGAGGAACAAGAAAAAATCAATACACAATTTGCCGAAGAAGGCATTGTAGAAAAAGGATGATTTGATGGATTTTAATGAACTACTGGAACAAGAAAGCCGCTTGCATTTCACGTATTTTGACAATGATTTGGCGTTGCGGATCGCTTCTGAAATCAATGATTATGTCACAAAAACTTATCCAAAACCAGTAGGCATAAAAATCTCACATCGTGGATTACCCGTTCTTAGATTTTTGATGAATGGGCGTGAAGAAAGTCCTTGGTTGGAAAGAAAAGAAACAACTGTATTAGACAGTGGTCACAGTTCGCTTTATACCTTTTATCAAAAAGCGCAAAACCCGCTTTTTGCGCAATGGGAACAGGATAGCCGTTATGCCGTTTGCGGCGGCGGCTTTCCGATTGTCGAAAATGGGGAAGTGACGGGTACGATCTGTGTGTCCGGTTTGGATCACATCGAAGATCATTTGATCATTGTCCATGTCTTAACGAAACTATTAACAAAACAACTGGGGGAAGTAATATGAAATTAGCTATATTTGGTGCAGGCATGATCGTTCATGATTTTATGACTTTTGTGCATGAACTGCCAGAAATCGAACTAACCGCTATCTTAGGCACAGAATTAGATTTGCCTGGGATGGCCTCTTTGCAGGAAGCACATGGCATCAAGAAAATCTACACGGATTTAACGGAATGTTTGGCTGATGACGAAATCGATACAGTCTATATCGCACTACCGAATCATTTGCATTATACTTTCGCAAAAGCCGCTTTGCTGCAAGGCAAACACGTGATATGCGAAAAACCGTTTACCTTGAAAAAAAGCGAGTTGCTGGAACTCGCTGCCATTGCCAAAGAAAAACAGGTGATTTTGATCGAAGCAATCACCAATCAATATCTAGCCAACTATAAAGCCATTCAAGAACAGCTGACCTCTTTAGGTGCGTTGAAACTGATTGAGTGCAACTACTCGCAATATTCTTCTCGCTACGATTTGTTCAAAGAAGGAACAGTACTGCCAGCCTTTAATCCGAAAATGGGGGGTGGGGCATTGATGGATATCAATATTTATAACATCCACTTTGTGATTGGCCTGTTAGGTGCACCCAAAGAAGTTCGTTACTTTGCGAATATTGAACGTGGGATCGATACATCAGGTGTGCTAATATTAGACTATGAAGAAACCAAAGTCGTCTGTATCGGTGCCAAAGACTCGACGGCAACGATTCGCTCGACGATTCAAGGGACAAAAGGGTCAATTATCGTGAATGGCCCAACCAATGTGTTGGACAGTTATGCGTATGAGGCCTTGAAAACACCTGCAGTTATATTGGACCATAAAGTCAATCAACATCGGATGTATGAGGAATTCAAAAAATTCCAACAAGTGATTGCAGAAAATGATCAAGCCTTTGCGGAAGATCGCATGGCACATAGTCAGCGGGTGATGGATGTCGTTGAGGCAGCACTCGCAGACGCGCAGATTACTTTAGGATAGGAGCGACAAAAAAATGGTACAAGAAAATTTCCTCTGGGGCGGCGCGTTGGCCGCCCATCAGTTTGAAGGTGGTTGGAACGCCGATGGCAAAGGCCCCAGTGTGATCGATGTGATGACTGCAGGTGCCCATGGTGTGCCGCGGAAAAACACGGAAACGATCGAACCAGATACGTTTTATCCCAATCATGAAGCCATTGATTTTTACCATCACTATAAAGAAGATATCGCGTTATTTGCTGAGATGGGGTTGAAATGTTTGCGGACTTCCATTGCTTGGAGCCGTATTTTTCCAAATGGTGATGAAGAAGAGCCAAATGAAGCTGGATTGGCTTTTTATGACAAGGTTTTTGATGAATTATTCGCGCATGGAATCGAACCAGTCATTACATTGTCCCACTTTGAAATGCCCCTGCATTTGGCACAAGCCTATGGCGGGTTTCGCAATCGCAAAGTCATTGATTTTTTTGCTCGTTTTGCAGAAACGGTCTTTACGCGTTTCAAAGACAAAGTCACTTATTGGATGACCTTCAATGAAATCAACAATCAAATGGATACCGACAATCCTTTGTTTCTATGGACCAATTCTGGTGTCAAAGTCGCTGAAGGAGAAAATCCGCGGGAAGTGATGTTTCAAGTTGCCCATCATGAATTGGTTGCCAGTGCGAAAGCTGTCATCATCGGTAAAAAGATCAACCCTGACTTTCAGATTGGCTGTATGATCTCTCATGTACCGATTTATCCATTTTCATGTGATCCAGCAGATATCATGGCTGCACATGAAGCGATGCATCAACGATTTTTCTTCTCTGATGTACATGTCCGCGGCACATACCCTAGTTATGCGTTAAAGGAATTTGCCCGTGAAGGCTATGACATTCAAATGGATCCAACAGATGCCGCTGTTTTGCGTCAGGGGACAGTGGACTATGTTGGTTTTAGTTATTATATGTCTACAGTGGTGAAACATGGTGTCAGCAATCAAGCTTCTGATAATGTCAACGGCGGCTTAGCGAATTCAGTTGAGAATCCTTATATTCAAGCTAGTGATTGGGGATGGTCCATCGATCCTACTGGTTTGCGCTATACATTAAACCATTTATACGAACGCTATCAACTGCCGTTATTCATCGTAGAAAATGGCTTTGGGGCCATTGATCAACCGCAAGCAGATGGGACGATCCATGATCAAGAACGAATCAACTATCTGCGGGCCCACATCGAAGCATTGCAAAAAGCTGTGGACTATGATGGCGTTGATTTAATAGGGTATACGCCTTGGGGGATCATTGACCTTGTATCATTCACAACAGGCGAGATGAAAAAACGCTACGGTATGATTTATGTAGACCGTGATAATGCCGGACACGGTACGATGGCCCGCAGCAAAAAAGATTCTTTCGACTGGTACCAGCGGGTCATCGCCACAAATGGCGAATCATTAGACTAAATTCGTAGAAGGTAGAGGTGCATCATGAAAAAAGTATTGATCATTGGCGGAACGGGTACGATTTCATTGCCAATTACCAAAAAATTAGCTGAAAATCCAGACAACCAAGTCTATGTCTTGAATCGCGGCAACAAAAATGACGTGCTGCCGGAATCGATCCATATGCTTCGAGGTGATATCACAAATACAGACGCAATGGCGCAGCTTCTTGCAGACCGCTCCTTCGATTGTGTGATCAACTTTATTATATGGAACGCCAAAGATGCAGAAGACAATATCGCCTTATTCACCGGAAGAACAAAGCAATTTGTCTTTATCAGCACCGTTGCTGTCTTAAATCATGAAGCCACCTGTTTGATCAATGAAGCCACACCGATCGGCAATCGGTATTCTCCCTATGGACAAAATAAAGCTGCTGCAGAGGCACGTTTTTTGGCGGCTCATGACACAGAGGGCTTTCCAGTGACGATCATTCGGCCAACGCAAACCTATTCGAAAGATCGGATCCCACTCAGTATCAAAGGCAAAAATTGCTGGGGTGTCGTTCAGCGCATGATCGAGGGCAAAGAAGTTATTATTCATGGTGAAGGGCAGTCAATGTGGGCAAGTACCCATGCGGAGGATTTTGCGGAAGGATTTGTTCCCATCGTGGAACAGCAAGCCTTCATTGGCGAGATTTGCCAAATCATGAATCCTGCAAGTCATACATGGGATATGCTGTATCAAACATTGGCCGATTTATTAGGTGTTGCGTATCGGCCGGTGTATATACCCACGGATCTCTTGCGTCATGCCGCAGATTACGATTTTGACCAATCGATTCAAGGGGACAAACGTTGGGCCAATCTCTTCGATATCAGCCGATTGAAGACGGTCGTTCCTGATTTTTCTCCACAGGTTTCCTTAGAAGAGGGATTGAAGCGTTATTTGGCTTACATGACAGATCATCCAGAATTAAAACAATCTGATGCACATTTTGATCAATGGTGCGATCAAGTAATTACCGAATATCGCGGTATTCAGAAAGATTTTCTGACAAAATTGACATTGATTGAAGAAAAACTAAGCTAACACCAGAAGACGTCATGTATGTGGCGTCTTTTTTTGTATGTCCTCTCTCAGCGCAGAAGTGAATAGGCGAGGTGTCAGCGAATCCTTTCTTGTCTGAACGTATATTCGATATACTGAGAATAGCGAATGATTTGATCAACAATCAAAAGGAGTGGTGAAATGAAAACATATGATGTCGTAGTTATCGGGGCAGGACCGGCTGGATTGGCTGTTGCGTACCCATTACGAGCAGAGGGAAAGAAAGTCGCCATCATTGAACATGATTTGTGGGGTGGTACGTGTCCAAATCGAGGCTGTGATCCGAAGAAATTGCTGATGCGGGGCGTTGAAGTCATAAAAGCGGCAGAAGCGATGGCTGATTCCGGGGTCTCTGGTCAATTAACGCTCGATTGGCCGCAACTGCTCGCGTTCAAAAAAACCTACACAGACGGCGTGCCAAAAAGCACCAAAGAAGGGCTGGATCAAGAGGCAATCGCTACGTATTACGGACAAGCATCCTTTGTTGATGCCCACACAGTTGCCATCGATCAAGTACAAATCCGTGGCGAAAATATTGTTTTGGCTACTGGGCAACGACCAGCTGTTTTGGCTATACCGGGAAAAAACTTTATCCGCTCTAGTACGGATTTTTTAGCACTGGAAGAGATGCCTGAAGAGATTGTTTTTATCGGGGGTGGCTATATTACCTTTGAACTGGCCGTCATCGCGCAGGCTGCAGGTGCCAAAGTCCATATTCTTCATCATAACGAGCAGCCTTTAAAAGGATTCGATCCAGACTTGGTACAAGACTTGATGGGCTATCTTGCAGGACAAGGGATGATGTTTCATTTAAATACTGCCCCTAAAGAAATAAAAAAAGAAGGCAATCACTTTGTAGTTGAAACGGATCATGGCAGCGTTAGTGGTGCGTTGGTGATTGGTGCCACTGGCCGCATACCGAATCTTGAATCTCTAGCACTAAAAAACACAGCGATTGCCTATGATCCTCATGGTCTCTTGGTTGATGATCATTTGCGGACAAAAGAGTCCCATATCTATGCAATCGGCGATGTCTTGTCTAAAAAACAGCCCAAGTTGACCCCTGTCGCTAGTTTTGAAGCGGCATATGTCGCAGCTTCCTTGTTGGGGAGTCAGGAAGCAATTGACTATCCAGTGATCCCGACGGTAGTATTTGGTCACTTAAAATTGGCCCGAATTGGCGTCAGCGAGGCCGTATTGCAAGAAAACAGCGAGGCTTACCATAGTGAAGTCATCGATCTGTCCACGTGGTATACCTACCGCAGAATCAATGATTCGCAAGCAAAAATAAAATTGGTTTATGACAAAGAGGACAACCTTGCCGCAGTGACGATTCTAGCAACGATCGCTGATGAAGTGATCAACGATTTTGTTTATCATTTAGGGTTGAACATCAGCTCAAGTCAATTAAAGAAAATCATTTTCGCGTATCCGACCCCATCAAGTGATCTGACTTCTCTGATTTAGAAAGGGAACAAATGGTTATAGCTCGAGGATCAACCAATCCAGATTTTTGGATTGGTTTTTTTATACGTGAGATGCAAAAAAATTTAAGCTTTCTTGGCGTAATAAATAGAAAAAAAGTCCATACTAGTTTCCGCTAGTACAGACCCAATTATTATGTCATGTTTAAACTAGCACAAGAACCTTAAATCAAACTTAAATAACGATAGTTTTAAAACTTTCGTTATTTAAAGATTCTTTTAAAGTTAATAAATCGTTATATAAATACTCTTAAAAACGGTTGTTAAAGATAATTATATACACTTTTATGTTATACTATTCTCGAAAAGGATGTTTTTATAAATCTGAAACAATTTGTGAAGGAAGTGACAATATGCAAGAAGAAAATAAAGTCAAAAGGATGGATCGACTACTCGATACGGTTGAACGGTTTGGCAATAAAGTCCCGCATCCGGCAATCATTTTCCTTATATTGATCGCAGGTGTGATTGGCTTATCTGCTGTTTTTCAATTGACAGGTGCTTCGGCAGTTCTGGAATCGATCGATCCAGATACCCATCAAGTGACGGAATCGGTTGTTGCGGTGGAGAGTCTTTTAGGAGTTGACGGTATTCGATTTATGTTAACTTCCGTCGTGCAAAACTTAATGAGTTTTCAAGCACTAGGGGTTACCTTGGTGGCGATGATTGGGGTAGGATTTGCGGAAGAAATCGGGTTGATTGCATCTTTGATCCATAAACTGGTGAAAGTCGTGCCCAATCGATTATTGACAGCCATCTTAGTCTTTCTAGGTGTATTGTCAAGTATCGCTTCTGACGCAGGTTATTTGGTTTTGATTCCTTTGGGTGCAGCAGTTTTCTACAAAGTCGGACGACATCCGATTGCCGGCTTATCCGCTGCTTTCGCAGGTGTTGCTGCAGGATTTGGTGTGAATATTTTGATTACGCCGATCGATGGCATGTTGACAGAGATTGCGAATGATGCGGTACAGATCGTTGATCCTACTTACCATATCGATTTAATGGCCAATATTTATTTTTCGATTGCTTCAACGATTCTAGTGGTAATCGTCTGTACACTGATTAACGAGAAATTGATCGAACCTCGATTAGGGTCATACGATCGAAGTCAATTTGACGGCAATTTAGAGGAACAACCTGATGATCGTCGCGGATTACGCTATGCGCTTTATGGCTTTATAGCGGTCGTTGTGTTGATCATGGCGATCACGCTGCCTTCTGGTGCGCCTTTACGTCATGCTGAAACCAATCAGATCATCGGTTCAACCCCGTTCATGGATAGTTTGATTGCTATCATTATGTTGCTTTTTTTGATCCCGTCGATCTGCTACGGTCTAGGGGTAGGGAAAATCAAGTCGAGTTTGGATGTTGTCAATCCCATCGTGAAAGTCTTCAGCAATCTAAGCGGTATGATCTTTCTTTTGTTGATCATTGCTCAGTTTATTGCTTACTTCAACTTTACAAATATGGGAACTGTCTTAGCGATCAATGCTGCGTCAGTCATTGAAAGCATGCAGCTCGGTGGCTTGCCCTTATTGCTTAGTTTTATTTTCTTGATTTTGCTTTTAGATTTTATTCTGGTAGGCGCTGTACCGAAATTTGCCATCTTAACACCTATATTCATCCCATTGTTGTATCAATTGGGTGTTGCACCAGAGGCTGTGCTGGCCGCGTATCGTGTCGCTGATTCCCCAGTCAATATCATTACACCTCTGATGCCTTACTTTGCCTTGATCGTCACGTTTGCTGCAAGGTACCAGAAAAAGACAGGAGTCGGAACAATCGTAGCTTTGATGCTGCCGCATACAATTGTCTTAACGATTGCTTGGATCATCTTATTCATCATCTTCTATGTATTCAATATTCCATTGGGACCTGGAGCAGGTATGTATTTATAAACGCAAAAAGGAGAACGCTGCGGTTGCGTTCTCCTTTTCGTTCATTTATACACAAGTTTTCGTATCTTAGCGCTTTTTACTTAAAAATCGAATAGCCATAATCAGCAAAACCGCTGATAAAAATAACCCAATCAAATAGTAAACCAACACACGGTAAGGTTCATAGTGACGATAAGTAAAAATCTTGAACATGAAGTAGGCCATTGGTACTGCCGAAAGAAATGTCGGAAAGATTTTTTTGCGCCATCGGATATAAAATGAGCCGATTACAATAAAAACAAAGGCTGGTATCCAAAAGATAAGATGTCCAATAAGTTCGATCTTTCACACCTCCAGTGATATAAAACTAAGCATACGCTTTATTTTTAAAATCAAAGGGTGAAAAAAAGGAAAATCTGATGAATTTGTTATGAAAACAACTAGAGAAAAAGGCTCGATCGTTTAATTAAATAAATAAGTGCTAGCAAGCAGCTCCCAAAGGATACCACCGAAAAAAGCACCAATAAAGTAAAGCATCAGTGTTTGTGGCACAAAAGGGACTTGACTCCAAACAAAAGCAAATAGAAAGCCAACGATAAACATATAACTTGAATACATCATCATGCGGGTCATCTTCTTGAAAGAATCCGGCATCCAAAAGGTCAATGCGAGAAAGACGATTAAGTTGATCAACCTTAATCCATCAAGCGTTGTAAAGGTGCCTTGGAAAAACATTTTGAGGCCATCGACCAAATAGAATAATAGGAATAGAGAGATAAACGTAGAAAAAAAATTGCGTTGGATCCGTTTTTTATGCGCCATGATCGAACTCCTTCTCTTTTTCTCTCTATTATACCAAATAATTAGCCTTTCAGTATTTAAAAATCCCCATACGTCATTTAGCCAACAATCGTCAAATAGAAAGGTTTTCTTAAAGACTTTGAAAACTTTATAATGTTGATAACATAGTAAGAAGTAAAGAAAGGAGCAAAGAGATGAAAACCATTGTTTTTGCGCCAGCTGTTTTCAATTTAGCTGAAACCACAAGAATGCTCGAAGTAGCCAAACAATTGCAGTACACGTATCATTGTCAGTTCATCGGTTTTTCACGAACCTTTGCCTATTTGATCAAAGCAGCTGGTTTTAGTTATGACCTGCTGAGGCCAACCCTAACTGTGGAACAAGAAAAACAAATCATGGCACTGGATCAAGGGAAGTCTTTAAAAAATCCTTTTACACAACAAATGGTTGCTCAGCGAGTAAAAAGCGAACTCGCCTGTCTGGCAGCCTATCAACCCGAGCTGGTCATCACAGGGTCAAATGTGACAATTTTCTTATCTGCAAGAATCAAACAGATCCCCCTAATCTATATCAAGCCTTATGCGGGAAGCAGCGCATTTTGGTCGGATCCAAATGTGCCTTTGCCTTTATTTATGCGCTATTTTGGCCCATTGAAGACATCCCTATGGGCATTGATCCGTCATCTAATCGTCAACAGTACTTGGAAACCTGCAGCCTTTAAAAAGACTGCAGCAGTCTATGGTCTTCAATTGCCCCACAGGAGTCTAGCACTAATGGATGGTGATCTTAACCTAATCACAACGCCAGCGCTTTTTATCTCATCAAAAGAGTTGCCAGCCCAGGATCACATTGTAGGTCCAATCTTTGCTGAAATTGACGGGTCACTACCCAAAGAGGTGACCAAGTTTATCGCTCGTCAAAAAAAGAGGGGGAAAAAAATCATGTATTTGGCGATGGGAAGTTCCGGTGATCCTCAACTACTGCAAAAAATCATCCACTATTTCGCAGACAAAAAAGAGATTGCCATCATCGCACCGATTAAAAAACTCATGAGACAAACAACCGAACCTCCTTCGAATCTCCTCATTTGCGATTATCTGCCTACCAATCTTTTAAAAGACTTGATCGATTTTTCCTTGATCCATGGCGGGGAAGGAACCATTCAGACGGCTTGTGCGTCAGGGAAACCCTTTATCGCCATTGGCATGCAATACGAGCAGCGGTGCCATATCGTTGCCTGTGTCAAATATGGGCATGCAGTAGAATTGACGAAGCCTGTAACCAATAAGAAATTAGATCGGGCATTACAGGCAATGGATGCGGATACGTATAGCAGAGCAGCTGAGTTGCAACAATCTTTCGAGGTCAATGGCGCAGCCAATGCTGCAGCGATGATCCAAGACGTCATCACAAGCACTGAATGGGCACAAGCAACAGATTCTTTTCGAAAAAAATAATTTTTCTATTGACAGACTATTCAGAATCAAGTAACATTGCTAGCAATAAGAGCAAGGCAAGACAAAAGAGAAGTATGTAAGTGCGGTTTTTCAGAGAGCTGGTGGCGGTGAGAATCAGTAAATTAATCTTTCAGAAATGGACTTTTGTGTCGAATGATTGAATGCAGTAGGTTATTCCGGGTACTCCCGTTACAGGGTGAAATCGTTGTTTGACGATGAAGAGATGAAATTTGAGGTGGCACCGTGAGCGATTCGCCCTCATGCAGACAGTTTGTTTGCATGAGGGCTTTTTTTATATCAATAATTGAATAGTCATTATCATACTAAGAGAAGTACCTGTTGATTCTTTTGTTACAGAAAGCCAGTCCTGATGAGAATCTGGCACAAAAGAGATAGGGAAATGGCCTTAGCCGATCATGTTTTGAAACCAGAGTAGGAACATGCGGGGATGCCCGTTAACGCAGAAGGTCGTTGTTAGACGACTGATAGAGATGAAACAATACTTTATAGAACTGTATCCAAGTAAAGCTTCCAGTAAAGCATTGTTTCAAATTGAGGTGGTACCGCGATCATTCGCCCTCAAGCAAGTTTTTTTCCGCTTGCTTGAGGGCTTTTTTTTATTTTCAATCAGAAAGGATGGACAACTATGTATTTGACTAAAAAAATCACTAGCGATTGCTTGACACCCGTATCGGTGTTCTTGCGGATACAAGATCGGTATACCTGCTTATTGGAAAGTATCCCACGAGAAGAAGATACCGGTCGATACTCGATCATCGCCTTTGATCCGGTAGCAAAATTAACTTATCAAGAAGAGGTGTTTACAACAGTCGATTTATTGACGCAGACAACAGTTGAAACACCTTGTACTGATCCGCTAAAAGAAATGGAACAGCATGTGCTGCGCCCGTTGCCGCCCATTCCGGGTCTTCCGATACAAAGTGGTGCCATCGGTTATGCCGGCTATGATATCGCGGCATGCTACGAAGATATCGGCCATATGCCACAAGACGAATTAAAGATTCCTGATTTGGCTTTTTTGCTCTTCGAAAGCTTTATCGTGATTGATCATCAACAAGAGACGTTAACGATCATCGTGGAGAACTGTTACAGCCAACGCAGCGAGGCTGAAATGTCCGCCGTCTTTGAGAAGACCCAAGCATGCGTACAGCGCCCTCATCCTTTAGAAAATCGACCGCCGGCTGAGGAAACACTGCACTTCACAAGTAATATGACCCAGAAACAATATGAAACGATCGTGAACCAAGCCAAAGAGCTGATACGTGCCGGTGATTTATTCCAAGTGGTTCCCTCTCAACGGCTTAAGACTAAATTTAACCAACCGCCTTTTGATTATTACCGCAAATTGCGGCGCACCAATCCTTCAGCCTATCTCTATTATTTAGATCTTGGAGATGGATTCAACGTGATCGGCAGCTCACCAGAAAGCCTGATTCGCGTCAAAGGTGACGAAATCATTACGAATCCGATCGCTGGAACCAGAAAACGCGGTCAGACGAAACAAGAAGATGAGGCATTGGCTGAAGAACTATTGGCGGATGAAAAAGAACGCGCTGAACATTTGATGTTGATTGATCTTGGCAGGAATGACTTAGGCAAAATCGCGGAAATCGGCACGGTCAAAGTGCCTTTATATATGGTCGTGGAAAAATACCGCTATGTGATGCATATTGTTTCTGTTGTGACTGCCCGCCGCCGTAAGCAAGTCACCGCCATGGATGCATTACGCTCAACCTTACCCGCAGGTACCGTCAGCGGCGCCCCAAAAATCAGGGCAATGACGCGAATCTATCAGTGGGAGCCAGTACGTAGAGGTGTATATGCAGGCGCCGTTGGCTATTTTTCCAGAAATGACCAAGCTGATTTTGCCATTGGGATTCGCACATTGGTGGTCAAAGATGGCTATGGTTATGTGCAAGCCGGTGCAGGCGTCGTTTATGATTCAGAACCAACCTCAGAATATCAAGAAACGCTGCATAAAGCGAAAGCCCTATTGGAGGTGGCAGCAAGATGATCCTTTTGATCGATAATTATGATTCTTTTACATTTAATTTAGTCCAGCTATTTCCCAAAGGTACAATTCAAGTCATGCGCAATGATGATCCAAGATTGTTCGATGCTGCGGAAACATCTTCAGGGATCGTGCTATCCCCAGGACCTGGTCGACCAGAGGAGGCTGGCCAAATGATGGAGATACTGGCAGCCTTCAAAATGAGCAAACCGATTTTAGGAATTTGTCTTGGTCACCAAGCCATCGGTTTGGCTTATGGTGCTGCGGTCATAGGGGCTGCACAAGTGATGCACGGCAAGCAATCAGTCGTATCCTATCAAAAGACGGGGATCTTGAAAGGTTTTTCTGGAGAGATGACAGTGATGCGCTATCACTCACTGATGATCGATCCAGCTACGATGCCCTCGGAATTCGAGGTGTTGGCTGTAGTTGATGATACGATCATGGCCATCCAGCATCGCGAAAAACCGATCATCGGCCTGCAATTCCATCCGGAATCATTAGGGACGCCCCAAGGTGCCTATTTTATCGATGCATTTCTTGAGCAAACCAAACGCAACCAACAAAACCAACCATTGGAGGGATAAACCATGCCAACAAATCATATCGAAGAGGGCAGGATTCGACTGAATGAGATCCAGCAACAGTTATTTGCCGGTCAAGACTTAACACATCAACAAATGCGTTGTTTTGCGCAAGGGGTGCTCACTGGCACCTATACAGAAAGTCAATTAGGTGCTGCGTTGATAGCACTGAAAAACAAAGGCATTACAGCAGAAGAACTGACCGCACTGGCCCAAATCATGCGGGAACACGCGATAGCGATTCCTTATCAAGGGGAGGCCATGGACAATTGCGGGACTGGCGGAGACCACGCCAATAGTTTCAACATTTCGACGACTACCGCTTTTGTTTTGGCGGCAGGGGGGATCACGATGGCCAAGCATGGCAATCGCAGTGTGTCTAGTCGTTCTGGTAGTGCAGATGTTTTAGCCAGCTTAGGTGTCAATATCATGTCGGCGCCGGAACAGATTGCGGATATGTTGTCTTCTATTGGGATTGCCTTCTTATTTGCGCCATCTTTACATCCAGGCATGAAAGCTGTGATGAAAGTCAGGCAAGAGTTAGCTACACCGACGATTTTTAATTTATTGGGTCCACTGATCAATCCAGTCCCACTTACAACCCAATTAATGGGCACCTATGCTGGCGAAACCCTTGCAGATACGGCCCAAAGTTTAGCTGCGCTAGGGCGCAAGCGAGGGATGGTCATTCACGGTCATCAAGGGATGGATGAAGCCAATTTAGCCGGACCTGTCCAAATCAGCAGCTTTCATGACAACAAGGTTGAACATCTCGTTCTTGACCCAAATGAGTACGGCTTTGCGCCCACACCGATTGCAGCGATCGTTGGCGGAGATGCCACCCGTAACGCAGCAATCTTGACCGATGTGTTACAGGCTAAGCCTTCCGTATACTTAGAAACGGTTGTGTTAAATGCCGGATTGGGTTTCTATGCCCACGGCTCCGTCAAAACATTTTCAGAAGGATTTGCCTTGGCTAGAGCATGCATTGCTTCTGGCGCTGCCTACGACAAATTACAAGCTTTGATCACAGCATCTACTAAAAATATTGCCTAATAAACCAGCAAAGGAGCGCTAAAATGGATTTTTTAACACGTATTTTAACCACGAAAGCCGAAGAAATAGCCAATATGCCTGAGGAACCGCTACTGGATACAAAAAATCGTCCATCCTTGTATCAAACGATACAACAATCCCCAGCGCATATGCATCTGATCGGTGAGGTCAAACGCGCATCTCCATCCAAAGGTGTGATCAATCAGACTGTTGATTGTGTTGCGCAAGCCATCGCCTATCAACAGGCAGGTGTCAGCGGGATTTCTGTCCTGACCGACGAACAATACTTCAATGGATCGATTGAAGATTTGCGCAAAGTCAGTCAAGTTGTGGACATCCCTTTATTGTGCAAAGATTTTATCATCAGCAAAAAACAATTGCTGCGGGCAAAAAATGCAGGGGCAAGTATCGTTTTACTGATCGTTGCGGCGCTATCTGATCACCAACTTGCCAATTTGCATTCAGATGCCTATGCGCTAGGACTGGAAGTACTGGTTGAAGTCCATGATCAGCAAGAGCTGCAACGGGCACTAGCGATAGGTGCCAAGATCATCGGTATCAATAACCGTGATCTGCGGACATTCAATGTGTCCATCGACGTAAGTGTCGCCATGGCACCGAAACAAGCCGATACGATTTTTATTAGTGAATCTGGGTTTCGAACAGACCGTGATGTGGCTCAGGTGGCACGGGATTATCAAGGGATATTGGTGGGGGAAACCCTGATGCGCAGCACGGATATCGCAGCGACCGTCAAAGAACTGCAGGTACCTCGCCCATGACGAAAGTGAAGATTTGCGGATTGACCCAATCCGTTCATGTTGCCGCCTCGGTTGCTGCCGGTGCTGACTATCTGGGTTTTGTATTCGCCAAAAGCCGGCGTTCGATCACCCCGGAAGCCGTGCAAGCAATCACTCAGCATGTTCCGCAACATATCGCAAAGGTCGGTGTTTTTGTCCAGCCGACTTTTAGCGAAATAAAACAGGTGGCGAAGATCGCTGGCTTAACGCATATTCAACTGCATGGCCGATTGACAGATTCTGTCCAACAAGCACTTGCTGTCGGTGCTTTTCAGCAGTTACACCTGTCAGTCATCCAGTCTTTCAATGGAGAAGCAGCCACCTTGCAAAGGGAATTGACCCAGTCGCCAGCCGATTTTGTGTTATTGGATGCGCCTGCTGAAGAAACTGTCTACGCTGGAGGGAATGGGCAGACTTTCGACTGGGATACATCTGCTAAGGCAATCACCGTCAGCAAACCCCTATTTATTGCAGGTGGCTTGCATCAAGACAATGTCCAGCAAGCCATCAGCTGTTTTCATCCGTATGCTGTCGATATCTCTAGCGGGGTCGAGACCAATGGACAAAAAGATACCGCTAAAATCACCGCATTTATCAAAAAAGTGAAGGAGTTGTCAATCAATGAAACAACCAACAAATAAAGGCTTTTTCGGACCCTTTGGCGGTCAATTCGTACCAGAGACCTTGATGTTCGCCCTACAGCAATTAGAAGCAACCTATCGCGAGGCGCAAGCGGATCCTGTCTTCCAAGCAACTTTGGCAGCATATCTGAAAGAATATGTCGGGCGGGAAACACCGTTATACTTTGCTGAAAATCTGACAAAAGAACTAGGGGGAGCCAAAATTTATCTCAAGAGAGAAGATTTGAACCACACCGGGGCGCATAAAATCAACAATGCGCTAGGACAGGTTTTATTGGCCAAGCGGATGGGGAAGCAGAAAGTAGTCGCAGAAACGGGTGCTGGTCAACATGGCGTCGCTACAGCCACAGCTGCGGCACTCTTCGGCATGGAATGTACGATTTTCATGGGGGCTGTCGATGTCAAACGGCAAGCGTTGAATGTGTTTCGGATGGAGTTATTGGGCGCGAAGGTCATTTCGGTCACATCAGGGAACCATACGTTGAAAGATGCTGTCAACGAGGCCTTGCGGTATTGGGTTGCGGCAGTTGAGGATACACATTATGTCATGGGCTCTGTGTTGGGTCCTCATCCTTTCCCAGAAATCGTCCGTGATTTTCAAAGTGTGATTGGCAAGGAAACGCGGCAACAGATTTTGGCTAAAGAAGGCCGCTTGCCTGACTTGGTGATGGCTTGTGTCGGCGGCGGCAGCAATGCGATGGGGATGTTTTATCCATTTGTCAGTGATTTGTCTGTTCAATTAGTCGGTGTTGAAGCAGCTGGCCTAGGGATTCAGACCGCTGAACATGCAGCGACGTTGACCAAAGGCAGTATAGGGATTCTCCATGGTGCCAGGATGCACTTACTCCAAGATGATGATGGCCAAGTCATTGAGCCCTATTCGATTTCAGCTGGATTAGACTATCCAGGGGTCGGTCCTGAGCATTCCTACTTAAAAGAAATCGAAAGAGCAACCTATCAAGCGATCGATGATCAAGAAGCTGTCGCAGCTTTTTATCGCTTGTCACTTACGGAAGGCATCATTCCGGCACTAGAAAGTGCTCATGCCATCGCGCAAGCCCTTAAAACAGCCCCTCAGATGCGAAAAGAGCAGTTATTAGTCATTTGTTTGTCTGGTAGAGGCGACAAGGATGTGCAACAAATCAAAGAACGTGAAGAAAGGCAGGGGATTTAAGATGGCACGATCATCATTTACCACATATATGTCTCAGCAAGCTGTAGAAAAACCGCTTTTTGTTCCTTATATTATGGCTGGTGCCAATGGATTGTCGCGACTGCAAGCAGAGATCGACTTATTGGTTTCGTACGGTGCGACAGCCATTGAAATCGGTATTCCTTTTTCTGATCCAGTCGCTGATGGACCGATCATCCAGCAAGCTGGTATTCAAGCACGGGCACATGGCACAACGTTCAAAAAGATCATTCAAAGTCTGCAGCAGTTAGAAACGGAGGTTCCTTTGATCTTGATGGGGTATGCCAATTCATTTTTTCATTATGGTTTCCCAACTTTGCTTACGGATCTTGAAGGAACCGCAGTCAAAGCATTGATCATTCCTGATCTGCCTTTTGAGCATCGTGATTTAGTCGCGCCATTATTGGCGTCAACCGATATCGCTTTGATCACCTTGATTTCTCTTACCAGTCCCATCGCAAGGATCAAAGAATTGACTGAAGAAGCTGAAGGGTTTATTTATGCCGTTACAGTGAACGGCGTGACCGGAAAAGATGCCCAGTTTTCAAATGGTTTGGATGCACATTTACAAGCAGTTTCCCAAATCAGCCCGATTCCAGTATTGGCAGGATTTGGCATCCGTTCTAAGGCTGATGTCGACCGCTTTAGTCGTATCTGCGGCGGCGTAGTGGTCGGTTCTGCCATCGTGGCCGCTTTGAATCAGTCTTTGTCTGAAGCCGAAAATGTTCTCAACAAATTACGCACATAAAAAAAAGCGATCACTTAAGATCGCTTTTTTCTATGCGTACAAACCAGTCAGCATCAAAATACCTGGCAGCCAGGTTGTAAAGACCCCGCAAAAGATCGCAAAATAGTGGATTGACTTGCCAAAAGCAACATGCATCACAGAATCTAAAAATCCACAGAACCACAATATGCCCCAAATCAACCAAATGAAGGCAAAGGCCCAGTCATTTTCCCATTGCCAACTGATCCAGGCAAAAGGAATCGTGTTGATTGCGACGAACAACGCATAAATGCCATAAATCCGCATGTCTAAATCAAAGAGATACAAGATGCCCACTAACAGATACGTAAAGGCAAAGAGAAAGCCTGTACCTGCTTCGTAATAAGCCCCTTGAAACATGTATATGAGGTTGATGATGAATGATAACGAGCCAGTACATAAATTGATCAATGATAATGAACGATGATCAACAGACAACAAACTGCCCCAACCATTGATTATTAAGGTAATTCCAACGAAAAATAATCCAATACCTAACATAAATACCCTCCCTTATTCTTTATTTAGAATAACAAAAACAGGGAGGGATGAAAAGAGTTGTAAAATTAAAATCATTTTTATTAAAAAAAATAACTATTTTTGACTTTTTTTACGCTTTAATTTGATAAAATCAATATAATCAAGGATGTCGGCAATTTCTTCTTCGGACATGGCATCATCGACCACACTGATTATTTTCTGTTGTTGTGCATTTAGCTCCTCTGGAGAATAATACACTGGTTCTCCAATAAGCAAGGGTAAGGGGACTGAAAGTGCATCTGCAAGTTTTTTGGCGGTATCGATGTGGGCTGTTTTACGCTTGCCGTTTTCAAAACGTGAGATTTGGGCCGCACTGACGCCAGATTTCAACGCCAACTGGTTGACGCCTAGTTGTTTGTCTTCACGGAATTTTTTTAGATTTTCGCCAAAACTCATGTATGTTCCTCGTTTCATTTGCTTGTTAATTTTATGATACGGGCTAAAGAATTGAATTGCGATGAAAACTATGGCTGAAAAGAAAAAACTGTTGTTCACTGGTAATATCTCCTTTATACTATTACCAAAGGGCAACGGAGGTATCCGAGATACAAGGTAAAGGTTCAAATCACACAAAACTATCTTTTAGAAAGGGGACGCTACATGTTACGAAGAGATCGAATTATTGTATTTATTGATAGCTATATGCGAGAACAAGGTTGTTCACCTACTGTCAGAGAAATTTGTGCCAACGAAGGAATCAAGACGACTTCTCTGATTCATCGTCATCTGGTTCGGATGGAAAAAAAGGGACTGATTTATCGCGAGCGCCGCTTCCAATCCCGGGGGCTGCGTTTTACGGATAAAGGACGTGCTTATGTATCAGAAGTCAAGGCAGCTGAGTAAGCAACAGCGTAAGTGGACGCGTGAAGCAAGTACAAAAAATCGTCCTTATGCCAAAATAAAAAAGCCCAGTGGCTTTTTTATTTTGGTGCACGATAACCAGCCGCTTTTGCTTCAGCAATCGTCTTGAACCATTCTTTGGGATTGGTTGTTTCGTCATAGTAGTTTGAACCCGGCAGGTGATAGATCCCGCTTTTTGAGCCTTTGATCAAGCCATTTCCTTGCTGATCGACATAACTGACTTGATCCGCTGAAGGACTGGTATCAGTATTATCGGCGCTTACAGTTGTTTCACTGTTATTCGTCGTAGAAGTCGTCGGGTTTGTTTCGTCAGAAAGGCGGCTAGTACCATCTTGGTAGTTGATCGTAACACCGTTTTGGATATTGAAAATATAGATATTGAACTGAATCGTGTCATCTCCAATAGATTGGGCTTGCATGTGTACCCCGCGGGCCACCAATTCATCCCCGCGATAAATAGGTGTAACAGCATAGCGGACATAGTGACTGGCATTTTGTTTCAAATAATGATTGATATCCATTTCAAAACGCAGCATTTCAGGATTGTTCAATTGACTAGTACCTGTGATCAAGTTTTTCCAATTGGCATTTTCACCAGCCAATGCAAACCCAATCAAATGGGTTCGATTGTATAGATAACTGCCGCTGGGTAACTCTTTGTTATGCCAACCTGTTGGTTTGACACTTGAAATGTCGCCACGTTTTTCTGTAGGCATCAACGATTGATTCAGCATCGCTTCAGCGGCTGTCGCTCGATTAAGGGTGTCTAAATCGCCGTAGCGTGCCCAAGCCCCTTCAGATGTAGACAGTGCTTCTTTTGAAAAGGTCGGTTGATTGTTGTTGACTTCAATCGTCTGGGTGCCCTCATAGGACAACTGTGCCAATTCTGACTCAGCGGCACTGATGGTGGCTTGCGGTTCTTCAGCAGGAGAGAAGAACGTTTGTTGTCCCCAAAGTGCCAAACCAACCAGTCCAATTGCGATCAAACTGTGGATCTTATGTGTCTTTTTTTTCATATCGCTATCCTTTGCTTTTTTCTTTAACCTCGGTTTATTATATAACAAATCCAGATGAGTTCAAGCACAACCTTACTTGTTGTATTTGTTTAAGCAACACATTATTATTCAATAGAAAGGATTTGTGTTGCGTATAGAATTTAGTTGCGATAGGATGACATAGAAGATACATGGAAAAAGGAGATGAGATACATGGAAGATACACTTTTACATCATTTGCATACAAACGACACGGAGGCGTTGAAAACATTCCTTTTCACGATTGAAGAATTGCCTTTATTACAGGTTTTCACATCCTTATCCGCCAATGAGAAAGCCATTGTTTTTCGCTTATTGCCAAAGGATAAGGCGTTGGCCTTGTTTGAAGCGCTACAACCAACTGCGCAACACCATTTATTGCGTTCTTTCACGGATGAAGGCGCAACTGAATTTTTCAACGACATGGCACCTGATGTTCGGGTCCGGTTATTGGATGAATTGCCAGCAAGCGTCACCAAGAAATTGCTGCAATCATTGACGGCTTCTGAAAGGGACGCAACCAATTTGCTTTTAGGCTATGAACGAGAAACTGCAGGCCGTTTGATGACACCAGAATTTATTACCTTAAAAAAAGAAATGACAGTAGAGGACGCTTTAGCAAAAGTACGCCTGCAAGCCAGAGAAAAAGAAACGATCTATACACTCTATGTCACTGATCAAACGAAAAAATTACAGGGTGTTTTATCGTTGAAAGAATTATTGATTGCCGAAGGCCCACAATTGATTGCAGACATCATGTCCCATGAGGTCATTTATGTTGCGACGGATACCGATCAAGAAGAAGCAGCTCGTTTGTTGAACGAGATCGATGTGATCGCACTTCCTGTCGTGGATCGTGAATCCCGGATTGTCGGTATTGTCACTGTCGACGATGCCATCGACATTCTGGAACAAGAAGCGACAGAGGATATGTTCAACCAGGCTGGGTTAGCGGATGTTGCCTCGAATGAAGCTGATCGCAGCAACGTCTTGATCAATGGCAATGTTTGGCAAATCTGGAAAGTACGGCTGCCTTTCTTAGTCATTACATTGATTGCTGGTTTGTTAGCCGGTGTCGTGATCGATGAATTTGAACAGACATTGGAATCAGTTGCAGCCGTCGCGATTTTTATTCCATTGATCATGGATATGGGCGGGAACGTCGGCACACAATCGTCGACAGTATTCGTTCGGGGGATGTCTTTAGGGCATATAGATCTTTCATCTTTCACTAAATACTTTTTAAAAGAAATCTGGATCGGCTTGAGTTTGGGTCTGATCGTGGGCGTTATTTCTGGTGTAGCTGCTGCTTTTTGGCAAGGTATCCCGATGCTAGGCGTCGCTGTCGGCATCTCATTGGTCTTTGCCATGACATTGGCTGCAGCATTAGGCTTCCTAGTTCCTTTTGTCTTGATCAAATTGAATATTGACCAGGCAGCTGGCTCAGCACCGATCATTACTTCAATCAAAGATATCGCAGGGTTGTTTATTTACTTTGTATCGGTGAATGCATTACTGGGACATCTGTTGTAAAAAGCTATCCAAAGATGATGGAAGATGTTCACATGAATAACCAAAAAGAGACACCCTCACTACAATGGTAAACGTAGTGAGGGTGTCTTAGGCGTATGCCCCTGCCAAGGTATGTCTAGTATAGTTGCTTTGTCATAGAAACACAATCCTATTTTGAAAAAATGATCGATCAGCTTTCTCGCAAAATCTTTTGCAGCGCTTTGCCTTTGGCCAATTCATCGATCAGCTTATCTAAATAACGAATCTCTTGCACCATAGGCTCTTCGATCTCTTCGACACGGATCCCGCAAATAACGCCAGTGATCATTTTTCTAGCTGGGTTCAAGCGCGGGGTTTGAGTAAAAAAATCAGCCATTGACACTGCGCTTGAAGCTTGTGTGTCAATGCCGGTTTGGTCATACCCAGTCAACCACTGAATAATCGCATCTACTTCTGCTTTAGACCGCTGCTTTCTTTCGGCTTTAGCGATATAGAGGGGATAGACCTTTGCAAAACTGATTTCGGTGATATGTTGTCTAGCCATTTGTCTGCTTCCTTTCTTTTTCTTCAGCATACGTGATTGCGCTAGAATTGTCGAGTGTCAGTATAAAAGATATGTCAGAAAATGATTTTCCCATCTTGTTCACGAAATCCATACACTGGTTGCCGTTGCGCACCATCCCAATAACGCAGGGTCAAATTTTTGTGCAGCATCAATTGCGTATACAATTCCTTTAGCGTCAAGGCGGATTTGTGGGGTTCAAAAAACAGGATCAATTGATCGTGACTATCCACAGCGATCGTTGTGAAAGGAACTAGTTTCGCCTTGTATTGTAAGTATATACCAGTCAATTTTTCTGGATCGGCGCCATTGGATAAAGCAGTGAGTAAATCACGGGCTTTCATGATTGTTCCACCTTTACAGGTCGTTGGCAGTGATCCATGTCCAACATGATTTTTGTCTTGCCATACACAGTATATTTTTGGACCACAAACTGTTTACGAGGGTTCCAGTAGCCGCCGACGACTACATACATGCCTTCATCCACATCACCTAAGAAGTTCAAACTATGTTTAGCGATCAGGCAATTGGTCGTACCAATCGTAAAACGCAAGAGGGGAGGTGCCCCAAAAGACAACATTTTGATTTTTGAAACTGTTCCTTTCATCGTTTCCAAGATCAATCATTCCTTTCTATGCCATAGCCTGCTCTTTAACCTTCCACATCAAACCATTTTTTTTCTTCAAAAAAAGCCGCGTGCCGAATTTCATCATAATGCACCTTTTCCGTCGTTTCTCCGCTGAGATAGATACCAAGGGAATCATAGCCGCTGATTTTGCCTATGATGTCTGGTGGATAGTGCCCCTCTGGATCGACTTCTTCCCGTTGGATCGCTACGGTGTAATTCTTTTTCATCGCTTCAAATAAACACTGATTGATTTCTTCTGGTGTGAGTGCTTGCTTTGGCGGACAGTGAAACTGCCGTAAAGCTTCCGTATCGATTTCCGTTGTATGTTCAGAAAGAAAAAAACCTTGCCATTTTAATTTTTTCCGATCTTCATAAGGTTGTATCATACCCATCACGATCACCTCTTAGCTATATCATACAAACATTTGTTCCCTTTTGTAAAGCGAACAGTTTTTTAAATTTACGTTTTACGCAACAATAGCATCGATTCGGGCAAAACTTGTATTCAGCATGATAGAAGGTACATGTGGGGATGAGAAAAGAGCGTTGTTTTCTCAGAATAGGCTAATGTCTGAAAAAAAATCCTTTAGAGAAAGCAGTATTATACGTTGAATCATTATCAGAAAAGTTATTTAAAAATCATTGGATACTGACAGTATCGCAACAAGTAGTTCTTTTCATTTCTTTTTGTTTCATTTTAAAAAAACAGGTTTTTTAAAAATAACTTTCCGAATGTATAGTGAATGGTGTGCCAATGTTTGCGCTCTTGCGACGTAAGCTTGTTTGTTGACCAAGAGGGCATCTTTGGGACTAATTTAGATGATGCAAGGCCATCTGTTTCATTATGTTCACCAAAAAAGTTCAAAAGGAAAGAAGGAGAATGAAATCATGAAAAGTCATCAAATTGCAACCGCAGCAACCATCACAGCCCTAGCTTTGGGCAGTACTCAGACCATTTTTGCCGAAGAAACGACGGAAACCGAACTGAAATCTGTGCAAACGCAAGGAACGATCACGTTCGAGAGTCCAGATGGGCCTTCGATCATTGTTCCGCCAGTTGAAGAACCAGACATTATCCCAGAAGAACCAGATGAAACTGCAGGGCCTTTGGCCATCGTTCATGCGCCGAATCTAGACTTCGGGACGCAAGAGATTTCAGTTCAAGACGAAACATATACAATGCTGGCAGAAAAAGCAAAGACTAAAGATGGAAAAGAGGTACCCTATGTCAGTTTTGTTCAAGTACAAGATTTACGTGGTTCAAATGCTGGATGGAGTCTAATGGTCAGCCTAAGTGATTTTACATCAGACAATACCCAAAATAATATTCTTAAAGGTGCTGCACTGACATTTACCCCCGGTGTACTGAATTATTCTGGGGATGACATCAGTAAACCAGGATTCGTTGAAACATTGGAAATAGGTGCGAAAAGTTCCAACACTGTAGTAATAGATGCGCAAACCAAAGTCGTAGAGGACAAAACAGTCGGGGAAGGGGCAGGTGTAACATCGTTGGTTTGGGGGGATCAAGAAAAATTGAACAAAGCAGAGCCTGATGAACAGGTATTGAATGACGCGATTACACTCTTTGTACCAAAAACAGCCACCAAAGATGCTGCAGAATATACAGCAACGCTGACGTGGGAGTTAACAAGTACACCTGCAAATGTCATCGACTAGTAGAAAATAGGAAAGGAAATTCTTCGGCATGCGATTTTTTAGATTAAACAATGTATTCGAAAAGAAGTCCATCATTACTATAAGTATGCTGATTTTTTTCTTCTTCGGAAGTAGCTTAACCCATGCGGATGACAGAGCTGACTTTTATGTCACACCAAATTTACCGAAAAGTCAGCTTGCCGATAGTGAAAATTATTTCAATGTATTGTTGGCGCCTCATACAAAAGAAGCTTTGAAATTAACCTTGATCAACGCAAAAAATGAACCGTTGACCATCAATGTTACAGCCCATACAGCCTATACGAATAACAATGGCGTCGTAGAGTATGGGAAAGATGCGGACACCGCGGATGCGTCATTGAACTGGTCGATCGCAGCGTTATTGGCAACCCCAGGTATCGTTAAACTGAAAGCCAATGAAACAAAAACGATCGATATCACCCTTACAATGCCAAAAGAACCATTCTCTGGCGTATTGGCAGGAGGAATCAGACTGCAAAAAACAAAAGAATCTGAAGGCTCTGAAGACACAACAGAAGAAACCGATGAAAGCCAACAACTGTCCATCGAAAATGAATTTGCTTATGTGATTGGTGTGGTGGCCAGAAATGAACAAGAAAGCATGTCGCCTGATTTGACGTTGCTGGATGTATTCCCTGATCAACTGAACTATCGCAACGTCTTCAGTGCAACGATACACAACAGCTTACCCACTTATGTGAACCAACTAACTGTTGCGGCAAAAATAAAACGTAAAGGCAGCAATGACATACTGTACCAAACGAAAAAAGAAACGATGCAAATGGCGCCCAACTCATCCTTTGATTTTCCAATTTCTTTAGCAGGGGATTTCTTCAAAAGTGGCAGCTATGTCGCAGAAATCAGTGCTTCATCCGGAGAAAACACATGGGAATGGACCAAAGCATTTACAGTCAAATCAGAGGAAGCAAAGACATTCAACCAAAGCGATGTGACCATCGATCATTCTCTAAACTGGTGGTGGATCATCCCTGCTGTGATAATCAGTTTGTTGAGCATTATAGTTCTTCTTTTGGTCAAGCAAAGAAATCTCAATCACATGAGCCCAGATAACTAATGTCAGAATGGAATTGAAATCAAAAAAGGAGCAGTAAATCCTGCTCCTTTTTTGATTTTTAAACTTTTGAAAAAAATTATCTTCCGGAAGAGTAACAGATGCTTCGCTTCTTTTTGTTTCCTATTATTTTGCCATAAATATGATTTAAATAGAATTCATATTATTAAAATTGATAAATATGTTATAATTTTGAGGGGAGGGCAGTAAATTGCTAAAATTCATTATTGAGCATGTGCTCTTACCGCTTGCAGTTAGTTTGCTAGCGGTGTTGTTTGGCTATTGGCTAAACAAAAAACAAGACTAAAGTCGACGCATGACATCTAGTGGCAGCAACTGCTAGATGTCTTTTTTTGCACAAAAAAACGTAACTCGCAGCAACGAGTTACGCAAAGCAGTAAATGCTAAAATTCATTTCACAGATAGTATATATTATTTCTGTTAATTCGTCAATTTATCATTATCATTAGTCATATGTTGTAAGCCGAATGAATCGATCAATATCGGCGACAAGCTGAAAAACTCGATATCAAATTAAAACGATTATCCTCAAAGATATCAAATTGTCAATCGACCAGCAACGCTTAGAAATCATTCATGGTCAACAAATGCACATCAATGCAATCATTGATGATTTGTTAGCGCTGGGACCACAAACGTATCAAACAAATTTCAAGTTGATCATGAAAACACTAAAAAGAAGAACTTGAAACAACAAGTAACGAATTTGGGCTAAAAAGAGAGGTTTCTATGTAAAAATACGATTAAGAGGGACCATAAAAGGATAAAAACAGACTTGTTGGCGTCTTAACTTTTTTCTACATAACTTTGTATAATATATATTATGTAAACTAAAATAAATAATTTTTCTTACTGTCCCAGATTTGTTAAAAAATGCCTACATCCTCCCTCTTAGAACCACTTATTTGCCCTTGATATCTCTAAAACAACGCTACGTGCGAAAAAATTCGTAAAAAATACATAAGTATAACAAATATATCAATCAAATCACGTGCAAGCAAATGCCTGCCTAGGTCCACAAGCGACTGACGATTTCCAAGTGGTTCATGACTGATGCTTTGCGAATAACACCCATGCCTGGGAATTTTCCTTGATCAACAGCATTTTGAAGCAATTGCAATCCAGCGGTATTTGTCGGAAATCGTTGTTCATGATCAGAAAGTTGTGCCATTACTTGGAAAAATTTATCTTTCTGACTAGGCAGTTCGTCATCAGAAACCAAATGTGCGAGCTGTAGATCAGCCGTTTCATCTAAAAAAATCCAGTGAAGTGCGATACGATTTGACGGATAACTTGATTCGTAATATATTTTGCTATCGATCGAAAAGTCGCTGTATCCGTTAAATCCCAGTTGATGAAAAGACTTTTTTCGTGAAGAAAAAAATTCTGTGGCATATTCTGTGTAAAATAGATTTTTAGGTAAGCGCGTAAATGGATCTTCCAAAAGGATTTTGGGACCTTTCACATGTGTTAACAGACGAAATTCTTTGCTTACTAATGTTGGAATATGATTCGTCGACCAATCACTTGCTAAAGCAGCCTCAGAGTGATGAATGATCCACATATCAGGTTGTGTGTCATAGGTTTCGATGGGCTGTTCAACGATTCTTGCTTTGGCTAATGGAATGGCCGCCAATGCTTGCAATCCGTCATCCGTCAAGAAATCACCTGCACTCGGGTTGTCGATGATCAAACAAGGATGATTTTTTTGTTTAAACAAATCAATCAGTGTCCAAAAAGTTTTTGATTGTTTGACTGGTTCAATGATCGGTTGGATTTGTTTTGATAGCAGATCTGCTTCTAACAATGTTTTCAATGCCAGCAAATCAAATTGTTTGCCCCGTAAATATGGATAATACACCCGCTCACCTTCCCTCTTGTTGGTTGTGCAAAAATCGATTTTCCAATGCTTCATAGGCAATCCTTGTTGCAGCCAATTCTTCTTTTAGCGCTTCGATTGCTTGATTTTGGGTATCTTCAATGAAGCGGTCATAATAATTGACGCCTCCCCCGAACAAATCGTATTCCGGTTGTCGTTTCTTCAATTCCTGGTATAAACGTTCCGTCGAAAAGACTCTTAATCCACGGGCAGTTTGCTTGGCTTTGCCAACTTCCCTAGCTTGAGCTGAAATCAAACGAAACAAGAGCGCTTTTTCGGAAACTTGCAGTAGTTGCCGCTGCGGCTTCTTTTCGACGCTGAAATAGCCTTTCCTGCCACTTTCTTTGTCTATAAAAGAATGATAAACCAGTACTCCGATTGCTGGAAGGATTTGGTCTTTGACCTTTTCGTAGAGTGCTTTTGGCAAGACAAAATAATTATAGTGACCGATAAAAGACAATTTTGCTTTTGACCGAAAATCTGCCAAACTGACTTTTAATTCATAACAGCGCCATTCAAATTCGTTTTCTGCAGTCAAACGGCAGCTTAACGTATCGACAATGCCTTGGTCATCTGGCATCACGACTTCTTCAACCACGATGTCGCTGTTCTCACGGCAATAATAATAGAGTGCTTCTTCCATTTCGATCGTTAACGGGGTTTTCACAGCAATGCCTACTTTCTCAAATGAAAAATAATCTTCCATAAGTATAAAACATACGTTCCCTTTTTGGAAGTGTCTGACATAAATTTTGACTATTTCTTTCGTTTTAACAAAGTTTACATAATTTAATTATTGAAAACACGCAAACAAAGACCCGTTAAGGGAGCTGTTTGCGTGTTTTCACGGTGTCTTTATAGATACCTCACCAAAAGTTGCAACAACTGTTGCGGGAATGCGTGTAAATCAGACAAGTCGATGAAGCGTTCTGGGCCATAGATCGATTTGATGACATCTCGATCTTGACCGATGGCAGCTGCCAAAAACAACACCCCTTGACGTTCATAGTCTGCAATCACCTGCTGAATATCGCTCTTGGCTTTTTCCCCAGTATAATCAGGCAATGCTTTTGGTTGTCCGTCGCTGATATTCAAGACGAGTTTGGTTGTCGCTGCTTGTTGGCTGACGTGATGTGCTAAGACGCGTAACGCTGCGCCATCTCGATTGTTTTGCCGTGGTTTCATGGTCATGAGCTTCTCTGGGACAAAATCATATCCTTCGTGAAATTCCTTATAGGCATACAACGAGGTCTTTTCTCGTGCTGAGGTATCCGCTGTATCGCCGTAGATCATTAATGGTATTTGGACTTGTTGGGCAAACTCGGTCAACGCTAAGACTGCTTGTTGGGCATATTTGATGCGGTCTTCTCTGACCATAGATCCTGATTCGTCGATGCGGATCGCTACTGCCAAAGATGGTGTTTCATTGGGCGGATTCTTTTTGTCGAAGGTGCGTAAGTCTTGATAAACGACTTTACTCGCATCAAAACGTGTGCCGGTATATTGGCCCTTTTGATAGACACTTCCCTCTTCGTTTTCCAACAATTCTTTCGTTTGTTTCACCAAAGCATCAATCACAGGGTGTAAGGGTTGAATGAGCGCTTGTGCGGCCTTTCGCAGATGTAAATCTACAGCTGGTCGATGGACGATCAGCCCTTCTTTGGCATGGATCGATTCTTTTAACGCTTGGCGTGCTGTTTTTGACGCGTGGGCTTTTTCTTCTTTGTTCGTTGCCTCAAAAGCTTCAAGGGTCAATGAATGATCTGCAAGCTCCTGGTTGTCTGATTCAGTGCCGGTTGCGGCTTGTCCAGATTGACTTGCTGTCTCTGTATCCTCGAATAATCCAGCCGTATCTTGCGACGCTGTTTCTTTTTCTGAGACTGTTTCCTCAAGGGTTTCATCAGACGTTTTCTCAGGCAAGGTGTCGTTTTCTGCAGATGTAGAGGGTTCTTCCTCATTGAAAGCTGCTGTTAACTGAACATGTCCCTCGGTCGTGATATTTCTTTCTTGTGCTTCCACATCTGAAATACGGCGGCCAGCTGCTTTCTTGAAGTCTTGCAGTGGCTGTCCGTGGATCAGCAAGCGCAATTGTGCCAAAAGACCTGAAGTATCGAGAGCTGTTTGCAATAGTTGTAATTCGTTGTTGTCGGTTGTGACTTTGTATAATACTTTTTGATGGATCGTTTGCAAAGGATCTTGTCCTCGTTTGACTGCTTTTAGCCAATAAAAATAGGAACGCATGCCAGCTGCACCTTTAATAGCGTTCGCTTTAGCTGAGATGTCTAAGAGGCGAATGATTTCAGCCATTTTCTCTGCAACGGCTTGATTTTGGTAGCCGGTTTTGGCCATGCCGCGGTCAACCATCACACCTAAAGGCGGCAGATCCATTTTCTCTGCATGCTGCATCCGATCCCGCAAAGACTCATTCAGCGGTCGATTGCCTTGATAATTGCGATTGGTGGTGATTACAACCACACAATCTGGATGGCGTTGTACAAAACCCGTCGGAATATTCAACATGCCATTTTGTTCCAATGCTGAGTTTAGCGCCACCAACACTGAAGCATCGCGTATTACTGTTGGTTCCTGTATTTCTAAAAGATAGCCTTTCTCCATTGCTCGTACAATCTCAGAAGGATAGTATTTATAACGAACGATTGGCTGGTCCTCAGCGTCCTCTATACGCTGGATCAGTTCAGCAAACTTTTCTTTCCCACGTTCAGGTGTGACTGAAAAGTGACGTTCGATCAATTGCAGGACATCATCAAAACAATCGCTTTGGTAAATGGCATCCAGTAAGTCTTTATCCTCTTCTTGATCCGTATTGATCACAGGCAGCAGCGCACCGAAGATGTCTGATTTATCCATATCGGCAAAGCAGGTGATTTTTGTATAAGGCAACTGTAGATCCGCGGACAATGCTTTGGCCAATTGGGTTTTGCCTGAACCTGCATCACCTTCTAACAAGATATTGAATAATTTCAGTTCAGGGTCATCCCAATTACCGGCAATCTCTGAGGCAATCCGCAATTCTTCAGCACTCGTCTGATGGCTCGCTGGTTTTTGCCAGATCATCATTCGTTCCAACTTGCTGAAGTCGCGCCCGGTTGTCACTGCATAGGGAAAATCGGGTTGTTTCATATGTATCGGCTCCTTTCTTAATAACCCAAATCTTCAAGCAACCGTTTGAGTATTTTATATCTTTCGCCAATCAATTCGCCATTTTTTTGCAAGGTATCGTAAAAAGTCAAAATATCGGGATCGATAGTAGGATTTTCTGTATTGATTTCTGCTGTCATTCGATTGCCTTGGATACCAATAATATCGATCAATGGATTTTCTGGATCATAAAATTTTTCGTGACGATAGGCTTCTTGAAAGTATAAGCTAGACTGCGCAGTCAAAATCGCCATGTCTAAAATTCGTGTCAAAGGCATTTCTTCTGCCGCCATGGATGAATCAGCATGTTCATGCCATATTGCACCGATGATATCATTGGGATTTTTTTCAGGATCTAGCCCTAAGGATAGTGCTTTGGCATCTGTATGCAGGGCATTCCGACCATCGATTTGATCGTAATGCTCAACTTTTACTACAGGTTTATGTTGTTGATCTTCAGGTATTTTCACATGAACACTCCTTAACTAAATGCGTTTGATGCTACTTATCAGTATAGATATCTACTAGCGGATACTCAAGCAATACACTTACATGCAACGAGGCGTTCACTAGATAAAAAGCGTCAATCAGGTGCTCGACCTGATTGACGCATGCGCTTAGGGATAACGATAAACTTGATCCAGTCGCTTATTGTGCAGAAAGTGCAATACCGATTGCTTTTTCGCCTAAATGAGAACCAATGACTGGTCCAAAATGACCAATTTCAATGTCGGCATTGGGGTATTTGACTTGCAGTTTTTCTTTTTCTTCTTCGGCAACAGCCAAATTATTGGCATGGATCACATAGAACTTCACTGGATAAGCAATATCTGCTTCTCGCTGGCCGATAATATCTTCTGCGCGATTGAAGGCTTTTTTACTGGATCGCACTTTTTCATGAAGAACGATCTTTCCTTCATCAAATGTGAGTATCGGTTTGATTTTTAAGAGTCCGCCAATCAATGCTGCACCATTGGTCAAACGTCCGCCACGAACCAAATTGTTCAAATCATCGACGATCAAATAGGCATAGGTGTTTTCTTTGATGATGTCTAAATGAGCCAAAATATCTGTCAAGGATTGGCCTTGCTTTGAAAGATCCAACGCAGCTTCTACCATGTGTCCCATAGGCATACTGGTGATTTTTGAATCGTAAGGAATGATCTCAACACCTTCGATTTCATCTTTGATGCCATATAATGTATTGATAAATCCAGAGATACCACTAGATAAGTGGATACTGATGATCGTGTCATACCCACGATCACGCAAAGAAGTATATAGATCCATCACTTCTCCTAAAACCGGTTGTGAAGTGGTGGGGAATTCTTTGCTGTTTTTTAAAAGTGCATAATATTCATCCGCTTCGATGTCGATTCCCTCATTGTAGATTTTTCCATCTAAGATAACAGGTATCGGGATGACAAACAAATCCTCATGATTCTTGATCCGTTCCGGCAGATAAGCGGTACTGTCAGTTACAACGGCTAATTTCATTCTTTTTCCTCGTTTCAAGCTATTTCAAACGTCATTAATAATATAGCACAATTTTGCTTGCTTTCAAATGATTTTCAGAAGATTTCCCATTTCCTACTGATTGAAGAAATCAGTGATTGCTTGCTGATTTGTTGGTAAATCTACGACCAATACACTGCCTGCTGTGGCCGAATTTCCATACTGCCATGAGTCATCGACCGGAACAGTCAAGCGCTTAATACCAGCGGCGCCCCGCGCAATGGAGAAGGTATTCTTTAGTAAAAAGGTAACTGGCAAGTTGGTTGAAGCGTAGCCGAGTACTTTACCCGCAGCATATGGCAATTTGGCGATCGACAATGGATTTTTCATCTCGCTGAAAATGGCATCAATCACTTGTTGCTGACGACGCACCCGACCAAAATCGCCTTCTTCATCCATGCGAAAACGCGCATATTGCAGCAATTCTAACCCATTCATCTGCTGCTGTCCTTTTTTGATGGCTACTTCCAGATTTTTGCTCATATCTTTTTCGGCATTGATTGAGACACCAGAAGGGAATAATGTATCAATCACTTTCTCAAATGATTGGAAATCAACCTTCGTGTAGTATTTGGTCTCAACACCAAAATTTTGAGCCAACGTTTGTCGCACCAGTTCGGCACCGCCAAAAGCGTATGCCGCATTGATTTTGTTTTCCCCATATCCAGGAATCGTCACCAATGTGTCACGCATAAATGAGACCAGCTTAGGTTGTCCTCCGCCATCTAGTTGCAGTACCATGATGGTATCTGCACGGCCCGTCTCCCCTTCGCGGCTGTCACTACCAATCAGTAAAATGTTATTGCTGCCGTCTGCTGATGTGACACCATTAAAGGTTTCAGCGTCATCTTTTGGAATCGATGCGTCGCTTCTTGCTACCTGTTGACCAATAAAAAAGGCTCCGACTGAATAAATCAATAAAAAGAGCAGTATGCGGATAACAATTCTTAAAAATGGTCTTTTCTTACGTTTTTTCTGTGCTTGTTTTTGCTGATTCTTTTGTTTTTTTGCTTGTTTTTTGGTTTCTTGATTTGTCGATTGCCCACGATTGGCTGAATCGGTGCCGCGGGCAGTGCTTTGCTTCGTATTTGACTCTCGGTTGTGTTGCGTATGGCCTTGTCTGATCTGCGTATGCGGTACGCGAGGATCAATAGACACCGACGATGAACGACGATGTGTGTTTGATTGATCTTCAAGAGACTGATCATAGGCAGCGTCATCTTCTGGATCCTGCGCCTCTTGCGCGATGGTTCTGCGGGCAAAAATACTCTCTTTCGATGTCTGTTTCTCTTCTGCCAATTTTTTATGTAGTTCTTTGTTTCGTTCCATCCGACTCATTGCGGTTTTCCTCCAATAAAATAGCTTTCTATCTATAAGGATACCTTACCCCTCACAGAAAGAAAGCTGTTTGTTTAAAATTTAATCTTTTTCTAGGAAAACAGACGCGCTTCACAGGTGTTTTATAGCGCCGTGACGCAGCTGACGCACTGTTTGAACCTCTTGGTAAAACCCTGTCAATGCCAACGCATCGTTAGACGCTTTAAGGATGAAAGACTGTGACATGGTCTACCTCACTTTCTTTTCTTCAACTGGATAAACACCCAGTAGATGGACCCCACTGCCTAAGAGCTGAATCTCCTCAAACGCATTGGCTATCAATTGGATCGGTTTATCCACGACCAAGTCGATCACAAAAAAATATTCCCCTAGCGTTGTTTTTGACGGTCGGGACTCGATTTTACTCAAATCGATATCACGCCAGCCAAAAGCAGCCAAAATCTTGTGTAAAATGCCCGGTTGATTGGCTGGCAATGTAACAAAAATCGTTGCTTTAGCAGCATCGTCAGAAACAGCATCCAACTGAGCTGCTCCTTGTTTCATCACCCAAAAACGGGTTTGATTGAAGGAGACATCTTGGATATCTTCCGCCACTACGTGCAAGTCGTAGAAAGTTGCCGCTTCTTTGGAGGCAATCGCGGCCACCGTTTCATCGGGATGGTTTTTAACATAGAGCGCTGCAGTCGTGGTTGAAGCAACTGCTTCGATCACAGCGTGTTGATAATGGCTGTTTAGAAAATTGGTACATTGCGCTAGTGCTTGAGGATGAGAAATAATTCTTGTAATCAATGGAGAAGAGCCATTGCCAGCATCAGCTGTCACCAATTGATGGTTGATTGGCAGAATGAGTTCTTTCTCGATCGACAGCTGTTGTGCTCTAAATAGCGTGTCGATCGTCGCATGCACAGACCCTTCCAATGAATTTTCATTTGGCACGACGCACCGATCCACGACGCCGTCTACCAATGCTTGGATACACAAATGGATCGAAGGGTATGGCACCAATGTTTCATGGGCAAAGGCATCTTTGGCAGCAAGATATGTGAAGGAGTTCTCCGGACCTAAATAACCGATCTGCATACTATTCACCTACTTTTGTTATAATTTCTGCAACGATCTCCTGAGGTGCTTTGTTTGTCGTTTCCACCACCAACGTGGCACTTTCTTCATAAAAAGGAATTCTTGGTTGATAGACAGCCAGAATCTCAGCGGGTGTTTTTGATAAAACCAACGGGCGGATGTTTTCAGCATCGCCTTGCAGTCTAGTGATCAATTCTGCCGGATCAGTTTTTAGATAAACGACGCGAGGCATTTCTTTTAACAAGCCTCGGTTTTCTTCCTTCAAGACAATCCCGCCACCGGTTGAAATGATGGCTGATTTTGTCAAAGTTTCTGCTAATATACGGGTCTCGATTTCTCGAAAAGCTGGTTCACCATGGATAGAAAAGTAATCTTGGATACTCATGCCTATTTCTTCAGTGATCAAATCATCAAAGTCAATTTGCGGCAAGCCGGTTTCTTCAGCCAATAATTGGCCAATCGTCGTTTTGCCAGCACCCATAAAACCAATCAATACGATGCCATTCATTTTACTTCACCACCTTGTGCTAAAGTTGTGACATCATCAAAGAAATGAGGGTAAGAAACTGCCACAGCTTCTGCCCAATCCAACTCAACATCTTCATCTGTTAGCAATGCAGCGATCTGCAGCATCATACCGATGCGATGATCGCCTCGACTAGAAACTTGACCACCATGCAGTTTTGTCGGTCCATGGATAATCAGTCCATCGGCAGTCGGTGTGATATCCGCGCCTAACTTTTGCAACTCCTCGGCGGTGGCGTCGATACGGTTGGTTTCTTTGACTTTTAATTCTTCGGCGTCTTTGATCACAGTCGTACCATTGGCTTGTGTGGCTAAGAGTGCGATGATCGGCAATTCATCGATCAAGCGTGGAATGATATCTCCGGAAATCGTGATGCCTGTCAATTCAGATGAACGTATAGCGATCGTAGCAGATTGATTTTGCATATCTTGGTCATGGATAGACATGTCTGCGCCCATTTCTTCCAATACATCTAGGATGCCTGTTCTCGTTGGGTTGATGCCGACATTGGTCAATGTGACGTCGCTTTTCGGCATGATTGCTGCACCGGTCAAAAAGAATGCGGCGGAAGAAATATCTCCTGGAACGATCACTTCCTGTCCTTGCAGTGTTTGCGGACCCGTGACGGTGATTTTTTTCCCTTCAGTACTGATATTTCCGCCAAATTGACGAATCATCTCCTCGGTGTGATTGCGGCTGGCTTCTTTTTCGATAATCGTAGATGTACCTTTGGCTTGTAAGGCCGCAAAAATAATCGCTGATTTGACTTGGGCACTGGCTACAGGCATCGTATATGTGATGGGCAGCAGCGATTCTTTCCCGGCAACAGTGATGGGTGGAAATTCTGTGTTTTGATCGCCAGATAAGATTGCGCCCATTTCTCGTAAAGGCAGCATCACACGGTTCATTGGCCGTCGATTCAAAGAATCATCGCCATACAGGGTCGTTTCGAAAGACTGGCCAGCCAAGATCCCCATCATCAAGCGAATCGTCGTACCGGAATTGCCGATATCAATCGCCGTTTCTGCAGGTTTCAGCCCGTCAAATCCTTGGCCTTCGATGGTGATCGTTTCCCCATCATCAGTAATTGGTACGCCTAATTTTTGGAAAGCGTGCAAGGTACTGAAACAGTCCTTTCCCCTTAAAAAATTGCGAACGGTTGTCGTACCTTTAGCCAATGCACCGAACATAATGCTGCGGTGAGAAATGGATTTATCAGCGGGTACAGCGATCGTCCCGTTTAAATGCGTAGCTTTGACTAATTTCATCGTATTCTCCTATTTGATCCGACATGTGTAGGTCGTTTTTTGGTTGATTAACTGTTCTGCTAACAGTAAATCGTTTTGGCTTTTGAAGGAGATCTGCAGGACACCGGTGATCTCTTCACGGCTTTCTAAAATTTTCAAATTGATCAATGACAGCTGATGCTCCCCTAACAGTCCGGTGACTTCTGCGATCACGCCTGAATAATCGGGCACATCGATAAATAAATCGTAAAACGCTGGAATAGCGCCATTTTGATGGACTGGCAGTTGATCGCGGGTTTCTTTTGCTGATTCGAAAAAGGCATAAATCGCCTGTTCGTCTTTCGTTTGCAGCCAGTGAGAGACGGTGGACATCCGCTTTTGCCAATCATCGATCATCGTCAGCAGTGCCTGCTGATTGCTTAATAAAATATCAGTCCACATGCGCGGGTCAGACGAAGCGATTCGCGTGATATCCCGGAAACCTCCGGCAGCCAATTGTTGTGCCCGAGGATGCGCTTGGTTGAAAGTATCCGCTTGATTCACTAAACCAGAGGCAATGATGTGGGGCAAGTGACTAAGCATACCGGTGATTTGATCATGCTCTGCTGGTGTCAGTGTCACATACTTCGCCCGTGTTCCTTGAAATAATGCTTCCAGTTCGTTGATACGGGAAGCATCGTTCGGCGTAAAAATATAATAGGCATTTTCAAACAAATCTCCATTTGCGGCTTGAATTCCGGATTTATGCGAGCCAGCCATTGGATGACCGCCGATAAAATCAAAGGAAAACTGTTGCGCAAATTGACTGATCTCTGATTTTGTACTGCCGGTATCTGTCACCAATACATTCGGCTTGAGGGGTAGTTGCCCTAAGCGCGCCAAATAACTTTTCGTGATTTCCACGGGTAATGCCAACAGAATGATATCTGCCTGGACGGCTCCTTCATCAAAAGAAGCTGGGACTTCAGCAACGAGGTTAGTCTGACGGGCGATCTCATTCGTCGATGGACAATGATCCCAGCCCATCAGGTAGCTCTCGGGATGTTCCTTCTTTATACATATTGCCAGTGATGCACCGATCAGCCCTAGACCTGCGATCATAATCCGTTGCGTCATATCCCTTGTCCTCTCCTTCATTCATTTTTTTGTCAACCTGTATTTAATACTGTAGTAAGTATGCGCGGTATTCTTTGACTGCCGCTTGTAATTCTTCGTATGAATCACTTGGGAATTTCTCTAAGATCTCATTGGCGACAACTGTAGCAACCACACTTTCGCAGACGACACTTGCTGCTGGTACTGCAGTACTATCAGAGCGTTCGACACTTGCTTTGTAGGGTTCCTTGCTGTCGATATCTACGCTTTGCAATGGTTTATACAACGTTGGGATTGGTTTCATGACGCCGCGTACCACGATAGGTTCTCCATTGGTCATTCCACCTTCAAAGCCGCCTAAATTATTGCTGCGTCGGGTATACCCGGATGTCGCATTCCACAAGATCTCATCCATGACTTTGGATCCTGGCAATACCCCAGCTTCGAAGCCGACCCCAAACTCAGCGCCTTTGAAAGCATTGATGCTGACAACAGCTTGGGCAATTTTGGCATCGAGTTTTTTATCCCATTGCACATAACTGCCAAGACCTGCTGGCACGCCGCCAACTAAGACTTCTACAACGCCACCAATCGTGTCGCCATTTTTCTTTGTTTGATCGATCAAGGCCTTGATGTCTGCTTCAACTGAAGGATCAAGGACTCGGACTTCGGATGCCTCAGAACGTTCAGCAATTTCTTTGACAGTCAAGCCGTCAGGAATCTCAGCCTTGATCCCGCCTAGCATGGTGACATGGCCAGCGACATCTATCTCTAACTCTTTCAATATTTTCTTAGCAATTGCACCAATTGCTACCCGCATCGTCGTCTCTCTAGCAGAGGAGCGTTCAAGGACGTTGCGTAAATCTTTATGATGGTATTTCATCCCTCCGACCAAATCTGCATGTCCCGGTCTAGGCCGTGCAACACGCCGCAACTTGCGGTCTTTTTCAGGCACTTCTTCAATGGCCATGACTTTGGTCCAGTTTTTCCAGTCTTTATTTTCAACGATCAATGTGACGGGAGAACCTAACGTTTTACCATGGCGAATCCCGGAAGTGATCTTGACTTGGTCTTTCTCGATCAGCATGCGGCCGCCTCGACCATAACCAGTCTGCCTTCTTGCCAATTCATGATTAATGTCTTCAGCCGTCAATGGCAGGCCAGCGGGCAAGCCTTCGATGATTGCTGTCAATTCTGGTCCATGGGATTCCCCAGCTGTAATATAGCGCATGTTGGATAACCTTCTTTCTTATTGTATGTAGTCTCTGATTTTTTCAGTCGGTATCGTGACGATTTTCGCCTTGCCAATTTCATCTAACAAGATAATTTTGAGGTGACTGCCTCTGGCTTTCTTGTCATGGCTGATTGCTTCAAACAATGTCGATTGTGCCACTTTAGGTGCCGCAATAGGCAAATTGAATTTGCGTATCATGTCTATTAATTGGTCAGTTGTTCCTTTAGGCGAAAGTCCGATCTTCTCCGCATGGCGTGTGATCATCACCATACCGATCGCCACACCCTCACCGTGACTCAACGTGCCGAATCCAGATAACTTTTCCAATCCATGGCCAATGGTATGACCAAAATTCAATGTCAATCGGCTGCCATGATCAAATGGATCTTCTTCCACAACCTGTTGCTTGATTTTCAACGTTTCAGTGATGATTTCTGTTGCATGTGCTAAGAGATCTTCTTCATCCGTTAATGCTGCAAGTCTTTGCCATAGAATTGGATCTGCGATAGCCGCTGATTTGATGATCTCAGCTATGCCTTCTCGCACCCTTTGGATGGGCAATGTAGTCAGCAGCGCTGGATCAATCAAGACGCCTTCTGGCTGAGAGAACGTCCCCACCAGGTTTTTGGCTGAATCGGTATTGACGGCTGTTTTGCCGCCAATACTCGAATCTACTTGTGCCAATAAACTCGTTGGGATTTGCAAGAAATGGATCCCTCGCATATAGGTAGAGGCCACAAAACCAGCCAAATCACCGATCACACCGCCTCCTAACGCAATGATGCCATCGCTGCGGGTCATGCCGAATGTTGCCAACTGATCATAAAGGGCCGTAGCTTGCAGCAATGATTTGCTTTTTTCCCCTGCGGGCACTTCGAGCAATGTCGCATCAAACCCATGGCGCTTCAAAGCTGTCATTATGGCTTCTCCATACAAAGGGGCAACATGGCTATCGGTGATCACCGCGACTTTTTGTGCTTGCCACAAGCGACTGACCCAACTACCGACCTCTTTAAAGGCGCCTGACTCGATGATGATATCGTATGATTGATCTTTTAAATTTATGTGTAACATCTACCTACACCTCACGATTTGTTCTTCAGATTATAATGCTTTGATTTCTTTCATCGCTTTTTCCATAATATTGACTTCTTGCATCATTCTCATGTATGTTTTTTCATTCAATGATTGCGGACCATCTGACCATGCATTCGCTGGATCAGGATGGATTTCGACGATCATACCATCTGCCCCAGCAGCGACACCCGCTCTCGCCATTGGCGGAACTAGATCCCAAATGCCTGTACCATGACTAGGGTCAACAATGATTGGGAAGTGACTTAGTTTCTTGATGATTGGCACCGCACTGAGGTCGAAGGTGTTTCGTGTAGCTGTTTCGTAAGTCCGAATCCCCCGTTCAATGAAAATCACTTCACTCTTGTCTTGTACGGCAATGTATTCAGCTGCATTCAACCACTCATCGATCGTACCTGAGATTCCGCGTTTCAAGCCGATTGGTTTGCCTGTTTTCCCAACAGCTGATAGTAATTTGAAGTTTTGCATATTGCGGGCACCAATCTGTAAAATGTCGCTGTATGCAGCAACCATATCGATATGGCCTTCATCCATGACTTCAGTAATGACTTTCATACCCAACTCATCTGCTGCTTGACGGATGTATTTCAAGCCTTCTTCTTCTAATCCTTGGAAAGCGTATGGTGACGTCCGAGGTTTGAAGGCACCTCCACGTAAGATCGTTGCACCGCCGGCTTTCGCGATCCGGGCACATTCACGGATTTGATCAAGGCCTTCGATTGAACATGGGCCAGCCATTGTAACGAAGTTGCCACCACCGATTTTTACCCCATCAACATCGACAACTGTATCTTGCGGATGGAATTCACGTGAAGTCAATTTGTACGTATTTGAAATACGAATTGCGTCTTCAACGCCTTCGTAACTGCGGAATGCAACATCTTGGATCAAGCGGGTATCTCCTTTAAGGCCGATCACGACTTGTTCTTTTCCTTGGTTGACTTGAACATCCAAGCCTTCTTTTTTGATTCTTGTTACAACAACATCCACTTGTTCGGCAGTTGCGCCTGGTTTCATAATTACGATCATTTTCATTTCCTACTTTCAGTTTTTATAGTTTATAATTTATAGTTGCTTTTTTATAATGTTTCGATCAATGCTTGGACTTTCTTCACGGGCATTTCTTTGCCTGTCCATAATTCAAATGCTGCAGCACCTTGATAGAGCAGCATGCTCAATCCATTTGCTGTTTTGGCACCGGCTGCTTTAGCATCCCGCAACAATTGGGTTTCACGGGGATTGTAGATCACATCGTAGACCGCCATTGACGCCCGTAATAGCGATGTGTCTTTTAGCGGACTCTCTGATTCATTGGGTTTCATCCCAACCCCAGTCGCATTGACCAGCAACTGACTCTTATTCAAAGCGTCTGCCAAAGCTGAATCATCTGCTAAGTCTTGCAGTGTGATGTTGCAGCCTGTTTGTTGCGCAATTTCTTGTAATTTGACTTCGATCACTGGATAAAAAGCATCTTTTCGATTAAATACTTGGATCTCTTTGACACCATCCAAAGCTGCTTGACTAATGATCGCTGTTGCTGCACCGCCGGCTCCGATCACTGTGATCGTTTCACCGATGATCGACACATCGATTGCCTCCAGTGCTTTCATAAAGCCGATGCCGTCTGTATTGTGTCCAGTTAAGTGACCGTTGTCGTTGACGATCGTGTTGATCGCACCAATCAAAGCCGCTGCTGGTGAAAGTGCATCTACCAATGGTACAGCCGCCATCTTGTGGGGCATTGATAGATTGACACCTAACATATCTAAGGTACGGATACTTTCAATGCTAGTTGCCAAGTTTTCTGGTTCAACATCAAAGGCAAGATAGACTGCATCAATGTTGTTTTCTGAAAAAGACAGATTGTGCATTGCTGGTGAGATGCTGTGTCGTGCTGGCTTAGCGAACAGTGCGGCTAAGCGGGTATGACCGGAGAACATTTGTTCCATTTGATTCATTCCCTTCAACAAAAAAGATGTCCACCGTAAATTGTCAGAATCTACAGTGAACATCTTTAAACATTACATATCAGCTGATATGCGAATATAAAAAATAGCCACTATAGATTTTACGATCTACGTGGCTGCGAATTCATTACGAAATGCCCTAGCCATCATAGATACAAACGTGTAGTTTGCATCCATGCTTTCATGAATACAAACCTATCTAAAATAGCTAAAGTAATAATTATTCAGTTGTGAGGGGTTCGATTGCAATTGTTTTTGCATAATAGTTCGCTCCAAACTGATGTAAGATTGACCTTAGTATAGGATTTCTCGTGAAAGTTGTCAATGATTTTTTCTGATTTTTTTCAAATATTTGCATTTCATTTAGCTGAACGCTGTAATAGCAACGTTTTACAAATCATCTTCAAAGAACAATAACAGTTCAGGCAAGCTAAGCGCCGCTTTTTCTGTTGCGGACAAATCTTTGACGATTTCTCCTTTGCGCAATAAAATCAAACGATTACCGTATTTTAATGCATCGTCCATGCGGTGGGTGATCATCAAGCACGTCAATTGCTGTTGGGCCACTCTCTCAGCAGTGATCTGCATCAGTTGTTTGGATGTCTTGGGATCCAAAGCCGCGGTATGCTCATCCAATAGCAGCAATTTTGGTGTTTGGATCGTGGCCATCAGCAAACTTAACGCTTGTCTTTGCCCACCTGACAAATTTCCCGTCGGTGTGTCCAAATGTTGTTCCAAGCCATTGCCAACTTGTTGGCACAAAGTATAGAAATACTCCCGTTGATTTTGCAGCTGTCGCAATTTCAAATTACGCTTTTGCCCTCTTTTTTGTGCCAACAATAAGTTTTCTGCAACGGTCATCCGCGGTGCAGTACCCATTTTTGGATCCTGAAAGACCCGCGCCAAATAGCGGGCTCTTTTTTCTTCCGATAGCGTGGTGACCTCTTGGTCATCGATCTTGATCTGCCCGCTTGTTAGTGGCAGTGTGCCAGAAATACAATTGAACAAGGTACTTTTCCCTGCGCCATTGCCGCCTACCACCGTGACGAACTCACCTGGTTGTAATGTCAAGTCAACTTTATTCAGTAGGACTTTCTTTTCATGGGGACCATTGCCCACCACTTTGGTTGCTTTGCTGATCTGTAACATTACTCATCCTCCGTTTCGAACCCTGTGCGTAAATGCAGGGCTTGCTTTAGTTGCGGGATCAATAGGCAGATCGTCAATACGATGGCAGAGAATATTTTCAAGTACGTCGTATCAAAACCAGCTTTAATCACAAATAAAATCAATAATTGATAGATGATACTACCAATCACGATCGCAATCAAGCGTTCCACTAGGGTCAATTCTCCATATAGAACCTCACCGATAATGATCGATGCCAATCCGATCACGATGACCCCAATCCCTTTGCTGACATCCGCATAGCCGTCATTTTGGGCAATCAATGCCCCTGACAATGCAATGACCCCATTAGATACGATCAAACCCAAAATCTTCATCCGATCAGTGTTGATACCCATTGATTTGGCCATGTCTTCATTGTCGCCTGTTGCAATATAAGCTTGACCAAGATTGGTATGGAACAGATACAACAAGATGCCGCCAATCAATACGACCATGATCAACCCAATGATGACCGTATCGTAATAGTTTGGCAAATTCATTTTTGTAAAAAAGTCTTGAATTTTCGGTTGATTCAATAAAGACAGATTCGGTGATTGCATGACAAACAACATGACAGAATTCAAGGCTGACATCACTAGGATCCCTGCTAAGATCACTGGAATCTTACCTTTGGTGTAAAGCAGACCCGTGACACATCCTGCACACATACCAGCCAGTACACCCAGTACAGTCGCCAAAACAGGCGAAACGCCATGGGTGATGGCTGTGACACACACGGCCCCTCCTAGAGGAAACGAGCCTTCAGTCGTCATGTCTGGAAAATTTAGAATGCGATACGTCATAAAAATACCTAAACCAAGAATGCCCCATAATAGCCCTTGGCCGATTGCTGATACGATCATGTTGATTCCTCCATTATTGCGCACTGCCAGATGCCGCTAGCGACATTGGCAGTGCCTAATCCGTTACGTTACTCTGCGCTTGATGATGTGGTTGCATCATCGCTGTTGACCATTGTCGCATCCGCTTTGATGCTGTCAGGGATCGTGATGCCTAAAAACGCCGCTTGTTCTTCATTGATGATCGTTTCCCCATCACTGAATGTGTAGATTGGTGTCGTTGCTGGTTCTGATGTCCCATCTAAGATTGCAGCCACCATTTTTCCAGTTTCCACCCCAATCGTAAACTGGTCTTGCCCAACAGTAGCTAGGCCCCCTTGTTCGACCATGGTGTCCACAGATGTAATGATCGGTGTTTTGGTTTTATTGGCTTCGCCGACAACAGTTTGCATCGCATTCGCAATCGTATTGTCTAATGGAATATAGATAAAGTCAACTTCTTGCGCCATGACTTGAACTGTTTGTGCAATCTCATTACTTGAAGGAACCGCATATTTTTTCGTGGTCAAACCATTATCTTCCGCTGCTGCTTCTGCCTCAGCCACTTGATACTTCGAATTGTCTTCAGTCGACGAGTATAAGATTCCGACAGATTTGGCATCCGGCATGAGTTCTGTAGCCAATTTGATCTGTGCCCCAACAGGCGCTTTGTCAGATACCCCGGTGATATTGCCGCCAGGTTCGTCCATATCAGCAACCAAGTTTGCCCCAACTGGATCTGTGACAGCACCTAATACGATTGGCACATCTTGCGTCACATTTGCTAAGGCTTGTGCCGCTGGTGTCGCCACACCCACCAACACATCTGCATTTTTGTTCAACAGCTGCTGACTCATCGTGGCCAATTTACTTTGATCCGCTTGTCCGTTTTGAAACTCGATCGTTAAATTATCGCCTTCAGTATAGCCCGATTCTTTCAATCCCTCTTTGATGCCATTCGTAATGGCATCTAATGCTTCATGGCTGACATATTGCAAGATTCCCACCGTTTTGTCCGCTTTTTCACTTGTCGTTGCTGTCGTGGCTGCTTGATCATTGCCGCGGCTCATGCCTAATTGATACACCAATGTTGCCCCCAAAAATAGTAAAATAACAATAACTGTAGCCATTAATCCCTTGTTTTTCATGTGTATTTGCTCCTTTTATTTTCAAGTATATTGATATGATTGCCAGACGAATGTTGAGAACAAAAAAAGCAACTGCCTATGGTTGGGCAATTGCTTGTAAGCAAAAGCCGCATAGAAGCTCGTCCTATGCGGCGGATATGTCAACTACCAGCATAGATACAGCACTTTAGAAGGTTCTCTAAAAAGTTGTATCTATGGAATGAGGTCCATCAATACAACTATCTACGCCAGATTTGCCATGATTTGACTTGCAATGGAATAAATAGTTTCATGATTGTTCCTCCTCTTCCTGTGATCGATTTCTTGATTTGAATTTAGTTTAGCTTATTGATAAAAAAACGTCAATAGAAACTTTGCAAATTGTCAGATTTTTTTATTCATCCTCATCCAAGGAGCGTATCGTCCACATTGGCAAGCGATTCAATTCAGGAATAAATTCAGTTTCCGGATGTTCAAATGAGTCAAATGTAAAGCGGTTCTTTTCAACCCCTTCTTCATAGAAGACAAAGGTCACTTTATTCGGATCTACTTGATACGTGTCGGTGAAAAAGCCAGTGTCATAAACAATCGGGTAATAATAAAACGTCCGATTCAATTCATCTTCCTGGTCAGCAATCAACTGATACACCTGGTCTAATGCTTCTCCATGTGGTTGACTGAACATGACCGAGATGGCTTTTGTCTGCTGGATAGTTTGATCCGCAGATTGATAATGCAATGGTTGCACTTTTTCTGAAGGGAGCTGATCAAAGGCCATGCGGTCTACCAATGATGCTTTGATTTGCTTTTGAGAAAAAAGGATAATCCCCGCAAAAACCACTGCCAATAGGATCCCAGTGCTTAAGATAATCAGCGTTTTACGTTGATTACGATAGACATCATCCACGAAATCATGCCAAATATCCGCACCTTTACGTTTCATTTCTTGAAAATAACGGGCGGCTTCTGCCATAAGTCCCCCTCCTTTGATAATATATTTATGTAAAAATTCGTCGGTTCATCTTCTGTATCATACTAACAAGATGCGTCCAACACGTCAAGAAACTTCACATATTGGCCTATTTTCGGTATGATAGACAAAAAGGACAAAGGAGTAAAAATAACCAATGGCAGACAAACTGATGGATATAGCCGCACCAATCTTCAATATGATCGTGGTCTGTTTGAATTTCTTATCGATCTTCGTTTTGGTTTGGGGTGTTGTCATGGCGGGGATTGATTTTATTCGTTATGAATTAACCGAAAAAGACCGACTGGTTGCCGCAAGAGAAAACAATTTTATCCGTAATTTCTTAGGCAGTTATGTTCTATTAGGATTGGAAATCTTGATTGCTGCGGATATTATTGAAACGATCATTCACCCAACTTTTGAAGACATCGTCCGCTTGGCCGCTGTCGTGATCATTCGAACCGTGATTTCTTATTTTTTGAACAAAGAGATCGAACGGGCGTTGCAAACCACAGATCATCACTCCATCAAGAAAGACAAGTAGCCGTTGTCCATGGCTTTTGTCTTTCTTTTTCGGTATAATAGATAAGAGTTTACGCGATAAATGACTGCTTCCAAGTGACAATGGAATGCGAGAAAAGAGGAACCAATCATGTCTTTTGATGGTGTATTTACCCATTTAATGGTTTCAGAGCTCAACAACTTGTTGATCAATGGCCGTGTCAATAAGATCCATCAACCTTACGAAAACGAGGTTGTCTTTGTGATTCGTTCTCAAGGGAAAAACCACAAACTATTATTATCCGCCCATCCAACCTATGCCCGCGTGCAATGCACGACGATGACATACCAAAACCCAGACACACCCCCTAACTTTTTGATGATGCTGCGCAAATATTTAGAAGGTGCGATCCTAGCCCGGATTGATCAAATCGACAATGACCGGGTGATCCATTTCCATTTTAGCAGGCGGGATGAGTTAGGTGATCTGCAATCATTGGTTTTAATCGTTGAATTGATGGGACGCCACAGCACGATTCTATTAATGAACAATGCCACAGGGAAAATCGTCGATACGATCAAACATATTGGGCATGCACAAAACACGTATCGTACCCTCCTCCCCGGTGCAGTCTACATTGCACCGCCAAAACAGACAACACTCAATCCGTTCACTGCTGCCGACACAAAAATTTTTGATGTATTATCAAGGATCGATGACTGGCAGCCGAAAACGCTGCAGCAACAGTTCCAAGGACTCGGCAGAGATACTGCGGATGAGTTGATCCAGCGCATCACTGCCAATCCCAATGACAAATTACGTCAATGGACCCAATTCTTTACAGCAGTCACGGATCAATTACAGCCCAGTTACATTGAAACCAATGGCAAAGAATTCTTCACCCCGATCCCTTATCATTCCCTATTGACTGAGGGAAGCCAAATCACAAACTTTGCGTCACTAAGCGCCCTGCTTGATCATTTTTATCATGACAAAGCCGAACGGGACCGTGTCAAACAGCAAGGCGGCGAATTACTCAAAAAAATCGAGAATGAGCTGAAACGCAATCAAACCAAATTGCAAAAACGGCAACAGACATTGCGTGATTCGGAAAATGCCGAAGCATTCCGGCAAAAAGGTGAACTGTTGACCACATTTATGGCACAAGTGCCACGAGGCGCACATTCGGTGACATTAGAGAACTATTATGAGGAAAATCGCCCACTAATCATTGACCTTGATCCGGCATTGACCCCCAATCAGAATGCCCAGAAGTATTTCCAGCGTTATCAGAAGCTGAAAAATGCCGTCAAATTGATCCATCAGCAAATTGCCGAAACCAAAGAAGAAATCGACTATTTAGCCTCCGTGCTGGCACAATTAGAAATTGCTTCTCCATTAGATCTGGCGACGATCCGCGAAGAGTTGGTGGTACAAGGCTATGTCAAAAACCGCAGCAAACAAAGGAAAAAAGCTGCGCCTTCACAGCCCGAACGTTATCTGTCATCTGATGGTACCGAAATCCTAGTCGGCAAAAACAATTTGCAAAACGATCAGTTGACATTAAAGACAGCCCGTAAAACAGATTACTGGCTCCATACGAAGGATATTCCAGGTTCTCACGTGATCGTCCGATCTGATGATCCAAGTGAAGCCACCTTACTGGAAGCCGCCGAACTAGCTGCTTATTTTTCTAAATACCGACAGTCAGCGCAAGTGCCGGTTGATTATGTTCAAGTCAAACATATTCGCAAACCTAATGGTGCCAAACCAGGTTTTGTGATCTACGAAAATCAAAAAACACTGTATGTGACACCAAGTGAATCAATTTTGCAGTTACGACAATAAAAACAAGACCGTTCAACGCAGGAATCCTCTGCTTCGAACGGTCTTGTTTCATTTAACGTAGAGATCTAGATAGACTACAGGAGAATCAGGCTTGACTTTTCCTAAAGAAAAACAACGCAATGACCCCGAAAACGACCCCCATAATGGCTGGAGCAACTGGGGCAAATAAGACATATAACTGTCCACCCAGCAAAGGTCCGACCACCCGTGCCAGCGACTGCATGCCTTGGCTGCTTCCCAGCACCATACCTTGTTCTTTGTGGTCCACTTGCTTTGATAACGCGCTATTATAGGCAGGCGCAAAAATAGCATCCCCCATTCCGTATAGAAGCAAACCTAGTACAAACAAGATCGGTGCTGCAAAGAAACCGGATAAGCAGATGAAGCAATAACCACTGACCTCGCCTATGATCCCCCAGCGAAGAATCGCTGGCTCACGCATTTGTTTCAGCAGCCACGGCATCAAAAAACTTTGTGCCAAAATATCTTGAATCCCAATGATCGAGAACATCAAGCCGATCAGCGTTGGCGACCAATTGAAGGAATCAATGGTGAATTGCGAAAATATGGCTTGCAATCCACCTGCAGGGATCCACAGAATAAACGCCATGAAAACAATGCGTCCAATCGCTGGATGGGTGAATACATAGCGAAATTGCCGAAATGGATTGATTGCTTTCAGACTAGCTTTCTTACGCAAAGATGTTGGCAAACTTTCAGGCAAGCAAAGCCAGGCATATACACCATTGACGATTGAGACCAACGCACCGACAAACATCGGCACAGCATAGCCGAAATGTGCCAAACCACCGCCAATGATCGGACCAAGCGCCGTACCGGCACCAGCTACCGCACTCATCCACCCAAAATATTTCGTTCGTTGATCAGGGGATGTACTATCCGAAAAGTAAGCATACAATGTGCTGATACTGCCACCAGTAATCCCTTCAATGACACGACTAAAAAAGAAGACCCACAATGCACCGCCAATGCCAAATAAGAGATACCCAAGTCCGCCGCCGAATAAGCAAAGAATCAAAATCGGCCGTCTGCCGATTTGATCACTAAAAGCCCCCAAAACAGGCGCAGCAAGAAAGACACATCCCGCATAAACAGCCGTCAATGCACTAATCACAAATGCTTGCTGACTGGGATCTTGAACATAAGGTGCCACCAAGAATGGCGTCACAGGTGCGATGATCGTAAAGCCGACCCCGCAAAGAAAAACCGAAATTAAACCTAAAGTCAAAGCATGTGGTGAGAGTTGTTGATTATTTGTAATAAGAATCAGTCCTTTATATTTAATGTTTCCTAGGAAACAAATGTATCATACTGCAATATTGTTCCCTAGTCAACAATAAAAGGCACACTTCTGTCAAAGAAGTGTGCCCTGTTATGATTTTCCAATGAGTAAACCAAAACCAACTATATGAAAACAAACAGCATTCCTGAACAAAGGGTACCAATCAAGAAAATCTGAATACTTCCTTCCCCACCTTCTGGCAACTCAAATTTAATGATATTCATGAGCAACGCACCCGTAATGATTGCCTCAATCGACACCAGTACAAAATAAGGCAAAATCAAGAACATCGAACATACGGCACCAGTGAGAATCGAACCTACGAGTAGAAAGCGTCCAATCTGAGTGAAGCGCGTCCCATGATGATGAAACAAATGCCAGTCATTCATCAAAAAATGCAACCCAAACGCGACAAAATAGGTCAATACATAAAAAGGCGCATCTAAAATATTCGCAATCACCAAATAACCAATCATCACATTGTACAGCATATGAAAAGAAATATCCGACCAAAAATACGCTTTTTCTGCAGAAGCAAGATCCTTCTTAGCCAAAATACTGAAACTACGTTCATCAATTTTGTAGGCGATGTAACTCAACACGAGCCCCAGCAATACTAAGGCATAAATACCGTGGGTATAAAGAATGCCTGAAGACCAGCCAAATTCATCAATCAACACCGATTGGAAATAGGCAAGATGTGGCAATAGGTGTATAATAGCATAGGAAACCCCCACACCAGCCGCGAAAGAATGAAAAAACTGAACATCACCATTTTTATCCAATAGAAAAATAGATGCCAAATGAATCAAGATAAAACCTGAGATCACCAACAAATTGATGAGCACCTCTGAATTCGAAAACATATGAACTCCTTACCAACAACCATGTTTAATATTTTAATATAAATAACGATTGTTTATTAAGTTCGAACCGAATATTTAACTAATAAGCAACATTTAATAATATGTAAAGCATTAAAAATATTGTAACACGCCTATTTTAAAATAACAACATACGCCATAGTGAAAACGCTAGGTGAAAATCATGAAAAAAACAGTTAAGCTTTCACTTAACTGTTGGTCAATGGATGGTGGCTTGCTTGCTGATCGAGATGATTGCTGTATAATGCCAAAAAATGTAATAACTCGGCTTTTTGCTCCGCATCCATCGTGGCAAAAATCGGTTGATCCCGTTCTCTGAACACTTGGTGCAAATCACGATGGGTGTCATATACGGACTGGCCTTCTTCCGTCAAGGCAAATAAGATCTCTTTTTTATTTTCCGGGGATTGATAGCGAGTGATTGCATCCTTCTTCAATAGCTTTTGCGTCAATTTGGTCACCGCACTGCGGGTCAAAAACAGCGTTTCGGCCAGCTGTGTCACATTCGGATGTGGCAAGTCATTGATCGCTTCAATCAAATGGACTTCAGTTGACGTATAGCCCGCCAACGCAGCTTCCATTTCCTGTTTGTTCAAGGCAGCCATTTTGTTGTAGACATCACGAAAGCCGCGTATGATTTTTTCTTCATCGGTATAAGGCATCATCTTGCAGCTCCTTCATTTTTTATTATTATAAGCCGAATGAAGGAAGAATTCAATGGACGCCTCAGTCAAGAGAGTGAATCATATTATACCACTAATAGCAACAGCAAATGTTTCCACAAAAATCAACGTATACCATTCCGATCCAAAGTGATTTTTTCGATAAAATCAAGGTGATATAGTTTTTCCCAGTGGTTGATATTCAAGGTTCCTTGTGTAAGATGAATCGCCAAGAAGCAACAGCCTTGGTCTTTCTCATTGTTTACCTCATCATACCAAACAAATGCCTTCCTGATTTTCTCTCTCAGTTCAGCATTTTTCGGATCTAAGACCCATCCTAAATTCTCCCCAATTCCATTAGCCGTAAACCATTCCCCGCAAATTGCAATTGAAACTTCTGGATTTTGTTGGATCTGCTTGATCTTATTCGAATTTTCATGAGTGCATACATAAAATACCCCCGCTTCGTAATAGGCGTCTACATCACGGACAACAGGACGCGGCGTTCCCTTGCTCCCTGGCTCGCAAGCAATGGTTGCCAAGGAGATTAAGTTGTCTTTCCCCTTACCGAATTTTTCTTCTATCAGTAAAATTCCTTCTTTATACAATGTCATGGTGCGCTCTCCTTTTTTTATTAGTCTATGATTTTTCTTCACATATAATGGAATGAGATACCTGTTTCTGCTTGTAAAGACAACGTTATGTGTTTTATTTCACAAGATACCATTTACAGCATTGCAGAAGCAAACAAAGCAAATCTATCGGAGATTGAATCAGATAGATTGCTTCTTTAAAAGTGTATCAAGTAACATAATAATCCGCAACAATAAGCCATACTCACACTGAATCAACGCGTACGCTTCTTTCCTCTAACTTCCCATCCTTCATCACTACTTGTCGGTCACAGGCATCAGCAATAGCTTGTTCATGGGTCACGATGATCACAGTCTTGCCTTTTTGATGTTCCCTTCTCAGAATATCCAACACCAACTGACTATTGTGTGAATCTAGATTCCCCGTGGGTTCATCGGCCAAAAGAATATCTGGGTCATTGATCAACGCTCTCGCGATCGCGACACGCTGTTGTTGGCCACGGGAAAGCTGATTCGGATATTTTTTCAGTTGATTGTCGATCTGCAAGTCAGTAGCCAATGTGGCTAACTGAGCCGCTTTTTCTTTTCTGATTTTTCTCGGCAAATAGGTTGTTGGCAATAAAATATTTTCTTTCACTGTATAGTCAGTGATCAAGCCAAAATGCTGTAAAACAAACCCAATCATTTGATTTCTTATCTGTGCTTCTTGTTTATACGTGAATCTTTCGGTTAGTTGATCTTTAAGTTGATAACTACCGCTGTCACAGTGATCCAGCAAGCCTAAAATTCTTAACAATGTTGTTTTTCCGCTGCCCGATTCGCCGATGATGGCGAGCAACTCCCCTTGTTCGCAATGAAATAAGGGGATATCAAGCGCAGTATAAACCGTGTCTCCTGTTTGATATGTTTTCTTGATATCTGTTAAATGAATCACCTGATAGGCCCTCCTTTTCTCAACTACTGCTTCTTTCTAATCTTTCGTCTTGGAAAAAAGCGGCTGATTAAGACGGTCATGACTGTTACCCCATAAAATGCAAGATAAAATAATGTACCAAACACTATCTGCCGATTCAGCCAGTTTTCTCCTAAAAATAATTGATTGATCATATACATCAGCGCCCACGATACTGTAAATAGCACCAAATAACTTATACTGATCACAGCAAACAGCTCTGCTTTTGTAGACCCTATGCCAAAATAAGCAGCATATACAGTTTGTCGTTTTTGATAGCTAAAATGAACGATCATGCCTGTTTGTACCGTTGCAAAAACAAGCAGCAACAGTAACAAAAACAGTTGATTTTGGTACAAAGAGCGATACATATTGATCTCAAAATCAAAGATGGATCGATCATTGCTAAAAGAAAGGTAGCTGTATCCATGTCTAGTGCCTATGTCTTTGACCGCTTCTGCAAGATCTAAATAATTGAGCGATTCTTCCTCTTTAGCAGACAACATATAAAAAAAGCCCATGATCTGCACCGATAGATTGGGGCTATCTGATTGCATTAAATCTTCCGTCAACGGGATGACGATCATCTCGTCTAGTAGGATTTCTTCAGTTCTGCCTTGCCAAAAATTCAGCAATGAATGCGCCTCAGTCAGGAAGCCTTTCACCTGATACGTCCGCTCTGCTGTAATCACTTGACCCGCTTCATTGATTTCGACAAAAGTTTGCAATAAAAATTCATCACCAATCTGGTAACCTTCTCGGTAATGCGCCCCCAAGAGAATCCCATTTCCGCTACCGGCGAAATCACGCTCCTCAAGTTGGCGTCCGTTAGCAAGACGGAAGTCAGCTTTTTCTACTAATGCTTGATTCATGATCATGATTTGTGGCTGAACCAAAGACTGGCCAAATTGATTTTCAATCGCCAGTTCCGCCTCAGGGTAAACAAAGGCCTCTGCTCCTGCAAAAAAATCTCCCCCTTGCAAATAGTAATAAATGTCATCGCCGAATAGCGTTTTGCCTTCGTCAATGATCGCTAAAATATCCTTCGAAGAAATAGATTCGGTTGAAATGTCCACAAAACGGATCGAGGCGTCCGATCCAAAGTTTTTCATTAGAGCTTGTGTGTGTTCCAGATAGGTTTCATATGATTGGAAGAATTGGACACTGCTCATGATAACAAGGGTAGTCATCCCTACTACTGCAGCTTTCAGCCAAACATGTACGCCCATTTCGGTCAGTACATAGATCAACCTTCTCATTCGTCCACCTCCATAAACATAGCTGTTACACTGACTTTCCTGACGTACCAGATAGAAAGTAGGAAAAAGACGCCTAATAGTCCTGTGTACAACGCGTATACATGGAGCAATGCAAGCCAACGTTGAAAGGCTGTTAACGGTAAAAACCATGGAAACAAGCGAACTATACCGAAGTAGACTATGCAGGCAGAAACAAAGGCCCATGTAGTCAAAAACAAAAATTTTTTAAAGGTATCGATCACTAGCTGAAAAGTGTGGGCACCAGCCATTTTTCGGACAGCAAATTCCAAGCGCCATAAATCAAAGCGCTGATAATAATGAATCCCCATGCACAGCAAGATGATCAAGAGTAATTGCATGAATAATTGCCGGTATTCCGATACAATATCCGCCATATTTTGCTGATTCAACCCAGCGGACAGATCATTGATCGCGCTCATATAGTCACTTTCATCGACAACAGCTAAGATAGCTTGTAATTGGTTCTGTGCTTTATCGTAATGCGCACTGCTTACCACGATCGCAGTAATATTGGATTGGTAACGTGCATCTGTCAATATCTTATCAGAGTATAAAATTAGGTTCTGATTAAATGGCGATTGAGGCAGCAACCCAGTGATAGCAAATTGGGTATCATAAATAGCTAGTTGCTGATGATGGATGTCTTTGGCAATCGCTTGATACGCATCTTTCCCCGCAATCAGATGTGGAACTGTCTGGGCTGTATTTTCTAACACATTGAGCTGTTGAATCGCCCCTTGAGGATAGATCATCATTAATGAGGTTTCTGCATTATACATTGGCAAATAAAACTGAACAAAACTTGTATCATCTAACACATCATTCATGACGCGAATCATTTCCTCTCCATCGAATTGCAGCCCATGGACGTCGATTTTAGCAAAGGATTTTTCGTAATACGTTTGGTAGGTAGAAAAAAATGTCAGCTGGGATTGGATCATCGTACTTATGAAGAGTAAAAGCAGAAAGCTAACGGTAATGATCGCTCCAGGCAATAGTTGTTGATTCAATCTTTTCATAATGATCCTTTCAATTTGTGCGCACTATTCGACTTGGTTTAGCATCAAGGAAACTTCCATTTTGTAAGGTTGGTCTTGACCAAAAGGATATTTGAAAACAGCCAACCATTTAGTCAGATTGGTTTCTCTATCATAAACTGGTATTTCTGTATAGATCTCCCAAAGATCCAGTGGCAGTTGGTCACTGACCGATGTCGCCTCATAATGAAATTCTTTGTTGGATTGATTTCCTTCTAGCATGATATACAATGGAATGGCGTAAAAGCCTTCTGCTTCAGCAAGGAACTTGTACTTGTACTTGTCATAGTAGCCTAATCCATCATCACTATGATAGGATTCGTTTTCTTCTATCCCTATCCCATAGGCGAATTGTTCATAAAAAGCACTAGATTGGATGACATCTCCCGATAAACCATCACTAGATAACTGAGATACATAGCCATATTCTTTATTCTTAAGATAGATTTTTAATGTATTGCGCACATATTCATCCACTGACATGAAACCATTGTTGACTTCTGAGTCGATTACCGTGAATAGTTCGTCTTTCGTAAGTTGTTCAATACCTTTTTTACCCTCGCTATTGGCTATAAAAACAATAATAGCCGCGAGTATACTGAAACAACTAAACCCCCATAATACATATTTTCTCAAAAAGATCACCTTCAATTTATTTACTCTGCAACATATACAATATTGTTCAAGATACATTCAGAAATGCATTTGTTTTTGAATGTTCAGACTATTCTCTTGATATTTTATCATAATTAATAGTTAAATATATATAAAATGAAGATATTTTTGAGATTTTGTATAATATGCCAAATTTTTCAACTATCCTGTCCGAACGAAAAAACTATGAATAAGCTGTGAATAACTGATGAGGTGTCAAATCCAGAAACAAAAAAAACCAGTGCAATCTCTCATCGCACTGGTTTTCATATCTATTCAATTTTTAACGCACCATATTTGAATTTCAATAGAAATAAATCGGTCGTTCTTTGCGGTCTTGCAAAGGCCGGTTGTTGTTTTCCAAGACTTCTTCGCGGAATTCTTGAATAAACTTGCGGCTCATCTCTCCCACCCAGTCAAAAACGAACCAGTTGATCGGTCCTTTGGTTGGTGGTGTAGTCAATGACCCCACATAATGAAAATGGTGGGTCCGTTCTGGTAAGAACATGCTCGGATCGAACCATTGGACATGGTTTTCGAAATCCCAAATACTGTCATCTTGTGCATTGCAGATCCAGTTCAGTTTATCCGTCAGACGGAATAAGATACCAACAACCAAGTTCTGCCCTGCTTCATTCATATGCACTAAATGAAATTCAAGTTCTTGTTGTTCGTCATCGATGATATGTTCTGAAGGCATGTGGAAATGAATATCCGTCAAGTGGTAGTCGACCCCTTGGAACGTCACATAGCTCTCTTTATCGAAGGGAACAAAGTGGATCGTATTTTTAAATTCTTTCTCGGTAAATTGCTCACGGGTATAATGGAACGTCAGATCTTGATCGATTGGTTCTTCGGTTTCGTCATGGACCAATGCGATTGGGGATTGCAACGGGAACTCCGCGCCTTCTGCATACCAGTCACACAATGTATGCCAATGTTCGGGTCCATTATCGCCTGAATAACTCCAGGGCACATCCATATTTCTTTTCAAACAAACAGCCTCCTATATCAAGCGAATAGTCATTGTAAAGTTTACGCTAAGAAAACTTTCTCCCCATGCTATCAGAAAATAAATAAAATGAAAACGAATATGCTTACAGCTGACTGTAAGCTATTCGTTATTCGTTTCATGAAGAATGATTTAGTCGTTGGCTTTCCATGTTGCTGGTGACTGGCGCCACTCTTTCAACAAGGCCACATCATCTGCTTGAATCTTACCCGTTTCTAATGCCACATCGATCAAGGTCGAATAATTTGTCAGCGTAACAAAAGGCAATCCTGCTTCAGCAAAGTTTGCTGCTACTTGCGGCAATTCATAAGTGAAAATAGCGGCGACACCTAACACATCTGCGCCTTCTCTCTTTGCTGCACTGCAAGCTTCGAGCACACTGCCGCCGGTGGAAAGAAGGTCTTCGATCACGACCATTTTTTGATTAGGGGTGATTCGTCCCTCGATTTGATTGCCTTTTCCATGGGCTTTGGCTTGACTGCGAATGTAAACCATTGGTAAATCAAGCAATTCAGCTACCCATGCTGCATGAGGAATGCCGGCTGTTGCAGTACCAGCGATGACTTCAACATCAGGAAACGTCGTTTTGATGTTCTCAGCTAGTCCTTGTGCGATGGCGCGTCTGACTTGCGGATAACTCATCGTGATGCGATTGTCACAGTAGATTGGACTTTTGATGCCGCTAGCCCAAGTGAAGGGCGCATTTGGTTGTAGAAAGATGGCCTCGATGGCTAATAAATCTTTGGCAATTTGTTTGGCTTGTGTATGCATTATTGTTCCTCCCATGCTTCTTTGATTGCAAGATAACTTTCATATGGAGATGCCGCTTGCGTGATTGGCCGACCGACAACGATCATCGTAGCGCCAGCTTTACGGGCATTTTGCGGTGTCATCACCCGTTTTTGATCACCAATGGCACTGCCGGCTGGTCGGATCCCGGGTGTCAAGCGAATAAAATTCTCACTCGTGTGTTCTTTGATTTTCTTTGCTTCATGTGCTGAGCAGACCACCCCTTGCAGACCAGCAGTTTGCGCACATTTGGCATAATGCAAGACACTATCTTGCAAAGAAGTCAAAATTTGCTGATCTCGGTGCATTTGTGCTTCGCTGGTGGAAGTCAATTGCGTCACCGCGATCAGGTCTGGTACCCGCGCACCGGTTGGCGTGCCTTTGTGTAATCCAGCTAGACCCGCCTCCATCATGTCGATACCACCGGCGGCATGGACATTGGTCAATGAAACCCCCAGACCAGCCAAACGAGCCATCCCTCTTTCGACGGTGTTAGGTATATCATGCAACTTCAAATCAAGAAAGACATCATGGCCTTGATCCTTTAACCAAGCAACGATTGCCGGCCCTTCTTGATAAAAAATTTCCATGCCGACTTTTACAAATAAGGATTCATGCTGCGGAAAATGGGTGAAGAACGCCTCGATTTCTTGTTTGTTTGGAAAATCTAATGCAATGATTGGTCGTTGATTCATTGATCAAGCTCCTCTCTGACGTCTTTGATGAGTTGTTCCAAGGAAGATATACCGAGTTCTGCCATCCGCAAGGGTAAAGCGTCGATCAGTTTCGGACAAATATAAGGATCGGTGAAATTTGCGGTTCCCACTGCCACGGCTTGCGCACCGGCTAGAAACATTTCCAGTACATCATCCACGGTCATCACACCACCCATGCCAATGATTGGTAAATGCGAAACTTGTGCGACTTGCCGAATCAGACGTATTGCTACTGGTTTGATCGCCGGTCCCGACAAGCCACCAGTTTGATTGGCAAGAATTGGTTTTCTGGTTTTCAGATCGATCCGCATCCCCAATAAAGTATTGATCATCGTGAACCCGTCCGCCCCGCCTGCTTCGATCGCGCGAGCAATCGGCACGATGTCAGTCACATTCGGTGACAATTTGACATAGATTGGTACCTGCGACACTTCTTTAACGGCTTCTGTCAAAGCACCAGCAGTTGCTGGATCGGTACCAAAAGCGATGCCACCATGTTTGACATTGGGACAAGATACATTCAGTTCGATCGCTTTGACATTCGGCGCCTGGCTGATCTCTTTACAAACAAGCACATAGTCTTCGACTGTTGAACCCGCCACATTGGCAATGATCGGCAATGTGGGGTGCTTAGCGGCTAAATCCGGTAAAATTTGCCCCAAGACGGCATCCAGACCGGGATTTTGCAGACCAATGGCGTTCAGCATACCGCTTGGGGTTTCGGCAACCCGCGGCGTTGGATTGCCAAAACGGGCTTCAGGCGTCGTGGCTTTGATCATCACAGCACCAAGTTGACTGATATCATAGTATTTGTCATATTCTGCTCCAAAACCAAAGCAGCCGCTCGCAGGCATGATCGGATTCGCTAAATCTAATCCGGGTAGTTTCACTTGTAAAACCATCTCTAGATAACCACCTTTCTCGCTTGAAAGACAGGCCCTTCATCACAGACCTTGACGCTTTTGACACCCGTTTCATCCTCTTTCGTGTGACAAACACAAGCGTAACAAGCCCCCATCCCGCAAGCCATGCGGGCTTCCATCGAAAGTTGCACATCATCAAGCGCTTCATAGAGTTGGGCAACTGTTTTCAATAAACCGTTGTTGCCGCATGCAAAGACAGCTGCAGGCGTTTGGGCTGCAGCCATCAATACATTTCCGACATTTCCTTGTACACCATAACTGCCATCATCTGTGGCGATCCGCGTATCACCTAAAGCTTTAAATTCTGCCTCGTAATACATGACATCTTTACTGGCAAATCCAAGGAAATGGATGACGTTGATCTGACGTTGGCGCAACTGTTTGGATAGTTCATAGAGGGGTGGTACACCAATACCGCCACCCACTACGAACACTGTTTCGCCGGGGGTCAAATGATGAAATTGAAAACCATTGCCTAAAGGACCCATCACATCTAGCAAATCTCCCGTTGTCAAATGTGAGAAAATCTCAGTGCCTTCTCCTTCGACCCGGTAAATGATCCGGCATTCTTTTTTTGCTAAATCTACATGATTGATACTTATCGGCCGCCGTAAGAGAAAAGCCTGTTGCGGCACCCTAAGATGAAGAAATTGACCAGGGGTGGTCATTTGACTGACCAATTCCCCTTTTAGCGTCATTTCAAAAATCCTCGGCGCCAGTTGCCGTTGTCTTACGATTGTCATGTCTTCTTGTTTCATCCGTCGTCAAACCCCTATCCGTTATATTGCTTTTGTAGAAAAACTCCGAGATTCCATCACTTTTAAAATCGCATCTGCCGTATCAAGCGAGGTAAACAGCGGTACACCATGTTCTACTGCTTCTCGACGAATAATAAACCCATCTTCGGTGGTATTGCGTCGATCTTTATCCATGGTGTTGACTACGACTTGTGTGGTGCCATTTCTGATCAAATCTACCACGTTTTCTGAAGCGGCAGAATCAGAGATTTTGGCAACTCTCGTGACAGGCAGCCCTTGCGCTTCAAAGTAATCCGCCGTGCCGTTTGTAGCCAGTAAAGTAAAGCCAACCTCGAAGAATCTGGCCGCTAAAGCTGCGGCTTCTTCTTTACTTTCATCAGAAACTGTAAAGAGTGCTTTGCCAAATTCAGGAATATGCAACCCTGATGCTTCAAAGGCTTTATACAGTGCTTTTGCTAAATTCTTGTCTGAACCCATGACTTCCCCTGTTGACTTCATTTCAGGGCCTAAGTACGTATCGACTTTTAAAAGTTTTGTAAAGGAGAAGACGGGTGCTTTGATATGCACCTCATTCGGTGTTGGATACAAACCGTCATGATAGCCGAGTGCTGTGATCTTATCGCCTAAAATCGCTTTTGTGGCAATTTGCGCCATCGGGATTTCAGTAACTTTACTTAAAAATGGTACTGTACGACTTGCACGAGGATTGACTTCGATCACATAGACCTGATTTTCGTGGATCACGAACTGAATGTTCATCATACCGATACAGTTCATACCGATTGCCAAGCGTTTGGTATAATCCTCGATCGTTGCGATGATGTCATCTGAAAGATTTTGCGGCGGATAAACTGCCATCGAATCTCCTGAATGGACCCCAGCGCGCTCGATATGCTCCATGATCCCGGGAATCAACACTGTTTCCCCATCGCAGATCGCATCTACTTCACACTCTTTCCCAACCAAATACCGATCGACTAAGACTGGATGCTCTGGAGAAGCTTTGACTGCATGGCGCATATAATCTTGTAGATCTGCCTGGTTTTCGAGGATTTCCATTGCCCGTCCACCCAAGACATAGCTTGGACGCACCAACACAGGATAACCGATTGTTTGTGCAATGGCGATCGCTTCTTGTTCATTAGTCGCGGTATCTCCTGGCGGTTGCGGAATGGCCAATTTCTGTAATGCTTGCTCAAATAAATCGCGGTTTTCAGCACGATCTAGATCCTCAATGCTGGTCCCTAAAATTTTGACTCCATGTTTGGCCAAGGGTTCTGCTAAATTGATCGCGGTTTGTCCACCAAATTGCACGATAACGCCGATCGGCTGCTCTAAGTCAATGACGTTCAAGACATCTTCCAAAGTCAAAGGCTCGAAGTATAGTTTATCGGAGATTGAAAAGTCTGTAGACACGGTTTCCGGATTGCTATTCATGATGATCGCTTCATATCCCGCCGCTTGGATTGCTTTGACTGAATGAACAGTCGCATAATCAAACTCGACCCCTTGTCCAATTCTGATTGGCCCTGAGCCTAAAACCAGCACGGATTCTTTTGCGCTGCGTTGGCTTTCATTTTCAAATTCATAGGTGCTGTAAAAATATGGCGTTGCTGACTCAAATTCCGCCGCACAGGTATCAACCATTTTGTAAACAGGCAGCAGCTTCGCTTCATGACGTTGAGCACGAACTGCATCTTCTGTCGTTTGCCATATGCCAGCAATCGTACGGTCAGTGAAGCCGTTTTGCTTCGCTTCTTTCAAGTGTGCTAGGTCATTTTTGGCTGTTGCCAATGCTTGTTCGATTTCGAAGATATGCAGCAGTTTATCTAGGAAGAAGAGATCGATTTTGGTCATCTCATTCAAATCTTCTATCGTATAACCGCGACGAATGGCTTCCATGACATAAAACAACCGATCATCCTGGGCTTTGATCACTTTTTCGATCAAGTCATTGTCTGACAGCTCTGCCAATTCTTTGATTTCAATATGATTGGTGCCGATTTCCAATGAACGCACTGCCTTCAGCAATGATTCTTCGATATTGCGGCCGATGGCCATGACTTCACCAGTGGCTTTCATTTGTGTCCCTAGGCGCCGATCGCCAGTTTCGAATTTATCGAATGGCCAGCGAGGGATTTTTGCAACAACATAATCTAACGCTGGTTCAAACTCGGCATAAGTTGTCTCCGTCACTGGATTTTTCATTTCATCTAAAGTCAATCCGACAGCGATTTTGGCTGCTAGTTTGGCAATTGGATAGCCGGTCGCTTTACTGGCCAATGCGGAGGAACGAGAGACCCGCGGATTGACTTCGATCACATAGTAATTAAAGCTATGGGGATCAAGTGCCAACTGGACGTTGCAGCCGCCTTCGATTTTCAAAGCCCGAATGATTTTCAATGATGCATCCCGCAGCATTTGATACTCATGGTCTGACAATGTTTGGCTTGGGGCAAAGACGATCGAATCGCCAGTGTGGATCCCCACAGGATCAAAGTTTTCCATGTTGCAGACAACGATGGCATTATCGGCAGAATCTCGCATCACTTCGTATTCGATCTCTTTGAATCCAGCAATACTACGCTCGATCAAACATTGGGTCACTGGCGATAATTTTAAGCCGTTTTCCGCAATTTGACGCAGTTCCTCTTCATTGTTGCACATGCCGCCGCCGGTGCCCCCCAACGTAAAGGCTGGCCGCACGATGATCGGAAAGCCGATTTTTTTCGCAAAGGTCACGGCTGCTTCAACAGTCGATACGATTTCAGATTCTGGGATCGGCTGCTCTAGTTCTTCCATCAATTGTTTGAAAAGATCGCGGTCTTCTGCTTGGTCGATCGCTGATAATTTGGTACCCAATAGCTCGATCTGCAACTCATCTAAGATTCCTGAATTGGCCAATTCCATTGCCATATTCAGCCCTGTTTGACCGCCTAATGTTGGCAAGATTGCATCTGGCTGTTCTTTCCGAAGAATCCTTGACACAAATTCAAAGGTGATTGGTTCAATATAAACTTTATCGGCAATCTCTTTATCAGTCATGATCGTTGCCGGATTTGAATTGACGAGCACGACTTCATAGCCTTCTTCTCTTAGCGCCAGACACGCTTGTGTGCCGGCATAATCGAATTCTGCAGCTTGTCCAATAATGATAGGACCAGAGCCGATAACCATGATTTTCTTGATATCTGTACGTTTTGGCATATTAGTTCTGCTCCTTCCAAGCGTCGATCATTTCTAAAAATTCATCAAATAAGTGCACTGCATCATGGGGTCCAGGTGCAGCGTCTGGGTGATATTGGACACTGAATGCTGGGTAGCGGCGATGACGTACCCCCTCGATCGTGCCATCATTGACTTCCACATGGGTGATCATCAATTTTTCTGGATCAATAGAAGATTCAGCCACCGCAAAGCCATGGTTCTGTGAGGTGAAATCGATCCGTCCTGTTGCGATCTCTCGCACCGGATGATTCAAACCTCGGTGACCAAATTTCATTTTGTACGTATCTGCCCCATTCGCTAGCGCAAACAATTGATGTCCCAAACATATGCCGAAGATCGGTACCTTTCCTTGAATGCCTTGAATCATCGTAATGGCTTCTGGCAAACTCTTGGGATCTCCTGGGCCATTGGTCAACATCACGCCATCTGGTGCTAGATCAAGTATTTCTTGTGCAGTGGTATTGTATGGCAAAATCGTCAAGTTGCAGTTTCTTCTTGACAGCTCCCGCAAGATACTATGTTTCAATCCATAATCGATGACTACGATGTTTTTGCCTGTGCCTGGGCTTGGATATGGTTTTGATGTTGACACCTGTGCAACTTGATTGGTGGGCAGAACAGCGGCTTTCAGCTGATCGAAGGCATGATCAAACGTATCCCCCGCATCAACGATACTCGCTTTCATCGTGCCATGCTGCCGAATCTTGCGGGTCAATGCCCGAGTATCGATCCCAGCAATGCCTGGAATGTTCTTGCGGGTCAAAAATTCATCTAAAGTCAACTGATTGCGCCAATTACTGGCACGACGGGCATGTTCTTTGACTACGACCCCTTTGCATGTTGGGGCGATCGATTCGTAATCATCTCGGTTGACACCATAATTGCCCACCATCGGGTAGGTAAAGGTGATAATTTGTCCATTGAAACTTTGATCAGTGATCGTTTCTTGATAACCCGTCATACTTGTTGTGAATACAATTTCACCATAGACGTTGATGTTGGCGCCAAAGCCCTCGCCTTCAAAATACGTCCCATCTTCTAAAATCAACCATCGTTTCATCTTATCGCCCACCTTTTTGCCAAACTATGTTGCCATTTACAAATGTATAACTGGTATCGCCGTACAATGTCCACCCACCAAATGGGGTATTCACGCCTTTTGATAAAAAGTGCGCTGGATCGATCTCATAGGCTCCCTCTAAATCAAAGATGGCCAGATCAGCTGGTGCACCTACTGTCAAACGTCCCGTATCTAGGCCAAAGACATCTGCTGGTTTCACTGTCATCCAATCAATCAACTGCTGTAAGGTAAAGCGTCCTGTTTTGACGAAGTGCGTATACAGCAATTGAAACGCATACTCTGACCCTACGATACCGAATGGTGCTTTTAAAAAACTTTGCATTTTTTCTTCTAAGCCATGCGGCGCATGGTCGGTTGCGATACAATCAATCGTGCCATCTAAAAGACCTTCAATCAATGCGTGCCGATCGTCTGTACCGCGCAATGGTGGATTCATTTTCCAGAATCCTTCATCAGCAGGAATATCTTCATCCACCAACAATAAATGATGGGGTGAAACCTCAGCTGTCACATGGATCCCGGCTTTCTTGGCATCACGAATCACACGGACACTCTCTTTTGTCGACACATGACAGACATGATAATGGGCACCCGTCGCTTCCGCCAACAAGACATCTCGCGCGATCTGAGAAGCTTCCGTCACACTCAAGATACCTGGCAAGCCCAACGCTTCTGCTTTTTGACCTGCGTGCATGACACCGCCAAACAAAAGCGAATCATCCTCTGTGTGGGCGACCAACGCCAAATCATTTTCAGCAGCAGCTTTCATAGCCAGATACATGGTCCCTGCAGTTTGGACGCCGACACCATCATTTGTTAGCGCAAAAGCGCCAGCTTTCTTCATGGCTGCTGCATCCGTCAATACGTTACTGCGTAGATTCTCTGTGATTGGCGCGTATTGCAAGACGTTGATCGCCGCATCTGTTTGAATTTTCTGATAAACGCGGTTTAACTTCTCTGGGGTATCTGGGACAGGATCAAGATTTGGCATGGCACAGACGGTGGTAAATCCGCCTCTGGCTGCTGCCATACTTCCTGTTTCAATCGTTTCTTTGTACTCAAATCCTGGCTCTCTGAAGTGAACATGAACATCCACCAATCCTGCTGTGATCAGTTGCTGTTTGGCATCAATGATCTGATCAAAGGCTATGTCAGAAAAGTCACTGCCAATGCCTCGAATCTTACCGTCCTCGATCCAAATCGCTGCAGGAACGCAATGATTGTCTTTTTTGATTATCTGACCATTTTTAATCAGTGTTTTCATGTTTTCTTCCTCCTTAGGTTGGTGTTTTGCTGCGATGGTTACGCTTTGCCATTCAATACGGCTTCTAAGATCGCCATGCGGATATAGACGCCATTGGCCATCTGAGTGACGATTCTAGAGCGGATACTTTCAACAAGCGCATCGGCCAGCTCGACATCCCGATTGACAGGTGCCGGATGCATGATAATCGCATGGTCCTTCATTTTCGCTGCTCTAGCCACCGTCAATCCATGATGTTTCAGATACTCTTCTTTAGAAAAGCTCTCTTTGCCATCATGTCGTTCATGCTGGACCCGCAGCATCATCATGACATCCACTTCAGTGACTAATTCATCCAAAGGCAGCCAATGGCCATAAACTTCATATTCTTCGTCATACCATTCCTTTGGTCCTGAGAAAAAGACCTGCGCCCCTAATCGTTTCAACATCTGCATATTCGATTTCGCCACTCTGGAATGGGTGATATCACCCACGATTGCTACTTTCAGATCCGAGAACTGACCGAATTCTTCATAAATGGTCATCAAGTCCAACAAACATTGGGTAGGATGCTGTCCACTGCCGTCACCGCCATTGATGATACTGCACTGGATCGTTTTACTCTGGATCAATTCATCATAGTAGTGTTCATCACCATGGCGAATGACCGCTATATCAACGCCGATTGCAGACATGGTCAAGACAGTATCATAAAGCGTTTCGCCTTTTTGAACTGAGCTAGTAGATGCGTCGAATTCAATCACTTCGATGCACAATTTTTTTTCGGCGACATCAAAACTCTTATGGGTGCGCGTGCTATTTTCAAAGAAAAGATTGGTTGCAAAATATTGCGGTTTTTGCGGGGTCCACTTGGCCCCTTTTTTAAAGGCTTGCCCTCTTCTGATCAGTCCCGTGACCTCACGATCAGATAAGGCTTCTACAGTTAAGAGATGTTTTAAGCTGATTTGTTCGGATTGGATAATCATGAATGTAATCCTCCTTTTATGCGGATGATGCTTGTCTTTCGTCTATTGTTCTTCGCTGCGAGAGGTTTCTGGTAAGACTAAGTTTAAGAAGATGCCTAAGACAGTCGCTAATGCCATGGCCGATAAAGTGAAGGTTCCGACTGTGAAGACCAGTCCACCGATACCGACGACTAAGATGACTGAAGCAATGATCAAGTTCTTCTTGCGGTCAAAATCGATGTTGTTATCGATCAAGATTTTCAAACCGCTGGCGGCTATCACACCGAAAAGCAGAAAGCTGATGCCTGAGATCACTGGCCCAGGGATGCTCAGGATCAACGCACTTAGCTTGCCGACAAATCCCAAAATAATGGCTAATGCTGCGGCGCCGCCGATGACGAACACACTGTGGACCCGCGTAATGGCTAAGACGCCAATGTTTTCCCCGTAACTCGTCACGGGTGGTCCGCCAACAAAGCCGGCAACGATCTGTGCGAAGCCATCCCCCATCAACGTCCGATTCAGTCCTGGTTCTTCAAAGAAATTGCGTTTGGTCAATTTGTTCAAGACCATCAAGTGACCGATATGCTCAGTCATTGTCACAAAAGCGATTGGTGCCATTGTGGTAATGGCATTCAAGTGTAAAGTTGGTGTGTAGTTGACAAAAGGAATCTCGAAACTAGGTAAGCTGAACCAAGCAGCATCGATAATCGGCTGAACATCGACGATACCTGCTGCTAATGCGATCAGATAGCCCCCCACGATCCCTAGCAGGATCGGGATCAGTCCCAAGAAACCACGCAGGAACATGTTGAAGAAAATCGTTAAGCCTAATGTCGCTAAAGCGACCAATATATATTTAAAGTCATAGACACTGTCATTGTACATCGCGTTTTGCGCGGCATTCGCTGCCAACCCAAGACCGATAACCATGATCACCGGGCCAACAATGATCGGCGGCAAGATTTTGTCTAACCAAGCTGCCCCCGCGCGTTTGATGATCATCGATACGATGACATAAACCAAACCTGTAGTGATGGCCCCTTGTGCAATGGCAGGATAGCCGTCTGATTTCATCAACATTTGCATCGCTGCGATGAAGGCAAAACTACTGCCAAGATAAGCTGGAATCTTCCCTTTAGTGGTGATCAGATAGACCAATGTACCTAGCCCTGAACTTACTAAGGCGATACTTGGATTGATCCCAACTAAGATAGGCACCAAAACGGTTGCCCCAAACATTGTGAATAAGTGTTGTAAACTAAGGCCTAGCCAAGGCAGGGCTTTTGGTCGATCTTTAATGTCTAAAACTGCATCCGGGTTACGAAATTCTTGCTTCTCCATCCTGTGTGTCACACTTCTTCCTAGTCGTTTTCTTTGTTGATCATAATGCGGTCTGAACCGTCTGTTTCTTCCATCTCAACGATGATTTCTTCACTTAAAGCCGTTGGGATATTCTTGCCCACGAAATCAGCTCTGATCGGCAACTCACGGTGTCCGCGGTCTACTAAGACGGCCAATGAGATTCTTCTCGGTCTGCCAATATCCATAATGGCATCCAGCGCGGCGCGGATCGTCCGTCCTGTAAATAAGACATCATCGATCAAGATCACTTCTTTGCCGTCGATCGCAGTCGGAATGTCTGAAGAATGGATCTCTGGATCTTCTTCGGCTTTTTTGTCATCACGATAGAGCGTGATATCTAATTCTCCCACCGGCACATCGACGCCTTCCAATTGTTTCAAACGCTCTGCAATCCTTTGTGCGATGTAAATACCGCGGGTTTTGATCCCTACAAGCACCAAATCCTCAATGCCGCGATTTCTTTCAATGATTTCATAGGTGATCCGTGTTAAGGCACGTTTCATTGTTACTGCATCTACCACTTCTTTTGCTGTCATCTGTTTTCCTCCTCATTTTGAACATAAAAAAACTCCTACCTGCTAGAGGTAGGAGTCATGTTTTCTGATTACAGCCCAATCCTAGATGTTACTCTTGTTTTGGGTATGCGTCATCATCCAGTAAGGGTTCGATCTCCAACGCGGGAGTCGTCTGCTTACTCATTCCTTCTTAGCCTCACGGGACTACATTTAAAGGAGCTATTTACTTGTTAGGAATACTATACATTTCTTTAAATAAAAAATCAATCATTTTTTCGCAATTTGTTTAAAGTCTCTTCAAACAACGCAGGTAATGGTGCTTCAAAGACCATGTTTTCACCTGTTGTCGGATGCGTGAAGCCCAACAATTTGGCGTGCAAGAATTGGCCATTGCCCTTCAGTGTTTTCTTTGGTCCATAGACTGGATCTCCGGCTAAGGGAAACCCAATATATTGCATGTGGACTCTGATTTGATGGGTCCTGCCAGTTTCCAATTGCAATTCCACCAATGTGAATTGATCAAAGCGTTCCAAGACGGTAAAGTGCGTCACCGCAGGCTTCCCATCTTCGATCACCGCTTGCATCTTCCGATTGACCTTTGAACGACCGATCGGTGCAGTGATCGTGCCTTTCTCATGACTGATATTGCCGTGGACCAATGCGACGTATTTGCGCAATGAGGTCTTGTCTTTCAACTGTTTGGCTAACGATTCATGGGCATGGTCGTTTTTGGCCACCATCAATAGACCCGATGTATCTTTATCGATGCGGTGCACGATCCCAGGACGAACGACATCGTTGATCGTGGATAGATCATCCAGATGGTACAACAACGCATTGACCAAAGTATGGTTTGGATGCCCTGCGGACGGATGGACCACCATCCCTTGCGGCTTATTGATGACTGCCACGTCGCTGTCTTGATAGACGATCGTCAAAGGGATATTTTCTGGTTCTAAGGTTAATACTTCAGGTTCAGGGATTTGGATCACGAAATGATCCCCAGATTTGACTTTATAATTGGCACGAACGGCTTCTCCTTCAAGTGTCACCGCATCTTCTTTAAGCCATTGCTGGATCTGTGACCGGGTGTGGTCAGCCAATCGTTCTGCCAATACTTTGTCAACCCGTCCTTTTTCTTCTTTAATGATTACTTCAAGTTGTTTTTCCATGATTTTCTCCTTACCCATTTGCTTCGTCATCAGTTAGTGCATAAATAAAAATCAATATAACCCCACATACCAATGACATATCTGCAATGTTGAAAATTGGGAAATTGATGAAATCAAATTGGAACATATCAACGACATAGCCATGCTGCATCCGATCAATAAAGTTGCCTATCGCCCCTGCGAGAACAAATGCTAGTCCGAAGCGAAACCACAAACTGTTTTTACGGTAGCGGAACATCAAGTAGATGACGACTGCCACAGCAATGACCGTGATGATCGCAAAGAAAATCATTCTACCTTCTAAAATACTCCATGCTGCCCCTGTATTTTGCAGATAAGTTAAAGAAAAAATACCATCGATCATCGAATGGATCTCACCCAATTGATAGTTGGTCACGATCCATATTTTCAGCCATTGATCCAAACCAATCACGACTGCACTTAATAAAAAAAACACTGCTATCATCTATCTTCCACACTCTCTTCATTAAAAATATCTCTCGGCCGAATAATCCCCAATAAATTGCCATTAGGGTCTTGATTTTTGGTGATCAAGACGGCTTCAAGAAATGTATTCTTCTGGAATAATTCCTCGACTTCGCTGATGGTCGTATCTGGCGAAACAAAGCAGTAGTTCGCTCTTTTACCATCTGCATGCAACAATTCAGCTGCCGTGCGGCCGGCAAGATCCAATGTGCCTGTTTGACTTTCTTTCGCAAACCAATAGCCTAAGATACGCAACGTGATCAAGCCTAAGAATTGCCCTTTATCATATAAAGGAAATTGCGAATAGCGTTTTTGGGCCACTGTTTTCAATAATTCCGTCAAAGGCAAATCTTTCTCGAACCCAGTCACTTTTTTGGCAAATTTAGGGACGACACGATCCGGTTGCAGCAATTCCTTCTCAATGGCTTGAATACGTTCTACCACCCATTGATTCGGCTCGGCAATCACAAAGTTTTCACCAATCTTTTCATGAACGATCGCATTGCGCAATTGCGCCATTTGCAATAAATCATCTTCTGCTTTTCGGATCGTTCCTTTTTGGCTCTTGGCCAAACGACGCACCATTTCCGAGAAGCCCATATTTCGAGGATTATCTAATGCATCCCGCAAATATTTTTCGATCCGATTAAAACTACTTAGAAATAGATCGGCACCACTGGCCATCTTATTCAACCTCCCTAATCAAATAACCTCGCACAAGGAAATAGCGCAAACCGACGCCATATAGGACGATCAGCATAATCAACAGCGGCCAAAGCCAGCCTTGCGTATAAAATAACCCGCTCAAACCAGCAAAAACGAAAAACAGGCCATAACTGAGAAAATAAAACTGTTTCAACTGCGGATTAAGCACAATCTCAAGCTTGACCGGCACCATCTCATGCTTCACCCTATAAGGTTGACTGCGAAGCATCATCAATTTAACCGTCAAAGGTTGTGACGGATCGATCGTGACCAGTTGTGATTGGTCGTGAGAGATACTGGCAATCGGTTGTCCAACTTGTATCAATTTGATTGGACTGGCCATGCCGAAAAAGCCTGTGCGACGTTTGATTTCGATTTGCATAGCAGGTACACACTCCAATTTTTTAAGTATACTTGAAAATCTGCAAAAATAAAACAGCTTTTGTCAGACCTCTTCTGATTATAACAAGAAAAACCGAAATTTGCGCCTAAAGACGACAAAGCACCAAAAATAACGACTACCATCGTGCAGACAGTAGTCGTTGTGCTTCTCTATTAAAACAGTCCCACCGCTTGTCCATCAGAAGTGACATCCATCTTCAAGGCAGCTGGTTGTTTCGGCAGGCCTGGCATAGTCATGACTGCTCCTGTCAGCGCCACGATAAAGCCAGCGCCTAGTTTTGGTACAAATTCACGGATGGTGACCGTAAAGTCCTTCGGTGCCCCTAGGCGTTGCGGGTCATCACTAAAGGAATATTGGGTTTTCGCCATACATAAAGGCAATTGATCCCAACCTTTTTCAGCGAAAGCCGCTATCTGACTTTTGGCTTTTGCTGAGAATTCAACGGCAGAACCGCCATAGATTTCACGTACGATCGTTTCGGCTTTTTCAACCAAAGATTGTGCATCCGAGTATAACCGTTGATAGCGGGCAGGCGTGCTCTCAATCGTCTGGACGACAGCCTGCGCGAGTGCTTCGCCCCCTGCGCCTCCCTGCGCCCACACATCGGTTCTAGCAACTTGGACATCTATCTCTTGGCACAGGTCTTCTACCAGTAGTCTTTCCTGTTCAGTATCTTGGACAAATCCATTTAATGCCACGACCACAGGTATTTGGTATTTCCGCAGATTGCTGACATGACGAGCCAAATTGCCAAAGCCTGCTCGGATCGCGTCAAGATTCTCGCTACCTAGCGCATTGACTGCTACACCGCCATGCATCTTCAAGGCGCGGATCGTTGCGACGACGACGATGGCATCCGGCGCTTTGGACAAATTCGGTGTTTTGATATCCAAAAATTTTTCAGCCCCTAAATCAGCACCAAATCCGGCTTCCGTTACAGTATAAGCGCCTAAACGCAAAGCAGATTCTGTAGCGATCACGCTGTTGCAGCCATGCGCAATATTGGCAAATGGGCCGCCATGTACAAAGGCTGGTGTACCTTCGATCGTTTGGACAAGATTCGGTTTCAAGGCATCTTTGAGTAATAAGGCCAATGCACCTTGGATTTGAAGATCTGCTACGAAAACAGGCTGCCGGTCATACGTATACCCAATCAAAATGTGACTCAAGCGTTGTTTCAAATCATCGATACTGGTGGCCAAACATAAAATGGCCATAATTTCACTGGCGACTGTGATGTCAAATCCATCTTCTCTAGGTACACCTTGCACAGGTCCACCTAGTCCTACGATCACTTGTCGCAAGGCCCGATCATTTAAATCGACGACGCGCTTCCAACTCACTCTGCGGGGATCGATGTTTAGTTCATTCCCTTGTTGGATATGATTATCGATCAAAGCGGACAAGGCATTGTTCGCCGCAGTGATCGCGTGCATATCTCCTGTAAAGTGCAAATTGATATCTTCCATCGGCAACACTTGTGCCATGCCGCCACCGGCCGCACCGCCTTTGACACCCATCACAGGCCCCAATGAAGGTTCTCTTAATGCAATCACGGATTGCTTCCCGATCCGATTCAAGGCATCTGCAAGACCGATGGTCACGGTCGATTTGCCTTCCCCAGCAGGCGTTGGATTGATTGCCGTAACTAGGACCAATCTCCCGGTTGCTTGTTGTTTGCGTGCTTCGATCGCTGACCACTCCAGTTTGGCCTTATATTTGCCATATAAAGATACATCATCTTCAGTCAAGCCAATGGTCTGCGCAATGTCAATAATCTGTTTAAGCGTTGATTCTTGTGCTATTTCAATATCTGATTTCATTTAAACCCTCTATTCACGAACTATTTAGCATATAAATAAAGATTCGTTTGCTATATATCCATTATACTAGTTTTTCAATAGATGTGAAGCCCGAGTTTGTGCCCAATAGCAAAAAAAAAGCCTCTCCTTCTGCCGCAGCATCCAGAGAGCACTTTATCATTAGTCGATCGGCGGTCTTTTTTCTACCACACCTGAAACAATCGGCAATGCTGTTTTATCCGACAAATATTCCGCCAAAGCTGAAACATCCTGTTTGCGGAAAGCAGCGGTCCATTGCTCATTGCTGGTTGAAATCTTCAACATCCGTCCTTCATTGCAGAGATGTTCGATCTCTGTATAACGGATCACTCTTTTTTTCCAAATACGGGCATAACGGATCGTGAGTTGCGTATCATCTAACGATACTTTGCGCCGCGAGCCCAAATAGACAAATAACACAAAGAACGCCAGCACCAAATTGCTTTTCCAGTAGGGTCTGGTATTCTCCAAAGCCAAAATCAAACTATAAAATAAAATGATCAAAGTCAATGACCAATAAATAATCGCTGTTGCAGCTTCTGGCTGCCAGTAAAATTTACGCTTCATATATGTTCCTCACACCATTTATTTCTTGTATACTATAAGTTAATCATAACAAAAAGGGTGAAAATATGTTAAAAATCTATCTCGATGCTTCTACAAAAGGCAATCCTGGTCCTAGCGGCGGCGGCATCATGCTTGTCGGTGACCAGATATATGAACAACTGTCCTTCCCATTAGCACAAGGCAGCAACCATCAAGCTGAATTCGCCGTCATGGCCCAAGCGTTGACCTTTGTCTTGGAAAGAAAGCTGCATCAGCAAACCTGCATGTTCTTTACCGATAGTAAAATCGTGGCGCAGACCATTGATAAAGACTATACCAATAATCCCGATTTCAAAGATTATTTACAGCAGATTCATCTTTTGCTAGATCAGTATGCTTTGGCGATCATTCAATGGATTCCCGAAAGTCAAAATAAGGGCGCCGATCATCTGGCCAGACAAGGGTTGGCCAAAGCCCTGAAATTACAAGATCGGTGAAAGCAGTCGTGAAAAGTTTTGCTTGAATCGCAGCCAATAGGATTGTTCCGCCAATAGTTCATCCGTCAGCAATGTCGATTGCTGCATATCCTCTTCAAAAAATTGTTTCAACGTTTGCGTGACATCATGGTCATAAGTAAAGGCATTGACTTCAAAGTTCAATGCGTAACTGCGGATGTCTTGATTGGTGGTCCCAAATGAACAAATCGTGTCATCCATCATCACCGTCTTGGCGTGTAAGAATCCATTGTTATACACATAGATTTTGGCGCCCCGACGATGCAAATAATTGGCATAATGCTGCGTAGCACGATAAATAAATGGATGATCTGGCATACAAGGGATCATGATGCGAACATCGACACCTGAATGGATCGCGATTTCCAGTGCGTTCATCATACTATCATCGGGAATCAAGTAAGGTGTTTGGATCCAAATGGACTCTTTGGCAGCCAAAATCATTTTGACGAAGCCGCCTTTGAGAATTTCGGTTTCTGATTCTGGTCCGTCAGCCACGATTTGCATATCCACATTGCCAGAAAGCTCTTTTGAAGGCAAAATAAAATAATTGTCTGCATATTCCAGCTGGTCTTCTTCTTTTTGTACAGAAGCATTCCAGTCGCGGATAAAAATCTCTTGCAACGTAAAACTAGCGGTACCAACGATACGGGCGTGGGTATCTCGCCAGTAACCAAATTTGGCTTTTTTACCTAAATACTGATCCCCTACATTAAAGCCGCCCGTCCAGCCGATTTGTCCATCGATAACCACGATTTTCCGATGCAAATGATAATTCAATCGGGTATTACGGATCAAATTTTTAGATGTAATGAACGGGGCAACTTTCCCCCCCGCATTGATCAACGGTTGAAAAAACTTCCGATTGGCTTTTGGTGATCCCCATGGATCATACACCAAACGAACTTCGACCCCTTCTTTGGCTTTATCGATCAAGATCGATAAAAATTGACCACCGATCTCATCATTAAAAAAGGAGTAATACTCTACATGCACGTTATCTTGGGCTTGTTTGATATCTTCAAACAATGCCGCAAATTTCTCTTTGCCATCGGTATAAAAATCAACTTTGTTGCCTTTTGTCAACGGCGACTCATCTAAGTTTTTAAAATAGCGTTCCAATAAATGGTTGTCATCCGAATAGGGATGATCAGGGAAAGAATAGTTGTGCATTTTGATGATTTGATTGATTTCATTGATGCGGCTTTGGTGGTGCTCACTAAATTTATAAATGATTTCTCCATCGATCCCCCGACCGCAAAACAAATACAAAACAAACCCTAATCCTGGTATGAACACCAACGTCATCATCCAGGCAAACACACTTGCTATCGAGCGTGGTTTGCGAAACACCGTAATGAGGGCTGCCACTGTATTGATAAAGAGCAGCGCCACAAAGACAGTTGACACCATACTCATATCCATTTTAATCATATTTTCCTCCTACAATAGATAACTATGGTCAAAGGTGATCTCCACCACATAGTTTCCTAATTCCTCCGTCATTTTTTCCTGCATCATTTGCCGAATAACCGCATCTGGATAGAGCGCTTCATTCGGGATGACCAGATCAAAGTAAATCTTTTCCCCCGACACACGAAAATCATGCATTCTTAGTTGCGGATCGATCATCCGCAGCAATCTTTTGACGGCTTGTCTCAATTGGCGATAATGCGGATCATGGATCGGGACCGGATCCAAATGGCAAACAAGCTCCACTTGAAGCTGCGTGAAAAAGTCATGCTCGATTTGATCGATCACTTGATGGGCTTGATTCAAGGTCCAGGTATCATCCACTTCTATATGCACACTCGCAAACCGATTTGAAGGGCCATAATTATGAACGAGCAGATCATGAAAACCCAAGATCGTCTGATAACTAGCCAACCGTTCTTCCATTTCTGTCAACTCGGCTTCGGTTGGACGACTGCCTAACAAATCATTGATAAATGTGCGAATCATTTGTATCCCATTATATAAAATATACAGCGCGATCAGCAACCCAACGTACCCATCGACCCGCCAGCCTGTCAGCCATTCCACGATTGCTGACAATAAAACAGCAGCTGTCGTGATGACATCATTGATGCTGTCTTGGCCACTGGCTTGCAATGTCGCCGAATCGATTTTTTTTGACAGCGATCGGTACATCAAGCCCTGCCAGACTTTGATACCAATCGATAAGATCAAGACAACAAACAGCATAGGCGAAAGGCGAATATGTTCCGGTGTGATGATTTTATTGATTGAGGAAAGCAAGAATTGCCCCCCAACAAAGGTGATTAGCAAAGAGACTACAAACCCGCTGATGGATTCAAAACGGGCATGTCCATAAGGATGCTCACTATCTGCTGGCTTCCCCGCGATCCGAAAGCCGATCAACGTTAGCAATGAGGAAGCTGTATCGGTCAAACTGTTGATTGCATCAGCCATGATCGCCACTGATCCCGCCGATAAGCCAATCAAAAACTTGCCGATAAACAAGACAAGGTTCGATCCCAGCCCTAGCCAACCTGCCCGCACACCGATCGCCACACGGTCATCAGATCCGTTTTGACGATTGCCTTTCTGATTAAAATCAGCCACAAGTCGTCCCCCTCTCACCTAAAATTTCGTCTTTCTTATTTTACCCCGAAAGAAAAGATTTAAACAACTATTCCTCTCTTCATTTGAAAAAAAGTTTTTTTTGACTCTCAATGATAGGACCAGATAAACGTACATTTAAAAAGATAACAGAATGACCTCAATCATTCTGTTATCTTCTGACAATCGCTTGCGTCTAAATATAAATAAGGGTTGTTTTATTTTTCGGCTAACCATTCTTTGGTTTTGGTCAAGGCTTCTGCGATTCCTTCAGGATTCTTACCGCCTGCTTGCGCCATATCAGGACGGCCGCCACCCCCACCGCCAACGATTGGTGCGATGGTTTTGATCAGGTCGCCAGCCTTTATGCCTTTGGCATTAGCCGCTGCATTCACAGCTGCCAAAAGATTGACTTTGCCATCATTGGCAGTCGCTAAGACCAACACGTCAGAGTAGTCTTTTTGTTTCCATTGATCGGCCAATTGACGCAGTTGGTTCATATCTTTGACATTGACTTTGGCTGTGATCACACGGACACCATTGATCTCTTCGACTTCTTTAAAGACATCTCCAGCTTGCTGATTGGCCAATTTGCTCGCCAGTGCTTCATTCTCTTTTTGCAGTTCCCGCAATTGCATGTGCAATTGTTCTGTCTTGGCAACCACTTCTTTGATTTGTGCGGACTTCACGATAGAGGCAACAGCTTTCAATTGTGCTTCCTCGTCTTGCAGCAAGCGATAGGCTTCTTCACTAGTTACCGCTTCGATCCGACGAACGCCTGCGCCAATACCAGATTCTGAAATGATCTTGAAGATACCGATATCTTCCGTATTCACAACGTGGGTTCCCCCGCATAGTTCGATCGACCAATCTGCTACATTCACTACCCGAACATCATGGCCGTATTTCTCACCGAATAAAGCCATCGCGCCCATGCCTTTGGCAGTATCGATGTCGGTTTCAATGGTTACGACTGGCAAAGCAGCCCAAATCTTTTCATTGACGATCTGTTCCATTTGGCTCAGTTCGTCGGCAGTGACTTGGCCAAAATGGCTAAAGTCAAAACGCAAGTGCCCAGGTGCCACTAATGAACCGGCTTGATTGGCATGATTGCCCAATACTTCTTTCAACGCTTTGTGCAGCAAGTGGGTTGCTGTGTGGTTTTTGATAATTTTATTGCGACGGTGCTGGTCGACTTGCAAGAAATACACTGTATCGACTGTGATCGGTGCAAGGATCGTGACTGTATGAAGGAATTGACCATTCGGCGCTTTCTTCACGTCGGTGACTTCAGCAACGATTTGACCTGTTTCATCAACGATCGTTCCAGTATCTGCGACTTGTCCACCCATTTCTGCGTAAAATGGCGTTTCAGCAAAAATCAATTGCGCTTCGCCTTCATTCGCCGTATCTTGCAATGCTTCCTCTTGGATCAAGACGCGCAAAGAACTTTTGACTTCTTGGGTGTCATAGCCGACGAAACGGCTGTCGATTTTGATGTCTGTCAACAAAGCAGATTGAACGCCCATAGATAACTCCGTTTGACGGGCAGAACGTGCGCGGGTCCGTTGTGCCTCCATTTCAGCTTCAAACCCTGCATGATCGACTTTCAATCCTTCGTCTTCTGCCACTTCTTCTGTTAATTCTACTGGGAAACCATACGTATCATATAGTTTGAAAATATCTGCCCCTTGCAATGTATCTTGATCAGCAGCTTTGACTGCAGCGATGACATCGTTCAAGATGGCTAAACCTTCATTGATAGTTTCATGGAAACGTTCCTCTTCACTGCGAACGACTTTTTCAATAAAGGCTTGTTGTGCCAATACTTCAGGATAGTAGCTTTCCATGATCCCGCCAACGATTGGCACCAATTTATACAAGAAAGCAGCGTCGATCCCTAATTTCTTACCATGCATGACCGCACGACGGAGCAAACGACGCAAGACATAGCCGCGGCCTTCATTTGATGGCAGTGCGCCATCGCCAATCGCAAAAGAAAGCGCACGGATATGATCAGCGATGACTTTGAACGAGATATCCGTTGTTTTGCTATCGCCATATGCGACTTTTCCGCTCAATTGGGCAACTGCTTCAATGATCGGCATAAACAGGTCCGTTTCAAAGTTGGTTGGTGCATTTTGCACGATCGATACCATCCGTTCCAGACCCATCCCCGTATCAATGTTTTTGTGCGGCAGTGGTTCATAAGAACCGTCAGGCTGGTGGTTGAACTCAGAAAAGACTAAGTTCCAAATTTCTAAATAACGCTCATTTTCGCCGCCAGGATAATTTTCTGGATCATCTTCCGCTACATCATTAAACGCTTCACCACGATCATAAAAAATCTCTGAATCCGGTCCACATGGGCCCGCACCGATATCCCAGAAATTGTCTTCGATCTCAACAATATGTTCTGGAGTCAAACCGATTTCTTCCGCCCAAATGCGTTTTGCTTCCGTATCTTTCGGGTAAACAGTCACATATAATTTTTCCGGATCAAAAGCCATCCATTCAGCACCAGTTAAAAATTCCCAGGCCCAATGAATCGCTTCATTTTTGAAATAATCACCGATGGAAAAATTTCCTAGCATTTCAAACATTGTATGGTGACGGGCAGTCTTACCCACATTTTCGATGTCGTTGGTCCGAATTGATTTTTGGGCATTGGTGATACGCGGATTTTCAGGTACGACTGAACCATCAAAATATTTCTTTAATGTTGCGACACCCGAATTGATCCATAATAATGTCGGGTCATTGACAGGAACCAATGATGCACTTGGTTCGATAGAATGGCCTTTAGATTGGAAAAAATCTAAAAACAGTTTGCGTACTTCTGCACTGGATAATTGTTTCACTTTATTCTCCTACTTTCTGCTGTGTTCGTTTAGGTCGTGGTGCATACGCTCTCCTGTTGATCGCGGCGTATAGAAAAAAAGACAAAAAAACACCATTGCAAAGACAAGGACGTCAACACGCGGTACCACCTTGCTTGCAATGATGTAACTCATTACCTCTTAGACTCGCTAACACTGAGTACGCGTCAACATTGCTGTTGAAAACCGATCAAAGGGAGCCATTCAGCTGGGCACATGTTTTTCTCTCAGCAGTGAAAAACTTTCTGTGATGCAACACCAAACCAACGATATCCTTTATCATTCAAAGTATAAGGAAAGATAAGGAAAAAGTCAATCCTTAGATGCGGTCTTTTTCGATCAAAATCGCTTTACGATAGCGATAATCTTGGGGAGAAAGAAGTTTATCCGGTTGCAAGATCTGCCGTGACCGATAGTAGGTGGCATAGGGCAAGGCATCCAACAATGAATGACCGCAAGCTGCCCACTTATCCATTTTCAACGACAAGCCATCGGTCAATTCCCAGCCGTCTGCTAACCCATACATACAGCCAAACATATTGGGTTCCAGCAGCTCAAAGGCAGGCAGTGTCATTCCATCCTCGCAGGATTTCTCATTCCCCCAGCGAAAAAGCCGTCTCGTGCCAGCGCCGCAGCAATATTCCCACTGGTCTTCTGACAACAACGAAAAGCCCTCAGCAGCCAATCTTGTTTGCAGCATCGTTTGGGATACTGCTTGATGATCGAACAGCATATAATCGTCGGTCAGAGGATGCAAAGCAGCATAATAGTGATTTTCTTTCACGATTCCTTGAGGCAACGCATAGCGTAAGCTTTCTTCGAAGGAAGTCGGCCGATGGAATGTTCCTTGTAGATCGTCGGCAAACAAATTGTATCGCTCGACATGGCCGCGAAACTCTGCAGTGACGGTGTTGAGAATCCCCACGAAGGTACTGCCAACTGGTAATGCATAACATTGCACCAGCATAGGCGCAATTTCAGCTTTACGCAGCGGACTGGTAGATTCATTGACATAGTCAGACCAATCCTGTTCATTTTGGAAGCCATAGGTTTGAGCCAAGCTTTCTGCATGGGTATTTGCTTTTTGCCATGATTGTCCCCAGCTTGATAGCGTCAACCCTTGAACACCTAAATCCCAGCCCAAGATTGCCTCAGAAGTGCCTGGCACAAATACAAAGGCCTCATCATCGATCATTAGCTGAAACGTCGTACATTTTATTCCAGCATACGCATATTCCACTAGATGCAAATCGGTTATTTCCTTTAATGGACTGACAAAATACATCAATATCTGTTGAATCAACTGGTGTTTGACCTCCAACGGCAGCTTTTTCCAATTGTTCCATTGCAACGCCTCAAAAAAGTCCACGTCATATCCCCTCTCATCTGCTACAATTACTTTACCTAGAGTATACCATGAATCAGGAGGGAATAAATACATGCTTTATTTTGGACGCAGTCCCTGGTTGACAGCACAGGTCTATGCCTTGCGACGCACGGTTTTTGTTGAAGAACAACAGATTCCCGCTGCTTTAGAGTTTGACCGATTGGATCAAACTTGCCCTTACTACTTGTGGCTGGACGACAATGATCAGCCAATCGCCACCGTGCGCTATCAATTAAGCGACCCAATGACAGTGCAGCCGGATCGTTTTTGTGTGGCTGCAGCCTATCGACAACAAGGATATGGCAAACGCTTGCTAGCCTTCTTGGAAGAACGAGGCCAACGCGCAGGTGCCGAACGCGCCATCCTTTCAGCTGAAATCACTGCCAGCGGTTTTTACTTATCTTGCGGCTATCAGATTCATTCTGCACCTTTTTTGGAAGATGGGATTCCTTGTGTGACCATGCTGAAAAAACTAAAATAACCCTCGGAAATGATTTATCCAAGGGTTGCTTTAGTCGATCAACTATTCGAATTTTTCTTGTTCTTACGCGCAGTACGCGTTGTTTGGCGTCGCTCGATCTTGCGTTTTTCTTTGTTTTTCTTCTCTACGGCCCATTGAATTTTCTTCTTGTAGCCTGGTTTGATATTTTTCTTTTTCTTTTTCACTAAACCAATCAAAGTAGGATCTAGTTCGTCACGAGATTTTTCCCGCTTGGTTCGTCGGTTACGATCATAGGTATCGACGATTTCATCGTTTTTGATTTCTTTCGGTTGGAAAGTCACACCCAGATCTTCAATGGCTTGGATCGCTTGTTCATCTGCTGGATCATATAATGTGATCGCCGTACCAGGTAAATGGTTGCGTCCTGTCCGTCCCACTCGGTGGATAAAGAAATCTAAATCGGCAGGAATCTCCGCATTGATCACGTGGGATACCCCTTCAATGTCGATCCCGCGGGCCGCCAAATCAGTGGCAACGACATATTGAAATTCTAAATCATGGACTTGGCGCATGATCCGTTTGCGTTCTCTTGGACTGATATCCCCATGGATCTTCGCGACTTTTAAGCCCTGCCCTTTCAGGTAATCCGCAATATCATCGACACGGCTTTTTGTGTTCGCGAAGACAATGGCTAAATACGGGTGGCCAGTCGTCAAAATTTGGTGGATCAATTTGTTTTTGTTCTTCCCTTTGGTAGAGATCAGCCAGTTTTCAATAGAATCAGAAATAACGGCTTTGGCTTTGATTTCTTCAATCAATGGGTTTTGCATATATTTCTTCAAAAATGGGCGTAGTTTCTCAGGAATCGTCGCTGAGAAGACCAGCATTTGCAATTTGGCTGGCAAGCGGCCGGCGATTTGGTCGACTTCTGCCAAAAACCCCATGTCCAATGTCATGTCTGCTTCATCCACGACAAAGGCTCGTGCAGTATGCACGGATAAAGCTTGCTCGTTGATCATATCAAGGATTCGACCTGGCGTTCCAACAACCACATGCGGTTGTTGATTGCCTAAACGGGCCAATTGGCGTTTTTTATCGGTGCCGCCGACAAAATTTGATACTCTGATCTCTGGATCATGGAAGCCGCCGATTTGTTTGGCTGCTTGATAAATTTGAACGGCTAATTCTCGACTAGGTGCCGTGATCACGACTTGAACTTCATCTTTGCTGGCATCGATTCGATCCATCAAAGGCAGTAAAAATGTATGGGTTTTACCGCTTCCCGTCTGGGATTGTCCGACAACGCTGCGGCCTTTTTGGATAACCGGAATCAATTTGGCTTGCACTTCAGTTGGTGTTGCGAACTGTTTTTCCGCAAGTGCTTCGTAAATAAATGGTTGAAATTTAAATGACTCAAAAGACATTCAAACACCTTCTTTCTTTTAACATCTTTAGAATTATAGCATAATCTACAGGCTTTTCCTAACCTTCTTTTGGTTGGACCGTACTTATCGTATAGGTTTTGCTGCGTTTCTCATAAAAGAAGCGCGGCTCTTTTCTGATGGCTCCCCAGATCAAATTGAGGTAAAAGCCGAATTGCAGCAAGCCAAACAGCAAGACCATCAGCAAGCTCACTATCAGCAAAAGAGCTGAATCTGATTGAAGGAAAGGTGCGAACAGCAGGTTGACTCGACTGATACTGGCATAAATCAAGTAGAATAGACCATACCGAAGGAACAATGCAGAAAAACTGATTCTTTGCCGTCCTTCTTGCATCAATCGGATGCGTACCATTTTTTTCCCAAGGGTTTGCCCGTTGGTTAGATAAGGGATCAGCATGAAATACAGACAGACTTCCACAGCGAAAAACCAATAGTCACCAGTAAAATCGCGCATATTTTTTTGCGATACCAGTGTGACGATCAGCAACAAGAAGGTCTGAAAAACATTTAAAATCAGCCAATCGATTGCCCAGGCGAAAAAGCGCCGTGTCACTGTCACCCGTGTATCCTTGGCATAAGATTCGGCATCGATTTCTTCTCTGGATGGCAACAAGAAAGTAAAGATTGGTGCAATCCCCCACCCCAGCACACCACCAAGAGTATTGACGAATAAATCATTGACATCAAAGAGTCGATAAGGCCGTGGGTAGATGAAATATAGACCAGTCAACTGTGTCAATTCAAAAAACAACGTAAGACAAAAGGATAACAACAAGGTTTTTTTGAATGAATAGTTAAAGTAATAGCGCAAGTAAATACCGAATGGGACCGTCAGCAGCAAATTAAATAGCGGCTCCAAGACGACGCCTTGCTTCAAAGCTGGCAGATAGGTGCTTGGGTCGTGGATATCTAAGACCGTTTGCTGCATGAAATGGACCCATGACGCCCCCAAATGCCACTCCATTTTTGGTCCCGTCATTTGTGCCACTTCAGAAATAGCTGGCAATGGCAAGATCACCAAAAAATAGGCGCACAATAAATAAAAGACAAATGAATACAAGATGATTCCTCTTGACCAGATAAATCGGCCATATCGCCGATATTGGCGAACAAAAAAGATCGTGGAAATCGCAAGCGCGAGAAATGGAAATACGAGTAATGCGATTTTGATTGGTTCAATATACGCTGACATGATACACTCCTCTGTAATGAATATAGCACGCAAGTTCACAAAAATCAGATTTTGGCGTATGATAAAGAAAAGGAGGTCGAAAATATCATGTTAGATCCTTACTTCTCATTCGGCGTGCCCAGCTTATTGCTGATTTTATATGTGGCATTTGCGTTGTTTCAACGTTCTGCCCACATTCCTTATTTGGGTTTCGGATTATTTATTATTGCTGGTTTCCTGACCGGGTTTAGTCTGCAAGTGATCCAGCTGGCATGGAGTGAAGTCGCTCGATCATCCATCGAACAAGTTCAGGATACGTACCATTATTCCCCTTATTTGCTAGTGATTCCATTGGTGATGGGTTTATTATTGATTGGTATCCATCTATATCAAGGATATCTGAAAGTCAAAACGGTTCACTTACGAAGTAAATAACGATCAGCAATCTCAATCAAAATCACCTGACACAAAACAACAACTAACCAGTCCCTGATTCTGACAGCCCAACTGCTGCCAGAATGTGACGATGGTTAGTTGTTTTTTAGTAAAACAGTTTATGTGCTAAGTTTCATCTTCTGATAATGCATCAAACGAGGTGGTCTCTTCAATAAACGATGCCTTGACTTCCTCATCCACTTGCGACAAAAGATCTTGCCAATCACTATTCGACAAAACCACCACATCAATGTTGTTTTCTTCATCGATCAGCGCTACATTGGTAACTTCTTCTCCTAAAGATTGAAACAATGCTTTGAGTTTTGCATCTTTGATCGTGATATATTCCGTGCGATTCATTATTCATCACCCCATGAATCAATAAACTCGTAAAACAAAATATCAATGTTTTCAAGGTCGTCCATTTTCTGTAATGTGGATAAATCTAAGCGTATGAAGGCTTTCTCCACAAGAATATAATGATTTTCTTCCAAAGCTTCTTCAATAAAAGGTAAAATTTCTTCTTCATCACCAAGTTTGATATTGGCAATTTGATCAATTTGCTCGAAGAAGGCTTCATCTTGGAGCAAGAAGTATTGATTATCATACCGATAGACCGCAACCTCATATGTCCGCAGAGGTAATGTTGCGCGAATGACGAATAGACATTCGCCAGTTTCAGAAAGTGTCGGCAATAACTCATTCGGTTGCAGTGCTTGCTGATAATACATTTCCATCCCTCCTTTCTTCTTATTATAGTGAAGAAAGGAGGAAAATGGAAATAATCGGGTTATAGATTAAAATTCTCTAAATATGGCTAAAGATCCCATTCTGCGTAAAACTCTTTTAAGAATTCTTCCATAAAAGATACGCGGCGCAGTGCTTCTTTACGACCATAATCAGTCCGCATCTTTTCCGGCAGTAAAAATAATTTTTCGTAAAAATGATTGATGACTGTAGTTCCTTTGCGGTAATCAGCATGGTTGGCAAAATCTTTCGGCGGAAGTGACGGAAGATGCAACGGGTGCTGATGACTGCCGCCAAAATAACTAGTTCGCATGATTCCGATTGCCCCTAATGCATCTAAACGGTCGGCATCACGAACGATTTGCCCTTCCAATGTCGTCACATCTGCCCCTTCGAGTAACTCTTTCGAAAAGGAAAGGTGATGAATAATCAGGAAGATATGATCGATCTGTTCTCGACTAGCTCCTGCTGTGTGCAAACAGTCATTGACCTCTTGTTGAGCTTGGTTTACATCTGCAACCACTTTGTCGTCTATTGTATCATGGAGATAGGCTGCGCTTTGGACGACAAAATCATCGACACTTAATTGATCCTGATCGATAATGGCTTGACTCAGTTTTGCGACGCGCTGGACATGGTCAAAGCCGTGTCCGGTGTAATCTTTTGAAAGGATCAGTTTGGCATAATCAATCACTGGTTCGAGATTGGGTTGATCCTGTGAGTATCTGTCTGTCATCATTAGCTCCTTTATCTCATATTGGACCGAAAGAAAGAGCCTGTCTGTTGGGAAGCGGCGCCGATATAAGGCAAGTCCTCTTCTTTCACAAATCAGGCACTTCAGGTCACATAGTTGGCAATCAATTATTCGTTGATTTTGTAGACGGCAAAATATATTTTCCGTAAATAATCCAATAGATATTGCGGGTTCAATAATTCACCTGTGGCATCTAGAATCAGTTCATTTGGTTTTTTTGACGCGCCATATTGGTGGATATGTTCTGTTAGCCAATGACGGATCGGTGCATAGTCGTCAGAAGCCAACACCTCATCCACAGCGACATCACGTTGCATCGCATGCAGCAATTGGGCGGCATACATATAGCCTAACGCATACGATGGGAAGTAACCAAAGCTGGCACCTGACCAATGCACATCTTGCAAGATTCCTTCTAAATCATTTTCAGGACGAATCCCTAAATATTCTTCATATTTATCATTCCAAATTTGTGGTAGATCTTCCACAGCTACTTGACCATTGAAGAGCATTTTTTCAATCTCATAACGAATGATGATATGCAAAACATAGGTTAAACTATCGGCTTCGATCCGAACTAAGCTCGCTTGGGAATACTTTAATGCGTCATAAAATGCATCAAACGACACATCATCAAAGGTGCCTTCCGCACATGTTTGAAAGAATGGAAATTGTTTTTCCCAGAATGCATGATTGCTGCCGATGATGATTTCATTGAATAAAGATTGTGATTCATGGATGCCCATCGACGCCCCTTCATGGACTGGGGTGCCTTGATATTTTTCATCGATATTTTGTTCATACATCCCATGACCGGCTTCGTGGATGACCCCGAACAAGCCCATCGAAAAATCATGTTCATTCCATCTTGTAGTCAATCGGACGTCATTATGGTTGATACCTGTCGCAAATGGATGGACCGTGTTGTCCAAACGACCGCGCGCAAAATCATAGCCTAAGTCGGTAATGACTTTGGTGATAAATCTGCGTTGTTGTGCTTCGGTCATTTTGCGAGAAAGGATCGTTGTTTTTGGCGCTGTTCCCTTTTCGGCAAGTTGACGACGAATATCCATGATCCCATCTCTGACTTGCGAGAAGACATTGTCAAGGATTTCAACAGTCATATTGGGTTCATATTGATTCAATAGGACATCATAATCTGTGCGTTCATTCTTTTTCATATAAGGAATCATTTCTTTTGTCAAACGAATGTTTTCTGATAATGCCTCTTTAAAAAGATTAAAATCTTGTTCTTTACGGGCTTTCAACCAAGCGGTATGGGCTCTAGATGTAGCTGCAGAAGCGGCGATCGCCAATTCTTGCGGCACGTCTTTTTGCAATTCGTATTCTTCTTTGACCAATTTGTACGCGGCTTGACCAACTTCAGATAATTCGTCCGGATGCGTACCGAAGTAAGTAATTGCCTCTTTGATCGGCGCACCGATTTTTTTCTCGAAATATAAACCATAAAGATAGCTGTCAACTTCACTGCGGTATTCACTGGCTGCTTCAGGCATGCCGGTTTGGTTGTCCCATTCTAAGATGCCCATGGCTTGACGCAATAGATTGATTTCTTTCAATTCTTTCAGAAAATCTTGTTCTTTCATGCACCCATCTCCTTCTTCCGTGGTGGACGTTGTCCCCAATATTGGAACAAGTCTGTTCGGATCGCACCATTATATAATTTCCGTTTTTTGGTCGCTTTTTCTCCATAATGACTTTCGAATGTCAAATCACTGGTCAGGATATATTTGCTCCAAGTTTTTAACGGTCGAAATGCTTGACCCATTTCTTTGTACAAGCGTTGGACTGATTCTTCTTCACCCAAACGTTCGCCATATGGTGGATTCGCGACGATCACACCATATTCTTTCTCCGTCTTGAAGTCTTTGACTGCTTGTTGCTTGAAGACGATTGAATCGCCTAATCCGATTTCTTCGGCATTTCGTTGCGCGATATCGATCATGCGGCCGTTGATATCCGAACCGGTGATATCTAAGACGATATCATAGTCAGCCGCTTCATCTGCTTTTTTACGCACGTCTTCAAAGACGGAGGCTGGGAACCAATCCCATGTTTCACAAACAAAAGACCGATTAAAGCCTGGAGCGATATTGTGACCAATCAATGCTGCCTCGATACATAACGTACCTGATCCGCAAACCGGATCAACAAAAGGTTTGTCTTTGTGCCAGTTGGTCAACATGACCAAGGCAGCCGCCATATTTTCTTTCAGCGGCGCGCCCCCTTTTTCTAACCGATAGCCACGTTTGAACAAACTAGGTCCGGTGGTATCTAACGTAATGATCGCATGGTCTTTCAATAAGGCGACTTCTAATTGGAAGAACGCACCTGTTTCAGTTAAAGGTACACTCGCTGGACGATGGTAGACATCCCGCAAACGATTGACAATGGCTTTTTTAGTGATCGCTTGACAATCGGGTACACTAAATAATTTTGATTTGATCGACTTGCCCGCTACCGGGAATTCGGCGTCCAAGGGCAGAAAATCTTCCCATGGCAACGCTTTGACCGATTCAAACAGTTGATCGAAGGTCAACACGTCAAATTCTCCTACAACGATTTTGATCCGATCCGCTGTCCGCAGCCATATATTCGCTGTCGCGATCGTTTCTAAAGTCCCTTTGAATCGCGCACGGCCGTTTTCGACTTCACAGTCGATGCCTAGATCACGTAATTCTTTCCCTACTAATGCTTCTAAGCCGCTGGCAGCTGTCGCAATACAATTAAATGTTTTTTCAGTCATAAATAGCTCCTTCTTGATATAAAAAAACCTTCCGTTGCTGGAAGGATTCCCTGATATGTTGTGGTTTTCTATAAGCCATGTTTTGTCCCTATTTTCCTCAGGGAGAAGAAAATAGTGGGTAATTATCTATCTGCAATTACTTGCCTTCTTGCTTCCGTTCATTTCCGTGCAAAAAGCGCCCCTACCGTTGTTTGGGTTGCTCGCTCGAGGGGTTTACCGCGTTCCACCAAGACAGTTTCCCGGCTTGCTTCGTCACTGTGGCACTTTCAAGGATACTTTGGCATAGCTTGCACCTTAGCCATTTTTCCTGCCGTTACTTTCTCAAGTACCCTAGCTTATGGTTTCGCTAGGCACGAACACTACAAGCATCTCAGCCTGTGCGAGCATGGACTTTCCTCAGCATAATCTAGTTATGCCGCAATTACCCGAAAACCACAACCATCATCATTGTCTAGAATTGACGGGTTTTCTCATTGTCATCTTCAAGATCAGCATTTGTATAGTTGCTGCTATAAGACGTGCTGCGTGTCGTTGGTTCTGGCTCACGATCAAGCTTTTTGCCAAAGACTTCTTTTTCAAGATTCGATAAACGCTTCAAGATATCAAAGTTGGTCACAGTTTGACTCTTAGGCGCTTCTTGTTGGACACGAGAAGCAACTGCTTGATTCTTTGATAATTGATCGACTTTTGCATTCAAACGATCGTTTTCTTCTTGCAGTGCCAAAATCTCTTTGTTGTAGTTTTCGTAATCTTTGATGATATTGTCTAAAAACTCATCCACTTCAACTGGATCGTACCCGCGCATCTTGGTTTTAAATTCTTGTTGCAGAATATCTTTCGGACTATAAATTAAATTTGCCATTATTTACACCTCATTGTTTATTCCAAATGGTTTTCACTTTCTTACCCATTCTATCAAAAAAAACGAGAAAATCAAAGTAAATTACCATCAAATGTTGCGTTTTGTAAATCATCCATCGTAATTTGGTCGATCACATAGGGGTGTTGCTCACTAAAATCTTGCGCATCTTTCAGAAAATAACTGGTTTTTCCAGGAAATTCTTCATCATATAATAGGAGGGCACCATCCGTATGCTGTAGTAAAAAGGCAGTATGATTTCGCAATTGACTGGGGTCTTGATACGGTTTGTGGCTAGTGGCATCGACATAATCAGCAAAAGCTTTCGCTGTTTGCAATGCTTCTCGGTTGGTTTCATTCCAATTTTCGCCAAAACCTTCAAAAGGAAAGATGATGCCTAATTTGATTTCTGGATATTCTGCCTTCAACCCGGCCATCAATTCCCCGCACCACAGCTCAACACCCAAGTTGCCACTGATCAAGATCCAGGCCAACCCTTCTTCAATGTAACGTACAAGTGCTTCTTTTATGACTTTCTTAATGACTTTGACTTTAGGATCTTTTGCTTGAAAGACGCCTAATTCATAACTTCGATACCCAGTAAAGTATAAGGTTTTCATTGTTTATATAGTCATCTCTTTTCTTTCCAATCTTATTTTTGGTATAATGTGCCCTAGGAGTGTGAATAACATGGTCATTCGTTACCCTAACGGTCAGTCTAGTACTTATGATGGCGGGAAAAAACAAAAAATGCAAGAAAAAGCTATACGTCCCAAAACATTTGCCAATCGTGGTATGCGTTTTGAAGAAGCCATCAATGAAAGCAATCTTTACTATTTGAACCGGCAGATCGCAGTCATCCATAAGAAACCTACCCCGATCCAAATCGTGAAAGTCGATTATCCAAGGCGAAGTGCAGCAGTCATCAAAGAAGCTTATTTTCGAGAAGCCTCTACGACGGACTACAATGGTGTTTATCGTGGACATTATCTTGATTTTGAAGCGAAAGAAACCCAAAACAAAACGTCATTTCCCTTTAAAAATTTCCATCTGCACCAAATCAAACATATGGAAAACTGTTTAGAACAAAAGGGTCTTTGTTTTGTTTTATTATGGTTTTCCAGTTTACAACGCTGCTTTTTTTTAGATAGCCGTTCGTTGATCGAAAAGTGGTATTTACAAGATAGCACAGGCAAAAAATCATTGCCTCTATCGTATATCGAGCGTGCGGGCATTGAGATCAACCCGAAAATCGCCCCGCGGATCCCCTATCTTGAAGCAGTTGATTCATTTTTAACAATAAAGGAGAATGAGTGATATGGCAAATGAATCCCGTTCGAGAACCGCTCGGCATGATTCAAAGAAGAGTTCAGGCAACAAAAAAGCACCTAAAAACAAGAATACGCGCAAATCCAGTATCGGCAGCATCTTGCTGAAAATCTTTATGGGTTTGTTTTTCTTAGGCTGCGTGGCGATTCTTTCTGGTATGGGCTTGTTTTGGTGGTATGCCAAAGATGCGCCAGCTTTAGACGAATCCAAATTAGATTCAACGGTCTCTTCTCGTTTCTATGCAGCCAACGGTGACTTGATCACCGAATTCGGCAGTGAGACCCGCGAAAAAATCACGGCGAGCGACATTCCGCAACAATTGGAAGACGCCATCGTTTCCGTTGAAGACCGTCGATTCTATCAGCACATCGGCGTCGATCCCATACGGATCGTCGGTTCTGCCCTTTCCAATGCAACCACAGGAGGGATGCAAGGTGGTAGTACCTTGACCCAGCAATTGATCAAACTGTCCTTCTTCTCTACCAACGCAGAAGATCAAACCTTGCGGCGCAAAGCCCAAGAAGCCTGGATGGCGGTGCGATTGGAGCAAACGAAGTCAAAACAAGAGATTTTGACCTATTATATCAACAAAGTTTATATGTCCAATGGCCTATACGGGATGCAGACAGCAGCGACCAAGTTTTATGGCAAATCATTGGATGAATTGGATTTGGCACAAACTGCATTGCTTGCAGGATTGCCAAATGCACCTTCTGCCTTCGATCCTTATGTAAATGCTGATAATGCAAAAAAACGCCGAGATGTCGTCCTTAAAGCCATGTTGGACAATGAAAAGATCACCCAAGATGAATATGACACTGCCGTCGCTGAAGACGTCCAAGAAGGATTGCAAGATATCAGTGATGACAATCAAGAATGGAAATACTTTGACAACTACTTCAATGAAGTGATTGCCGAAGTCAAGGAGAAAACCGGGAAAGATGTCTATACCGATGGATTGGACATTTACACCAATATTGATGTCGATGCCCAAAAACGGCTGTATGATATCGTCAATTCTGATGATTATATCGATTACCCAGATGATGAGATGCAAGTTGCTGCGACGTTGATCGATGTCAATACCGGTAAAGTCACCGCCCAAATCGGTGCCCGCAACAACGATGCCGTCCTAGGCAATAATTTGGCTGTCAATGTCACCCGGGACTTTGGATCCACGGTCAAACCAATCACTGATTATGGTCCAGCTTTCCAATTTTTGGAGAACTCCACTGGACGCACAATTCTTGATGAGCCATATAATTATGTTGGTACGGATATTCCAATTTATAACTGGGATCGTCAATACATGGGCAACATTACTTTGCGGACCGCTTTGGTGCAATCTCGGAATGTACCTGCCGCAAAACTATTTGAGGAAGTCGGCGCGGACAATATCAGTGACTTCTTAAGTGGTTTAGGGATTGAATACAATGCCATCACACAATCAAATGCGATTTCAAGCAACACCGATAAAATCGATGGCTCAAAATATGGTATCTCCAGTTTGAAATTGTCTGCGGCTTATGCCGCCTTTGCCAACGGCGGAACCTATTATGAACCACAATACGTCAACAAAATCGTCTATCAAGATGGCACCGAAGATGAAGATTCTTTCAATGTATCCGGTGAAAAAGCGATGGATGATACTACTGCCTACATGGTGACAGACATTCTCAAGGATGTGATCTCTCAAGGAACTGGGACCAATGCGCTAATCGATGGCTTGTATCAAGCTGGTAAAACCGGGACATCCAACTACACCGATGACCAATTGGCCCAATTAGACACGTCAAATGGGGCTTATCCAGATATCACTTTTGCAGGCTATACACCTTCCTATTCACTAGCAGTTTGGACAGGGTACAATGACAAAATGACCCCAATCACAGATAGCAGCACCCATGTGGCGTCTGATGTTTACCGAGAGCTGATGCGGTTTGTTTCCTCTTCCGTAGAAAACACGGACTGGACGATGCCTGATGGCCTCACACGTATTGGCAATGAACTTTACTTGGCTGGATCGTACACACAACCAAGCTATTCATCAACAAGCAGTTACAGCAGCAGTTCTTCTTCTGAAACGACTGAACCATCTTCTGAAAGTTCAGAATCAACGGAATCTAGTTCTTCTGAAGAATCGATTCCTTCGTCTAGCAGTGAGGAACCACCTGCCTCTTCTACACCTGAGACGACACCAAGCAGTAGCGAGGAAAGTACACCATCCTCTTCTGACAACGGCGAATCCTCTGCACCACCATCACCACCAGAATCAAGTGAAGATACAAATGAATAATAAAAAACCAGCAAATCCTTCACGATTTGCTGGTTTTTGCTTTCATTCTGATTTTCCCCTCTTGACACATGGCGAGCAATGGACAGCTGTCACACTTTGGTGATCGTGCCGTGCAATGATATCGGCCAAAGAAAATCATCGAGTGATGAGTTTTGACCCAAAGAGATTCAGGAATTTTTTTCATCAATGTCTGTTCGACTTCGACCACATTGGCATCCAAGCGGCAGATCCGCAATCGTTTTGACACGCGTTCAACATGGGTATCGACAGCGATTGCCGGTATTCCGAAAGCATCCCCCATCACCACATTGGCCGTTTTGCGGCCGACGCCTGGCAAAGAAACCAAATCTTCTCTGCTATGGGGTACCTGGCCATCAAATCGAAGCAAGAGTTCACCTGCACAAGCCTTGATGTTCTTGGCTTTATTGCGGTATAAACCAATTGATTTGATTTTATCGATGATCCCTTCCATTGGTGCTTCGCTTAACGCTTCCGGCGTCGGATACGCAGAAAAAAGCGCTGGTGTGACCTTATTGACCGACACATCAGTGGCTTGCGCACTGAGGATCACAGCGATCAGCATTTCAAACGCATTGTTTGAAACCAGCTCGCCATGGGCTTCCGGGAACATGTCGAACATCGTTTCTACCGCTTGCAGTGTTTTCTCTTTACTGATCATCTTTCTCTTTGGCCACTCCTCTTATTACTCGCCTTCCAGCCAGTTGTGCATAGGGATCTTCGGTGCTGGTCCCTCCTCTTGCTGCAACGAATCTTTTTGTAAAAATTGTTTTTTGCGTCGTTTTTGTTCTTCTTCGACTTGCGCTTTTGACGTGATATTCTTGCGTTCCCATGACAGCAAGATCCGATCGATATAATTCAAACTGTAAGCTTGATTCAACACCGCTTCTCGTAGCGCAAGCTGCACCAATTCGGGTTGATAGTGATCCTCTTCTAACCACTGGCTGATCCGTTGGTATTCAATGGCCGACAGTGGCCGCCCGAATTCACCTTCAAATAACTGATAAAGATTGCGTACCTTTTCTTCATTTGTTTGTGCTGCTTGTTTGCTGGCTTGCTGCTTCAACAATGCTTCTAGCCGACCATAGATGCCGGAAAAATCATAATAATCGGTCATTTTTCCAAAAGAATCTTTTTTGGCATCCAGCTTGATGATATTTTTCTTCAACAATTGGTTGAGCCAGTGATAAATTTCTTTCTGGTCACTCCCCATAATAGCTGCAATCTCACGCAAATCAGGAAAATCATTTCCTTGTTCATGAAACCGGAATAATTGCAGCCATAACAGAAATTCATCATTGGACAAGCCTAGCTGATGATAATGATCCAGCAACATATTGGAGATCGTCGTTTGTCCTTTTGCTAAATAATCCTCTAACGAGATCACTGAACATCCTCTTTTCTATTCTAAGACATGTATCGATTGATTCATCAAAAAAGGGACTGCGCCAAAGCGTTCGTCCCCTATCGTTCTTTATTTACGCTTCAACAGCCGCAATGATCTCGACTTCAACCAATACGTCTTTCGGTAGGCGGGCAACTTCGACCGCTGACCGAGCCGGCAACGTTTGATCAAACAAGGTTGCATAGGTATTATTAAATGGCACGAAATCATTCATATTTTTTAAGAAACAAGTTGTTTTGACAATTGCATCTGGTGTCAAATCAGCCGCTTCTAATATGGCACGAATATTTTTCAGTACTTGCTGCGTTTGAACTTCGATCGTGGTACCTACCACTTCACCTGTTGTAGGGTCCAATGGTACTTGACCAGAAGCAAATAAAAATCCATTTGCGATTTTGGCCTGTACATAAGGGCCGATCGCTTGCGGTGCTTGATCTGTCGAAATAATTTTCATGATTGATCTTCTCCTTTACAATCGGAACAAAGTCCATATACTTCTAAGCGATGGTTATTGATTTGATAGCCGGTTAATTTAGAAGCTGCCATTTCGACATCTTCTAATCCCGGATAATAAAAATCGGCGATTTTGCCGCAATTTTGACAAATCGCATGGTAATGTTGTTCCGTCGTAAAATCAAAACGACTCGACGAATCGCCATATTTCATCTCTTTGACAAAGCCGATTTCCGTGAATAACCTTAAATTATTATAAACCGTCGCGACGCTAATACCAGGAAAATGTACTTCGATCGCACGGTAAATCTCCTCAGCGGTCGGATGGGCATCGTGGCTGGCTAGAAATTCTAAAATAGCTACTCGCTGCGGTGTAATACGAATATTTTCGTGTTTGAGCTTTTTGATTGCTTCATCATAAATCGTACTCACAGGAGTTCCTCCATTTCTCTTATCCTTCCTATCATACTATGTAAATAACAAAAATTCAAACAGCTTTCCTTTATTTTTGGTCTTTTCCGATACTTTATTTCACAAACAGCTGCTTTTTATTTCGATAAGAAAAGCAGGCATTTGTTTGCCTGCTTTTCCCTGTATCAATCTTCGAACTGATATAAAGCTGTAGATAGATAGCGTTCCCCGTTATCTGGTACGATGGCTAAGACTTTCTTGCCTGGCCCTAGATCTTTGGCTACTTTTAAAGCGGCGTGGATCGCAGCTCCTGAAGAAATACCGACCAAAATTCCTTCTTGACGCCCAACGGCACGGGCTGTTTCCATTGCTTCTTCACTTGATACGGCGATTGCTTGATCAAAAATATCCGTGTCCAAGACCTTCGGCACAAAACCAGTACCGATCCCTTGGATTTTGTGGGGACCAGGTTGACCGCCTTCTAAAATCGCGGATTCAGCTGGTTCAACACCATAGATTTTCAAATCAGGATAGACCCGTTTTAATTCTTTTCCTGCACCGGTGATCGTTCCGCCAGTACCGATCCCAGCAACAAATGCATCTAATCCTTTTGATTCGAAGGCATCCTCGATTTCTTTACCAGTCGTTTTCTCATGGATCTCTGGATTCGCTGGATTGTCAAATTGCAGTGGCATGAAATAGCCATCTTGGGCTGCAATTTCTTTGGCTTTATTGATAGAACCTGTGATTCCTTCTGAGCCAGGTGTCAATACCAGTTCAGCCCCATATGCTTGAACGATTTTGCGTCTTTCGATACTCATGGTTTCTGGCATTACTAGCATAACTTTATAGCCCTTAGCAGTACCGATCATGGCCAATCCAATCCCAGTATTGCCCGAAGTCGGCTCAATGATCGTATCACCAGGTTTAAGTGTCCCGTCTTTTTCCGCTTTTTCGATCATGGCTAAAGCGATCCGGTCTTTGACACTGCCTCCTGGATTGAAAAATTCTAATTTAACATAGACATCTGCCGAACCCTCTGCCACAATACGATTTAATTTGACGATAGGTGTATGTCCGACCAATTCATTGATTGATTGATAGATTTTTGTCATTGAAAATCCCTCCAATTCTTATGTCCATTCTACCGAAAAAATCAAGGGATTGCGAATAAAAAGTAAGCACTTTCCAAAAAATATAGACTCCCACGCATGTTACTGGCATTTTTGAATAAAAAACACACTCATCTATCTTTGCGATAAGACAAGTGTGTTCCTCTTTTCTTGCTAAGAGTTACTTATTCTAGTTGATTGATTTAAATGTATCTACAACATTCTCAACTGTAAAGCCAAATTCTGCTAAGACTTTGTCCCCAGGTGCAGAGGCGCCAAAATGATCAATGGCGATCACTTTGCCTTTACAGCCTAAGTAACGATCCCAGCCAAATGGTGAAGCTGCTTCGATCGCTACGCGTTTCTTGACTGCTTTAGGCAAGACGCTTTCTTTGTATGCTGCCGATTGAGCTTCAAATAAATCGAAACTTGGTAAGGATACAACGGCAACATCGATGCCTTCTTCTGCCAATTTTGCTTGTGATTGTACAGCTAAGTTGACTTCAGAACCTGTAGCGATCAAGATTCCTTCTGGTTGTTCACCTTTTTGTTTTGCAATCACATAGCCGCCTTTTGCGACTTGTTCATCAGCGTGTTCTTTTGTTCCTTCGATGACTGGCAGGTTTTGACGGCTCAAAACTAAAACAGTTGGTTTGTCCGTAGTCGTCATGGCCAATTTCCAAGCTGCACGGGTTTCATTGCCATCAGCTGGTCGGATCACTTGGACATTCGGGATACAGCGGACACTGGCCAATTGTTCGATTGGCTCATGGGTTGGTCCATCTTCACCGACTGCTACTGAGTCATGGGTCAAGACATAGATGACTGGTGCATGTTGGATCGCAGACAAACGGACTGCTGGGCGCAAGTAATCTACAAAGACAAAGAATGTTCCACCATAAATGCGTGTTCCACCGTGCAATTGGATTCCATTCATCGCTGCGGCCATCGCAAATTCACGCACACCGAACCAGATGTTGCGGCCTTCATATTGGCCAGGTTCAAAATCTTTTTCAGCTGCGACCATTGTGTTGTTAGAACCAGATAGATCGGCTGAACCGCCCCATAAACTTGGGATCGCTTTTGATAGAGATTGGATCATTTCTTTACTAGATACACGGCTGGCTTGTGAACTGCCGACTTCATAGCTTGGCAATGTTGCATCCCAGTCACTTGGCAATTCGCCTGCGAACGCTTTTGTGAATTGATCTGCCAACTCTGGATACGCTTCTTTATAGGACGCGAATTTGTCATTCCAAGCCGCTTCTGCTTTTTGTCCTTCATCGATCATTGTTTCTTTGAAACGGGCAGCGACTTCTTCAGGTACGGTGAATTCAGGATATTCCCAACCGTAGATCGCTTTGGCTGCAGTAATGCCATCCGCCCCGATCGGTGCACCATGCACTGCTGAAGTGCCTTGGTTCGGTGCGCCATAGCCAATGACTGTCTTGATTTCGATCAAGGTTGGTTTGTCAGTTGCCGCTTTGGCTTCTTCGATCGCCGCAGAGATTGCATCCAAATCGTTGCCGTCTTTGACCAAAATATGCTGCCAGCCATAAGCTTCGAAACGTGCGCCGACATTTTCAGTGAAGGCTTTTGATGTTGGTCCGTCTAAGGAGATGTCATTTGAATCATATAAAACGATCAATTTATCTAGTTTCATATGGCCCGCCATTGACGCTGCTTCTTGGGAAACACCTTCCATCAAATCGCCATCGCCGCAAAGTGCATACGTATAGTGATCGATGACATTGTAGCTATCACGATTGTATGTGGCAGCCAAATGGGCTTCAGCCATCGCCATCCCTACGGCCATTGCGATGCCTTGGCCTAATGGTCCAGTCGTTGCTTCCACACCATCTGTATGGTCAACTTCAGGGTGACCTGGTGTACGGCTGTTCCACTGACGGAAGTTTTGCAGATCATCCACAGTCACATCGTAGCCGGATACATGTAATAAACTGTATAACAATGCGGAGCCATGTCCTGCGGATAAGACGAAACGGTCGCGATCGACCCAGTTTCTAGATGTAGTTGGATTGACCTTTAAATGTTTGGTCCAAAGCGCATAGGCCATAGGTGCTGCACCCATCGGTAGACCTGGGTGACCTGAATTCGCTTTTTGGACAGCTTCAATACTTAATGTACGCAATGTGTTGACGCCTAATTGATCGATTTTATCAAACAATGATAGTTCCTCCTAATTTAGGTTTTTTTTACCTTTATTACTTATTTTCAATTATACGTGATTTCTCTATCGATTACAATAGATTGGAAAGGATTTCACTACTCCCTGCCGTGAAGTCCTTTTTGCTTTTGGATTTCTTTTAATTTTTCTGGCGTGACATCGGTTCCTTCTGGGTCAACGATCTTCATGCCTTCGATATGGTGTCGCATCCCACCGCGAAAGGCTGTTAAATACTCTTCTCGCAAGATTTTTTGTTCTTTTGCTTCAGCATCTGTCAGACCTGTACTTTTTTTCTTTTTTGCCAATGCATTGATGCGCGCTAATTTCTCTGGTGATAACATCTTCGTCACTCCTTTACCCTTGATTTTACTACAACTTGCGCTATAAAAACAATAGGACAAAAAGCGAACATTTGTTTGAATTATTGACAATCCTATGGTACACTTTAGTTATTAAATGAAAGAAGGTGTCAGTTTTGGCAAAACGAACAGAAAATCGACAGATCGAAATTCTTAAGTTTATTCATACACGTGTCACTGAAAAAGGTTATCCGCCGACTGTTCGCGAAATTGGCGAAGCCGTTCAGTTATCCTCCACTTCAACTGTTCATGGTCATTTGTCCCGACTTGAAAAAAAGGGCTTGATTTTAAGAGATCCAACGAAACCTAGAGCGATCGAATTGACCGCTTCCGGTCTTGAAAAAATCGATGTTCAACCAGCTTCGATTCCAATGCTAGGGATCGTTACAGCCGGCGAACCGATTTTAGCTGTCGAAGAAGCATCGGACTTTTTTCCGATTCCGCCTGATTTAGCCAATAGTTCTGGCAGCTTGTTCATGCTGACGATCCGTGGTGAAAGTATGATCAACGCTGGCATCCTCGATGGGGACCAAGTCATCGTCCGCAAGCAGTCTAGTGCCCAGAACGGAGATATCGTGATCGCCATGACGGATGAAGACGAAGCGACTTGCAAACGATTCTTTAAAGAAAAGAACTATATTCGTTTACAACCAGAGAACGATTATATGGATCCGATCATCCTCAATGATGTCACGATTTTAGGACAAGTCGTTGGATTATATCGACATTTTTTATGACCAATATGCGCTATATCAATGAAATCTTCGAATCTTCGAAGATTTTTTTCTTTCCTCTTTACAAAGCGAACAAACATTCGTATAATAGGTATACAAACATTAGTTCGTATATAAGGAGTGAACAAGATGAAAGCTATTCGTCGATTTGGTTTTGTTTTATTTATATTATTGGTGGGTATTATTATTGGTTATTTTGGCGTACTTAGTGCAGTTTTGATTTTTTGTCCTCTAACGATGCTATGGTTCATGTTGTGGGACGAAAAGAAATTCCGACAAGCTGAACGCAAACGAAATAGACATTACTACGATCATGATATCTATCGCTACGAACCATAACCCTTCCCTTCGATCACAAGGCTCCCTTGATTATAATAAAAAAAAGTCGGACATCACGTCCGACTTTTTTAATATTCCATCAATGTTTTGATTTCGACACCTTGGATTTTATCTCTGCCATGAAGATCCATCAATTCAATCAAGAAGGCACAGCCAACTACGACACCGCCTAGTTTTTCGACCAATTCAATGGTTGCTTTGATTGTACCGCCAGTTGCCAATAGGTCATCACATATCAACACGCGTTGGCCTGGTTTGATGGCATCTGCATGCAGCGTCAATACATCTACACCATATTCTTTTTCATATTCAGCTTCGATGGTTTCACGAGGCAATTTGCCTTTTTTGCGTACTGGCGCAAAACCGACACCCAATTGATAAGCAACGGGACAGCCGACGATAAAGCCGCGCGCTTCTGGTCCGACCACCATATCGATTGATTTTTCTTGCGCATATTCAACGATTTGCTGTGTCGCATAACGATATGCTTCGCCATCCGCCATCAAAGGGGAAATATCGCGGAAAATAATGCCTTCTTGAGGGTAATCCGGAATACTCGCAATATAATTTTTTAAATCCATGTTTTTTCCTCCTAAGATATCAACCATTGTTTTAAGGTCGATAAATCACTCATTAATAAAAATTCTTCTGTCTTGATCATTTGCTGCCTTTGTTGATATATACGGCTATCCGTTAATGGATGATTTGCAGGGGCAGCATTTTTTTTCAAAACGCCATCTTGTATTGTAACAAATTCCAGCTCAGAAAACACCTGAATCATAAAAATTAATAATTTTTCGGGTAATTTTAAGAAATCCGCAATGCTTTTCAGTTTATAGCGGACATCTAATTGTGCTTGATGCTGAATCAGCTTGAACAACCGGCTGTATTGATCACGGGAACCAACACCATCTACATAGGCGTCTTCTGGAGAAAGCAGAACGAAATCGATGCGGTTGACAGTCAATGCATCAACGATTTCTTTGATGATCTGCGGCTCTGTCGGACAATCCAAAAACGCGATCTCCTGGTACCCGCCGTCATGATATAAATCGATCAATGCTGGCAATGTATCAAATACTGTCAGCATTGGCGCCAGCCGTTGTGCCTCAGGTGCTGGTTTTTTCTGGAATGAGATGCTTAATGTCTGTTTGCCAAAAGATACGCCTTGACGGTTACGTTTTGAGCGGTAATCAAATAGTTGAAACCCTTCAACTGCAAAGTCTTCCAACATCAATTGCGGTTTTCTATTGCCATTCCATTCGTTGATTGTCAGTTGGCCGACCAACGATAAATGGTCATTGGCAAATTCCGGGGCATCAGCACCGAAACCAAAGCCGATCACATCTAATTGGTTCGACGCAGCATCTTCCATGACCAACTTCAAATGCTGATTGTCTGATCCAATTTGGCGGGCATTTTTGGTGTTTAAATCTTTGATCAAGAATTTAGGTAATGGATTGCCCAGTCCGAATGGTGCCAATAATTTCAATGCCTCGATCAATTGGATCGTCACATCCGCCAAAGGCAGTGTATCATCGATTTGTAATGGAATACCTTGACGCAAATCGATTGCCTTAGATTGGACATACTGATTCATTCCTGTTTGCAGCAGATCCAGATCATCCGTGGGAATGGTCAAACCTACTGCTGCATGATGACCGCCAAAACTGACGAACAGGTCTTTCATCGTTGACAGCATCTCAAATAGATTCAAAGCAGCGACACTGCGACCTGATCCTTTAGCGATTCCTTGGTCTTTTTTGGTCAAGACAATCACGGGACGACCTGTTTGCTGCATCAGACGGCCAGCCACGATCCCTAAGACACCTTCATGCCAGTTATCCCCCACCACCAGATGGACCTCGTTTTCGGGGTGGATTTTTTGTTGGGCTTCTTTCATGATTTCTTCAACAAAAGACTTGCGTTGTTGATTGATGACATCTAATTCGTGGGCGAGTTGTCTCGCTTCTTCCTGGTCGAAAGTCGTCATCAATGTGACTGCCGGATTAGGATCTTTTAACCGACCGATGGCATTCAATCTAGGCCCGACAGAAAAACCGATATCCGTTTCAGTTACTTGCTGCTTATTGACGCCACTGATCGACAGCAGCTCATTCAATCCGATGCGATCGGACTGTTGGATCATTTTCAACCCATTGCTGACCAAGATCCGGTTCTCATCGGTCAAAGAAACCATATCTGCGATCGTACCGATCGCAACTAAGTCCAGCAGTTCCAATGGTACTTCTTCCAATAATGCACAAGCAGTTTTGAACGCAACCCCCACACCAGCCAAATCACCGAATGGATACTGTCCTTGCGGGTGTCGTGGATGAATGATCGCATAGGCGTTGGGCAGCGTGTCCGGCAATTCATGGTGGTCTGTAACGATCACGTCGACACCTTGTTGTTGGGCATAAGCAATCGCCTCATGTCCAGATACGCCATTATCCACTGTCACGATCAATTGAATACCTGAAGCGATTTTCTCTTTATAAACCTCTAGATTGGGGCCATACCCATCTGTGAAACGGTTTGGCAAATATGTGCTGGCTTCAGCACCAAGCAATTCCAATGTTTCTTTTAACACAGTGGCACTCGTGATCCCGTCGGCATCATAGTCGCCATAAATCAAGATCTGCTCTTCATTGATGATTGCTTCATGGATCCGTGCTACCGCCTTTTCCATATCATATAACAAAAAGGGATCATGTAATCTATCTAAATCAGGACGCAAAAAAGCAGCTAACGCTTCGGCGGACCGAATTTTTCGTTGCCACAATAAACGACCAATCTGTTCGGGAATATTATTTGTTTGTAGTATTTCCTTAAACGCTGGGGATAGCTCAGTCACTTCCGGCTGGACCCACAGAAAATTTGCTTGTTTCACCAAATCACTCCTAACACGCTCATTATATCAAACCTCAGACAAAAATGGAAAACAAGCTAAAAAACCACGCCTTATCTTTCTGGCAATAGGTTTAGATCAATGCTCTGTCTTCGCCTTTTGACAATAGAAAGTCGTGGTTTTGCTATCTCATCCTCTATTCAAATTCAACGATCAAGCTTGAGAATCGAAAGATTTCATTTCATCTGTTTCATCTGTAGAACGCGTCTGCACAGCCTCTTCGAACAATGGTTTTTCCTGATTGCTCAGCTGTTTTTCTCTTGCTGCCAACTCCGCTTGTTTGTTGTTAAACTCGCGTTCTAAGCTTTCCCGTTGTTCTTTGAGGACTTGATCGTTCTCCGTTTGATATTTGGTAAGACTTTTACGTAGTTCCTTCAACTCTTTTTTTTGACGGAACATCGCTGTTGTTGAAACCAACAGCAAAATCAAGGCTCCCAGTAATGCAGAACCAATGATGACCAAAATCAATGGAGATTGGATAGTCGTAAAACCAAAATTTATGGGTACCGTCATATTATTTGCCACTGCGAATAACACGACCACCAAAATCAATAAAATACCAACAATGACCCGCCATTGATTTTTCATCTGTTTCACCTCCTATTTTTTGTTAAATAAACTTCCTGCCATATAATCCCCGATACTAGGAAACAACGTGTATAGTTTCGCTGCGGCACCAAAAATATGCGGTCGATTGATTTCTCGTTTAGGATGGATCATGTTTTTGACAATCGTTCGGGCTAGTTTATTCGGTTCCAACACGATACTGCCCAAATTCGCCAAATAATTACCGCTTGGATCTGCTTGATCAAAAAAGGCGGTTTCAATCGGTCCTGGATTGACCGTTGTGACATGGACGCCAACTGGTTTCAACTCCAAACGCAAGGCATTAGAAAAACCGATCACCGCAAATTTAGTTGCGGAATAGACAGCCGTTTTTGGTGTCGCGATTTTTCCAGCGATCGAGGCAACATTGATAATATGACCAGCTTTTTGCTCAGCCATCTGAATGGCGATTTTTTGGGTCAAGACCATCATGCCTAACACATTGACCTCGAACATTTGGTGAAAAACCTCTGAATCCATCTCTGTAAATTCTTGGAAGATCCCATAACCTGCATTGTTGACCAATACATCTACAGGACCGACTTCTTCATTGATGCGTTCCACTAGGCGATCAATGCTTTCAGGATTGGCAATATCTAATTGAAACGCGAAGGCTTCTTTACCGCTTAATGCCATACATTGTTCTTTGACTTTGCCGATCAAATTGATCCGGCGGGCGCAGGTAACGACAATTGCACCCTGTTTCGCAGCTTCATAACAAATTTGTTCGCCTAAACCTGCCGAACCCCCAGTGACAACCACGACTTTATTTTCTAAATTCATACTAAACGTCCTCTCCAGCAAAGGGAATGTCGACAATATCGAAATCTTTTACAATCAAGGTATTGGGAAACTTCTCTTTGGCTTCATTCGCTAAATCAGTAATGTCTTTGCCTACATATCGGGCACTGATATGGTTCAATAACAATTTTTTCACGCCAGCATCAGCTGCGACTTGGGCAGCTTGATATGTCGTAGAATGAAAATAAGCCCTGGCAAGCTTTGCCTCTGCCTTATTAAAGGTGCTTTCATGCACAAGTACATCCGCGCCTTCGGCAAGGGTGACTGCATTGCGGCATAAACGGGTATCTCCTAAGATTGCCACGATTCGGCCTTGTTTATCCTGTCCGAGATACTCAGATCCGTCGATCACCAGACCATCTTCAAGCGTCACCACTTCACCTTTTTTCAAACGACCAAAAACCGGTCCAGGTTTCAAACCTAGGGCCAAAAGCGCATCAACTTGTAATTCACCCTTATGGCTGGCTTCAACGATGCGATAGCCAAAACTTTCTATTCCGTGATCAAGTCGTAGACAAGATACTTCGAACTGCTGGTCTTTGAACAGCAAGCCTTCTTCCTCGATCTCGATCAAGCGCAAAGGATAGCTGACTTTTGTTTGTGAAATACGCAAAATCGTATAGACAAAATCTTTGATGCCTTTTGGGCCATAGATTTCTAATGGTGTATCGCCACCTTGAAAAGAACGACTGCTGATCAACCCTGGTAATCCATAGATATGATCACCATGCAAGTGGGTAATAAAGATTTTTTCAATTTTACGTGGGCGAATCGTTGACCGCAAAATTTGCATTTGCGTGCCTTCGCCACAGTCAAACAACCAAACCGCGTTGCGTTCATCCAACAACCGCAGGGCTGTACTTGTAACATTCCGATGTTTTGCGGGCACACCCGCGCCTGTGCCTAAAAATTCTAATTCCATGTGCTTCGTTCCTTTCATCTCTCCACAATTTTAGCGGAAAAGAAAGCAATATGCAATCGAAGGTTCCATGGATCAGTGCGTGTCATTTTGCGTGTCGTTTTGGTCATGAGAATTTTTCCAATCCTCTTGGGCACGGACCCGCGCTTGTTCTTCAACCTCTTTGGCTTTTTCGATTTCTGTTTCGACTTCCTCAGAATCAAAGCGTGAAATATCGCCGCCTAATTCTTGCATGATCAATTGATTCAATGGCCGATTGTCGTCTTCATCCGCCAAAAGCAGCAGACCCGTATCGCCTACGCCAATTTGTTGTCCAACATGTTCAAACAATACTTGGGCATTTTGGATCTCCTTGGCATCTCTGCTGGCACCGATCATACTACCGCCAAACCAGCCCAGCATAATACCTAGCGGGCCGCCAAGAATCCCAACTAACATCCCGATCAACCCACCGGTGGAAGTTTTGTTGCTGCCGGTAAAATCAAGAAAATCTTCGATCTTGAATTGATGGACACCTGTATTGGTATGGGTCAAGACCGCCATTTGTTCTCCTTTGATCCCTCGGCTGGCATGCAGCTTTTTGACCTCGGAAAAGGCTTGGAAAGCTTTCGCATTGGCATCAAAATTCATTACGATCACACGTTTTGGCATGAAAATCACTCCTATTCATTTTTATGGATCTCTTTTATTTAACAGTATATGATTTAGGCAAAAAAATAAACCAAAAAGACTGCAATTCACTGTTTTCTTATCGAAAAGGAGTGTTTTGCAGTCTAAAATGATAGATCATCTTGTTATTTTGTTAAACTCAGGTTCAAACAAAGACCTATTCAACAAATTCAAATTCAAATTCACCGATGCGAACGATATCGCCGTCCTTGGCACCTCGTGCTCGTAAGGCTTCATCGACACCTAATCCACGTAATTGACGGGCAAAGCGCATGACGGTTTCATCATGATCAAAATTCGTCATTTGGAACAGTTTCTCGATTTTATCGCCGCTTAATACCCACGTTGCATCCGGTTCACGATCGATTTGGAAGACAGGTTCATCTGATTTGAAGCCATATTGTACCACATCTTCTTCGATTTCTTCATCGTATAACAAGAATTCTGGCGTTACTTCAATCAAATCAGCTGTTGCATTCAACAGACTGTCGATGCCTTTTCTCGTTACACCGGAAATTGGGAAGATCATTGGGCCTTCTGCAAACTCATCCGTCTGTTCTTTGGCCAATTGTTCTTTGAACAAAGCTAAGTTTTCTTCAGCATCCGGCATATCCATTTTGTTGGCCACAATAATTTGCGGTCTTTCCAACAAACGCAAATTATGCGTGGACAATTCATGATTGATCGCCAAGTAGTCTTCATACGGATCGCGCCCTTCCATCCCACTCATATCGACCACATGCAAAATCACTCGTGTCCGTTCGATATGGCGTAAGAATTGCGTACCTAGTCCTACACCTTGTGATGCGCCTTCGATCAGTCCAGGCAGATCGGCCACAGCAAAGCTCCGGCCATCTGATGTGGTGACCATCCCTAAATTCGGCACCAATGTTGTAAAATGATAGGCGCCGATCTTTGGCCGTGCAGAGGAGATCACAGACAATAATGTCGATTTCCCAACTGAAGGAAATCCAACCAACCCAACATCTGCTAAGACTTTCAATTCTAATTCAATTTTTCTTTCTTGACCTGGTTCACCATTTTCTGCTAATTCTGGTGCTGGATTTTTTGGTGAAGCAAAACGCGTATTGCCGCGTCCGCCACGACCGCCTTTAGCGATCACAAGCGTTTGGCCTTGCTCGATCAAATCGCCCAATAAAGCGCCGGTCTCTGCATCTCTGACAGTCGTGCCTTGAGGGACTTTGATGTAAGTATCTTCGGAACCGCGGCCATGCATGCCTTTACTCATTCCGTTTTCACCCGGATCTGCTTTGAAATGACGATTAAAACGAAAATCCATCAAGGTACGCAGCCCTTCATCGACCATCAGTACGACATCACCGCCTTGACCACCATCACCGCCGGCAGGTCCACCATCGGGTACATATTTTTCTCTGCGGAATGCGACCATACCGTCGCCGCCTTTACCCGCTTTCACATCGATCGTTACTTGATCTAAAAACATGGACATGATTTGTCCTCCATTCTTTTCTTTGTTACCTTCTGTTTAGTTGATTATCAGTTATCCCACAAAAAGTGGTGCCTATTTCTCTTATAAGAAAGCCTATTTTATTGTAACGACCCAGCGGACTTTTGTCCATCTTTTCCTTTGATTTCTTCTAGTTTATGCGAATTCGTGAACTACTCACCACTTAGCTAAACCTAACGGTTCTTAACGCTTGAAGTGGGAGCTTCTTAGGAAGAGAGCATACTTGATAGCTTATTTCTTTACTAACAGCGGTGTCTCTTATTTACCAAGCTATCTCCGTAGTTCCTACGGTTCTTGATTCTATCTAAGCTAACGATTTTATTCTTAGACCTTCGGTCAGAATATTGATACTAGCGTTGATGTCTCGGTCATGATGAGCAC
>NZ_LHOX01000003.1 GCF_001297065.1 Enterococcus sp. RIT-PI-f | reverse complement strand
ACTTCAATGAAGTATCAGAATCATTTATTCAAGCTGTTGCTTCCAAACGAAATCACATCCCAAGAAAATCTCTAAAGTATCAAACACCGATGGAAATATTTTTGAGAAATATAAAACCAGATGATTTATCTAACTTAATTTGACAAATGAAATATAATAAACATTTGTTCATACAAATTGTTCTTTCATTGTTCTTTTCCATTTATCAATTGCGAAGTTGGTATAATTAATATGGCGATCAGTTAACAGGCATAGTTCTTACTCGATAGGCACACCAAGGTAAAAGGTGGTGCCTTCATTGCTGCTTTTTAGATCAATGATCCAATCGTTCTTTTTGACGATAGAAGCAACAGTGAAAAGCCCTAATCCGGTTCCGCCAGAAGATGATTTAGTAGTGAAAAATCGTGTGAAAATCTTTTCTTGTAAATCAAAGGGAATGCCCGGCCCATTATCTGCAATTTCTATCAATGCAATTTTTTTGTTTTTCATTGAGTGGGGGATATCCGAAAATTGAAAATCAACCAAATAAGCATAAGGACTGAGTCTGATCGAGCAATTTGCTTGTGCCTGATAGGCATTCATTAGCAAGTTATAAATGATTACCTGCAAATCAATCGCATCAAAAATGCCATTGCCGACTTCTCTGACGTCGACAGTAATAGACATTTTATTAGATAAAAGCTGTTGAATAGTTGTGATTGCTTCGTTCAGTGTGTCAGCAATTGATATTTCTTTTTTATTTTGGACGTCGATTTTAGAAAAGCGCAATACATTTGTGGATAATTCTTTCCCTTTTTCAGCTGCGTGATAAACTTCTTCCAAGTCTTCGACAAGAGCTGAATTGCTTTTATTCTCGTCAATCAATAATTGCAAGTGTCCAATCATTGGCGTAAGGAAGTTGTTCATATCATGAACGATTGTGGTTGTCAGAACACCAATGGTTTCGAGTTTTGATTCTTGAATAATCGATTTTTCAATTTCGTGCTTTTCTTTTAGTAATTCCTGTCTGGTTTGTAACTCATTGTACTCAATATAGATGCGATTTCTTTTGATATAGTTTCGGATGAAGAAAGTGAGTAATACAATAATGATCATAAGGAGAACAAGTAATCCTAAAGAAATTAAGCTGTCTTGTAATAAAAGACCATTTCGTTCGTAATAATCAGAATTGCTTGCAACGACTAAGCGGGTATGTCCAACTGAAATCCATTCATAAGCAGATAATTTTAGGACTTTTTCAGGAAATTCTTCATTCCACCAGTAGGAATAATACATGGCAGTTCCTTTTTCAAACTGACGTTGGTCTTTTTCTAATTGTCTCAAGTCAGTGAAATCTAGATTAGGAAACTTATCATACCGATCATCAACGATAGAAAGACCGATTTGATCGCCAGAGGGATGCATGACGATTTTCATATTTTTGTCTTTGACCATTGTATATCCAGACAATCCAGAATCATTGGCGAAGTCGGTATTGTATAGTGTTTGTAGTTGCAAAGGCATGACCAAGGTCAGCGTTTGGTCATTCAATGTGAAAGATTTATACAAATTCATATAAGCATTGTGCTGCGCAAAATAGATACCGCCATTCGTTACATAATGATTGGCAAGAATATGATTGGAAGCGATATCAGCAATTGAATTGTCGATGACTGTTTGTTCTTTCAAAGATGGGATATTTTTGAAAGAAACTTTAGATTGGATCTGCTGGTTCTGGTCAATCAAAAAAAGACCGATCGCAGCGTTCGTTGCATTGGCTGATCCTGGCAGAGTAGCTGCTTGGTTTAGGTTTGGTGAGTGAGTATCTTCTATATAGTTATCAACATATAATGAGAGCGATGCTTTGTATCCATCGATGCTATGGCGAATCAATTTGATTGCAGATTGATTGATGGTGGCCAGTTGTTTCTTACCAAGAGTGATTGCTTGGCTTTGTGCCTTGTGATAGCTTGTATAGGTAAAGATAATGCCAGCTGTTGTTAGGCTAAACGTAAGAACAATAATAAGGTAAAGCCAAAGCTTTGATGGTGGTTTCATTGTAAATCCCTTCCTTGCTGACTATAATTATAATGAAATAGGAGGAGTTTGTTTTGAGAAATGAAAAAATTTTAATTGTTGATGATGATCCGGCCATTCGGAGATTGATTTGGAAATCGTTGCAATCGACAGGTATTTTGATTTACCAAACAGATTCTGTTGATAAAACTATTGCAATCAAGTCTCGTGTGACATTTGATTTATTTTTGTTGGATATTAGTTTGGAGCATGAAAACGATGGATACCATTTAGCACAACTCATTCGAGAAGAAAATCCGACTGTTCCTATTGTATTTTTGAGTGGTAAAAAAGAAGAAAAAGATATTATTAATGGCTACGAGATTGGTGCAGATAATTTTATTACGAAACCATTCTCACCAGCCGTTTTGAAGGCGCAAATTGTTTCGATCCTTGATAGATTGAAAGTATATTTGAAGGATGCTAAAGAAGCACCAACTGTGGATATATGTCATGGTATTTTTAGATTTGACCAAAAACGCTATCAGTTTTTCAAAAATGATCAACCTATCAAGTTTTCCTCGAAAGAGATTCAACTGATTCGTTTTTTTATGGAATTTCCAGACCAAGTTTTCTCAAAAGAACAAATTTACAGCAGTGTCTGGAATGACGGGGAATTTGATGCAAACACAGTCATGGTTTTTATCAATCATTTGCGCAGTAAAATTGAGGATGATCCCAAACAGGTTCGCTACTTAAAGACTGTTTGGGGCATCGGGTACACGTTTTTACCAGAAGGTGAAACCTTCTAATTGTAAGAAATAAATTGCTAAGGCAAGTAAATCGGCAGAACCACCAGGACTTAAGTGACGATCGATCAATACTTGATCATAGGCTGTTAATACATGAAGCAAGTCTGATTTTGGGAGGTTTGCTTCGTGTATTTTTTTCATTTCACATTGTACCTCTTTCATAGCTTCGTATCCGCCGCGATGAACTAAATTGCTGTCTTCCGTTTCGCTCATCAAGTAAACAAGTCCCCGCAACAATTTGATGTTCCCTTCATCTGGCAATCGACGCAAATAGTTTAATAATTTTTGCACAGTAGGATATCCAGCCACAGCTTCTCCTCGGATACCAGTTAGTCCGTAGGTGAGATAGTTTTTTTGTCCATAGGATAATTCATCTTGCACGTTTAGCCCTTGCAGATCACATTCGACAAGATGGCGGCACAGAGCTGCAGCAATATTAAATAGTTGATCGGTATCTGATTTCGTCCATGTTTTCACTGTTGTTTGCTGATAATAACATCCAGTTGCTCCTAATAAAATAGCGAAAGAGAAGTTCGCTCCCTTATGGGTATTGATTCCTTTGGTAGCAGTCATCATAGCCGATTCTGCCTGTTTGCCGATTTCCCTTAATTCTTCAAATAATGAAATATATGATTGCTGATGATAAAAACCGGCGTGGATATATTGAATAAAGAACGGAGCAAGACTAGTGATACTGCTGATAAACGTAAAGACGTTCATATCGGTATGCGCGCCATTTGATTGTGGGTCTACTAAACCAGGTTTTGGTGATAGTGAAACTTCATAGTGTAAGGCATTTATGGCACAATTTACTGCGTGTTCAATCGGTTGATTAGTCAATTTTACGTCGTTCCATTTCATTTAAAATAAATTTCAAGGAGTGATCCAAATGTTCATGGGTGATCATCGTGATTTGTTCAATATTTTTTGTTTTCATTCCACGATAAATCAACCAGTGCTCGTTCAGCGCCGTTTCCCTGCGTTTAGAGGAACGGATGGCGATATCTCTGAAATAGACAAGATAAGCCTGTAAATCGAGAACGATATTTTTTAAGCGAAGCATTTGACTCTTTTCATAAATGAACGCATTAAAGTCAGAAAAGTTTTCTAGTAATTCATCTACCTTGTCTTGACGATTGAATTGTTCACCCCGTTTTAGTAGGGCATGTAAATCCTCAAAGTCTTTAGCAGACATCAATTCCATTGCTTTAATCGTTGCTAATGTGTCTAATGATTTGCGAATGGCATAGATTTCATAGGCATCTTTGATACTGATCCCTTTGACCACGATGCCTATTTTGGGGACATGCTCAACAAGCTTTTCAGCAGCAAGTTGTTTCATGGCGTAACGAATCGGGGTTCGGCTGATATTTAATGTATCCGAAAATTCTTTTTCGTTAATACGAGAGCCCGCTGGAATATCGCCTAAGATAATTGTTTTCTTAAATGCTTCATAGATAAGCAGTTTCAATGGTTTGTTTTGTGTAAGGTCTAAATTTTTAGTGACTGCAGGAATAATTGAATGCATTGTTTTTCTCCAATCTTTATGAAGACTCAGCAAGTATCATCATATGAACAGGTGCTTGCATCGCTATAATTGAAACTATCGAGCGCGGGTATCCATGCTCGATAGTTTCAATGTTTAATTATTGCGGAATATAAAGCGGCATATGGCCCATTAGGATAATCGTTACAATGAAAATAACGAAAATTCCAAGTGCATATTTTGCTGCTTCTTTTTGCCATTGGCCCATATCTAATCCGGTTAAACGTAGTAATAGATAGATGAAGGCAACCAGCGGACTAAGTAAATGGAAGGCTTGTCCCATCAAAGAAGCAAGTGCCATTTGCATATTTGTGAATCCATAAGAACGACCAGCTTCAGCTAAGACTGGTAAAACACCAAAGTAAAAGCCGTCATTTGAAATAAAGAATGTACCAGGTGCTGAAATCAGCGCAATGACAAGTCCCCAGAAACCAGCAAGTTGGCGAGGAATAATCTGAGTGAAGCTGTTTGCCAACGCAGTTGCCATACCAGAACCTTGGAAGAGACCCATAAATACACCGGCAGCAAATACTAGGATGACAACTTGAACGGCATCTCCACCATTTGCCCCAATTCTAGTTGATTGATCTTTTAGAACAGGGTAATTGACCATTAAAGCAATACAAGTACCCACAAGGAATAACAAGATAGGTGGTAGTGCAATAGAGGAAATAAAGGAGCTTGCAACTAACCAGCCAATCAAGACGATTGTTAAAATACCATTGAACAGGAAGTTTTTTGGTCTGCGAATTGCTAATGTTTCTGGATCGGTAACGGTGGTCATTTCAATAATCTCAGCATCAGTCAATTCAGTGATGCCTAAACGAGTTCTTTCTTGTTTACCCATTCTTCTAGCAACAAAGAAAGTAACATATAATAAAGAAACAACCATGCCAGGCAACAAATAGGATAGAATATCTGCATCTACTTCCAAAACAGCCATTGCTCTAGCCGTTGGTCCACCCCAAGGCAATAAATTCATAATCGTATTTTGTAAAATAATCAAAACGCCAAGGTTCATCATTTTCATATTTAATTTTTTATAAATTGGAATAAAGGCGGAACAACAAATCAGTGTTGTTGTCGTGCCATCACCATTTAATGAGACAGCTGCTGCGACAACAGCAGTGGCCATCAAGACTTTCATTGGATCGCCCTTGGCAAAATAAATCATCTTTTTTGTGATAGGATCAAATAATCCGGCATCTAACATGATAGAGAAATACAAAATAGCAAAAAGCAACATAATTCCTGTGTTTGCTGTTGTTGAAATTCCTTCAAGGACAAATTCCCCTATATTTCCATCTTCAGAAACTCCAGCGACTATAGCAATAAGAGTAAATATTAACGGGATGATTACTAAGGATGTAAATGGCGACATTTTCTTCTTCATGATAACGTACATAAATACAATAATCATGACATATGATAAGACGGTAAGTAACATTCTCTTCTTCCTCTCCTATATCTTGATGTAAGCGGTAACAAAAACGTTTTTTCTAACTACAGGCCTGCAGTTGTTTAAGTGATACAAATCACATATATAACATGTTTTTTATATTGATTTACATAAAAAACGTTATTGTTTGCTTTACAAGATTAAGAATAAACATTCTAAATATTAAAAAAAAGAGGAGATTTAAAAAAGAACAAGAAAAAAACAATTTCTGAACTTAAATCTTATTTAGAACTTAAAAAGTTCTTAATGAAATATTAACGCTCAATAAACGCTGTTATATCAGTGTTTATGGTCGTTTTTTTTGTTTTTGGTAAAAAATGAACAACAAAAAAACAATTCATGTGCGGAATAAGGCTAGCCGATTCTGCTAGATTTTTTATAATGAAATGGAAGACAGCGAGAAAGAAAGGAGAAGTAAATGGACTTTATAAAAAGATTGTTCAAAAAAACACATAATGAAGCTATATCGTCGAATGAGAACAAAAAGATAGCGGTTACGGAAAATAAACCTTCAGTGAACAACGAAATATGGAAAGAACTTCCCGCTTACATTCCTGCGTCAACCGAAGATTATCGAATCGTTAGTTTGATTGCCACCGCATTGGCAGCCGAATCTTACCCAACAAGTCAATTTGCGATCAAGAAGATTGAACAGAGAAATCCAGAAGTGAAATTAGTGTCACTTATTTCATCTTGTATAGGGGCAGAAAACGCTGATTTTTCAGATGTTACTATCAAAAAAATTTTTAAAAAAATATAAATAAGTGAGGGAAAATAGATGTTGCGTAAATTTAAAATAGCGATTGATGGCAAAGAATATTTAGTAGAGATGGAAGAAGTAGGGGCACCTCAGCAAGCAATAGCCCATCAGGAAAGTGCACCAGTTGCTCCTGTTGCAGAACCAGAAGTAAAACCAGTGGCAGAGACTCAAACTGTTGCGCCCACACCTGATGTTCCAACAGATGGAGAAGCGATCAATTCCCCTATGCCTGGTACTATCTTAAAGGTTTTAGTCAATGTCGGAGATAGTATTCAAGAAAATCAACCTTTGATGATTTTAGAAGCAATGAAAATGGAAAATGAGATCGTTGCAAGTAAACCAGGTGTGGTAGTTGCTATTCAAGTAAATACTGGAGACATCGTGAATCCAGGAGATGCGTTAATTACAATCGGATAATTTAGTGAAAAGGAAGTGACATAAGTGGAAACATTAATTGAAGGTGTTATGGGATTAGGGTCAGAACCTGGACGCATCGTAATGATGGTCATTGGTGGTGTTTTGATGTATTTGGGTATCAAGAAAGAGTACGAACCAACGTTGCTTGTACCTATGGGATTAGGCACGTTACTGGTCAATTTTCCTAATTCAGGTGTTTTAAGTGCTGGTGGGGAAGCTGGACCTTTCCAAGTTCTTTTCGATATAGGGATTTCGACGGAATTATTCCCATTGCTTTTATTTATCGGAATTGGCGCAATGATTGATTTTGGTCCGCTTTTGCAAAATCCATTTTTGCTATTGTTCGGTGCAGCAGCCCAATTTGGTATTTTCTTTACGATTATCGTTGCTGTTCTATTAGGATTTGATTTAAATGACGCTGCCTCAATCGGTATTATCGGTGCAGCTGATGGACCAACATCGATTTTTGTGGCGAACACCCTGAATTCGAAATACATGGGTGCGATCATGGTCGCGGCTTATTCTTATATGGCATTGGTTCCTATTATTCAACCAGTTGCGATCAAAGCTGTAACAACAAAACATGAACGTAAAATTCGGATGACTTATCGTGCAGGAGAGGTATCTCAAACAGCGAAAATATTATTCCCAATCGTGATCTCAATCGTTGCTGGTCTCATTGCACCTGTATCTTTACCATTAGTAGGATTTTTGATGTTTGGTAATCTGCTTAGAGAATGTGGCGTGCTGGATCGCTTATCGATTACTGCACAAAATGAATTAGTGAATATCATCAGCATTCTCTTAGGTTTAGCGATTTCAGTAAAAATGCAATATGAAGAATTCTTGCAAGTGGATACGTTGATGGTTATTGGATTAGGATTAGTTGCGTTTATCATGGATTCAGTCGGTGGGGTATTGTTTGCTAAGTTGTTGAATTTGTTCCGCAAAGAAAAAATCAATCCGATGATTGGAGCTGCAGGAATCTCAGCATTCCCTATGTCTAGTCGAGTCATCCAAAAAATGGCAACGGATGAAGACCCGCAAAACTTTATTCTGATGCATGCTGCGGGTGCCAATGTTTCAGGACAGATTGCCTCAGTAATTGCAGGTGGTTTATTGTTGGCACTGATTGCTTAAACAAATAGAAAGGGGACAAAACAATGAGTCAAGACTTACTGACTTCTTTTGAATTATTATTATTTGGATGGGGTGGGGTCTTCGTAGTTATTTTGATTATTTACTTAGCCTCGTTACTTCTATCAAAGGCTTTTCCAGTCAAAAAATAAAGAAGGCATTTTATGTATAAATTAAAACGAATCTGGTTATCAAAAGATCCGCACGCATATAAACAATGGGAAAAATTGGTTACAGCTGCCGGTCTTGCCGTTGGGGAAGAAGTGACTTACACGATTGGCTTATTTGACGAAGACAACTTGATTGCCACGGCATCTTGTTATCACAACATTATGAAATACATTGTGGTGTGTAAAGAGAAACAATCTGAGCAGCTTTTGACGCGAATGGTCATTCACTTAACGATGCGGATCAAGGACGAAGGATACACCAATTATTTTGTCTACACGGCACCAAAAAATCGTGTGATTTTTGAATCTTTAGGTTTTCATGAAGTAAATGTGTGTAAGGATATATTATTTATGGAACAAGGCACGCCGTCATTTGCCAGTTATATTGATTTTCTTAGAGAAAAAGCGACGGGAAAAAAAGCAAGTGGGATTGTGATGAACGCCAACCCTTTTACCAAGGGGCATCTGCACTTGGTTGAGATTGCTGCTAGTCAAAGTGACCAAGTATATCTGTTTGTTGTTTCAGAGGACAACGCCCAATTTTCTTTTAAAGAAAGATTGGAGATGGTCCAACAAGGAGTCGCTCATTTATCAAACGTACTCGTTTTCCCGACAAACAATTACTTGGTTTCATCTGCAGTTTTCCCAAGCTATTTCTTGAAGGAGCATGCGCCTCTTGAAATTGCTAAAACACAGGCGGCTTTTGATGCAAAATTATTTAAAGAAAAAATTGCACCAGTTCTGTCGATCACCACACGCTACGTTGGCGAGGAACCCTTTTCGGATGTCACCCGTCTATATAACGAAGCGATGGCCTCAGTATTTCAACCAGAAATACAGTTAAAAATTATACCGCGCTTACTGGTGGGGCAAACTGCAATATCGGCAACAAAAGTTAGGCAAGCACTTAACGATAATGATTATGACATACTAGCGCAGTTTTTACCTGAATCAACCTATTCATTTTTGAAAGAACATAATTATATTTAGAGGTGATGAGAAGTGGAAATCAAAAAAAGTGCAGTTGCAGGATCTGTTGAATCAAGTGATATCCTGATTGCCATTGAACCAATTAAAGATCAAGAAATCATGCTCTTGTTAGATAGTAGTGTTGAAAAACAATTTGGGAATCAAATTCGAAAAGTGATTCTGGATACACTAGCGCATTTGAATGTATCGGCTGTTAAAGTAACTGCTACTGATAAAGGCGCGCTTGACTGCACCATCAAAGCTAGAACATTGACGGCAGTTCATCGTGCTGCAGAACAAGAGCAATATGCTTGGGAGGAGATTGACACATGGAACGACTAAGAAGAACTATGATGTTTGTACCGGGTGCAAATGCAGCAATGCTAAGAGATGCACCATTATTCGGCTCTGATTCTGTCATGTTCGATTTAGAAGATGCAGTTTCTTTGAATGAAAAAGACTCTGCTCGAGCTTTGGTTCATTTTGCTTTGAAAACATTTGATTATTCGCAAGTCGAGACGGTTGTCAGAATCAATGGGTTAGATACGGTAGGGAGATTAGATATCGAAGCCATGGTTTTAGCAGGCGTGAATGTTATTCGTTTACCAAAAACAGAGACAGCGCAAGATATCGTTGATGTTGAAGAAGTCATCTCTCAAGTAGAGAAACAACATGGTATCCCAAGAGGAACTACTAAAATGATGGCCGCTATCGAGTCAGCAACGGGTGTATTGAATGCGCGAGAAATCGCTGTCGCATCAGATCGTTTGATAGGAATTGCATTGGGTGCAGAAGACTATGTGACAAACATGAAAACAAATCGTTATCCAGATGGGCAAGAATTGTTATTTGCCCGCAGTTATATCCTGCATGCTGCTCGAGCAGCAGGGATTGCAGCGATTGACACGGTTTACTCAGACGTCAATAATACGGAGGGTTTTATTGCTGAGACCACACGTATCAAGCAACTTGGTTTTGATGGTAAATCAGTAATCAACCCACGACAAATTCCTTTGGTAAATGCGATCTATGCACCTTCTGAGAAAGAAATCCAACATGCAAAAGAAGTCATTTGGGCAATTAATGAAGCTGAAAGCAAAGGGTCAGGTGTCATTTCCTTGAATGGGAAAATGGTAGATAAGCCAATTGTAGAACGCGCGCAACGCGTGATTGCACTCGCCAAAGCAGCGAAGTTGATTACAGGGGAGGAAGTGTGAACATGGTTTTAAATAAAGTAGGCAAAGAAATTCCTCAAGCATACGCCAATCAATACGGTGTCTACCAGAATGAGACTGTTAATATTAAAACGTATCATGAAGCAAGTCGGACCATCAATCCTGTGATTCCTGGACAGTCCAAATTGGTAAACAGTATTCGCGAGGCTATTGAAAAGACAGGGCTGAAGGATGGTATGACCATTTCATTTCATCATCATTTCCGTGAAGGTGATTATATCATGAATCTAGTCTTGGCTGAAATCGCGAAAATGGGCATCAAAAATCTAGCGATTGCCCCTAGTTCAATCGCCAATGTACATGAACCTTTGATTGATCATATCAAATCAGGGGTAGTAACAAATATTACTTCAAGCGGGCTTAGAGATAAAGTCGGGGCGGCAATTTCAGCAGGTATTATGGAAAATCCAGTGGTGATTCGATCCCATGGTGGAAGAGCAAGAGCTATTGCTGCGGGAGATATTCACATAGATGTCGCTTTTCTTGGTGCGCCAAGTGCAGATGCGTATGGCAATGCAAATGGAACAAATGGAAAAGCAACTTGTGGCTCTCTGGGTTATGCGATGATTGATGCAAAATATGCCGATCAAGTGGTTATCATTACAGATACATTGGCACCATTTCCTAATACGCCAATCAGCATTCCGCAGACAGATGTAGATTATGTCGTACAAGTTGATGCGATCGGAGATCCTTCTGGGATCGCTAAAGGCGCAACACGTTTTACCAAAAATCCCAAAGAATTATTGATTGCCGAGTATGCAGCGAAAGTCATTATCAACTCTCCTTATTACAAAGAAGGTTTTTCTTTCCAAACCGGAACAGGGGGTGCTGCATTAGCTGTCTCTCGTTTCTTAAGAGAAGCAATGATCAAAGATGGCATCAAAGCTAGTTTTGCTCTAGGCGGAATCACGAATGCGATGGTAGAACTATTGGAAGAAGGCTTAGTGGATAAACTGATCGATGTACAAGATTTTGATCATGCATCAGCAATTTCACTGGGGAAAAATGCCAATCATTATGAAATCGATGCGAATATGTATGCATCACCTTTAAGTAAAGGCGCCTTTATCAATCAACTAGATACAGCAATTTTGTCTGCTTTAGAAGTGGATACTGATTTTAATGTCAATGTCATCACTGGATCAGACGGTGTGATTCGGGGGGCATCTGGGGGACACTCAGATACCAGCATGGCGTGTAAAATGAGTTTAGTTATAGCACCCCTTGTGCGGGGCAGGATTCCAACAATCGTGGATACAGTCAATACGATCGTCACGCCAGGTGCGAGTATCGATGTGATTGTCACGGAAGTAGGGATCGCTATTAATCCTGCACGTCAAGATCTGATGGATGCGTTTGGATCGTTAGATATTCCGCAATTTACAATCGAAGAGTTAAAGGAAAAAGCATACAGTATCGTTGGCAAACCTGAGCCAATCAAATATGGTGACAAAACAGTAGCATTGATCGAATACCGCGACGGATCAATTATTGATGTGGTCAAAAATGTATAAAGCATTTGTCGATGGACCTGTTATCACTTTGGCTGACATGCTCGATGCAAGGGAAAATAGAGCTATGATTCAAAAAGAGTTAATGATGGCAGATATACAAGCATCATTGGTCGTAGCAACTTTGAATATTCCAGGCCCAATCAAGAATTCTCCTGTCCTTACCAAAGTATTTGAAACGATGATCGTGGAAGTTGAAGAAGCTGTTAAAGATACGGTGCCTATAGCTAATCTTTATCGAAACTTACCTACTGGTCCTGAATATTTTCTTGTTCTTCCCAACACTAGGTATGAATTAAAGAAGCAGATGACACATATTGAAATGACCCATCCATATGGTAGACTGATGGATCTTGATGTGCTGCATCTCGAGCAAGAATCAAACCAAGTCGTACCGGTAAGTCGTACAGAAATAGGACTAGCAACAAGAACATGCTTTGTTTGTGATCAAGTAGCGAAAGAATGCGGCCGTTCGCGAAAACATAGTATGGATGAGATGTATCAAGCGATACAAAAAATCATCGAGGAGGAATGAATAGATGAAAAAAATTCGCTTCACAGAAACTGTCCTACGCGACGGACAACAAAGTCTGATCGCAACAAGAATGCCAACAAGTGATATGCTGCCAATAATAAAAACAATGGATAAAGCGGGCTACCATGCCTTAGAAATGTGGGGCGGCGCAACTTTTGACGCTTGTCTACGTTACTTAGAAGAAGATCCGTGGGAAAGACTGCGGTCAATTCGAAAAGAAGTCAAACACACTAAGTTGCAGATGCTGCTAAGAGGTCAAAACTTACTGGGGTATAAAAATTATGCAGATGATGTTGTCCGAGAATTTGTACAAAAATCAGTTGAGAATGGAATTGATATCATTCGCGTATTTGATGCGTTAAACGATGTCCGTAATTTGGAAACAGCGATTCGTGCTACGAAAGAAGCTGGCGGAGAATGCCAAACGGCCATTTCATATACAACAAGTCAAATTCATACGGTGGATTATTTTGTGGATCTTGCGAAAAGAATGGCCGCCGCTGGTGCAGATTCGATTTGTATCAAGGACATGGCAGGGGTTTTAACACCGAATGTGGGATATGAATTAGTCAGTCGAATCAAAAATACGGTAGATTTACCGTTAGAAGTTCATACCCACGCAACAAGCGGCATTGCAGAGATGACATACTTAAAAGTAGCAGAAGCGGGGGCAGATATCATCGATACAGCGATATCTTCTTTTGCAGGTGGCACAAGTCAACCAGCCACAGAGTCAGTAGCAATTGCATTGGATACTTGCGGTTTTGATACTGGATTAGATATGTCGTATGTTTCGGAAATCGCAGAATATTTTAATCCTATTCGTGATCGATTCCGCAACGAAGGATTGTTGAATCCTAAAGTCAAAGACATTGAACCAAAAACACTGATTTATCAAGTTCCTGGTGGCATGCTATCTAATCTTCTTAGTCAATTGACTGAGCAAGGTTTGCAAGACAAATATGAAGAGGTTTTAGCTGAAGTTCCTAAAGTCAGAGCTGATTTAGGGTATCCACCACTTGTGACACCTTTATCCCAAATGGTTGGTACACAGGCATTGATGAATGTTATTTCTGGTGAAAGATACAAATTGGTTCCTAGTGAGATCAAGGATTATGTGAAAGGTCTCTATGGTCAATCTCCCGCACCGATCAGTGAAGAAATCAAGGAAACAATCATTGGGGATGCAGAAGTGGTTACTGATCGACCGGCAGATCTGATTGCGCCTCAGTTGCCGGCTATCCGTAAAGAAATTTCACAGTATGCAAAATCCTCAGAAGATATCCTCATGTATGCACTATTTCCGCAACAAGCAAAGGATTTCTTAGGTAGAAGAGAAGATCCATTTTATGATGTGCCTGTGCAGGAAGTTAAAGTGACAATAGATATTGATTAAATATACTGCGCAGTAAAACCATCCGTAGGTTAATAATGCCTTACCTTCACTTTTATAGGTTTATAAACAAAATGCCATGAACTTGAACACATTTCTTCTTTGTTTTCAGAAGATTAGCGTTCAGATTCATGGCGTTGTTGTTTCATTGTCAATTGGATTTCTCCTTAGCATGTCACAAATAATCCGGGAAAAAGAAAATCACCGAAACAAGCACCAAACTAATCAAAATCAGCCCAGACAAAGAAAGGAACAATAGTCCAAAACGTTTCTTTTTATAACTGATTCGCAGAAGAATCAGATCCATGATCAAAAATAAGATGAAAATCAGAGAAAAGCCCATAATCGTTCCTCGTTTGCTTTTTTTTCTATCTTATCAAAGAATGCTTGATTTTCCTAGGCGAAAAAATAGCTTTGACAAATTTGCTGTCGTCTGATTAGATAATCAAAAAGGGGTGCAGCAAATGACGAAGGTAAAACAATATGATGTCTTCACAATGATACCAGGAAAAGGCAATCCGGCAGGTGTGGTTTTTGAAAAAGAAGGGTTGACAGACCAAGAGATGCAGAATATGGCACAGGCCGCTGGTTTTAACGAAACTGCCTTTATTTTGCCTTCGAAAAAAGCCGATTATCGCTTTCGTTTTTTTACACCAGGTCACGAAATGGCGCTATGTGGACATGGAACGATTGCTTGCGTCCAATCCTTGGTGGACACGGGGCTGATTGCTGATGGAACCATAACGATCGAAACCAATGCAGGGGTTTTACCGATCAGTGTAACTATGACTGGTGAAAAAATACTGATCACGATGCAGCAAGCTGCGCCAAAATTTGTTCCGTGGATAGGCGATACCGAAGGTTTGATGGCGTCAATTGGTCTAACTGTGGATGATTTGGATACGGAACATCCAATCGTTTATGGTAGTACAGGTATTTGGACGTTACTTATTCCGATCAAAGACCTGCAGCGTTTTACTGCTATGCGTCCGGATAACCAACAGTTCCCACGGCTATTGACCGACATGCCACGTGCTTCAGTCCATCCGTTCACTATAGAAGTTCGTGAGAAAAAAGCAATGATGCATGGACGCCACTTTTCCTCTCCATACTCTGGTACGATTGAAGACCCGGTGACAGGCACTGCTTCAGGTGTCATGGGGGCGTATTACAAAACCTATATTCAACCTGATTTACCTACACCCGCTTGTTTACCTATCGAACAAGGCCATGAAATAAGCAAGGATGGCATGGTTTATGTCCATGTGACAGAAGCGCCAGCATTGTCGATTAAGATTTCTGGTACTGCGGTTTTTGCGAAAGACGTATTACTTTAATGAAAAAGCGATGCACACATGCCAATGATTCAACTAGTAGTCTTCTGATATGTTCAGTCGGTAAAAAAGCAAACCATCCTTCAGAATCACTGAAAAGGATGGTTTTTGTTGTTACATATATCATGTTATGATCCCGTGGATACATAATTCTTCAACCCAACCCGCCAGAACCAGATAGCTGGCATAGCGAAGACCAAACAAACAAGAGGCGAAGCAATCCACCACGGATTTGTCCGTTGGCCTATCAGATACAAAAATGGATAATATTGGAACCAAGCCATGGGCACCACGTAGGTGAGTATGCGTAAGACTTGTTTGCCGTAAATACTGAATGGATATCGTCCAAATTCTCGGGCGCCATCCGTAAAAATATTCATAAATTCTAATCCTTGGATCGTGAAAAATGAGATTGCTGCATAGACAAGAAATAGCAAACTAAAAAAGATACTCCCACAAATGATCATCAAACAAAGTGTCACGATCGTACCAAGATGCCAATTCACACCACTTCTAGGAATCGCATAGAAAAAGACCAAGACAGCTTGCAGTAAGCGGCCTATACGAGAAAATTCCATCTTAGAAGCCAATACCTGAAAGATCAGTGAACGGGGACGAACCAAAGCGCGATCGAATTCACCGTTGCTGATCATCTGGGGAAACAGGTCAAACCCGCGCCCGAAGCATTCGGCCATCGAATAGGACAATAGGACTGTTGCAAAACACAGCAAAACCTCTTCAAAACGAAAGCCATTGACTTGATGAAATCGTGTGAACATAAACCAAATACCTAGAAACGCAGTCAGTGAGCCAAGGAACTGACCCAATGCCGTGAAAATAAAAGAAACTTTATATTGCATTTGACTCTTTAAATGGATACAAAAATAATGCCAGTAAACCATCGTTTTAGCCTCCTTGAACGACCACCCGTTTAAGGGCTTTTTTTAACCACCATTTGCCGAACGCAAACAACACAATCAGCCAAAAGATCTGAAGCAGCAAACTGCGGAATATATCAGTACCTTGTAAATCACCACTGTAAATGCGCAAAGGCACATTCTGCATGGCGGCAAACGGCAGCACTTCGGCAATTTGTCGAAATGGTTGTGGAAAGAAGGGAAGAGGAACGATACCGCCAGCTAAAAATTCACCGATTGCACCGACGACCACCCTAACACCGATCGATGATAAGGTATAGAAAGTTGAAATGTAAATCAATTGGGACACTGAAACGACCACACCTAAACTAAGCAGCAAAGAAAGGATAAACAGGAAAAGAGTTGTGATCGTTGGAGGTAGTACAAGACGATAAGGCGCCGGCAGTAAGAAAGCTATCGCAAAAATCGGCAGACAGCGTAAGACTGCCTTTGCTGATCGATTGGCGATGGATTGACAAAACCAACGATGATAAATATCCATAGGGCGCGCCAATTCATAGGCAATCGAGCCGCTCGTAATGGATTCGAAGATTTCGTTTTCAAAAAACCAGAGCATGAACAATGATAAAAAAGCTTGCTGCATCCAGACATAAGAAACTGTCTGTTGAAAGTGCATAGGAAAAGCAGTCGGATCAGTTTGATAAAAGGCGTGAAAAGCGAGTATTTCCATCATACCCCAGACAAACTGAGTGACCATACCTGCAATCGCAGCCGACCGATACTGCAGCGTATGGATAAAACGAATACGAAACAATGCGCGGTATTTGATCATATGTGATACTCCTGATACATTTTGGCAACCATTTCTTCAGCTGTGATACTCGCGACAGCCAAGTCCGTGATCTCAACATGCTGACTGAAGAAATTGATCAATTGTGCAACAGAAAAAAAGTGAGGATCGACTTTCATCACAGCACGACCATGCGTTTCTTCCACCATTTGGACAGATGCAGGCAATGGCGGCAACGCCCCATTGTAATCAAGAGACACAGTTTTCACATCGGAAAACTGTTGTTTGAGTTGGTCTAAACGTCCATCAAGAAGGATCTTTCCTTTGCCAATCAATAAAATACGTTGCGTCAAGGCTTCAATATCTTGCATGTCATGGGTAGTCAAGATAACGGTAGTGCCTTTTTCTTGATTGAGGCGTTTGATAAACTGCCGTACAGCGATTTTGGACACGGCATCTAAGCCGATCGTTGGTTCATCCAAGAAAAGAACCTTAGGATCATGGAGTAAAGAAGCCGCGATTTCACAACGCATACGCTGTCCCAGACTTAGGGAACGGGCGGGTGTTTTAAGCAGCTCACCGAGGTCTAATAACGCAGTTAATTCCTGCAAATTTTTTTGGTACCGCGTGTGATCGACTTGATAAATATCTCTGATCAAATCAAAACTATCGATCACAGGGACATCCCACCAAAGTTGACTACGTTGGCCAAAAACAACACCAATTTCTTTGACATGCTGCACCCGGTCTTGCCAAGGGACGCGACCGTTGATCAGACATTGACCTTGATCAGGTGTCAAAATACCGCACATCATTTTGATCGTGGTACTTTTCCCTGCACCATTGGGGCCGATGTAGCCCACCATTTCGCCTTCTTGAATGGTGAAATTAACATCTTGCAGCGCATGGATCGCTGTGGTTTCTCTTGAAACGAAGGCCTTTGTTGCGGCCAAGAAACCACTTTGACGCTTTGCGACGTGGAACGTTTTACTGAGATGTTCTACTTGGATCATTTGGATTCACTCACTTTCTTTTGACAACAACGCGACAAAAAGAGCATTCGCAATCGAATACTCGCAACGAGATGGTCCAAACGAACATGGTTGGGGCAGCGGTTCGTCAGCCAAACAAAAGTAGCAATAGTGTATCATAGCTGAAAGGTGAATACAATCTATAGCCGGAAAAATGCGTGATCTAAAGCGTATTTGTTTAAAAAGGGGGTTTGATGTACAAAAAAAGCAAAAAACTATTTATTTGCATAATCGCCTTGATTCATCTAACGATCATCGGTACTATTAAAGTGAAAGGATGAAGACATGTCGTCTTCATCAAGAAAATAAAGAACGAGCAGGAGGGTTTATGAAAACAGTCAAAAATGTGTGTATCGTTATAGGGTTATTTCTATTAAGTCAAATCAGTATGACCACGTTTGGTCTGGTGAAGCTTCATTATTTAGAGGCAGGCGAAAACTATATCCCAAGTTTGGTATCCTATGGACTAATCGCCTTAATCCTCATCAATATCGGGCTGACTATGTGGCTAGCAAAAAAATTACGCCTCGCCAGTTTTACATTCGATTGGTCTACCAAAAGGAACTGGGGATGGATCATTGGGGCGTTTGTCATTGGAAGAATCATCGCCATCGTCGGTACGCTCTTTTTGCAAGCAAATACCGGACAGCAGACGACCGCCAACGATGCGCTGTTAAATAATATATTCTCAGGCGAGAACCCGCTATTGATTTTTTTGTTGCTCGCCGTTGCTGCACCAGTGATGGAAGAAATCGTGTTTCGTGGGGGAATCATTGGCTTGGTGTTTAAGAAATATCAAATTGCAGGGATTATTGTAAGTATCAGTCTATTTGGATTGGCCCACACTGCTACTAGTTGGATCGAGTTTGTTATCTATGCATTGATTGGGTTGCTGATGGCACTCGTTTATGTGAAAACCAAGCGATTAGAAGCGGCCATTGCAGTCCATTTTCTGAACAATGTCATTGGTGCGATCGCGATGATGTTTTTGTAAAGGATATGGGGCATCGCTCTAAGCGGTGCAGGTTTTTTATCAAAAAAATAACCATCGCGGTCTAAAGGCGACGGTTACTTTTTTTGTCATTTTTTGCTGCTAAAGTAGTTTATTTGATCGTGAAAAAAGAAAGCTCGTTTCCTTTTTCCTTTATTTTACAAAAATTCACGATGTTCTATAAGTTTTTCTTCAAATCGGACCCTAGCCGTAGGTACTTGCCAAATACCTATTGTACAATAGAGGATAGTTACCAACGGTTGATAGTTAGACGACCGTATCCTAAATTCGATCCACATGGAGGAACTTATGAAAAAACAAACACGTAAACCCATCGCGATAATCGCCACGCTCTTGGTATCAAGCCAAGTTTTACTTACGATCCCGACCGTATTCGCTGAAGAAACGTCTACGACAGAGAGTATCATACCGATTTCTGGAACAGTAGATACCACAAATTCAGAATCGACAACCGCGTCATCGGATAGCAGCGAACGCTTGCAAGTCAATGCGGTGGCTATTGGAAATGCTTTAACGAAAGACCAAGAAGACTACACGTTAGATAAACTAGGCATCCAAGGAGAAACGCCTATTTATACGACTTCTGGTACGGATTTGATGAAGTATATCCCTGATGGCGGCTTTACTTCCGATTGGGCTGTCTACAGCTCGGTGCGCATGCAGACATTAGACGAAGGGGCCGGCATCACAGTAGATATCGCCACCCCGGACAACATTACCAAGATCACTGCTGCACAGTATCAAAATGCCGCATTGACTGCGGGCATCACTGATGCGAAACTAACAGTTGCTTCAGCTGTACCAATCGATGGTTCAGGTGCCTTGGCAGGCGTCTATAAGATCGTTGAAGAATCCGGCGGAGTCATCAACCAAGACCGTGTAGCTGTGGCACAAGATGAAATGGACGTTTTGTCAACGATCACAGAAGAAAATAAAGACAAAGATGGCTATTCAGATGATGCTTTGAATGCTGCACAAGAGCAAGCAAAAGCCGATTTGGCAGCGCAGACTGCAGATGGTACGGATTTGACACAGTCTGATATCCAAGAAACAGTCGAAAAAGCCTTGAAAGATAATGGATTAGAAGGCATCGTGACGAACAGTCAGATTGCTGAATTAACGTCGTTGATGAGCGATATGAAAGACAACAATATTTTTGAAGATTTTGTCAATGAGTTGGATCTATCTGAAGCGCGAAAACAAATTGAAGAGACATCCAAAGGGTTATGGGAAAATATCAAAAGTTTCTTTAGCGGCCTATGGTCTTCGATCACAGGGGTCTTTGGCGGCGATGACACCGATACAACTTCTGATACGACTACGAGCGAGTCAACGAGTACGATAGAATAGTCTGTTCAGACAAATCACATACATCATCAAGGGTTTTCAGAGGAAAGGGAGTGGAACAATGCACGTTTTAGGCAATATCATTTGGTTTATCTTTGGCGGCTTAGTTGGTGCTATTTCCTGGTTTTTGGCAGGCTGTCTGTGGTGCATCACGATCATAGGAATCCCCATCGGATTACAATGTTTTAAATTTGCCACCTTGTCATTGGCTCCTTTTGGCAAAGATATTGCTTATCGTGGTGGTGGTGTTTCTTTGATTCTGAATATTATTTGGTTGATTGTATCAGGATTACCGATTGCATTTGGTCATCTGATCAGCGCCTTATTGCTGACAATCGCAGTTGTTGGTATTCCTTTTGCGGCGCAATCACTAAAGATGGCTCTGTTGGCCTTGATGCCTTTTGGTGCAGAGATCGTGTCGAAACGTTGGAAATAATGAAAGCAGTCGATTTGCCGAGAGTTGGTGTTTGTTCACCAATTTCTTGGCTTTTTTTTATTTGTGACCAAACAGAAAAAAAGATGATGTCGCTTTCTTCTTATTTTTCTTTGGTAAAAGGACTGGATCACAAAATAATCATAGTTAAACTTCGTCTGCTATTGTCTAAAATGGACTTTATAAGGTATTGTTATGAAAATTCAGAAAATTCTGAAATATAAATTTAGGTTTTGATCGAGGGGGGAACGATATGTCCGCATTTTTTCAATGGCAATTGGTTTGGGAGTATTTTCCAAAGATTTTAAGTGCCTTGCCGGTCACGCTGATGATCGTAGGCGTAGCGACAATCGTAGGCTTGCTTTTAGGGATTTTGCTTGCATTTATTCGTGTCGAGAAAGTGCCATTTCTCAGTCAACTGGCGGCAGTCTTCGTTTCATTTATTCGAGGCACACCGATATTGGTCCAGCTTTATGTGGTGTATTATGGTGTACCCGCCTTATTACAAATGATACATATCGATGTTTCTTCATGGAACAAAATCATTTTCATCTATATCACCTACGGATTAAATACTGCTGCCTTTCAGTCTGAAACCTTTCGGGCTGCGATTCTAAGTGTACCGGTCACACAGAAGGAAGCGAGCATTGCTTGCGGATTGACAAAAACACAAATGTATCGACAAGTGATTTTACCGCAAGTTGTCCGTGTCGCATTACCTGCATTTGGTACAACTACGATTGCACTCCTGCAAGACACATCGCTGGCTTTTACCATTGGGGTCGTGGATGTTGTCGGCAAAGCGCGAGCGATAGGCGCAGTGACCTTCCATACACTTGAAGGCTATGTCGGTGCGGCGATCTTGTTTATTACCTTAAGCTTCCTCTTAGAACGTGTTTTCACCGGTCTGGAACGTCGGATGAGTTTTTCGAAAACAAAACAACAAACAGCAAAAGTACCACTGATATCATGGACCAAAAAACAGCAAAAAATCAAAACAACATAGGAAAATTTTGGGTAGAGGGAAAGGGAGGAATTCAAATGAAAAGAACGATTTTAGGTGCAAGTACATTGGTGACACTTTTGGTTTTAGGGGCTTGCGGAAGCAGTTCTGCCGACACTGCAAGCAGTGGTGCAAGTGATGCAACAGAAATCAAGGTGGGTACCGGGAATGAAGCATTGCCATATGCGTATTTAGACGAAAATGGTGAATATGATGGCTATGATGTCGCCGTCGTTAAAGCAATCGACGAAAAATTAACTGATTATACCTTTACCTTTGAAGGGGCGGATTTCCCAACGACGTTATCAAATTTAGAAAGCAATAAAGTCCAGATGGCTGCCTATGAATATGAAGTCAACGATGAACGGAAAGAAAAATTTGTCTATGGGGATGTTGGGTATGTGGTCTGGGATACGTATATCGTCTCTGATCCAGATGCCGGTACGGTCTACGATAGCTTCGATGATTTAGCAGGGAAAAAAGTCTATGTGACGACTGCTACCAACCAAGCAGCAATGGCTGAGGCTTATCTGGCAGAAAATCCCGATGCTTTTGAATTGGTTTATGGGGAATACAACAACGAGCAAATCGTACAAGCAGTCACTTCAGGTGCGGTCGATGCAACGTTAGCACCAGAATATCAAGTCGATAATTGGAACAATTCATTTAGTGAAAATCTAGAGATCGGCAGCGAACCAGTCCACAACTCAGATGCCTACTTATTGTTCAACAAAGAAACGGATCAAGACTTTATTGATGCGGTCAATACAGCGTTAGAGGAATTGAAAGCAGATGGAACGATCAAAGAATTATCAGAAAAATATCTAGATGGGGATTATGTCCCAGAATAGGGAGGAATGGCGATGAGTTTTCAATTGTCTATTATGATCGAAGCGCTGAAAACAGCAAGTCATTATATTGGTACGACGCTTTTTATGGCGTTGACCGCACTCGTCATTGGCGCGGTGGTTGGGTTGATCATCGCCTTGATTCGTCTGTATAGGATCAAGATCCTCGCACCAGTGCTGCAAGTGATGGTCACGGTCTTAAAAGGGGTCCCAGTGGTTTTAGTGATTTTAGCGTTATATCTTATTTCTGCTAAACAGTTTGATATTTGGGCGGAGTCGATGCATTGGACTTTGCGATTTAAAGATTTCAATATGGTTTGGATAGCGATCGCCGCCTTGAGTTTAATGTCTGCTATCAATAGCAGCGAGATTTTCAGGGGCGCATTTGCGGCAGTCAAAAAAGGGCAGTTCGATGCAGCCAAATCGATCGGCATGACGAACGTACAAGTGATCCGTCGTGTGCTGCTCCCGCAAGCCTGGCCGATTTCATTGCCCATGTTCAGCAATTTGCTGATCTCGTTGGTTAAAGCGTCGGCCTTAGCTTCCATGGTCAGTGTCGTCGATGTTTTTGCGGCAGCTAAGATCACGGCCCAGCAAAATTATCGTTTTTTAGAAGCGTATGTGGCTGTTGCGATCATTTATTGGCTGATTAGTTTGGTCATCGAAAAAGGGGCACAATTACTGGAAAATCGGATGTTGCGCAAACTAAGGAGGGCCGCATTATGATGAAAGTAACGGATATCCATAAGCGATTCGGCAAACAAGAAGTGTTAAAAGGGATTGATCTTGATGTCGCTAAAGGCGAAGTAGTCGTCTTATTGGGGCCTTCCGGTTCGGGAAAAACGACCTTCTTGCGTTGTCTCAATTTTTTGGAACGAGCAGATCAAGGTGTGATTCAATTGGGAGAAACCACCACCACATTGCACAAAGCAAGTAAAAAAGAAATATTGACCCATCAACGGCAAACAGCGATGGTTTTCCAAAATTATGCTTTGTTTCAAAATAAAACAGCCAAAGAAAATATCATGATGCCATTGATCGTGACCAAAAAACAAAGCAAAGAAGCTGCTCTGCGAACAGCAGAGGCTTTGTTGGATCAAGTCGGTTTGTCTGAACGACAAGATTTTTATCCTAGCCAACTGTCCGGTGGACAACAGCAGCGTATCGGGATCGCCCGTGCGTTGGCGTTGAATCCTAAGGTCATCTTGTTTGATGAACCTACCTCGGCATTGGACCCGGAACTAGTGGGACAGACATTGGCGCTGCTCAGAGAAATTGCGGAAGCCGGTGCGACCATGGTATTGGTGACCCATGAAATGAAATTCGCGTATGAAGTAGCAGACAAAGTCGTTTTCATGGAGAATGGACATATTGTTGAACAAGGCACACCGCAACAAGTATTCGAGGAAACCAAAGAAGAACGAACCAAAGCCTTTTTAGCCCGCTTTACCACGCAGCTGGCTGGCTAACAACTATGCAGGGAGGAAATAGAATGGCCTATCAATTCGCACAACGTATCATGACATTAGAAGCATCTCCATTAAGAGAGAATGCCAAAAAAAATATGGAGTCTGCAGCAGCTATTTCCTTTGCTTACGGATTTCCGCCGACAGAAGCCTTTCCAATGACCACATTGAAAGAGATCTCGCAAAAATTATATAGCGAAGCGGATCCAGAATCTTTCTTACAGTATGGGGCATCAGAAGGGTATCCGCGCTTACGGACCTTGATCAAAGAACGTTTGCGTCAGTTGTCAAATATCGATAACGAAGAGGAGGTGCTGGTGGTTTCGGGTTCGACCCAAGCCATGGATTTGGCGGTCAAAGTCTTTTGTAATGAAGGCGATGTGGTGTTATGCGAGGAGCAAACATTTTCCGGTGCGGTGAATGCCATCAAAGGATATGGGGCGATCCCAGTGCCGGTACCGATGGATCTTGCAGCAGAATCAATGGATCTTGACGCTTTAGAAACAATCCTCAAAACAGACGCAAGAGTGAAAATGTTGTATCTGATCCCCACTTTCCAAAACCCTTTAGGCACATCAATGCCATTGGAAAAACGTAAAGCCATTTATGCATTGGCGTGTCAATATGATGTGCTGATTTTTGAAGACGATCCTTACGGTGAGTTGTTGTATGAAGGTACACCGATCCCTAAGATGAAAACATTAGATACCGAAGGACGAATCATTTATGCGGGATCTTTTTCAAAAATTTTGGCACCCAGCAGCCGGATTGGTTTTATGATGGCTGCTGGTCCTGCAATGGAAAAATTGATTTTGGCCAAGCAATCCGCCGATTCCCACACCAATTTTTATTGGCAAGTGGTATTGGCCGAATATATGGATCATCATGATTTCGAAGGTCATGTGGCCCAATTGACCTTGTTGTATCAAGAGAAATATACCCGCATGCTGCAAGCATTACAGGCACTGCCAACGGATAAGCTTACCTTTATCAAACCAACAGGCGGCTATTTTATCACCTGTTTCCTATCGACTGAGGTGGACGCAGAGCGGTTCTATGATTACCTGGATGAGGCGAAAGTTGCGGTCATTCCAGGCAATATCATGAGTGTCGCGGGAAAAGGCTATGAGCATTCATTTCGGCTGAATTTTACGAAGCCGACATTGGCACAGATCGATCAAGGGATCGCTTTATTAGGTGATGCGTTGGAATACGCGATGCCGCCAGCATATGAAGGGGTCAGTTAGGAGGTGTTGCCAATGAAATTGATTTATTACGGGGTAAGTGAAGAAGAAATTGCTTATATCGAACGGTGGCAATTTATCCACAAAACACCAGTGACGATCGTGATGGAGGGCTTGTCTTGGGAGAATATCCATTTGGCAGCAGGGCATGACGGCATCTGTTTGTATCCTAGTCTGGCTATGCAGCAAGATGAGTCCCTGTACCAACGCTTGCATATTTTAGGGATGAAGCAGTTATCGATCAAATCAACGGGGGTCGACGGTGTTCGTTTTGACTGGGCGCAAAAGCATCAGTTGACGGTCACCAATGTCCCTTCTTATAGCCCAACATCGGTGGGCCATTACACGGTGATGTCGATCTTGATGGCTTTACGCAATATTCCAGCAATGATCAAAGGAAAACTTGATCGACGGTCTGTGATTGGTCGGGAGCTACAAGACGTAACAGTCGGTTTGTTAGGCACTGGTCGAATCGGTGCTGTAGTCGCAGAAGCGATTTATCATATGGGGGGACATGTGATTGCCACAAGTAGGAGTGAAAATCCTCGGTTGAAGGGGATTGTCGAATATGTGTCCTTTGAGACCTTGATTGCTGCATCGGACGTCTTGTCGATCCATATCCCGCTGACAAAAGCATCAGAAGGACTATTTTCGGCATCTGTTTTTGCACAGATGAAGCCTGGCAGTTGTCTGGTCAATACGGCACGTGGCGGAATCGTTGATACGGATGCGTTGATTGCCGCACTCGCGCAAGGGCGTTTGTCTGGTGCTGTATTAGATGCTATCGCCAATGAAGAACGGTATTTTTCAGTTGGGTGGGATCAAAATCCTTATTATCAACAGCTGAATCAACTGCCAAATGTGCTTTTGACCCCGCATATTGCGTATTATACCCAATTGGCTGTACAAGAAATTGCAGAAACAGCTTTGAACAATGCAAGAGATATTTTGCTAGAAGGACAATCTGCCAATACGATCGCGCTTTGAGCGATAGAAAAGAAAGGGTGGGAATATGCTGCAAGCAGAAATCAAAGGTTTGAAGAAGTCATTCGATAAACAAGTCATCTTAAAAAATGTTGGCTTACAAATTGAACGTGGGGAAGTTGTGTGCATCATTGGTCCTAGCGGCTCTGGAAAAACGACCTTTTTGCGTTGCTTGAATTTGTTGGAGCAGCCTGACGCGGGGAGTTATTCTATCGGTGACTTCCAGTATGATCTCGCACATATTGGCAAAACCCAACGATTGGAGATTGCCCGCAAAACAGCGATGGTCTTTCAATCCTATGAGCTGTTCAGCCACATGAATGTGTTGCAAAATGTGGCTGAAGGTCTACGCACACCACGGCGTTTCCCAAAAAAACTGGCAGAAAAAGCAGCGCTGTCTGCTTTAGAAAAAGTGGGTTTGGCAGATAAAGCCATGATGTATCCTAGTCAACTGTCTGGCGGACAGCAACAACGTGTAGGTATCGCCAGAGCGATGGCTTTGACGCCAGAATTATTACTGTTTGATGAACCAACTTCAGCGCTCGATCCAGAACTTGTCGGTGATGTTCTAAATGTCATGAAGCAACTGGCTGATAGTGGGCAAACGATGATCATCGTGACGCATGAAATGCAATTTGCACAAGAAGTCGCGGATAAAGTGATATTCATGGCGGATGGTGTGGTGGTAGAAGCGGGAACACCAGAAGAAATTTTTGAGGATCCGCAAGAAGAACGTACACAGCAATTTTTGACACAAGTACGTTTTCAATTAGCTGTATAGAAGCGAGGCACGATATGGAAAAGGTGAACAGCTCTAGTCGGCTTTGGTCGAAAGATTTTTATTTAGTGATGGTGGTCACGGCACTAGCAATGACAGCCATCACGACCCAAATGGGGACCTTGCCGTTATATGTTGCTTCTTTAGGTGGTTCTAAAGCAGTATCCGGCGCCATTGTAGGTGTCTTGGGGCTATCTGCTTTGTTTTGCCGTTTGCCAATCGGTGTGGCATTGGATCGATATGGACGCAAAGTCTTGCTTTGTATGGGATTAGCCATCCTGTTGATTGATTTTAGTTTATTGAATCTGTTGCAGGGGCTATTGATGCTTTTTTGTCTGCGCATCTTGCAAGGGGCGGGCAATAGTTTGCAAGCGACAGCAGCGGCGACGATGGCAGTTGATACGATTCCTGAAGGCAAATTAGCAGTCGGATTGGGGTATTTCAGTATCGCTCAGGCTGTGCCGAGTGCCATCGGCCCGTTGATAGGACTTGCTGTTGTAGAAAATTATGGATTTCCTGCACTTTTTCGGATGGCTGTCTTGTTGAGCGGAACGGCTTTTTTATTGAGTTTGTTTTTGAAAGAACAGCCCTTTTCACGGGGGAATACGCACTCTGGCGAAGAGAAATCATCGTTACGAGAACTGCTTCGCATCAAAGCAGTTGTGTTTCCTAGCGGTATCCTTTTTTTGATATGCTTTGCCAATTCTGGCGTGGTGGCGTTTATTGTACAATATGCCCTTGAACGTGAGATTATCGGCGCAGGCTATTATTTTACGGTCATGTCGATCATGACGGTCACAACACGGGTCGTATTTCCACGTTTGCTCGCCAAAATCCAAACGGCTACACTGATTTATGGCAGTTTATTATTGATTTTGGTTTCTTTTTGTCTGTTGCCATTTACAACACAGCTCAGCGGCTTGCTTCTGGCCGCGAGTTGTTATGGTGTCGGTTATGCCGGCTTATTGCCTGTGATGAATACGATTGTATTAGAATCGGTGTCTGAGGCGCAGCGAGGGCAAGGGACAGCGGTATTTTCAGCAGCCTTAGATGTAGCTTATGGAGGTGGGGCTTTTTTGTGGGGAATCATTGCCAGTCTTTTTGGCTTTGACATGATGTTTTTTGGGTGTGGTCTGTTTGCTTGTGGGGCGATGATTGCTTATCGCTATTTCCAATTATCTCAGCGTTGATGTTAGGAAATTTAACATAGGATGTAATCTGTAACTTGCGCTTCTGTTGTTTTCTCGATAAACTGAGAAAATAATGAGAACGGGGGATGATTATGGATAACTTAGACCGCAAGATACTGAACATCATGCAGCAAAATGCCCGAGTCACTGTCAAACAGATCGCAGAGCAATGCTTTATTTCGTCGCCATCTGTTTCTGTGCGGGTACAAAACCTTGAAACCCTTGGTTATATCCGTTCTTATCAGGCACTGATCGACTACCAAAAACTTGGTTATCTGATCAAAGCGTATGTCCATTGCGCAGTGAATGCCAAAGATAAAGAAGCCTTCTATGCCTATATCGCAGACATCCCAAATGTGATTGAGTGTGACTGTATCACTGGAGATTATTCTATGCTCTTGAAGGTTTATTTTAGTGATACGGTCGTCTTGGATCGGTTTATCACAGATTTGCAATTTTATGGAGATACCAAAACCCACATTGTATTTTCAACGAATGTCGGACCACGAGGCTTGCAAGTGCCAGTCGATGACCAGTGATCCCTGCATATAAAAAAGCGTGCCTGTCTATGTGAGATAAGCGCGCTTTTTGGGTTTTCAGAATTGATATCCCCGAGAGGGAACTGGCGTCGAGAAGACGATTTGAGTGTTGGTTCGACCGAACTTTTGCAAGTCATTGATAAAACTGTCCAATGATTTGGTAGAAGGGAAAACGACTTTGATTAGCATCGAATAAGGGCCTGTGACACAATCACATTCCAGCACATTGGGAATCGCCTGTATGAAAGGATAGAAACTCGCTTTTTGCTGTGGTTCGATCGACAGGTGGATAAATGCTTTGATCGGCAAGCCGGCTTGTTCATAGTCAATCGTCGCTTGATAATACAACAATTGACCGGTTTCTTCTAAATGTTTTATTCGTTGGGAAACAGCAGGTGCAGTGATGAATAACGCTTCACTTAACTTTTTGATCGATAACCGACCATTTTGCTGCAACAGATTCAACAACTTCTTATCTAGTTCATCCAAATACTTTCCTCTTTTCTGTTTTTGTACTGTTTCTCTTTGTTTTTCAAAGTGAAAGGAATCAATTTCAAGGATTAACAAAGAGATGGCTGAAAAGGCTCGTGTCTTTTTCTCTTATGTGATATTTTATCACATATAATACAAAAAGGGGCGTTTAAATCATGATGAGGATCGAATCAGATACAATTGGCAGTCTACCTATATACGAGGGGGCTTATTATGGCATTCATAGTTATCGCGCAAAAGAAAATTTTGCTTTCACTGAGCAAAAAGTCGATCTGACGATGATCAAGCAAGTAGCGCGTATCAAAGCGGCAGCTGCGCTAGCCAATCAACAATCTGGCACGCTATCCAAAGAAAAAGCACAAATCATTGTGACTGCTGCGGAAGAAATCATCATGGGCAAGTGGGATGAAGAATTTATTGTTGATACATTTCAGGGGGGAGCAGGAACATCCACCAACATGAATGTGAATGAAGTGATCGCCAATCGCGGGTTAGAATTGATGGGGCATAAGAAAGGGGAATATCAATATCTTCATCCTTTAGACGATGTCAATCAAAGCCAATCCACAAATGATGTCTATCCCAGTGCTGGGAAACTGGCTTTGCTTATATATATTGAACAATTGGATGAAGCACTGGTACAGTTGATTGACAGATGGCATATGAAAGCGAAAGAATTTCAGCATGTGGCAAAAATGGGTCGAACCCAACTGCAAGAGGCGGTGCCAATGAAAGTAGGTGAAAGTTTCGCTGCATATGCCCACAGTTTGACGCGCTGCCGTGAACGGCTGCACCACTTATCGGCAGAACTATTGACCTTAAATATGGGGGGGACAGCCATTGGAACAGGTCTTAATGCGTCCTATCGCTATCAAGAATACCTCTATCAAGAATTGAACCGACGTTTTCCAAGACCTTTACGGCCAGCGAATGACCTTATTGATAGTACACAGCATACCGACAGTTTCGCCTCGATTTCAGGTGGATTAAAAACGATTGCCATCACATTGAACAAAAGCGCCAATGATCTGCGGCTCTTAGCCAGCGGTCCGCGAACTGGTTTTCATGAACTCAACTTGCCAGCAAGACAAGCAGGCTCATCGATCATGCCGGGCAAAGTCAATCCAGTCATTCCAGAAGTTATTAGTCAAATTGCCTTTCAAGTGATTGGAAATGACGGTGCCATCACCTTTGCGGCAGCTTCTGGAGAATTGGAATTGAATGCTTTTGAGCCGGTGATGTTCCATAATTTATTTGAATCATGTCAACTGTTGACCAAAGCGTGTCAAATTTTTGCTGATAAATGTGTGGCGGGGATTACCGTGAATGAAACAGCGTGTGCGGAAGCCGTGGCTAGCAGTACGGGGAGCGTCACAGCCCTTGCACCACAAATCGGGTACGAAAAAGCTAGTGCCCTTGTCAAAGAAGCTTTAGCAAAAAATTGTTCCATCGACGAACTGTTGGTGCAAGAATCAATCTTGCAAACAGGGACCTATCAGTAAGGAACAGTCGGATCCTCTACCTATTCAAAAGTATAAAAAAACTTATCCGCAGCATAGACCACTGTCTGATTACAGACAAATGCGCTTGCTGCGGATAAGTTTTTTTCGGTTATGCTAGAGGGAAGACTATGCTGTAAAATGATCAACTCTCTTTGATTTTTGAAATTGAGCGACGAATCTTCTTGATCGATTGTTGTGCAGCATCCCGATTGATGAACATTAAAATCACATATAGTGCATCCATGATGCTGAGTTGCGAGATCCGTGAAGCCAGTGCTTCTGAACGAAATTCGGTTTCTTCGGAAATAGAGATAAAAACCACGTCACCTAGTTTAGCCAAAGGTGAGCCAGCATGACTAGTGAGGACGATGATTTTTGCGCCAGCTTCTTTGGCGATTTGCGCCATTTCGATCGTTTCACGAGATTTCCCCGTATGGGAGATAAAAATCGCACAGTCATCAGCAGTCAGCAAAGAAGCTTCCATCAGTTGAATATGGAAATCCGTACTATGGTATACCGCAATAGGGGAACGCAAGAATTTATGATAGGCATCTGTAGCAACGATTTCAGAACCGCCCACGCCAAAAAAATAGACCCGCTTAGCGTTATCGATCATAGAGACCGCTTGATTAAGATTCTCCTCCGTCAATAAATTACGGGTATCCGTCAGTGTGGACATATTGGAGTCAAATACTTTTTGCGCCATTGTCAATTCATTGTCAGATTGTTGGATATTCTCATGGAAAGAAATAGCAGATAAATCATTTTCTTGCATCAGCATGGCCATCTTAAAATCTTTGAAGCCATTGTAGCCCAATTTTTTTGTGAACTGAAAAAATGTCGAATCCGCAATCCCTAAGGTGTTAGAAAGATCGCTGATTGAGCTATGGCTGACTTTACTAGGATTCTCCAAAATATAATCGGCGATTTTTTGTTCTTTCAAACTAAAATCTTTATAATGTGTTTTAATTTGCAAACGGATAGATAACGTCAAAATAGAACCTCCTTTCAAGGAATGAGATAGATTATGATTAATTTATCATAAAGACATGGAATTTCATATCAAAAAGCCAACAAAAATATTTTTTCTTTTTTATGTTTACAAAAAAATATTTTTTTGTATAATGGAGATATAAGAAATGGAGGCGCTGACATGGAGATTGGCATTATCGGCCTAGGTAAAATGGGCTTGAATCTTGCATTGAATTTAAAAGACAGTCAGTATCGTGTGATCGGTATGGATATTTCACAGCAGGCCCAGCTTGCAGCAAAAAAGGAAGGAATCGAAACCGTTGCATCTGTGGCTGCTTTGGCAGCGGCTTTTACAGGCAAGCGTATTTTTTGGCTCATGTTGCCAGCAGGGGAGCCTACTGAGCATGTATTGATAGCGCTACAACAGCTGGCAGAACCCGGTGATATCATTATCGAAGGTGGGAACACCAATTATAAGGATTCGATCCGTCGGGCTGCAACTTTCAAGGAAAAAGCGGTGACTTATTTTGATTGTGGGACATCCGGAGGAATCTCTGGTGCCCGCCATGAGGCCTGCTTGATGATTGGCGGCGATGAAGCGGCGTTTCGCAGGATCGAACCGCTATTCGAAGATATAGCAACCGAAAACGGCTATTTGTATGCAGGACCTTCAGGCAGCGGACATTTTCTAAAAATGGTTCACAACGGCATCGAATATGGCATGATGCAAGCCATTGGCGAAGGCTTTCAATTGATTGAACGAAGTGATTATAACTTTGATTTGGCTGCAGTGGCAAAGGTGTGGAATCATGGCTCTGTCATACGTAGTTGGTTGATGGAAATCGCAGAAGCACAATTCTCAAATAGTCCGCGTTTGGCAGAATATCGAGGAATCGTGGCTGCTTCAGGAGAAGCCCAATGGACTGTCGAAACAGCTCTTGAAATGAATGTAGCTGTCCCGACGATTGCCTTGAGTTTGTTTATGAGAAATCTGTCGCAAGAAGAAGACAATTTTTCTGGAAAAGTGGTTGCTGCGTTGCGTAATGGATTCGGCGGGCATGAGATGGTGGTGAAGGAATAAGGGGGAATCCTATGAAACAATTTAAGATCGCTGTAGTAAATTCCAGCAGTTTCGGTAAAATTTTTCCACAACATATTGAACGGTTAGAAACGATCGGATCAGTCAAGCATTTCAACGTTGACAGCGAAATAGCTGGTAGAGAATTGGCAGAAGAACTTCATGGATACAATATAGTTATTGCAAGTGTGACGCCATTTTTCACAAAAGAGTTTTTTGAATACAAAGATGAACTACTATTAATTACACGCCATGGGATCGGTTATAACAATATTGATTTAGAGGCTGCAAAAATCCATCATACAATTGTTTCAATCATTCCACCACTGGTTGAGCGGGATGCAGTAGCAGAAAATAATATTACGAATCTTTTGGCGCTTTTGCGTTGTACTGTCGAGTCGAATACAAAAGTACGTGAAGACCAATGGAATAAACGAGCCAACTTTGTCGGACGAGCATTGTTCAATAAGACAGTGGGGGTGATTGGTGCGGGCAATACTGGTAGTTGCGTGGTAGAAATATTGAGAAATGGGTTTCGCTGTGATGTTTTAGTGTACGACCCGTATAAATCTTCCTTGTATATCCAGAGCTATGGTGGGAAAAAAGTCGAATTGGATGAACTACTGATGAAATCAGAGATTATCTGTCTTTGTGCCAACTTGACGGAGGAAAACTATCACATGATTTCTTATGAAGAAGTGGAAAAGATGAAAAACCAAGTGTATCTATCGAATAGTGCACGAGGTGCATTATTGAATGAAAAAGCAATTGTAAGCGGATTAAAAAGTGGCAAAATTGCTGGACTTGCGACAGATGTTTTAGAAGAAGAGCCTGGACACAAAGACCATCCATATTTAGCATTTGACAACGTTGTAATGACACCGCATACATCGGCATATACAATGGAATGCTTGGAAGAAATGGGGAATAAGTGTGTGACGGATATTGAGCGAATAGTCAAAGGTCTGTTGCCAGATCGAGTAGTCCAAGCTGAAAGCCGATATTTGGCTACCTAAGGGAGGGTAAAAAATGTGCTGACCGATTTAAAAGTAAAGGTTGGACCCCAGGTTTATCGTTACCATGAAGGTGCACTTGATTTTGTACCTGAGATGCTAAGAGAGTATAAAGTCATTCGACTATTACTCGTTCACGGGACGATTTCTTGGGAAAAAGCTGAACCCAAATTAACTTGGTTAAAAAATGAACCATTAGACATTACGTATTATCGTTATACAGGGGAGTGTAGTTATTATGGTGCGGAAAAAATAGCGACTCTCGTTGCTGAGAAGAACATTGATTTTATTCTTGGTGTCGGGGGTGGGAAGTTATCAGATTTGGTAGGATATGCAGCCCATATAGTTAATTTGCCTTTTGGCGTGATACCAACATTGGCTAGCAATTGTGCACCGTGGACACCATTATCTGTTATGTATAAAGAATCGGGAGAATCTGAAGGAAAGTCAGAGCATTATTTAAGACAGGCAGCATTTTTGATCACAGATCCAAATCTAGTGATTGATGCACCGATATCCTACTTTATTGCTGGATTGGCTGACACGCTAGCAAAGTGGATTGAATCTGAATCAATCTTAGCACAATCACATTTGCAAGATGAACCTTTCTTACAGTTAGCTGGTTATACAGCAAAATTGTGCCAAACGGCCATTTTGACTCAATCAAAGCAGGCAATTGAAGATATGAAACACCAAGAAGTTTCTGATGCCTTTTGTCATTTATCAGAAATCATTATTGCAGTAGCAGGAATGGTTGGCGGTCTAGGGGACAAATATGCGCGCAATGCAGCTGCCCATGCAATGCATGACGCTATCAGCAAATATCTGCCTAGCAGCCATAAGTACCTTCACGGTGAAAAGGTGGCGTATGGCATGTTCTATCAACTTGCGCTTGAAGAAAAATGGCGTATCATTGATCAATTGATTCCGTTTTATCAAGAATTAAATTTACCGATGAGCTTACACCAGATGAACATTTTTCCAGAAAATGAGCAAACGATCAATCAGTTGGTGACGTTCATTTATTCGAAAGAAAAAGTACACTTGATCCCAGTCTTAATCACCAAAGAACGCTTGAAAGAAGCTGTTCTTGATTTAGAAATCTATTTGAAAGACGTTTAGGAGGAGGAAAAAATGGATACATTAAGTGTTACACAAAGTTTATTGATTGCATTATGGGTTGCAGCAATCATGTCTCGTTGGCTCGGTGGGGGTGCTACACTGACATTGCGTTTTTCACCGCTGATGACAGGATTGATCGTAGGGTTGGTCATGGGAAACGTCCCGCAGGCGATGATCGTTACTGCTGCGCTACAAATGATTTATATGGGTGTTTTTTCTCCTGGAGGATCTATGCCGGCTGAACCATCGATTGCCGCTGCGATTGCTGTACCTGTCGCTTTACTAGGAAATCTTCAACCAGAAGCTGCAATTGCTGTTGCTGTACCAGTTGGTTTATTGGGTAGTTATTTGTACCAATTCCGTTTCTTTATCAATACTTTCTTAGGAAAATATACAGATAAAGCTGTAGAAGATCTTAATGCCAAAGCCATGAGTCGTTCAATCATACTATATCCAACACTTGCTTCGTTTATTTTGTTTGTTCCATTAGTATTTATTGCACTTTATTTAGGCGCACCGTTGATTGCTGATGTTATTAATGCTCTTGAAGGTACAGTAGTTATTCATATTTTAGAGGTAGTAGGTGGTGGTTTGGCAGCTATTGGAATCGCAACTACTGTTTATGTGATTGGACGCAAGGATTATATGGTCTTTTTCTTTCTTGCATATTTTATGAGCGTTGTTTTAAGCTCGTTGGAGATTACGATGGTCACCTATGCAATCTTTGGAATATTGATTGCTTTGATTTTCGTACAGTCGCAAAAAGGGAAATTAACGCCTGCCACAGAAACGAGTAAGTCATCACCATCCTTTGATGATGACGATGACTATGATGACGGGTTCTAACCGATAAGGAGGAGTAAGCAATGACTGAAGTAATACAAACTGCACAAAGTGCACCAGAAGAAATCACCAAGAAAGATGTTACAAAAGCATACTTAAGATGGCATTTCGCCAATGAGATCCCGCATTCATTCGAACGATACCTTTCGCCTTCTCTTTTGTATGCGATGATGCCAATTTTGCGCAAGCTCTACAAAGATGATGATGCCCTAAAGGCTGCGTATAAGCGTCAGTTGTTGTTTTTTAATACACAACTTAGTTGGGGTGGCGGGGTGATTACTGGTTTAATGTCATCAATGGAACAACAGCGGGCAGAAGAAGAGTATGATAAAAAAGAAATTCTGATGCAAGATGATTTAATGTATAATACCAAAGCTGGTTTGATGGGAGCATTGGCGGGAATTGGAGATGCCATCGATTCAGGAACTGTTCAATACATTTTTATTGCCATAGCAGTTCCATGGGCACAACAAGGAAGTCCGCTAGGTGCGTTATTCCCGTTCATTTGTTTTGCTTTATACCAAGTTTCTTTAGGTATGTTTTTTGCTCGTCAAGCATTTTCTATGGGGCGTAATGCAACTGGCTTGATGCAGAGTACTGGCGTACAAACTGCTATTGAAACGTTGTCGGTACTCGGTCTATTTATGATGGGGGTTCTGGCAGGAAATTATGTGAAAGTTAGTTCTTCGCTTCAGTTTGATATTTCCGGTCGAGAATTTATTATCCAAGACATTCTTGACCAGATTGTTCCGGGTATCTTACCACTAGCAGTTGTAATGGGTGTCTATTGGTTTTATACCAAGAAGGGCTTAAAAGTTACGCAAGCGCTACTCTGGTTGACATTGATTCTGATAATTTTAGCCGGTGTCGGTATTTTATAAGAAAAGGAAGTGTAAAAAATGGGTGTAGTGAATTTAGCACGAGTAGATGAACGTTTGATTCATGGGCAGGTTATGATGACCTTGTCGCAAAAAAGTGGTGTAAACGCCATTTTTGTGGTGGACGAAGTGGTAGCTAAAGATAAGTTCATGAGAGAATTGTACAAAAATGCCGGTAGCCGAACTGGTCAGAAAACGATTGTTGTTACACCAGAAAAAGCTAAATTTTATTGGGATGAATATCAATTTAAAGACTATAACTGTATTTTGATCGCTAAGACTGTCAGTGTGATGTATGACTTAGTTAAACATGGGGTACCAATGAAAGAGTTGAACATTGGTGGCATTGCACAGAAAGATCCTGAAAAAGATCTTTTAGTCACAAAATCTGTTTACTTAAATCAATCAGATGCGCAAAAATTAAAAGAGATGAGTGAAGAATATGGTGTGGATTCAATTTATTTTCAAGCAACACCTTCTGCACCGAAATCTACTCTCAAGGATGTATTGAAGCAATTTAATTTATAAGCTATAAGGCGTTTCATGGCGATATGAAGAATACTGAGCTTGAAGTCGGAAGTGCCCCTCAATAAGGAGTGGCCTTCCGTTGTTCTTAAGTCTGCTGCGAATAGGAGAAACCGTTATGGAGAAAACAGAATTATTTCGTGATTGGCTTTTTCGTTATCGGTACGTTTACCGTTCACGATCAACCAATAAAAGTAAACAAAGATTTTTGAAAGCAATCGTAACGGATATCCTTCCGTTTCGAAAAGATATTCAGGTGGTCGAGTACGATCATACGAAGAAAACAGCCGCACGTAATTTGTATGTTGGTGATCTTAATAAAGCCAAAAGGATCATCTGCACCTATTACGATACACCACCACAACACTTTGGTGATTATCGACTATTTGATCGACGGGAACAGAAACGCAAAACAAGTCAGTTTATTTTAAGTTCTTCTCTAGTGATGATTCTTTTGGGGCTGTTTGGCACATGGATATATATTCACTTTGTATCAGAATCCTTTTCCTTAATTTCCTGGCAAACAATTATATTTGCATTGATAATTGGTTTTTATTTTCTACTGTTAAATAAGGTAAGCAGAGGTGAGGGATTTCAACGGAATTTGACACGAAATACGTCTTCGGTATTAGCCCTATTATCGTTGATTGTTGATACTAATCAAGCATCAACAGCCTTCGCTTTTCTGGATGAAGGTGCTTATGGTGAACGGGGGTTAGCGGTTATGCGTGATTCTGCAGGGCCAAATGCGCAAATCTACTACTTAGATTCGATTGGTGCCGATGCGCAGATTCAAGCAGTTGGTCAACATTTCAATGAAGCACAGTTGGAGCATCTAGAGATTAACTATCATAGTGAAGATTCCTGCAGTATTAATTACTTGTTTAGTGCTGAGGAAGCGCAAAGCCAGGTATATGTTTTATCGAAGAAGCAATTAAAACAAAACGAGCTGAATATGAGTAACATGCAAAAAGTATTTGCATTATTCAGCTGAATGGAATAGAAGGAGGCGTAATTTTGATAGGAATCGTATTGGCAACGCATGGACAGCTGAGCACTGGGTTTAAAGATGCAGCAGAAGTGATCATGGGTAGTGTAGAAAATATTGCTGTAGTTAATTTAAATCAAGGGGAAGATATTCAAGTTTTAGGAGAAAAAATTCATGAAGCAATCCACGAAACAGACCAAGGTGCGGGGGTCATTGTATTTGCAGATTTGTTGAGTGCTAGTCCTTATAACCAATCTGTACTGACAATTAGTCAACTTAAGGAACCGCTCCAAGAAATGACATACGTGATTGGTGGAGTGAATCTGCCAATGTTATTGGAGGCAATTAATCACCAATTTTTATCCACACCAATTGAACTTGCTGTGGAATCAGTACTCAAACAAGGCGAATCGAGTATGGCTCTATGGCGTAATACATCTGTAATCGATAGTAGTACCGATGAGGATGATGATTTTTAAAAAGAAAGGGTGACAATATATGCAATGGGGGTTTCGATGGTACGGTGAAGGGGATACAATCCCGCTGACAAATATTCGGCAGATTCCAGGCATACATGGGATTGTAGGGACACTTCTGAATAAAATGCCGGGAGATATTTGGGAGATAGCTGAAATCAATGCACTGAAAGCGTCAATTGAAAAAGAAAATCTCTCTTTATTAGGCATTGAAAGTGTGGCGATTCACGATGCGATCAAAGCTGGAACAGATGAAAGAGATCATTATATTGATCATTATATTCAAACAATCAGAAATTTAGCAGCTTGTAACATACATATGATTTGCTATAGTTTCAAACCAATTTTTGGTTGGGCAAAAACCAATCTTTTTTATCAAAATGAGGATAGTAGTTTTTCCTTGCTCTATGATCAAGCCGTTGTTGATGATATGGAACCTAGCGAGATGTATGCATTGATTCATAGCCAATCAAAAGGATTTAAATTACCGGGATGGGAAGAAGAAAGATTAAAAAAATTCCAGAATTTGATGGCGACTTATGAGGGGGTCACAGAAGAGATTCTTTTTGAGAATCTCAGCTATTTCTTGAAACGAATTATCCCTGTGTGTGAAGAAGTTGATGTGAAAATGGCGATTCATCCTGACGATCCACCATGGGAAATTTTTGGTTTGCCACGCATCACCAAAAATCTGCAAGACTTAAAGAAAATTATGGCAATCATTGATTCACCTTATAATGGTGTGACACTGTGTACTGGATCGCTAGGTGCTGATCCCAGTAACGACATGGTTGAGATTGTACATACATTGAAAGAACGCATTAATTTTGTTCATTTCCGCAATGTATTATTTATGGGCAAGCGCAAATTCAAGGAATCTGCTCATCTTTCGACAGAAGGCTCGTTAGATATGTATGCGATTATGAAAGCGCTGGTTGAGGTTGGATTTGATGGAGTCATTCGTCCAGATCATGGTCGTACAATATGGGGAGAAGTGGCGATGCCGGGTTATGGATTATATGACCGTGCTATAGGGATCAGCTATCTTCAAGGTCTTCATGAAGCAGTTGTAAAAGAACGAGTACGATTTAAGGAAAATATAGGAGGGATAGAGTGACACTTTATGATCAATTAGCTGAAACAAAATTATTGCCGCTATACACTGCAACAAATCTTGCGTATTTGCCTTTGTTAGAAGCGCTGTTGATTGAGCATGATTTGCGCTTTATTGAAGTCACTTTTCGAAGTGATTCTGCCTTAGCAGCCATCGAAGAACTCTCTAAATCAGGGGAATTGATTGTTGGAGCGGGAACGGTTCGTACGATAGATCAAGCAAAAAGTGCAATTGAAAAAGGCGCTCGCTTCATTGTCTCACCAGCGTTGGTACCGGATGTTGTTGAATTTTGTTTAGCAAAAAAAATACCAGTGTTTCCTGGGACAGCTACACCAAATGATATTCAGCGCGCAATATCTTACGGTTTATCGGTCGTTAAATTTTTTCCGGCTGATATCTATGGCGGGTTACCCGCAATTCAAGCTCTTAGCGGTCCATTTTACGATGTTCAATTTGTTCCTACAGGCGGGATTAGCCTAGAAAATGTTCAAGATTATTTAGCTGATCCGCACGTATTAGCAGTTGGGGGCTCATTTATTCTTTCAGAAGCGTTAGTAAAAGAAGGTAGAGAAAAAGCTACTAATCATTTATCTTATGTAAAATCATTGCTAGTCTGAACCAACTATAAAAAAAGGATTGAAAGCAATGCTTGCCAGAAGGGTCTTTGGCATCATTGCTTTTTACTGTATGTAAAATTGATTTAGAGGAGGAGATCACATGGATAAAATAAAATTGGTGATTTTTGATATGGATGGACTGATGTTTGAAACGGGACGTCTAGCATATCGGGCCTATTTGAAAGCAGCAGAAGAATTTGATTTTGAGCTTATTCACAGTGTTTATTATTATTTGACTGGAAAGACAGAAATGGATATTCGTAGGGGGATGGAGGAACTATATGGAAACAAAGTACCGACTAATCAATGGCGGGATGCGATAAATCATCACAAGGAAGTGATTTTAAGTGAAGAAAAACGGGTATTTAAAAAGCCGGGATTGCTTGATTTATTACATATACTTAAGAACCAAAACTGTCTGGTTGCCGTAGCCTCTTCCTCTCCATATGAAAAAATAAAATTTTATTTTGAGCTAGAACAGATGCCGAATTGCTTTGATGTGATCGTATCAGGAGATCAAGTAAAAAACGGCAAACCTAATCCAGAAATCTTCTTATCTGCTTGCCGGCAAGCAAACGTATCACCTGAAGAGGCTATAGTATTAGAGGACTCTATGGCTGGTATAAAGGCCGCGAAATATGCTAAGATTCCAGCATTTTTAATTGAAGACGATTTGACCGATCTACCGGTCAAAAACTCCGGGAAACATCTTTTGCTCAAATATCCCAAAGTTCAGGCCGCGAAAGATGCGGAAACAAAGACTTTTTCTGATTTGAATGAGGTAAGAGATTGGTTCATTAATCACAATTCATGAAATCACAGTGCCTTGCTATATATGTGAGGTACTGTTTTTTGTGCCTTCTATTTTTTTGGCACTGAAAAAAGCGCATTGTGTTTTAAGCGATAGTCTTTTGGTGTCAGAGACGTCAATAGTTTAAAATTTCGATTAAATGTTCGAACATTTTGAAATCCGGCTTCTTCCGCCACTTCTGAGATAGGCAATAGACTATGAGTAAGCAAGAAGGAAGCATGACGAATCCTTGCTTGGTTTAGGAGACGAGGAAATGAGCTTTTCAGTTTATCCGTGATCAACCTTGATACATAGACGCTACTGTACCCAACGTGACTACTTAATATTTCAAGATTCAGCTCTTCTTTGAAGTGTGATTCGATATAGATAAGGAGCTGAACCAGTATATCATCTTGATTTTTAACTGGAAGTAAGGTTGTTTGGTGTTCAAAAAGGTATAGCAGATGATATAGCGCAGATTTTCGGAAATAAAGAGAATCTGTTTCGAATAAAGGATAATAAAGCTGTTTAGCGACAGATGGATCGATGGTGATGACTGGATCAGACAAACTGAAGTCTTTCGTTTTTGCATAAAAATCAGGTATATATTCCGGCGAGAAAACAAGAATATGCAGCTGCGATTCTCTAGGTGTTTCAATAGCATGGGTCTGGTATGGCATGACCAATAATACTTGGCCAGCAGTGAGGACATACGGACTTTTTTCTATTTTGACAACCGCATCGCCATCACTACAAAAAAGTAGCTCAAAGGAGCGATGGAAATGCTCCATGTAGTTTAGAGAATAGGGATGATAACTTGAAACACCAAGATATTCGCCAAAATGGTATTCTTCTATAATGGCCACTTTCTTTTACTCCTTTTTTTGTCTGTCGATGTGTGGAAATTGTCCTGTAAATGATAGCGATTTCATTTTATAATTATGACAGTTCAGCTGGAAAAAGTAAATAGAGCAATGATTATGGTTTTTTTATAAAGGTATATCGTAGTGAGTTTTTTTTTAGCTAAGTATATTAGTAAATAAAACTTACTAACCATAGTGATCAACTATTCTGATGGTCAGTTGAAGCATAAATTCAAAAAAAGAGGAGGAGTTTATTTGATTATCAATCCAATACTGACAGGCTTTCATCCAGATCCGAGTATATGTCGTGCAGGGGAAGATTATTACATTGCCACATCGACCTTTGAGTGGTTTCCAGGAGTACGTATTTTCCATTCGAAAGATTTGAAGAATTGGCGTTTGATTAGTACGCCACTCAATCGTAGCAGTCAATTGAATATGTTGGGAAATCCAGATTCTGGTGGTGTTTGGGCACCAAACCTAAGTTACAGTGATGGACGCTTTTGGCTAATTTTCTCAGATGTGAAAACGCAATCCAACAGCTGGAAAGATGTAAATAATTATTTGGTCACATGTGAAACAATAGATGGAGAGTGGTCGGAACCAATCTATATGAATTCCTCTGGTTTCGATCCATCTTTGTTCCATGACGAAGATGGTAAAAAATATTTTCTGAATATGGTTTGGGATTATCGTCCCGAGAATCACTCCTTTTATGGAATAGCCCTTCAGGAGTTTGACTGGAAAGCTAAGAGGTTAGTAGGGCAACCAAAGATTATTTTTAAAGGAACCGATCGAAAACTGACAGAAGCACCAGTTATGTATAAAGTAAACGGCTATTATTATTTGCTGACGGCAGAAGGAGGGACGAAATTTGAACATGCTAGTACGATTGCTCGTTCTAAACAGATCAATGGACAGTACGAGGTCCATCCGCAAAATCCGCTAATCAGTTCATGGGCCCATCCAGAAATTCAATTGCAAAAAGCCGGCCATGGTTCGTTTGTTCAAACCCAAACTGATGAATGGTACTTTGTACATCTAACTGGTCGAGCATTAAAGTATCCGGAAACACCACTGATAGAAAATCGCGGTTATTGTCCTCTTGGGAGAGAAACAGCAATCCAGTCTGTTTATTGGGAAAAAGATTGGCCGTATATCACAGGAGGAAACTATCCCAAAAATGAGGTTCCTCAGCCGCAACTAACCGAACATCCATGGGAAATTGAAACAGGATTTGATGATTTTGAAGATGAATCGTTGGCACCGATATTTCAAACATTGAGGATTCCTTTTTCTGAGGAAATCGGTAGTTTGTCCGCACGACCAGGATATTTGCGATTATATGGGCGAGAATCTTTCAACTCATTATTCCACCAAGCAATGGTGGCAAGAAGATGGACCGATTTCCACTTTGAAGCAACGATAGCAGTCGAATTTTCACCTGAATCTTTCATGCAGTTGGCAGGGTTGACGAATTACTACAATACACAAAATTGGTCGGCTATTTACATTACCCATGATGAAGATAAAGGAAAAATCATCACCTTATTGGCCAGCGAAAAAGGTGAATTGAAGAGGAAAGTAGACACAAAAATTGAGATACCTCTAAATGTTCAGACAGTTTATTTCAAAACAATCGTTAACTATAGTCAATATCAATATGCTTATTCATTTGATCAAAAAGAGTGGCTAGTGATTGATCAGCTATTTGACAGTTTGGTTTTATCTGATGATTATGTGTCAGAGCATTATGGAGGTTTCTTTACGGGTGCTTTTGTGGGAATGTTTACGATCGATACCACCGGTAATCGTTTGGTGGCTGATTTTGATTCATTTGACTATCAAAAAATCGAGGAGGAAGAAAGATGAATAATTGGAAACGGGTGATACAAACAGCGTCATTGATCGGCGTAGGCGCTCTTTTACTTACTGGCTGCGGAAATGGTTCAGGAAATAATGCGTCAGATAACGGCGCATCTGGGAGCAGTGGAAAGGATGAACTCGTTGTTTGGACGTTTACCTCGGAATTATCAACTATGATCAATGATTATTATTTGCCGGCGCATGACGATTTAGCCTATGACATTCGTATTGTGGAGATTCCTTCTGACCAATTCGAGACCAAACTAGATCCGATTCTAGGCGCTAAAGATGCACCTGATGTGATTGCTTTAGAATCAGCCTTTGTCAAAAAATATGTGGAATCAGGCATGATGGCAGACCTTGGCTCACTTGGACTTGATGAAGCTGCGACAGACACGTATCAATATGTCAAAGATGTAGGAACTTCAAAAGACGGAGTTCTTCATGCATTGGCTTGGCAAGCTGCTCCTGGTGGTTTTTATTACCGGGCATCGATGGCAGAAGAGCTTTTAGGGATCGATGATCCAACGGCTGCACAAACGACCTTGTCAGATTATGATAAGTTCTACAATGAAGCAAAAGAAATAAAAGAAAAAAGTGGTGGAACGACCTATATGATTTCTAGTGTCCAAGATTTGGCAAAACCTTTTTATGGTCAGCGAGAACATGGATGGGTTGAAGACGGCAAATTAGTTATCGACAACAGTCTATATGACTTGTTGGATGTATCACGAAAATTTGTTGAAGAAGGGCTGACACAAGATACAGAAGGACAGTCAGAAGCTTGGTTCGCTGGCATGAATGGCGACAATGTATTCGGTTATAGTTTGCCGACATGGGGACTACATTATTGGTTAAAACCAAATGCGACAGCTGCCGATAACTCTAGCACAACGGAGGGTGACTGGCGCATGATTCAAGGACCATCATCTTGGTTCTGGGGCGGTACGTGGATCGGTGCCACAGCAAATTCTGAGATGCAGGAAGAAGCGGCGCAATTGGTGGCTTATCTGACGACAGATCAAGAATTTTTAAAACAATGGGCAGAAGATACAGGTGACTTTGTATCGAATGAGCAAGTCGTTGAAGAGATTAAAAGTGAATACGAAGAGGAATTTTTAGGTGGCCAAAATCACTATGCAGAATTTGCAGATATGGTACAAGATATCAATGCGAAAATTCTGACAGAGTATGACCAAACGATTGAAACACTCTTTACGGATAGTTGTTTGACGCCATACTCAAAAGGAGAAATTGATCAACAAACGGCAATCCAAAACTTTAAAGATGCAGTCGCCAACGCATATCCAGATATTCAAATAGATTAGGCGTTCCTGCTGAAACCGGCACCGAATAAAAGTCGGTTTCAGCTTCTTCTCGGCATTATGTCGCTATTTTAAGAGCTTAACTTTATAGACATGATCTAGCTGTGGAGGAGAAAAATTATACAGGGGGATTATGATGCAGAATAAGAGAAAATTTGAACAATATCATCGCTATGGGCTACTATTTATCGCACCATTTTTTCTAGCATTCTTGGTTTTTCAACTTTATCCAATTCTCTATACGATTTATCTGAGTTTTACAGATCTTAAAGGGTGGAATCCAACTGCCAATCTCGTGGGACTAGATAATTATTTTTCTATTTTTCGCAATCCGTTATTTTTAAAATCGATCAACAACACTTTTATTTTGTGGGGCGTAAACTTTCTCCCTCAAATTGGCTTAGCTCTTTTGCTAGCGGCATGGTTTACCAACATCAAGCTGCACTTAAGAGGGAAAGGCTTTTTCAAAGTTGTTTTTTATTTGCCCAATATTATTACCGCTGCTTCAGTAGCAATCTTATTTTTCGTTTTGTTCAGCTTTCCATTAGGACCAATCAACCTTGTTTTACAGCACTTTGGTGTTTTGGACCAACCTTACGACTTTTTTCGCAGTGAAACGGGAACTAGACTAATTGTTTCTTTTATCCAATTTTGGATGTGGTATGGCCAGACAACGATTGTTTTGGTTTCTGGAATCTTGAGTATTGATGATGCTCTTTTTGAATCAGCAATGGTCGATGGAGCTAATGATAGCCAAATTTTCCGCAAGATCACGCTGCCTTTGTTGAAACCAATATTGCTCTATACATTGGTAACTTCCTTGATTGGTGGCTTACAAATGTTTGACATTCCATTTTTGCTGACAAACGGCAATCCTAACAATAGTGTCTTAACGATCACGATGTTTATCTACAACCAAGCATTTACTGGCAGTCGAAATTTCAATGTTGCTGCAACGGCCTCGGTGCTATTATTGGTGCTTTCAATCATATTAAGTACACTATTGTTTCAGTTTTTCAAAGAAAACAGCAAAGTGGGGAGAAAATAAATGGAAAACAGCTATCGAGCAAAGCGATTATTGATTTATGTCTTTCTAGTGTTACTGACCATTCTAAGTATTTTGCCTTTTTGGGTTGTCTTGGTCAATGCGACTCGTTCAGCTGAACAGATCCAGCAAGGGTTGTCCTTATGGCCGGGAAGTAATCTACAATACAACTGGTCCGTAATAATGGGCAGAGGGTTCAATATCTTCAATGGTTTTAAAAATAGTTTCTTAATTGCAGCTGGAGCTACCGTTCTCAATGTTTATTTTTCTGCATTGACGGCTTATGGTGTGATTGTTTATGAATTTCGTGGGAAAAAAATATTGTTCGCAGTCATTCTAGGATTGATTATGATTCCTCAGCAGATTAGCATGATCGGTTTCTATCAATTTATGAATCGCCTAGGACTTTTGAATAACTTTCTTCCATTGGTTTTACCCGCGATTGCTTCGCCAGCTACAGTATTTTTCTTAAAACAATACTTAGAAACAATTTATCATCCTGATTTAGCAGATTCTGCACGTCTGGATGGTGCTGGCGAAATCAAAATATTCCATCAAATCATGCTACCTTTGATGAAGCCAGGTTTAGCTACTATGGCAATATTTTCTTTTGTAACGTCTTGGAATAATTTTTTGATGCCATTGATTTTGATAAATGATACAGAAAAATATACGTTGCCAATGTTGGTTCAATTATTGAAAACCGATGTATATCGCACAGAATTTGGTAGTATGTATCTAGGGATCTCGTTAAGTATTATTCCTTTACTGTTGATTTATCTGTTTCTATCGAAATACATTGTTGGTGGTGTGACTGCTGGAGGAATCAAAGGATGATAAGAATTTTTTTGCAGAAAAGAAAAATCTGGACTGAATATCCAGTCCAGAAATCAGCTAGCGTAGATGTTGAGATAGATCAAGTGATGCAAAGCGTAAATCACTGATATTCAGGAAGTGCTTCGCAACTAAAACATTGCCACCAAACAATGGGGCTTGATCGCCTAGTTGACTGTTTTTGATTTTGGTTTTTTTAGTAAACTGGCTGGTCAATTTTTGCTGTAAAGCATGAAGCAAGGTAGGAATTTTGCGATAGACTGAGCTGTTTATAAAGACTTCTTCTGGATCTGAAAAAGTGATGACATTATTCAAGCCGATACTAAGAAATTCAACATTCTGTTGCGCCAATTCAATTGCAGATTTGTCCCCGGCGTGATAGGCTTTTGCGAAGGTATCTGAATTGACGATATCCGTTTCTGTATATTTTCTATAGGTATCAAATAATACCTTATTCGAGGCATATTGTTCTAGACAGCCCCGATTTCCACAGGGACATAAGTTGCCGTGGGGAAATAACGTGGAATGACCGACTTCTCCAGCCATACCGTGCGTACCAGTTTGCAACTGGCCGTTGACAATAATCCCGACACCAATACCGCTATGAACGCTAACACTTAGCAAATTTGTTGAATCAGAAGAAAAACAGTACTCTCCTAAAGCAGTCAGATTGGCTTCGTTCTCTATATAGACAGCTGTATTGTATTTCTGGTTTAGCGGTGTGATGAAGTCAAAGTCTTCCAAGTCATAGTAGGGGGTAAAGGCAATTGATTGATTGTGAATGATACCATGGATCGCAAGACAAATCCCCACCAAACCGTGTGTGGTTTTTGGCATTTGCGGCCAAAACTCTTTCATCATTGAATCGATCGTTGCTAATACGTTCTCTTTTGTAATCATCTTATCTGAGTGATTGGCAGAAGCTATCATCTCCCCATTGATGTAGGACAACATTCCGCGAACATAGTTATAGCCGATGTCAAAAGTAACCGCTAGGCTACTGTAGTGGTTGAATTGCAGTTGAATTGGCTTTCTTCCACCAATCGAAGTAGAATCACCAATCCCGACTTCACGTACAAAATCAGTTTCAATCAATTTTTTTGTTATTTGAGAAACAGACGCTTTATTGAGGTTTGTCAAATTTGATACTTCAGCTCTTGAAATATTCTCATTATCAATGATCGTCTTTAATACAGCCGACTCATTTTGTTCGCGTATACCCATTTTATTGATAATCATGTGTTCTCCTCTTCATCACTGTAATTAGTGTTAGTTTACCGTGCAAATTAATAATGTGCAAGCCATCGGACGTAGAAAAATAAAGAGAGCGAAAATGAAAAAGTTTATTGAAAGCGCTTGACTAAAAAGTATAATTCCTATATTATCCAATTAGTTAGTTTTTGAAGCTAATTAACCTATTGCGCGTCAAACGTTTTAATGTCGAAGTGAGAAAGGAGAGAATAAATGGCTTATCTTTTAGGGTTGGATCTAGGAACAAGTTCGTTAAAAGGGTTAGTGTTTGATCAAACAGGAGACCTTTGTGGCACAGCAAGTGCAGAATACCCGCTATCATCACCTAAACCAGGTTTCAGTGAACAAGAACCAACACACTGGCAAGAGGCGGCCGATGCAGTGATTCACGACTTGATCAAAAAGCTTCCTCAGTTACAAACTGAATTAATTGGTATTAGTTTCTCTGGACAAATGCATAGTTTGGTTTTATTGGATGAATCAAATCGTGTCATACGGCCAGCAATTTTGTGGAATGATGTTCGCACAACCAAACAATGTCAACGGATAATGGCATCTTTTGGTGAGGAAGTAAAGGCAATGACTAAGAATATTGCACTTGAAGGGTTTACTTTACCTAAAATTTTGTGGGTACAAGAGCATGAACCTGAAAAGTGGCAACAGGTCCGTCATATCATGCTGCCAAAAGATTATTTGGCTTTTTGGCTAACAGGCAATTATTCGATGGACTTTTCAGATGCAGCAGGAACTTTAATGTTGGATATTGCGAATAAATGTTGGTCTGAAGCCATCATCGAAAAATTTTCAATTTCTCCAGATTTGTTACCACCGTTGTTTGAGTCTGCTGCGCCTGTCGGTAAGATGCGCAGTGAATTGAAAGAAGCTTTCGGATTTGAACAAGAGATCACAATTTATGCAGGTGGAGCAGACAACGCTTGTGCCGCGTTAGGTTCAGGCATCATTTCGGAAGGAATTGGCATGGTATCGATTGGTACAAGTGGTGTTTTCCTTTCTTTTGAGGAAGCGCAAGAAGTTGATTATCAAGGCAATCTGCATCTTTTCCGCCATGTAGTCAAAGACAAAATGTATTCTATGGGTGTTACCCTGGCAGCGGGGAATTCTTTGAGTTGGTATCGAGAAACATTTGCACCAGACCGAAGCTTCTCGGAATTATTGACTGAGATTGGGGAGGTAGAACCTGGATCAGAAGGCTTATTGTTTACACCATATATTGTGGGGGAACGTACGCCCTATATCGACAGCAAAATTAGAGGTAGTTTTATAGGAATTGATACAAGGCATCGCGCGAAGCACTTTAGCCGTTCAGTTTTAGAAGGCATTACCTTTTCGTTGAAAGATTCGCAAATGATAATGGAAGAACAAGCCCAACGTAAGTTCACCCAAATAATTTCAGTAGGGGGTGGTGCACAGAATTCGGATTGGTTACAAATGCAAGCGGATATTTTCAATGCAGAAATACTCACGTTATCGACAGAGCAAGGACCGGGGATCGGAGCTGCGATGTTAGCAGCTATTGGTAGCGGTTTGTATCCAGATGCAGCAACTTGTGTTGACTCGTTTGTAAAGTATGGGGAAACCATTCACCCAATTCCTGAGAATGTCCTGAAATATCAACAAATTTATTCAGTCTATCGCACTATTTATGCGCAAACTGCACCCATCTGTCATACGCTTATGCAGATTGAAAGATAGTTCAGATAGTTGCGTAGATTTAGCTAAATGATGGAATAGAATAATACGAGCGTGTAAGTTAGTTTGCTATACTAAAAAACAAAATGGAGGCAATAGTATGACTTATTTCCCACAAATCGAAAAAATCCAGTATGAAGGTCCTACAACAGAGAACATGTTTGCATTTCGCCATTATGATGCGGAAGAGGTCGTCTTAGGCAAGAAAATGAAAGACCATCTGCGTTTTGCCATTGCATATTGGCACACGATGACCCAAGATGGTTCTGACCCATTTGGCGCGCCAGTCAACAAGCGCACCTGGTTTGGCGAAACGGAAATGGAGACAGCCAAGAATCGTGTAGAAGCATTCTTCGAAATTTGCGAAAAATTAGGGGCAGAATTCTTCTGTTTCCATGATATCGATGTGGCACCAGCTGGGGAAACATTGGAAGAGTTTTTCCAAAATCTAGATGACATCACCGATTTGATCAAAGAAAAAATGGATCAAACCGGAATCAAATTGCTTTGGAATACTGCAAATATGTTCTCCCACCCACGCTTCAACAATGGTGCTGCTTCAACTAACAACGCCGAGGTGTATGCATACGCAGCCGCACAAGTCAAAAAAGGTCTAGATATCTCGAAAAAATTAGGCGGAGAAAACTATGTTTTCTGGGGTGGTCGTGAAGGCTATGAAACTTTATTGAATACGGATATGAAATTTGAACAAGACAATATTGCGCGCTTGTTTAAAATGGCGATTGCGTATGGTGAAAAAATTGGTCATAAACCACAGTTTCTATTGGAACCAAAACCAAAAGAACCATCAAAACACCAATATGATTTTGATGCAGCCACAACAATGGCCTTTATCCAGCATTATGGTTTAGAAGGCGATTTTAAATTGAATTTAGAAGCCAACCATGCGACATTGGCAGGACATACTTTCGAACATGAAATTGCGGTTGCCCGCAGTTATGATGCGCTAGGATCGTTAGATGCGAACCAAGGGGATATGTTATTAGGTTGGGACACGGATGAGTTTCCAACAAATGTATTTGATTCGACACTTGCTTTATACGAAGTGCTGGAAAATGGGGGTATCGCACCTGGGGGTATCAACTTTGATTCCAAAGTTCGTCGCTCATCGTTTGAAATGGAAGATTTGCTATTGGCGCATATTGCCGGTATGGATACCTATGCAAGAGCGTTAAAGGCAGCGGCAAAATTAAAAGAAGACCGCTTCTTAGATGCGTTGAAAGAAAAACGATATGCTTCTTTCCACGAGGGCATCGGTTCAGCAATCTTGGCAGATAAAGAAGATTTGGAATCACTTACAGCATATGCGTTGGATCATGATCAAATCGAATTAGAATCTAGCCACATCGAATATGTGAAATCGCGTTTGAATGATTATTTGTTTTAATGTTTGACTGTCGTTCTTTGGAGCGACAGTTTTTTCAGTGACATATGCATTTGAGAAGAGTCTTAAAAAAAAACAAATAATATGGTACGATAAAATGTAACCGGTTTATTTGGAGCTGAATATGAAGGGGGAAGCTTAATGTTTCACACGCAATTAGATCCTTTTCCACAAAATTTTTTATGGGGTGCAGCTTCAGCTGCCTATCAAATCGAAGGGGCATGGGCGACAGAAGGCAAAGGGCCATCAATTTGGGATACCTATGCACAGGTCCCTGGAAATACCTTTGAAGAAACGAATGGTAAAGTGGCGATTGACCATTATCATCATTACAAAGAAGATATCGCCCTAATGAAAGAAATGGGGCTGGGTGCCTATCGCTTTAGTGTGGCTTGGTCACGGGTTTTGCCAGATGGTGAAGGAGAAGTCAATGAAGCTGGATTGGCATTCTATGAAAATCTAGTGGATGAATTAGTAAAACAAGGCATTGTCCCCATTTTGACGTTGTACCATTGGGATTTGCCCCAAGCTTTACAAGATAAGTATCAAGGATGGGAAGGTCGAGAAACAGCAGTGGCTTTCGAGAAGTATTGCCGCATTCTTTTTGAACGGCTAGGGACAAAAGTGACCTATTGGGTAACGATGAACGAGCAAAATGTGTTTACTTCATTAGGTTACCGTTGGGCAGCGCATCCACCTGGTGTAAAGGATTTGAAACGGATGTATGCAGCCAATCATATCATCAATATAGCCAATGCAAAGGCAATCAACTTATTTCATGAGATGGTCCCATTAGGGAAAATCGGTCCAAGTTTTGGTTATGGCCCAATGTATCCATTCAGCTGTGATCCTGAAGATGTTTTGGCTGCTGAAAATGGTGAAGCATTCAATAATGCTTGGTTTTTGGACGTCTATTGCAAAGGAGAGTACCCAAAATTTGTATACAAGCAATTAGCCAAAGCAGGACTGGCCCCCGTTGTGACTGAAGAAGATCAAGCCATTTTAAAAAAAGCAAAACCTGATTTCCTGGGCATCAACTATTATCATGGCGGTACGGCGCAGCAGAATAATTACCAAAAACAAATTGCTGAAAAGAGAGCGTTCTCGAAAGTGGATCCCTACTTGATGCAAGCTGAAGATGGTACATTCTCACCAGAAGAAACGATGTTTGCGACTGCAGAAAATCCCAATTTAAAGAAAACCGATTGGGGGTGGGAAATCGATCCGGTAGGCTTCCGAGTGGCATTGAGACGAATCCAAGCCAACTATGACTTGCCTATTTTTATTACAGAAAATGGATTAGGGGCGATCGATCAGCTGACAGAAGACAAAAAAATCCATGATCCCTATAGGATCACCTATCTGCAAGAACATTTGCTTGAATTACAAAAAGCGCTGACAGACGGGGTGGAGATCATCGGTTATTGTGCATGGTCATTTACGGATTTATTGAGCTGGTTGAATGGTTATCAAAAGCGATACGGGTTTGTGTATGTTGATCGAGATAATCAAAGCGCACGTCAGTTGGAACGCATCCCGAAAGATAGTTTTTATTGGTATCAAGAATTGATACGAACAAATGGTGCTAGTTTGATCAGCCATACGTAAAGTATTTAGGGGGAATGGAGGTGGAAAGATGCGGAAAGTGTTGATTGTTGATGATGAAATGTCGATTCGAAACGGATTGCCTTTGATCATTGATTGGGAGAGTTTAGGCTATCAGATTATTGGTTTTGCTGAAAATGGGCAGATTGGTTTGGAAAAAATTCGAACACTCAAACCGGATGTCGTGATTGCGGATATCCAAATGCCTGGCAAAAATGGCCTAGAAATGGTTCAAGAGGCAGTTGAGGAAGGGCTTTTGTTCTATGCGATTATACTGTCAGGGTATTCAGATTTTGAGTATGCAAAACAAGCGCTACAACTTGGGGCAGTTACCTATTTATTGAAGCCAATCGATGAAGAAGAACTAATCGATATTCTAACAAAAATCGATCAAAAGGCCAAAACAGATCAACAGAAGAATCAAAAGAGTCAATTAATCGATAAACTTTTTGGTGGTGATCCAACTGGTATCAAACAAGTACAATTTGCCAAACTGCTGCGGGTATCGGAAGAAGCCAATAGTCAAAAATTGACGGAAAAATTATCTGATCATGTTTCTCAAGTCATCCAATTGATCCATCGACATCACCAATATCTTGTTTTGCTGAATGATGAGCGATTTCCTGATGAAGAGATCGACCAATGGTGTCGTAAATGGTTGAAATCAGAAGAAATATTGATTTCTCGATGGGTTGCTGCGCAAGACAACTTGAAGCCTTTGATGGTTGATATTCAAACATTAAGTAAATTGATTTTTTTATTTCCGAATCAAGTGATTTCTCATCATGTTCTTGATATGGATCAACAACGTGAGGAACGTGAAGTTATCAAAGAACAACTCGTTATGTCCCTGCTATCGAATCAATCTTTACAAGAATACATCACAAGCTATTATCAATCCTTTTATGGATCTTTGACTTTGGAAGAAGAAATCAAGTGGCAAATCAATGGGGATATTGAATGGATCCATCATCAAATTCAAGAAAAATTAGCATTGGACATCGACGGGTCGATGGATGCGTTGCATCAGGAGATTTTTCTGGCACAAACATTTCCAATGTTGCAATTAGTGGTTTCTGATAAGTTAAGCCAACTGCAAGAGACGATTGCCAGCAGTTTGAACCAAGTTGATATTATCGAAGCATTGATCCAATATACGAAAAAGCACTATAAAGAAGATTTGACGCTAAAAAAAATTGGAGCTCATTTTAATTACAATAGTGCATACTTAGGCAAAAAGTTTCGTAGAGATACTGGGCTGAATTATCTCGCTTTTTTGGACAAAGTCCGTATGGATAAAGCAGTAGAAATGTTGAGACATTCCAATTTAATGGTCTATGAGGTAGCTGAGTTGGTTGGGTATAGCAATGTGGATTATTTCTACAAAAAGTTCAAACAGTATCATCATGTGTCGCCAAATGAATTTCGAAAAAATGAATAGCCTATCAGATGTCCGAATGTGTTTTCGGACATCTATTTTTTAGGGTAAGGATGACTAAATTACTTGGTAGGCGTCTATTCTATTCTTTTATATAATTTAATTGAACGTGTAAGCGCTTTTCGATCGAAGGGAGGAGAATAGATGAGACAAGTCCGCTTGTGCTTTGATGTTGGCGGTACGTATATTAAATTTGGGGTGTTTGCACAAGACAATACTTGGCTTTCTCAAGGGAAGATAGCGACACCCCATGAAAGCAAGGAAGTCTTTTTTGATGCGTTATTAGCCAAAATCGTTGAAATTGAGCAAACAGCAACAATTGAAGGGATTGGCTTAAGCTTTCCCGGTTTTATCGATCCTGAACAAGGGGTAGCCATCATGGCAGGGGCGCTTGCCCCTATACATGGGTGCAACATAATAAAAGAGTTGCAGGGACGATTGATAGGTGATTATCCTATTTGGATCGAAAATGATGCGAGATGTGCAGCCTTAGCAGAACTTTCTTCTGGACATGCCACAGATGTGCAAGACTTTGTACTGATCACATTAGGAACTGGTGTGGGTGGTGCACTGGTCCACCAACGTAAGCTGATTCGAGGCTCAGGCTTTCGTGCAGGAGAATTTGGGATGATGGTGACAGATTTTCAAGCTTCTTCTTTTGCGACATTGCATGATTTGGCATCAACTAGAGGGTTGATTGATGCGTTTCGGCAGGCAAAATCGATCCCGATAAACAAAGAAATACTAGGAGAAACGATCATGGAACAGTGGGACAAAGACCCTGAGACGCAACAAATCGTGCGACAGTGGGCTAGGTATGTTGCGATTGCCATCTATAATTTAGCAGTGACGATGAATCCGGAAAAGATATTGATTGGTGGAGGGATTAGTCAAAACCCTGTTCTCCTACCTATAGTGAGACAAGCACTCAAAGACAATCCTCACTGGCTAGATTTTCAAGTCCCCCTAGAAACGTGTCGTTACTATAATGATGCTGGTTTGTTGGGGGCACTATCATTGATTGAACAAGGAGGAAAAAAATGAAATTTTCTGATGGCGGTTGGTTATTCCGTGAAGGATTTGATGTGAAATTTGCGGTGCATGTGTACGATGCCCGTAAAACGCAAGACAAGCTAGTTTTGTACTTGCCTTATAGTTATGTTGGGCACAAAGGAGCAACCTTGGATGGTGGACTTTTAACAATGGAAGTCACTACGCCAAGACGCAATATTATCGGAATCACACTGTTCAATTACAAAGGGGTTCAAGCCAAATTACCTGAATTTGACTTGATCACTGAAGAAATCACACCAGAGATCTCAGAAGATGAGGGAACCTATGTCTTTCGATCGGGAGACTTACAGGTGATGATAACCAAAGGTGAACATGTGACAGCTGATTTTTACTACAAAGACACGCTGATTACACAAAGTAAGCCACGTAGTAAAGCGGTGGTCATTGATCCTAATGAGAAGACATATATCAGTGAGCAGTTGACATTGGATGTTGGGGAAACGATCTATGGATTGGGAGAACGGTTTACAAATTTTGTTAAAAATGGCCAAAGTGTGGATATTTGGAATGCGGATGGTGGAACAGGGACGGAACAAGCCTATAAAAACATTCCATTTTATCTAAGCAATAAAGGATATGGTATTTTTGTCAATTCGCCAGATCGGGTTCAATTCGAAGTTGGCAGTGAGAAAGTCTCCCGTGTGCAATTCAGTAATCCGGGTCAATCGTTGCAATACTATGTCATCGCAGGGGATGATTTAAAACAAGTGATTCAGCGTTATACGGATTTGACAGGCAAACCAGCGTTGCCGCCGGCGTGGTCCTTTGGCTTGTGGTTAAGTACCTCTTTCTTAACTGATTACGATGAGCAAACAGTTACTTCTTTTGTAGACGGTATGGCAGAACGTGAGATTCCACTAGAAGTCTTCCACTTTGACTGCCTCTGGATGAAAGAGTATGAATGGTGCAACTTTACTTGGGACGAGCGCACTTTCCCGGAACCTGAGAAGATGCTTCAGCGATTGAAAGCCAAAGGTTTGAAAATTTGTGTCTGGATCAACCCTTATATTGGTCAAAAATCACCGCTCTTTGACGAAGGGATGGCCAATGGCTATTTCTTGAAACGCGAAAATGGTGATGTATGGCAATGGGATAAATGGCAAGCGGGATTAGCTATAGTGGACTTTACAAACCCTGCAGCAGTTACTTGGTACAACAGCAAATTGCGGGCGTTGCTAGATATGGGGGTTGATTGCTTTAAAACTGATTTTGGAGAGAGAATTCCTACAGATGCAGTTTATTTTGATGGTTCTGATCCTGAAAAAATGCACAACTACTATGCGTTTTTATACAATAAAGTTGTGTTTGATCTATTAAAGGAAGTCAAAGGAGAATCTGAAGCGATTGTGTTTGCGCGGGCAGCTTCTGTGGGCTCTCAACGCTTGCCTGTCCATTGGGGCGGTGATAGTACTTCTGATTATCCATCGATGGCTGAATCCTTGCGCGCTGGATTATCCTTTGGTATGGGGGGATTTGGTTATTGGAGTCATGATATTTCTGGCTTTGAAGCAGGGGCAACACCAGATCTGTACAAACGTTGGACCCAATTTGGTTTGTTATCTTCTCATAGTCGATATCACGGCAGTTGGGAATACAAAGTGCCTTGGGTGTATGACGAAGAAGCAGTGGCTGTATCGAAGGCCTTTACCAATCTGAAACTATCTTTGATGCCTTATCTGCAAGCACAGTCTGTGTTAACAGCCAAGACGGGGCTGCCGATGATGCGCGCGATGGTCTTAGAATTTCCAGAAGACCAAATGACGCACTATTTGGACCGTCAGTACATGTTAGGTGAACATCTTTTGGTGGCACCAATTTTTAATGCACAAGGGACAGTTTCCTTTTATGTACCAGATACCAAAGGCGTTTGGATCGATTATTTGTCTGGTAAAGCCTATACAGGTGGTCGCTGGTATCAAGAAACCTATGATTATTTTCATTTGCCATTGCTGGTTCGGCCTAATCAAATGATCATTGAAGGTTCTGAGCAGACGAAGGCAGTTTATGACTATGCACAAAACCCGGTGATCCATCTTTTTGATCCGCAAGAGGAGGCAAGTGCAGAAATCTATGATCACCGAGGCCAATTGGTCGGTGGTGTACACGTGACGAAAGCAGACGGCCAGCTAATTATTGAACTAGAGGGGATCAAAGAAGCGACGTTGTGCATCCATACGGCTGCTGGCGCAACAACGCATCAATTGACGGCTGCAAAAACGACCATCAAGGAGGACTAAGTGGATGTTGACGATGACTAACCCGATTTTACCGGGGTTCCATCCTGATCCGAGTATTTGTCGAGTAGGCCAAGATTACTATCTAGTAACGAGTACGTTTGAATACTTTCCGGGTTTACCGATTTATCATAGTCAGAATTTAGCAGATTGGCGATTGATTGGACATGGAATTTCACGTCCGGAGCAGCTTACGTTATCTACGCAGCAGCCGAATGCCTTTGGATTATATGCACCTACGCTGCGCTATATCAACGATCGATTTTATCTTGTATGTACCAATGTTGGGGGAAACCAAGGAGCGGAAGGCAACTTTTTGATATGGACAGACAATATTTACGGTGAGTGGTCTGAACCGATTTGGCTGGATACGCCAGGAATTGATCCGACGCTTTTTGTTGATGATGATGGACAAACTTATTATTTGGGTACACACAAAGATATCTATGTGCGAACAATTGACCTAGAGACTGGCATTCTAGGGGAACGGCATTCTATCTGGACTGGCAGCGGTGCGGCAGATCCCGAGGGTCCGCATTTATATAAAAAGGATGGTTTTTACTATTTACTTATTTCGGAAGGGGGCACTTCGTATGGTCATATGTTGACAATGGCACGCAGTCCTTCATTGATTGGACTGTACGAAGCGTGTCCCAATAATCCAGTGATGACCAACCGAAGTACCAATCTGCCTTTGCAAGCCGCTGGGCATGCGGATTTGGTTCAAGATCCAATGGGAGAATGGTGGGCTGTCTGTCTGGCTGTTCGTCCAATCAGCTACCCACTGCGGCATCTTTTAGGACGAGAGACATGCTTGCTGTCTGTTGAATGGTCGGATGATTGGCCTATATTTGGCGAAGAAGGACATCTCCCGCTTACCGTCACATTGCCTACAACCGCGACGTTGGCTGTATCCAGAAAGCCCGATTACCTCACATTATTCGAGTGGGACACAGATTTGATCCAACAGACGGCTCAAAACTTCACACTGTATCCCATTGAAACTGGCTTGTCAGATCAAGCCAAACTAGCTGCTGTCTTCCAAAGGCAGACAACTTTTGATCAGCAATTTCAAGTCACATTCGATTGTACCTCTTTGGTTGAAGGAACCGCGGGAATGACAATGTTCTTGAATGCATCACATCATTATGATTTATTTATTGAAAGAAAGCAGCACAGACAACAATTGGTGTTTCGTAGACAGATTGGTTCTTTATGGAAAGTTGAACAAGAGGTGTCTTATGCGAAAGCAATCGTCACGCTAGGCATTGAAGCTGACAAAGAAAGCTATCGATTCTATTTCTTAGATGAACAGTTGCAGAAGCAGTTTATCGGCAGTGGAGAGACCCGTTATTTGACGACTGAAGTTGGCGGCGTATTTACTGGCATCATGGCTGGTTGTTTTGCAAGTACACAGCGAACCAATCAACAGGTTGTTGTCACGGGATTTTAATAAGAGAAAAAGAAAGACCACCAATTTGCTCACGTGGATAAGCAAATTGGCGGTCTTTCTAGGTTAATCAGAGACTGCTTTATCAATGGTTAAATCATGGATTCTTAGGATAACTTGGGTTCCACTGCCAAAGATGCTTTCAATCGTCAATCCATAGTCCGGTCCATAAAACATTTTGACCCGGTGGTTGACATTTGCTAAGCCAATATTTTTTTTTGCATGGGTCGAGGGTATTGCAATTTTTCGCTGCAGCAGTTCTAACTTCTCAGGGGTGATTCCAGTACCGTTATCCTGAACGACAATTAGCACGTCATGTTCTTCTTTGGTGATTGTCAGACGAACGAATCCGGGATAAGTAAGTCCTTCTAGGCCATGAGAGATGGCATTTTCTACGAGGGGTTGGACCAAAAGAGGCAAGATCTGCATGTCCTTTTGATTGATTTCGTTTGATACAGAATAGGAGAAGTTCACACGGTTGCCAAAACGCATACGTTGGATCTTTACATAGACATGTACTGCATCTAGGGATTCTTCTAGACTTGTCAATTGCGTACCGTGGGCTTCCAGTGTGTAGCGCATGGATTTTGCCAATAATTTGATTGCATAGACCACATCTGAATTGCCAGAAGTTAGTGCCATCATTCGGATCGTTTCAAGCGTATTGAACAAAAAATGTGGATTGATTTGTCCGGCAAGTATATTAAATTCCATTTGTTGTTGTTGATTCAATAATTCTTGCTGAGTCAAACGAGAACGATAGATTTCTTCTTCATTGGTTTTGATTCGCTGGATAATCTTATGAAAGTCGAGGGAAATCTGTGAAATCTCATCCTCACCACTGATATTTTGAAAGAAATCATAGTCTTCGATTGCCGCAAAGTAGACAGCTTGCTGCAACTGAGAAATCCGCTTGGTAAAAAAACGAGCAAAGAGATAGACAATCATAAACGTGGCAATCAAAATCACCAAAACGATCGTACTCCAGCGAATAAGATTGGCTTGAAGATTTGAATATGCTTTTGTATCGGCAGCATAGATGGTAATGACATCTTCTTTATTATTCATCATCAAAGTGCTTTTAGTGAGCAAAATTTTATTCTGATTACTGTTTAAAAAAAAGGTAGTAGGCTGTGTATTGGCTAAATTTGTGAGTTGACCAATTTCTCCGACTTGACTGATTTTGTCACTATAAAAAATGGGGTCATCATTCAGTTGTAATTCTAGCTCATAAGAAGAATTACGCAATCGATTACTAAGGTAATTATAGTCAATTTGGATGTCTAAGACAGCTGTTTCTGTTGATAAAGGTAAAGGCAACGATTTATACAAATGCAAGCGATTGGCATTGCTTTCTTCTGGTAAGGTCATTAGAAATGCATCTGGCTGTACGAGGGCTTTTTGATACCAAACAGTCTCTCGGGTTGCGTCGTCAACTTGTTGAAAATATGTATAATTTGGAATAGATCGATTTGTCGTATAAATGGTTATATTTGCAATGGATGTTTGCAATTTTTTGATTTCATCCAGTTGATCGTAGTTAGCTATATCTGCGATCGCGCTGATATCTGTCTCATAATTTGTAGTCAAAAATTGACGCAAATGTGTATCGTTGGAAAGAGAACTTGCGGTATTGTTTAAGGTATTTGTTGTATCAAAAAGGACTGATTTGACGCGTTGCGCATTTAATTCCGCAAGATGTTGATAATTCGCAGTCAATTGTCTGGTTGAATCAAAAACAAGGAATAAACCAATAGCAACAGTTGATAAGAATATAACAGGTAGATACACGATGAACAATTGCCGGCGAATGGAGAACTGACTCAAGCGACGGAAAATGGATAAATGTCTGATATTTTTCATGCGTGTTGTTTACGAAAAACGGACAACAAGAGAAATGAGCTGCAGTAGATCACAAATGAAAAGCCAAAAATCAACAAAAGCATTTTAACAACAGGGAATAAGATAACCACACAAAAGGCTGTAACAGGTATCAGTGCAAGCCCTAACGATCGAACTGGTGCTGATAAAGGTAATAGAAATGCATTTTTAAGTGTATGCTTAAAGCTGTTCTCGTAGCGGCCTATCAGCGCCAAACAATAAACGAGAACAATAAACAAGTAAAGTGCTGCGACAGTTAAAAGAAGTGCAAACACACTGGCAAGAATGGTTTCTGCTGAAAACCAAAACAAGCTGCTATAGGTCAATGCAACAATCGGAAACAAAAGCAACAAAAAACTGGCGGTTGCCTGCATAAAATTTGTACGTAGTGCTTGGAGATAGCCGATGATCAGTTCTCCTCGTTCATCATCCGCAAAGCGAATCGTGACTTCAAAGAGAGCCGAAGTAGCCGCCCCTATCGTAAAGAGTGGGAGACAGGAGAGCAGATAAAGTATGTTCAAAAAGGTAAATTGGAAAATAGTCGTAGTCACTTTATAAAACTGGCCATCTGGATTGTATTTCATGATGATTCCCCCAATGAATTAATATATCCATATAATACGTGTAAAAAGAGAATTTTGAAAGCCTTATCAAAACTCGTAGATGAATAAGAACGCTGCGAAATCAGTCTTTTTGTTCAATAAGGAAAAAATAATGTCTAAAATTGACGGATTGACCTCTATTTTTAACAGGTGGCAAAACGTTTTTCAGATGCTAGTATTAATCATGTAAAAGCGGTTACAACAGAAGGGGGAGGAAGATGGACATACAGAAAAATACGATGCCAAAAAGGAGTAAGCGGGTGACACATGAAGGGAAGATCATGTTTTTATGTATTGTGCCTTTCTTGGTATTGGTCTTTTTATTCTCTTATTTTCCTTTACATGGTTGGATTTATTCTTTATATGATTACAAACCAGCACTGGGATTGGGACGAAGTGAATTTGTCGGGTTTCGCTGGTTTCGTTTATTGGTGTCAAGTCCTACTCAAGTCGATCAAATCGTACAAGTGATGAAAAATACCTTTGCGATGAGTTTCTTGGGCATTGCCACATCGATTTTGCCAGTCGGATTTGCGATTTTACTGAATGAAATCAAGTGCAAATGGTTCAAAAATTTGGTTCAAACATTGACAACCCTACCTAATTTTATTAGTTGGGTATTGGTTTATACGATAGCCTTCAGTCTTTTTTCATCTACCGGATTGGTCAATACTTTGTTGCAAGAATGGGGATTTGTCACGGATCCAATCAAATTCTTAGATAGTGGCAATCATACATGGTTGATTATGTGTTTATGGAATATTTGGAAGGGATTAGGCTGGGGCGCAATTATGTACTTGGCGGGTATTTCTGGAATTGATCCAGAACTATATGAATCGGCAAGGATCGATGGCGGCAATCGTTTCCACTTGATGCGTCACATTACATTACCTGCACTCATGCCGACATTTTTAGTGATGCTGATGTTATCAATCGCCAATTTGTTGAACAACGGCATGGATCAGTACTTCGTCTTTCAAAATGCTTTTAACAAAAATACGATCCAGGTACTGGATTTATATGTCTATAACTTAGGGATGGGGGGCAACAGCCTATCTCTGGCAACAGCCATTAGTATGCTGAAAAGTGTGATCTCCGTTGCTTTACTGGCAATCGTTAATGGCGCATCTAAAAAAATCAGAGGTACGTCCATTATATAGAAAGGAGTGGCTTTTATGGAGTTGTCACTGACGGAAAAGAAAAAAGAAAAGAAAGTTCGGCAGACCGATGATCTTTGGTTTAAAATCATCAATTATACGTTCTTTGTGGTCATCACATTGATCTGTGCTTACCCTTTTTATTACTTGATCATCAATTCAATCAGCAACAATGAGTTAAGCGCGTTAGGACAAATTCGGTTTTTCCCAGAAGGTATTCATCTTGAAAACTATAGTCAAGTATTGCAATTAAAAGGACTGCCTTTAGCTGCAACAGTTTCGGTAGCTAGAACAGTCATTGGAACAGCCGCAACAGTTTTGGCTTCGGCATTTCTAGGATTCATGTTTACACAAGAAAAAATGTGGAAGCGAAAATTTTGGTATCGTTTTGTGGTCATCACGATGTATTTCAATGCTGGGCTGATTCCATTGTTTATTACGATGAAAACATTAGGGCTGACAAATAGTTTTTGGGTCTATATTTTACCAGCAGTCGTACAACCTTTTAATATTATCTTGGTCAAAACGTATATCGAATCCATTCCCAAATCGTTGCAAGAAGCCGCAGAAATGGATGGTGCGGGTATCATTCAAGTTTTCTTCCGCGTGATTTTACCAAACTGCACACCGATTTTGGCGACAGTGGCGATTTTCTCCGCCGTTGGACAATGGAACTCATTCCAAGATACCTTGATTTATATTACTGATCAAAGCCTCTATTCACTGCAATATTTGCTCTATACTTATATCAATCAAGCCAATTCGCTGGCACAGATGGTCAAGAATACCTCGGGATCACTATCGAGTATTGCATCGGCTGCGACAACTCAAACGCCGACATCGATTCGCATGACCGTATCTGTTATCGTTGTTTTGCCTATTATGTTCATTTATCCGCTGTTCCAAAAATATTTTGTCAAAGGAATTATGTTGGGCGCGGTCAAAGGATAATCAAAAGAAAGAGGGAAGAAAATGAAAAAAATGTCCAGATATATGACAACAGGGTTAGTGGCAGTTACATTGCTGGGTGCATTGTCCGCTTGCGGAGGTTCGTCAGATGCAGACCAAGATTCGGCAAGCAGCGATGGCAATTATGATGAAACGATCACCATTGATGTATATGATGGCTTGGCCAATTACATGGGGATGCAAGAAGGTTGGTTCGCGAAAATCGTCAAAGATAAGTTTAATATGGAACTGAATATTATTGCGCCAAATGTGGCTGGAAATGGAGATACATTGTATCAGACACGGACAGCTGCTGGTGATTTAGGTGATTTGATTATTGTAGATAATGGACAGCAATACAATGAGTTGGTTGAAGCGGGTCTGCTGACTGATGCAAGCCAATACTATGAAAACATGGACAATGTACAGCGGTTCGATGCGGCGGTTCAGAATTTAAATGATGGGACGGACGGCATCTACGGCTTTCCTACATCAGTCTCTACCCTTAAGTCTACTGATCCTTCTGAAGGGTTAGACCCGACATTCGGCGCATATGTCCGGTGGGATCTATATGCGGATCAGGGGTACCCTGAAATCGACACTTTAGAAGATTTGTTGCCTGTGATTCAAAAAATGCAAGAAGACAATCCAACCACTGAGTCTGGGAAAAAAGTCTATGGCTTTTCTCTTTTCGGTGATTGGGATGGCAATATGATGAATGCAGGAAAACAATTGGTTACCTACTACGGGTATGATGAGCAAGGATTTGTCTTAGCCAAGGCTGATGGATCAGACTATCAAAGTATCTTGGCCAGTGACTCTGAATATATTCGGGCGCTTAAGTTTTACTTCCAAGCCAACCAATTAGGGTTGATCGATCCAGAATCAACAACGCAAAACTATGATACCTTGTTTGCAAAATTCCAAGATGGGCAGGTGCTATTCTCATGGTGGCCGTGGTTAGGACAAGCTGCCTTTAATACAACCACCAACTTAGATGCTGGTAAAGGGTTCATGTTGGCACCTATCCAAGATCAGACCATTTTCTCTTATGGCGCTGAAGTATATGGCGGCAAACAGTTCATAGGTATTGGATCAAATGCGGAAGATCCAGAAAGAATTGCTGCTTTTATTGACTGGCTGTACTCTGCAGAAGGTGTGTTGGCAAATTCCTCGCAAACTAGCGGCAGCAGCGGTCCAGAAGGTTTGACTTGGGAAATGAAAGATGGCGAACCGGTACTCACTGACTTCGGGAAACAAGCATTGTTAGATGGAAATGGCGATGTACCAGAAGAATATGGCGGTGGTACGTACAAAGATGGTGTGTCTGCATTGAATGTCAATACGGTTTTACCAATTGATACCAATCCAGATACTGGTTTCCCTTATGCGTATACAATGTGGGAAAGCTATCAAAATGAGAACACCAATCCAGTAAAAGAAGATTGGTCCAAGAATATGGATGATGCAGAGTCAACGATTGCCTATCTGGAAGATCATGACCAATTAGCAGTTGCTCCCGGTGCAAGTTATGTCGCACCAGAGGACAGTTCAGAAATCTCGACATTGAGAAATCAAGCGAAGTCAACGATTGTTGAGTATTCATGGAAAATGGTTTTTGCAAAAGATCAAAGTGAGTTCGATAAACTGTTGAAAGAAATGCAAGATACTGCTGATGGCTTAGGCTATCAAACTGTCTTGGACTTTGATATGGCGAATGCCAAAGATCAAAATACGAAACGAGAAGAAGTGGCCAAAGAGTTTGGCGATGCAGATTAAAAAAATGATCCAGTGAAAAACAAACGATAGTACGGCATAAACTGTTGCGAAAAAAGATCGATCCTTAGCTTCAGGATCGATCTTCTTTTTTTAGGAGGAAATGTGATGATAATAGAAAAAAAAGATCGAATACTTTTTGTGGGAGATTCGATCACAGATAGCAATCGTAATTATGAGGCTATCCCTGCTGGATGGTCCTCGTGGGGGGATGGCTATGTCAATTTGATCAATGCTTACACCACGGCTTTGCTGCCCCGTGAGGAGTTGATGATCGTCAATCGTGGCATCAGCGGCGACACCATCCTTGATTTGAAGAAGAGGTGGCAAGTGGATGTACTCGATTTTAAGCCAGACTGGCTTACGATCATGATTGGTGTGAATGATGTCTGGCGTCACTTTGATGGAACCTTTGCACAAACGCTATTGGTTTCATTAGAGCGATTTGAAAGCGAACTACAGACGTTGATTGAACGAACATTGCCTTATGTAAAAGGCATCATTTTACTGAGCCCGTTTATGGTTGAGCAAAATGAGAAAGATCCAGTTCGAGAAATGCTGTCGGGATATCAACAAGTGATCCAAACACTTGCCGAAACATTCGGATTGCCCTATGGAAACGTACAAGAAAAGATCGATGATTTTTTGAGACACCAATCGTCTTATGTACTAAGTAGTGATCGGGTGCATCCATCACTGGCTGGTCATGTGTTGATTGCGAAGACATGGCTTGAAACGACAGGTATTCTGGAGGGAAAAGATGCAGACAATCGCTGAGATCACACAGGTCGCCAATCAAGGTCCTTTTGCACCAAACTGGTCATCATTAGGGCGGTTTTCAATGCCAGAATGGTTTGTAAAAGCCAAATTCGGGATTTTTGTCCACTGGGGTCTTTACAGTATCCCCGCGTATAATAACGAGTGGTATTCTAGAAATATGTATTTGAAAGGCCACCCAGAATTTGACCATCATGTCGCAACCTATGGTCCACAAAAAGAATTTGGCTATAAAGACTTTATTCCCATGTTTACTGCTACCGCATTCGATGCACAAGAATGGATGAAGGTTTTTAAAAAAGCTGGTGCCCAATATGTATTTCCTGTAGCAGAACATCATGATGGCTTTCAAATGTATCAAAGCAGCCTCTCCACATGGAATGCTGCCGAGAGGGGGCCGAAAAAAGATATTTTGGCTGAGCTAAAGCAAGCAGCAGAAGACCAATCGCTGCATTTCTGTACATCTTCCCATCGTGCGGAACACTGGTTCTTTATGGGACACGGCAAGGAATTTCCTAGTGATGTAGTGGAACCATTACAAAAGGGAGATTTTTATTGGCCAGCGATGCCAGAGCCAGATAATCAAGATTTATACAGTGAACCTTATCCCACGGAAGAATTTCTAGACGATTGGCTGCTAAGAACGTGCGAATTAGTGGATAAGTACCAACCGGAATTGCTGTATTTCGATTGGTGGATCCAGCATGAAGCATTTAAGCAACATCTGCAATTGTTTGCCGCATATTACTATAACCGTGGTGTGGAGTGGGGCAAGCAAGTAGCAATTTGTTACAAGCATGATGCGCTGATGTTTGGTACCGGTATCGTTGAAATTGAAAGAGGAAAATTCGCCGAACCACAACCGTTTTATTGGCAAACGGATACAGCGATCGCACGAAATTCATGGTGCTATACAACCACCTTAGACTATAAATCAAGCAGTGAGATCATTCGAGACTTGATCGAAGCCGTGAGTAAAAATGGCAATATGTTATTAAACGTTGGGCCAGATGGACAAGGAAAGATCCATGACAAGGATCAAGAGATACTCGCAGATATTGGTGCGTGGTTAACGATGAACGGCGCGGCCATTTATGAAAGCAAACCATGGCGTATCGCTGGTGAGGGACCGACCACTATAACAGCAGGTCAATTTCAAGAAAACAAGGTCACACAGTATACAAGTCAGGATTTTCGCTTTACGATTCAAGGTGATTCGTTGTATGCTATGCAAATGATCAGCCCAATGGACGGCCACGCATGTATTCAATCCTTGTCTTTGTCTAGCGATCAAAACTTGCCGGCCTTTCATGGTATCATTCAAAACGTTGCACTAGTAGGACATCCCCAACAAAATCTCGATTGGCAAGCGACACATGATGGATTGTCTATCAACTTTGCGCCAATCGAAACAGATAAACCAATCGTTTTTAAAATTACAATGAAATGAGGCATCCAAGTGTTACACAAAAAAATTGAGGCACTACGACCAAATAGCCAAGCAACATTGACCACTTATATCATAGAGAATTCAGCTGAGATCGAAGTGAATCGCCTTCGCCCAGCAGTCATTATTTGTCCAGGAGGCGGGTATGAAATGCTCTCTGATAGAGAAGCAGAACCGATTGCCATCAAGATGATGAGCTTTGGCTTTCAAGCGTTTGTGCTTCATTACAGTATCAAACCAGCTGTCTATCCGTTCGCGTTGACGGAATTGGCAACAGCCGTTCAGTTAGTGCGCCAGAACCATGAGGCATGGCATGTGGATCCGGATAAAATCATCGTTGCAGGATTTTCTGCAGGTGGACATTTGGCTGCCAATCTAGGTGTATCATGGCAGGAACCATTCTTATCAGAATTGCTTGATGGACAAAAAGAAGAGTGGATGCCGAATGGCTTGCTGCTAAGTTATCCTGTCTTATCAAGTGGCAAGTTTGCGCATGAAGGATCATTCCAGTCGCTTTTGGCAGATGCGTACCTAGAGCAAAAAGACGCGCTTTCACTTGAACATCTTGTATCTGCACAAACGCCACCCACTTTTTTATGGCATACATTAGAAGATGGGTTGGTCGCAGCAGAAAACAGTTTGTTGTTTGCAGAGCAGTTACGGAAGTACGATGTTCCCTATGAAATGCATATTTTCCCGAGAGGGGGCCATGGTCTGAGTCTAGGGACCAAGGAAACAGCAAATGGCGGTATCCATAACATCGAACCGTCAGTTGTCCGTTGGCCTGAGTTGTTCGCGGATTGGGTGAAGTGGAATATTTGATTTTGAATGTTTCAAGAGTAAATAAATTAAAGCGGCGCTCTTCTAAATATGAAGTGATCTAATAAGAAGCGACCTAAAAGGTAGATTTTTAGTCTAACTTTTAGGTCGCTTCAATAATGTCTAGTATGTGTCTCTTTTTTCCTTCGATTACTTAGGTGAAGGTGATTCATTTGATGTAGACCAAATAACCTTCCCTCGATAAAAACTCTTCGATACAACGCCTTTACGTGCTACGAAGGCAGCAGAGGATGTAGCAGTCGTAAGCACGAAGTTTGCTTCGTCGCCAACTTTCGGCCATTGTTGCAGACCTGTTTGGTCGATCGTGACCTTGCCGTCCGTGACCAGCCCCAATGCCTCAGTCAATGCCTCTTGTGTGTTGATACCAAATATCTCTAAATAACGAACCAATTTTTCTTGCAAAGAGCCGTCACCCAATGAAGACCACGAATCATAGACGTTGTCACAACCGATATGGACTTTCACACCATAACTTTGGAGTTCTTTTAATGGTGGAATCGTATGCGGCGAGAGAGGGATGCTAGAAATAATATGAATATTTAGGTCAGCTAAAGCTTTGAAGACTTGTGCCCGTTCCTTCCCCTCAAAATCATTCAGTCCAAAGGCATGACTGATCGACACGTTTCCTTCTAAACCGTGAACGTTGGTTAAGCGTATGATTTCTTTGATCGTTGCTCTGCCAGCATCTTGTCGGTCATGAAGATGGATATCGATACCTGTATGATGCTTTGTTGCCAATTCAAAGGTTTGTTTCAAAGAGGCTTTGTAGTCTTCGTCTAAAGTATAGGGATCCACACCGCCAATCAGTGCAGCCTTTCCTGTCGCTAGAGCCGCTTCGATCAAAGGCTTCGCTTGGCTGCGAAGTAGCCCATGCTGTGGGAAAAGAACGAGTTCAGAGCCAAAAGACTTTTGTGCCACCAATCCAGCAATAGCGTCAAAATACCGCAATTCAGTCATCGGTTCGATATCAATATGAGAGCGGAAAAAGATCGTACCGTGAGGGAGTTCAGCATCAATCAATGCCTCTGCACGGTCTTCGATGGATAACGGCAATGCATCCAATTGTGGAATCTCTGATTCAAAGCGTTCAACTAATGATGCCGCTGGCGTCACAGGTCGCCATGCCGTTCCTAGTTTGCTTTTGTCCAAATGACAATGTTTTTCTACCAAACCGGGTAAGAGCAGTTGGTTTTTTCCATCTAAGATTTTTGCATTTTGGTCTTCTATCCATTGATCCATTGGTAAAACAGCGGCAATGGTGCCATCCTTGATACCGATTGCTGAGGCTTGTTTTTGTGTATCATACGCCCAGTCATCTTGTTTTAAATAGGTGGTTTCAATAAGAACGTTGATTAGCCATACGTCCAAGTCATCGCCTTCTTTCTTTTTTTACTATGTTAACATATCTGAATCTTTTTTTTAGATTAGTCGACTTATAAGGCGGTTAGGTGTAAGTGGTGCGGCTTGCATTCATTATTGAGTCGTGTAGGATAGATATAAAGCAAGAAGTCGATAGACTGGATAGAGATTAACAAGGAGGCGCTTTTATGGTAAATCATCAATCATTTCAATTATCTGCAGAAGAATTACCCCATCAGACTCAAGAATATTTAGAAACACTTTTTGCTGTAGGCAACGGTCAGATTGGTGCGCGCGCGGGGCACCCGCTGAAGGTGAATCAGTTTTATCCTGGAAATCCTGGTGTCTTCGTGAATGGTTTTTTTGATAGTGAACCCATTCAGTATGGAGAATGGGCCTATGGTTATGCCAAGAACCATCAGACAATCTGTAAGCTGCCCAATTTACGTGGTGTAGTTTTGCGTATCGGACAAGAAAAGTCATCTGACAGTGAATGGCAGACAAAACGGACAGTAATGAATATCGATTTGTCTACGGGAGTGCTAACAGAAACTTACCACATCACAACACCGTCAAATAAGCAGTTTGATCTACATATGTCCTCCTTTGCTTCGATGACGCGAAGAGAGCTATATGCCTGTCGCTATACCATTAAGAACTGCGATTTTCCGGATGCAGTTGAACTTATGCATACGCTAGACCAATCGTTTTATACAATTAAGACAGATGATCCTCGCGTGGCCAATAAAAATCACCAGCTAGAAAAAGAATCAATTTCAGATTATCATATTTGGACGGCGCCTCAAAGCAACAAACGGATTGCACTGCGCTTAGATTTAAAACCCCATCAACTGGTTGAGGGTGCTTCTCTGGAAGCTATTTTTCAGTTGGCACTGTTAGATGACAACCAGACAGCACCTTTTCAAAATCAATGCGTAGCGTATTCACTTTTATTAGAAGAACAAAGGAATAGTTACCGTGATTTTTGGGAAAAAAGTGATATCTTGATCAGCGGCAATGAACAATTGCAAAAAGGTATAAGGTTTAATCTATTTCATTTGAACCAAGGCGCTGGCAGGGATGGCAAAACCAATTTTGCTGCGAAAGGATTGACGGGTGAAGGCTATGAAGGCCATTATTTCTGGGATACAGAAATGTATCTATTGCCTTTTTTCGTATATACGCATCCAGAAGTTGCAAAACAATTACTGACTTATCGAGGCAGTATTTTGCCGCAAGCCAAAGCAAGAGCACAAGAATTGGGGCAATCAGGTGCATTGTTTGCTTGGCGGACTATTGATGGCAATGAGACTAGTGCCTATTATCCAGCTGGAACAGCGCAACTGCATATCAATGCAGATATCGTTTATGGGTTCCAATTGTACGAGCGTGTTACAGGAGATCAATCGTTAATGGAAGGAATTGGCAAGGAAGTTGTATTTGAAACAGCAAAGTTTTGGCTGGATTATGGAACTTATGCCCACAAACATGGGCAAGATTGTTTTGGTATTCATGGAGTGACTGGGCCGGATGAATATAGTGCCCTTGTCAATAACAATTTTTACACCAACAAAATGGTGCAAAATAATCTTTACTATGCGTCAGAGCTAGCAGAACGCTACGGTATGTATACTGAAGAGAGCAGCAAATGGTTAGCGGCAGCAGATGCAATGTACTTCGGTTTTGATGAGGAACGTAAAATCACTCAACAAGATGACTGCTTTTTAGATCAAGCAGTTTGGCCTTTTGAAGAAACGCCGGCTGATAATTATCCATTGCTGCTTCATTATCATCCAATGATCATTTACAAATATCAAGTGTGTAAGCAAGCGGACACTGTACTTGCTGAGATGTTATTTACAGGCGATTTTAGTCTGGAACAATTAGCCCGTGACTATGATTACTATGAAAAAGTCACCACCCATGACTCATCGTTATCGCGTTCGATCTTTAGTGTGATGGCTAGTCGAATTGGCGATACTGAAAAAGCATATAGTTACTTTATGGATACAGCATTAATGGATCTCACTGATTTGCAAAAAAATGTCGTGGATGGCATTCACGCTGCCAATATGGGGGGGAGTTGGTTAAGCTTGATTTACGGTTTTGCAGGACTGTACTATGATCAAGGCTTGCGAATGACGAACCATTTACCAAAAGAAATTGAGCAGTTGTCCTTTACGCTTACCTATTTAGGTGAGTCCGTGAAAGTCACTTTGGATAAAGGGAACATTGCCTGTGTGTTGCAAACAGATTCTCTGTTGAGTGTTGAAGAGATGGATGGGGGCATTCGGATCAGACAGAAATAAGTAAATCATGAATAGATACATCAAAAAGGTTGCCGCTTGCAACCTTTTTTTTGCATAGTTAACAGTTGACACATAAGCCATAAAGCGTAGGATAAAAGTAAAGCATTCTATTCTAAAAAGGCGGTTCTCCGATGACATCTAATCCAGCCCATCACGCACTATTTGTTCTAAGCAATACACTGACGATCGTTCCGTATATTTTTTTTCTTTCGATCAGTAAGGAACAGACCTTATTCGCCATCTTGGCATTTGTTTTATATTATACATTCAAAATGACTGGGGTCTTTTTTTTACAAACCTTACCCCAATTTTCGACTTCAGCTTTGTTGACGATCAGTTTATGGATTGGCACAGTTGGTGCGCTTTTCGGCATCTTTAGTATGGTTTGGGGAAGTGCACTTTTACCGGCAGCGGCTTTGATTGGCTTGAGCGCTGCTTGGATACCGCCTGCAGATCTCATGTATCGTCAACAAGCACAGCTGCAAGAACGATCACTAAAGAATGATTGGCGATGGGTGCTTATCTATTTGGTGCTGCTTCTGGGGGCCATTCAGTTGAATGGTAAGTGGCAAGCAGTCGGATTATTTACTGGCTATTTGTTCTTGTTTATTTCTGCTATCTGGCAGAGTGGGGCGATCAATGTTCGGCCTAGAGGTGTATGGCAAATGCTGAAGCAAGTGACAGGAAAACAGCTGTTGGCCTATTTATTGTTTTTTGGTCTGCTTTTCTTATTGCGGACTGGACGACTGCTGAAGTCAAACACATTATTTGAATGGGCGCTTTTGGGGTTTATGTTTGTGTTTGCTTTACTGATGCTGACAGTGGGGAGAAGAAGACAGTTTTGGCGGATGCCATTTTATTTGAATGTGTTGACCTTTTTGCATGGAATCGTGGGGAATTTTTTGTTTTTATTTGGCTCAGTCTACGTTGGCGCGCGGTTTGGTCAAGCGGCTTTGACTTCTCATGTATATATTCCATATGCGATCGGTCTGTTTGTTTCAATGACTTTTGGTGGTTTTTTAGAAAAGAAGCTTGGGGCATCTACGATTTTCGTGCATCTTTCCGGATTGATCCTTTGCACATGGCTTTTTTGCTTTGATGCAATGTTGCCTATAGGATTGGCAGGCATTAGTTTTTTTAATGGCGGCTTGAATCGTTGGCTTGGCCAACGTTATCGGGTGTTGACTGCAGAAACGATCGAAAATAGAAGTTTAGCCAAATATGCGACACAGAGCAAGGGAAGTTTAGTCCATCAATTTCTTTTGATGGGACTGTTGTTTGGGTTGATCCAAAAAGCGCAACTTCCTGTAAATGCTATTTTTCGCTTATCCAGTACATCAGGAACGCTGCACCAGGAAACAATCGTTGGCGTATTAGATCCAGCAAAATGGGTTTCTGCTGTTAGTATCATCCTCTTGTTTCTTGTCGCGGGGTGTTATTTCCGAAAAGATTTAAAACAGAACCCATTGCCATGATACATTGGATCAATGGATTTAAGAACAGTGAGAACTGTTCTTTTTTTGCAACCGGATAAAAACCGAACGTTGATCAGAAAAGTGTCATTTATCATCACGATTATTATTGCGCTTTTTTTGTTTAGCGTTAAAATAAGAACATCCCGCGCTTAAAAGAGGAACATTGTTCTTTTTTAGCGTGCTTTATGATGAATGGAGGCTTTACTGCATGACCACTGAGAGTTATTTCAAAGGGGACGTGTTTCATACACCAACAGATGGGAAATTAGAATTTCTCGAAGATGCTTTGATCCAAGTTGATCCTGCTGGCATCATCACAAAAGTAATAAAAAAAACCGATAAGCAATACGAGAAAGCCTGTCAACAGGCTGACATCACTTTGTCTTTGAGCAAGGGACAATGTTTCTTGCCAGGGTTTGTTGACTTGCATGTCCACGCACCACAATGGCCGCAAGCGGGTATCGCCTTGGATGAGCCTTTGAATGTATGGCTTGACGAATGTACATTTCCTTTGGAAGCCAAATATGCGGATACTGATTTTGCCCAACAGGTCTATGAAGATTTGGTCACGCAATTACTGTCTAGAGGGACAACAACGGTTTTATATTTTGCGACGATCCATTTAGAAGCGAGTCTGTTGTTGGCGAAGATATGTGTCGAAAAAGGACAACGAGGGTTAGTTGGCAAAGTTGTGATGGATGATCCACAAGCCAATCCGGATTTTTATCGAGATGCATCGACTGAAGCTGCTTTACAAGAAACCGAACAATTTATCCAAAGTATCCAAAAGTTGGCTGAATCTGCCCCGCAAGGTGTATATCCAGTTGTCACGCCAAGATTTGTTCCCAGCTGTACCGATGAAGGGCTAGCTGGTCTAGGCGCGTTGGCACAAAAATATGATATCCATGTGCAAACACATTGCAGTGAAGGACAATGGGAACATGACTTTGTCCAAGAACGTTTTGGCAAGACGGATACTGAAGTGTTAAAAGATTTTGGTTTATTGAAAGAAAAAGCGGTTATGGCCCATGGCAATTTTATTAGTCCCCAAGATGGGGCACTGTTTATTGAAACTGGCGCGGCAGTTGCCCATTGTCCAATCTCAAATGCATATTTTGCTAATGGGGTGATTCCCATCAAACAATTGAAAAAGCAAGGTGTCACAATTGGCTTAGGGACTGATATATCAGGCGGATTTTCGCCTAGTTTATATGACAATATCAAACAAGCGGTGATGTCATCGCGTATGCTTGAAGATGGTGTTGATGTCACGCGTGCCCAACATGAACGTGGGGTGGCGGATTCGCGTATTTCTGTGATAGATGCCTTTTCCCTTGCTACAAAAGGCGGCGGTGACGCTTTGCAATTGCCTATTGGGGTTATCAAAGAAGGGTATGCTTTCGATGTTCAAGTCATTGATTCCCGAAATCAAGGCAATCCATTACCCGATTTTGGTGTCTTTACAACATCTGAAGCACGATTGCAAAAAATCTTGTACCTAGCGACAATGCAAAATATTCGTCAAGTATGGGTCCAAGGAAAAAAAGTACATGACAAACAAGGAGAATGAGTACGTGGAAACTTCAAAAAATAAACATTTAACGATTGGCATCAATGATGATATTCCTTTTGGACAAGCAGTGATATTAGGGCTGCAACATGTTTTAGCGATGGATGTCTATGTACCGCCATTTATTATCGCCACAGCTGTGGCGATGTCATCATCAGATGCCTCCGGATTGATCCAATCAACTTTTTTAGGGGCAGGGATTGCTTCTTTGATCCAAGTATTATTTTTTCTGAAATTACCTGTTTGCCAAGGGCCATCTTTCGTACCAGTGGGTGCGATCATTGGGATCTACTTTGGGGCGAAAGGCATGGATACTGTATTAGGTGCAAGTATCGTTGGTGCAATTGCAGTTGTTTTGCTCGGGTTTACAGGCATTTATAAGTATATTGTTCGACATTTTATTCCAACGATCGTTAGTGGAACGATCATCATGATCGTTGGCTTGACGTTGCTGCCAACAGCATTTACGAGTAATATTTATCCTGCAACGGAAACTTTGAGCGCAAATCAGAATATGCTTTTGGCAGCGATCACTGCGGCTATCTTGATTCTTTTTTCTATGTTAGGGGACTATTTCCCGGGATTAGGCAAGTACTTTCGTATCAGCTCTGTCATCATTGCTTTAGTCATCGGGACGACGATTGCTTCATTTATGGGCGGGGTTGATTTTCAATCAGTTGCAGAGGCGCCATTGTTTAGTTTGCCTAAGTTGGCCTTTGTTCATTATGGCTTGCACTTCGATATTTCTGCCATCTTGACCATGTTGGTGATTTATATGGTATTGTTGGCAGAAACAACAGGTACCTGGTATGCAGTCAGCTCTGTGACCGAAGAACCAATCACTGATGAACAAATCAATAAAGGGGTCATTGGCGAAGGACTAGGTTGTATGGTGGCCGCTTTGGTGGGTACGACACCAGTCACTGGTTACTCAACAAATGCAGGAATCATTTCGATCACTGGTGTGGCGAGCAAAAAAGTCTTTGTGATGGCTTCATGTTGGTTCATTTTGTTGTCCTTTATTGGCAAACTATCTGCCTTGATCCACGCAGTTCCTTCTTCAGTGATTGGCGGTGTATTCGCGGTGGTTTGTGTCATCATCTTGCTCAGCGGGTTTCGTGTGATCAAGAATCAAGCATTTTCCGAGCGGGAGTTGTACATCATCGGAGTGCCTTTGATTATCGCCATCGGTCTTTTATTTATGCCGACAGAAATCAAAGAATCCGCACCTCAATTTTTGCAATACCTGCTTGATTCGCCAATTGCGCTAAGCGCAATTGCTGCAATCGTGATGAACAAATTGATTCCAGTGAAAAACTGAGATACATTTTAGACAAAGCAAGCGGACGTCAAATTGGCTGGCCGCTTGCTTTTATGTTACATAAACGTGTTAAAGCGGTTTATTTGTAATATTTGAAAATGATCATTGGGTAAATCAGTTTGATTTCAAATTAAATAACGAAATTGGTTTGAATATATCCGGGTATTTTCCTTTCGTTATAAGGATTCTTTGCTATTCTTACAAAATGTAAGAATTTTGTCTTTTTTTCATTCAAATTGTAACGCAGTTATCACCTATGAAATATTCTTCGATGTTAGACTAGTTCATGCGCTTGAGTTATTTCAACTCTCGCATATCGAAGTTTATCAGAGAAGGAGATATTACTATATGAAATCTTTTAAAACTGTTTTACTAAGTACAGCTGTCTTGGCCGGATTTGGTCTTTTCTTAGGTGGCAAAGATGCGTTTGCCGATGAACAATATACTGTTCAATCTGGTGACACACTATCCACTATTGCATACAATTACTTTGGCTCTGCAGATGCAGTAGAAGCAATTGCTGAAGCAAATGATATTGCAAATATCAATTTGATCTATGTTGGTGAGTCTTTAGTGATTCCTACTGATGATAGCGATTATGCAACATCTTCTTATGAAGGATCATCTTCCTCTTATGCAGCAGCTAGTGAACAACCTGCACAATCAGAATCGTCACAAGCAAGCAGCAGCCAAGCTTCATCAAGCTCAGAAAGTTCAACAAGCTATACATCTTCAGCAACAGGTTCTGAATCTTCTGCTAAAGAATGGATTGCTAACAAAGAGTCAGGTGGCTCATATACAGCGACGAATGGACAATACTATGGTCGTTACCAATTAACAAATTCATATTTAAACGGTGATTACTCAGCAGCCAATCAAGAAAAAGTTGCCGATGAGTATGTAGCTTCACGTTATGGTTCTTGGACAGCAGCCAAAGCTTTCTGGGAAGCCAATGGATGGTACTAAACAGCTAACGAACAGACCTTTCGGGGTCTGTTTTTTTATTCATATCTGTTTGATTGACATACTATTGCAAGTATAATGTTAACAAAGGTTTGCTGTTTTATCGACGGGAGACAGTTGGTCTGGTGCGTAAATCTGTGCAGCAATGAAACCCGTTATTATAGGCGGGAATCATGAGTATATTGCGTCGATAGTACATACCAAGCAATTCTATCTAGGGTGTAAGGACCTGATTTATTAGTATAAAGAAGAAAGTCGTTCCCTCGGGATCATTGGTACGATATTGGTTGCATTGGCCGGGTTCTTTGGTATAGGACGCCGGAAGAAATCAGAAGAAGATCAAGATAAATAAAATCATAAGGGAGGGAAATGAATGGATGAGCAACAAGTAGCTTCTAGAATCGATCAATTTAAACGTTTTGGTGAAAGTTTACCTGGGGCAAAAGTATACTATCGAGAGGACTGGGGAACGATTTATTTCGATTTGCTTGGCAAACAATTCGGGATGATGTCGCCAGAACCTACTGCAGATACATTGATTACGTTAAAAAATTTACCTGAAGTGAATGAATCTTTGCGGGAGCAATTCCCCGGTGTGATTATTCCAGGATATTATGCAAACAAAACACATTGGAACTCCATAAAGATTGCAAACGAAGAAATGGATCCTCAGGCAGTGGAATTACTGATCAAAGTTTCCTATGACCTAGTAAAAGAGAAGTTAACGAAAAAGCAAAAAGCTGCATTGCTTGAGATGTAGTCTCTCCCAAACGAGGTTGCTCAGAAGAAGAAAAGGACTTGCAAGGTAGACAACAACGTCTACCTTGCAAGTCCTTTTTAGTATGCTTTCATTAATAATACTCACCATGACGATAATCCCATGAATTGAACGTATCAGACAAGTACATTTGTATTTTGTCTACATCCAAACCTTTACGGATCAATACAGGGGCAGGCGTGATGGAGCGTTGATCGCCTTGTTCAGGAATCAATTTTCCCTCTTTATCTACAAAAGAAACCATGACACCTTGTTCATAACGGGTTTTAATCGATTTATCCGGTTGAATTGAAGCAACGTAATCATTGCTTTCGATAATCAAATCTGCCTCTTCAGCAATTTGTTCACCAATTCCTTCAACCAGACCACGATTCCCTTTACCAGAAGGATTGGCAGAACTCGCAAACAATAATGTGTGGTCTTTCTCCCATAATGCCTTTGAGATTTGCTCTCCTGGGACACCAAATTTGATGACGAAGCAACTCGTACCGCGAACATCTGTCATCAGTTCTTCAGATCCATCAGCCGGAATATAGGTTTTACCAGATTCTTTCCAAGGTAAAATAGCACCGAACAGCACATCGTTTTCCCAGCATGTTTGATATACGGCAGCTGTTTCCGCATTTAATTCGGCTAATTCGTGCAACTGTTCCAAAGAGCCGCAAAGCACCACACCAGGTTTATTGCGCTTTCGGTTTTTCGCAGAGAATTTCCGCTCTAGTCCTTTTTTATCTGATACTGTAATGATGTAACCAACTTTTGTTGGACAGACAACAACGTTGCCTTCTCCCTGCAATAGGTCAATTGCGGACTGGCTAGGTTCCCCAGACCATTTGATTTGTTTATCTTGACTCAAGTGACTCATCCTTTCTTGATACATGAATACTCTTACTGAAAACAAGGTGGAATATTCTGAAAATTCTGATTCCCAGTTGTTACCACTGATGATAAGGGAATCAAAATGGATAGTCAAGAGAATTTGACATGAATATGTGAAAAGTGAAGTTCGATAGATCAATTGAATACAGCCACAGCTATTCCAAAAATTCATCCTTGAATGAAAAAAAAGACTGTCATCGTCGTTATTTTTATGGCAAGATATAAAAGAAGATCAGCTGAAAGATGCAGATTTTATTAAAATGCCTGTTGTTTTAAATTTTAAACTGGTCGAAAAGAGGACGGAAAATGAAAGAAAATAATCATATTCGGCGCTTGCTTATTTTGTCGATTATCGCAGGTTCGATCTATGGGATGGGTGCATTACTTTTTGGTTTGCTTATGCAGTACAATGTGTTGCTGTTAGACGGAGCATATACGTTGATTGGCGCTGTAATGTCTTTTATTTCATTGTATCTTGCGAAGTATATTCAAATGCATGACTTTGAACGTTTTCCTTTTGGAAAAGAACCCTTGATGCCTTTAATGGTCTTTGTTCAATATAGTATTATCTTGCTGATTTCAGTGTATGGTGTTATTGAATCTGTTTATACATTGTTTCACATAATACCTAGCAGTCAAGGGAATAGTGGTTTATATTTTTCAATCATTGGGTCGGTGTATTGTTTGCTTTTTTATTTGTATCTTAAAAAAAATCAATTGACGCATCCTTTTTATTGGGTGGAATATGCACAATGGCGCTTTGGTTTCTTCTTTAGCGCAGGTGTTGTTCTGTCATTTTTACTTTCTGGATTACTCGAGTCAAGTGGATATCGCCATTTGGCTATGTATATTGATCCTATTGTTTCTATTGGCATCACGTTGTTCTTTATCCAATTGGCGCTGAAAGAATTGAAGCATGCGATCTTGGAATTAACCACTTCTTCAGCAAAAAGCAGATTACGAGAAGAAATCTTGACGGTGGTCCAAACTCGTTTAGCGCGAGAAGATGTGGAAACGTATGTCTTGCGCACTGCGAAAGTTGGCAATCAGGTTATTGTGGAGCTTGATCTTGTCGTTACGACGCTAAGTTCACTGGACACAGTTGCGCGGCAAGACCCTTTAAGGGAAGAATTGCATGACGCAATCAATCAAATCATCGCATCACATACATTGTGGCTAAACATAAACTTTGTTGGAGATATAAAATGGGCGTATAGTAGTGTTGAGAAGGAGATCTGAATTGGTGAACGCCCTTATAACGACAACAGACAGTTCAACGAAAAGAGGAGAACAATGAATTATATTAAATCATATGGAAAAATTACCGCTGCGCTATTCCTTTTAGCTGCAAGTATCAATCTTTTTTTAGGCCCGCATCATATTGCAGCAGGAGGGGTCAGCGGCATTGGGATTTTGCTGGAATCATCCTTAGGCTGGGACCGTGCAGTTGTCATTATGGTCTTGAATATTGCTATGCTCGTTTTGGCTTATGTCTTCTTGGGTAAAGGGCCTTTCATGAAAGTAGTATTTGGCAGTTTTGCCTTTCCTTTAGCGATTGCCATCGTGCCTGAAATAAAAGTTGCAGATGATCGTTTGTTGTCTGTGATTTTCGGCAGTGCTATTTTCGCGGCAGGTGTCGCGATCTTATACAAAAACCAATCCTCTAGTGGTGGAACGACCATTCCGCCACTCATCTTTAAGAAATATTTTGGTCTTAATCCAGCAATCGGTCTGTTGGTGACAGATGCAGTTGTTGTGTCGATGAATTTGTTTGTCTTTGGTTTTGAAGAATTTCTATTTGCTATTTTGTCGATCGTGATTACATCAGCAGTTATGAATTATATTGAAACTGGCTTTAACAGGAAAAAATCACTTATGATCATGAGTGATGAACATTTAGAAGAGATTCGAACCGCGGTTTTTGAGAAAGTGAGTCGAGGGGCAACGCTGTTGAATGCGCAGGGAGGCTATCAGCAATCAGAAAAGCAAGTCTTGTTGATTGTATCAAGTGACCAAGAATTTGTCCGTATTCGACAGATTATTGAAACAATCGATCCTAAAGCATTTGTGATCGTAAGTACAGTTTCGGAAGTCTTAGGGCAAGGGTTCAGTTATCATCCAATTGAATAAAAAAATCATAAAAAAGAACAAAGACGATCAGTGGATGGACACACCGGTCGTCTTTGTTCTTTTTATTGAGAAAAATAGTCTGGGTAGGCTTGTTGTACCACCAATAAGTCATTGTCGATCACATCGATATGCTTTTCTACTAAAGAAGTGATTTTCTTTTCGTCACGGGCTTTTAACGTGTGTAAAATTTCTTGATGATCCTTTAAAATGATATCCCAGGATAACGCTTCAACTTCTAAACGCAAATATCGAAACCGATTCAAAGGCAAAATGACCGCTTGCAGCCAATCCCAAACATTTTCCTTATCGGATATTTGGTAAATCAAGTGATGGAAGTCTTCATCTAATTGAAAAAAAGCCTGCTCATCTTTTAATTGCGCATAGGTTTGTTGCAAAATGATCAGTTTTTCTAAATCTTTGAGCTGTTCATTCGTAATGACTGTGCAAGCAATCCTAAAAACTTCTTTTTCTAGTGTTTCACGAACGAAACGGGCTTCCTCGATTTGTTTGGTATTCATACGAGAAACATAGGTACCACTTTGAGGAACGACATCGATCAATGCTTCTCTGCGAAGCCGAATGACTGCTTCTCTAATCGGTGTACGACCTATAGACAATCTTGCTTCTAGGTCTTTTTCTGAGATTTTTTCACCAGGTATCAGTTGGGCTGTAAGAATCATCGATTTGATCGACTCATAGGCTTGGTGTTGGAAATTCGTTGGTTTCATCGGGAACGCTTCTTTCTATTCAATGAACATTAAGATGACAAAATCGACCATCAACTGCGATGTCTTAAGTTATTGAATCATCAATCAAAATATAAACTAGTATATATTTTGATTGAGTTTTTGTAAAGGGTTGCAATTTTTTAGAAGGTGAACTAAAATACTAATATATCAGTTAGAGAAGGGGCGTTTATGTGTTTGATTTAAAGATTTTACATGCAGCAGAGGTTCAACTACCAAAGAAGGACAAAAATGAAGTCATCAAAAATACGAAAAAAGAGCCGCGATGGGTGCATTTCGGTGGAGGGAATTTGTATCGTGCATTTCATGCGGAAGTTGCCCAAACTTTGATTGATCAAGGGTTTCTCGAATCGGGTATTATTGTTTGCGAAACGTTTGATGAAGAGGTGATCGATCAAGTATATACACCATACCAGCAAGATATATTAGAAGTGATCATGCACGAAAAAGGGCACTTTGAGCAGAAATTATTACAGTCAACAGCTGCAAGCTACTTTTGCCATCCTTCCCGCGTAGAAAGTTATCAAGCAGTCAGAGAGGTTTTTCAAAATAAAGCCTTGCAAATGGTGACGGTCACCATCACGGAGAAAGGCTATGGTTTAACAACAAGCACAGGTGCATATCTAAAACCAGTCGAACAGGATATCATTGCGGGACCTCATGAAGCAACACATACAATGAGTATTTTGGTTAGTTTGTTATGGGATCGCTTTCAATCAGGGGCTGCGCCATTGGCTTTGATTTCAACGGATAACTTTTCTCAAAATGGCCAACGATTCCAAACAGCAATCTTGACGATTGCCCAAGAATGGGTAGCGAAAGGCCATGTTCCACAAGCATTTGTTGCGTATTTAAGTGACAAAGAAAAGATTTCTTTCCCATGGTCAATGATTGATCGAATCACCCCTAATCCTTCGCAAGTAGTCTTAGATCAGCTGACTCAAGAAGGAATCGAAGGGCTGTCATTGATCTGGACCAGCAAAGGAACAAATATTGCCCCATTTGCGAATACAGAGGCAACCCATTATTTAGTGATCGAAGACGACTTTCCTAATGGTCGCCCTGATTTAGCCAAAGGCGGGGTGATCCTAACGAGCCGAGAAGTTGTTGATAAAGCAGATGTCATGAAAGTAACAACTTGTTTAAATCCATTGCACACAGCTATGTCAATATTTGGTTGTCTGCTCGGTTTTCAGACGATTGCAGAAGAAATGGCAGACCAAGATATTTCTCGACTTGTCAAAGGAGTTGGTTATATAGAAGGATTACCGGTGGTTGAAGACCCTGGTATTATCCAACCGAAAGCATTTATTGATGAAGTCATTGGGTTGAGATTGCCTAATCCATTGATTCCAGACACCCCCCAACGGATTGCGGCAGATACGTCGCAAAAGATGGCGATCCGTTTTGGTGAAACCATCAAAAAATATGTGGAAAATCAACGTGTGGATGAACTACAGTTTATTCCATTGGCCATAGCAGGTTGGCTGCGGTATTTGTTGGCAATCGATGATGAAGGGCAGTCCTTCAAGGTAAGTCCAGATCCATTGTTGCCAGAATTGCAAGCGCAATTGTCAGCCATCAAAATGGGAGAAGCGATGGATACTGCAGTATTTATTCAGCCTATTTTAAAGAACGAAACACTTTTTGGTCTTGACTTATACAAAACTGGACTTGGCGAAAAAGTACAAGCTTATTTTGAACAAATGCTGACAGGCCCTGGTGCGGTCCGTCAGATATTACATGAAACTGTAGGAGGCGTATCAGAACAATGGAAATGACATTTAGATGGTATGGCAAAGAAAATGATAAAATCAAATTGGCAGATATTCGGCAGATTCCGGGAATGAAAGGCATCGTTGGCACATTATTTGATATTCCAGCTGGTGAGGTTTGGCCTAGAGACCGGATCGCTTCTTTGGTTGCGGAAATTGAGCATGCTGGCTTGACCCTGAAAGTAATTGAAAGTGTGAATATCCATGATGATATCAAAATCGGTTTACCAACGAGAGATCAATATATTGAAAACTACAAAGAAACGATCCGCAATTTGGCTGCTTTCGGAATCGAGGTCATCTGCTATAATTTCATGCCGATTTTTGATTGGATCAAAACGGACCTTAACTATCAGCTGCCTGATGGCTCTTTCACGATGGCTTTTGAAAAGGCAGGTATCGATAAGGATCCTGAAGAAATCGTGAAGGAAGTTGAAGAATCGAGTTCAGGCTATACATTACCTGGTTGGGAGCCGGAACGTTTGGCCCATGTGAAAGAATTGTTTGACGCATATCAGGATGTCGATGACGACAAGTTAAGAGAGAATTTTGCTTATTTCTTGAAAGCAATCATTCCCACATGTGAAGAAGTTGGGATCAAGATGGCTGTCCACCCTGATGACCCACCCTATTCGATCTTTGGGTTGCCGCGAGTGGTCAAGAATCGTGATGACTTAGACTGGATCTGTCGTGTTGTGGATAGTCCGTCGAACGGTATCACATTGTGTACGGGAAGTATTGCGGAGGACCCAGGCAACGATGTCTATCAAATCTTGGCTGAATTCTGTCGCCGGGGTCGGATTCCATTTGCCCATGTACGTAATATCAAATATTTGGGAAATGACAAAGATTTTTATGAGGCGCCACATTTGTCTTCTGAGGGGTCATTGGATATGTACAAAATATTAGAAGCAATGTACACCAATGGTTTTGATGGGTATATTCGTCCAGATCATGGACGAATGATTTGGGGAGAAACAGGGCGTCCAGGCTATGGTCTGTTCGATCGTGCCATTGGTGCTTCTTATTTACTGGGCCTTTGGGAGGCTATCGATAAAGCAATCGGCAGATAAGAAAGGCGGCGGAGCGCATGTTTTTAGACGAAAATTTTGTGTTGAAAAATGATATTGCCAAACAGCTGTATCATGGATACGCAAAGGATCAGCCGATTATTGATTATCACTGTCATCTTGATCCAAAGGAAATCTATGAAAATCAGCCTTTTAGAAATATCACAGAAGCTTGGTTAGCCGGCGACCATTACAAATGGCGGTTGATGCGTGCGAATGGGGTGCCAGAAACCTTGATTACAGGGGATGGCTCTGATTATGACAAGTTTGCTGCATGGGCCGAAACAATCGAATTATGTATTGGCAACCCGCTGTACATTTGGACCAATCTTGAATTGAAACGGATTTTTGGCATCGAAGCGCTGCTGGCAAAAGAAAATGCAGCCATTATTTGGGAAAAAGCCAACCAAAAATTAACAGAAAAAGACTATACACCAAGACAATTGATCAAAAAAATGAACGTATCGGTCATTTGCACGACAGATGATCCTGTGGATGATTTGCTGTATCATCAACAGCTGAAAAATGAGTCTTTCGCTATCTATCCGACATTCAGACCAGACCGTGCATTAAACATCCACTTGCCTGAATATACGGACTATTTGCAGAAACTATCTGAGGTTTCGCATATATCTATTCAAACATATCCCCAATTAATAACAGCACTAGCGAATCGAGTTGCTTATTTCCATCGCCATGGGTGCCGATTATCAGATCATAGTTTGGCACAATTGGCTGATAGTCGCTATGATCAGGAGCGAAATACTGCTATTTTTGCGAAAAAAATGGCGGGTGATCCCTTGTCTAGTGAGGAAATCATGGCCTACCAATCTGGACTGCTCGTTGAGTTGATGAAGCTATACGCTGACCATGAATGGACAGCACAATTACATTTATCAGCTACGCGAAACAATAGCGGTCTTTTGATGACGCATGTAGGGCCGGATAGTGGTGGGGATGCTATGGGGGATGGTCGATTGGAAAAGGGCGTCAGTCGCCTGTTTGACCAATTGCAATGCCAGGGCAAATTGCCAAAAACGATTTTATATTCATTGAACCCGAAAGATTATGTCTCCCTCACTGCCTTGATGGGTTGCTTCCAAGAAGAGATCCAAGGGAAGTTGCAACTCGGATCAGCTTGGTGGTTCAACGATACATACTCCGGTATGCGGCATCAGTTGACGACGTTAGCTGAAGGGGGGATACTCGGGAACTTTGTAGGAATGCTGACAGATTCTCGCAGCTTTTTATCCTATCCGCGGCATGAGTATTTTCGGAGGATCTTGTGCCAAGTAATCAGTGAGTGGGTAGAAGATGGACAGTTGCCAGAGGACTTGCCATATTTAGGTGAAATTGTAGAAAAAATCGCCTATCAGAATGCAAAAAATTATTTTCACTTTGGACAATGAATATAGGAAACTCACTACAGCGATAAAACCGGTGATTCGTTTTACCGCTGTAGTTTTTTTTGATTTACGAATGACGGATTTTCCAGTAGGATACTAAGATAAGCGCTAAATACAGGACGAGGTGTAGTGATTGAATCCATTTTATGAAGAAGTATATGCTTTAGTGGAAAAGATACCATACGGAAAAGTAGTGTCCTATAGCCAAATATCATGGTATTTAGGAAAGATGAATCAAGCACGAGCAGTGGGTCGTGCAATGAAATTAAGTCCCAGTGATTTACCTGCACACCGTGTTGTCAGGGCAGATGGCGTGTTAGTCGGGTCGTCGGCAGAAGACAGACGCGCTGCCTTGATGGCTGAAGGCATTTTGTTCAAATCGAATGGCCGTGTCGATATGAAAGCTTGCAGTTGGCAGATACCTGCTGCTGACTTAGAACAACATTGAGAAGGATAATGGCATGAGATGCTTATATTAAAGATGATGAGGAGCATATATGAAAAAAAGAGAGTTTATTGTTCAAGATTTGTTAAGTAAAATTTATCAAGAGCAGTTTGCTGAGGGGAAGTTGCCGAATCAAAGAGATTTAGCCAAACAGTATGGCGTGTCAAGATTCACGATTCAGCAAGCAATCAAGAATCTTGAAGAGATTGGTATCGTTCGCGTGGTGCAAGGCTCAGGAATCTTTATTCATGAAAAATGGGTCAAAAACCCACTGATTTTCAATTCGTTGACCCGAACACCTTATGATCGTATTCATTCTAAAATGATTTCATTACAAAGAACAAAGGCAACTCCAGATGAGCAAAAAATTTTCCAACTAGAACCCAACGATGAAGTATGGACATTTGAACGTGTGCGAATCGTGAACTATAAAATTGAACAGTTAGAAACTTCTAAGTTACCGGTCCGTTTGTTTCCTCAGCTGACACAAGAAGTGGTGGAACACTCAATTCAAAACTATGTGGAAAGTTGCGGCTATCGTATTTCCCACTATATCAGTAGCTATACACCCATCACTGTTAATGCGGTTCAGGCGAAGATCCTTTTGTGTAAGCGAAGCACGCCTGCGATGCAAATTACGAATCGGGCAATCTTGGAGGATGGTCGCGTATACGAATTCAGCAATATTATTGCCATCGATTATGGTGTAACGTATATTCGGCCGTTTGATCGTGAGATTCATCGCTCAAGAATCGATTAGACCATTTCACAACAAAGAAATAGACCATCGACATTCAAAAGCCAACGGCAATCGCTGACTGAGTGAATGAGATAGTCTGTTTTTTTATATGTCAAAATTTTATGGTGTGATCAAAGTGCCATCTGGCGTCCTGCTTTGGGTCCACTCATGGGGACGATAGACGACAGGAAATTCAGCGGCTGCCTCTTCATCAAATGTAATACCGATGCCACTTCGCTCAATCGGATAGAAGAAGCCGTCTTTAGGTTCTGGACTCCCGCCAAATAGAGATTGTGTGTTGGCTGGTATCTCTATTGTTTCTTGTATCGCTGCATTATGCAGATGGATGTTTAAGTGTGTGTTGACAGCTAAACCGACGGGGCTAATGTCAGATGGCGTATGCCAAGCAATACGGATCCCCATCGCATCACAAAAATGGGCCAATTTTAGTGCAGGGGTGATACCGCCGATTTGAGATACGTGGGCGCGCATAAAGTCAATCTGCTGGTTTTTGACCAATGCTTGCCACTCCATGGGGTTGTTGAACAACTCTCCTGTTGCAATTGGTACTGCCGATTGACTGCGTAATTGAGCCAACCAAGTACTTTGGTCTGGGGGCAAGATATCTTCTAGGAAGAATAGATTATAAGGTTCAGCAGCCTTTGCAAATTGAATTGCCTGATTTGGATGCAACCGTTCATGCACATCATGCAGCATTTGAAATTTGTTGCCATATTTTTCTTTGATGGCTGCAAACATCCCTAATGTCGTATCCATGTATTGACCTTGATCAAAATAGGAACCAGCTAATGGTGCTTCAGGGGTCTGTAATTGACTGGGGTTGCCACCATAAAAGCCAAGTTGACAACGAATATAACGATAGCCATCAGCTAAAAAGCGATCAATCTCTTGAAAAAGAGCAGCTAAGTCATCCGCAACAGCATGGGTATAGGCTGGGATCGCCGTTCGGGCTTTTCCGCCTAAGAGTGCATACAATGGCATATCTGCCAGCTTTCCTTTGATATCCCATAATGCCATGTCCACGCCAGAAATGGCATTATTTGTGATTGGTCCATTCCGCCAATAAGAATTCACATTCATAACTTGCCAAAGATCTTCGATTTCGTTCGCATCTCTGCCAATCAATAAAGGACGCAAATACTCATCTACAACGGTCTTGACAGCTAATGGTCGAAATTGAAAAGTTGCGCAACCTAAGCCAGTGATTTCTTTATTGGTTTCTACTTTGACAACAACAAGGTTGTGCCGATCTGGTTTGATTGCATAAGTCTTTATATCTGTGATGATAGTTGGTGTCATTTGAATCACTCCAATATATTCTCTAATTGCTAAACTCATTGAAACATGTCTGGCAACCGCTGTCAATTTGGTCTAAAAAACAACGGGATATGAAGTATATAAACAGTCCAATTTTATGTGTTTATTTAAATTAACGTTTATATATCAACGTTTATATGATTTATTCGTTGAAAAGGACTGGTTTTACAACTTTGAAATGACATGCTACTATGTGAATGAAAACGGAAACACCTGCTAAGGCCGCGCATATGCAAGCAGAACCGTTCACTCATGATTAGGAGGATTGTAAAAGATGACAAAAGAAGAAATCGTTGAACAGATCATCAAAGATGTTGGTGGTGCAGGCAATATCAACAATGCTTGGCATTGCATGACACGTTTGCGTTTTGATTTAAAAGATGCTCAGAAAGTAGATTATCCGGCTTTGGAAAAAACACCCAAAGTTGTAGGAACCAAATACCAAAGCAATCAACTGCAAGTAGTGATTGGTACGGATGTCGACGATTACTATGGACCTTTAGCAAAAAAATTAGGTCTTGACGATAACAGTCAACAACCAAGTGCTGAGAAAAAAGGCGCGGTGTCGCTATTTATGGATACTGTATCTGGTGTATTTGGTCCCATCGTACCTGCGATTGCCGGCGCTGGTATGATCAAGGGGCTAATGGCAGGTTTAGTGGCGTTAAATGTTATTTCCAACCAAACGGATACGTATTTAGTCATTGATATGATTGCCAGCGGTGTCTTTACATTCTTACCATTTTTCGTAGCTGCTTCAGCTGCACGTATTTTTAAAACCAATCAATATCTTGCAATCGCGATTGCTGCTACACTGCAATTTCCGACGATGACGAATGCAGTAGCAGACGGGGAGATAGCTGCATTCAAATTGTTCGGCGTCTTACCAGTCCCAGTCTTCAATTATGCTGGTACGGTGATTCCAATCATTTTCGCAGTATTAGCGCTGAGCTATATCTATCGTTGGGTTGATAAAATCTTGCCTCAAGTATTGCGGACAGTCTTTACACCGACCATCTCTTTATTCGTGGCAGGTTTGGTAACCTTGACAATCATTGGACCAATCAGTATACATTTAGGGAATTTACTCGCTGAGGGTGTTGAAGGATTGTTTGCCATTTCGCCAGTATTAGCTGGAATCGTGGTTGGGGCAATTCGGCCCATTGCTATTTTTACAGGATTGCACCACGCGATGACGCCGATTGCGCTGCAAAATTTTGCCAATCAAGGCTATGATATGTTGATGCCGATGATGTTTATGGCTAATATGGCTATCACAGGAGCGACGTCAGCAATCTACTTCAAAGTCCATACAAAAGAAGAAAAATCAATCGTCTTATCTTCAGCTGTATCAGGGATTTTAGGTATTACTGAGCCAGCATTGTTTGGAATCTTATCTAAATATAAGAAAGCCTTTTTGGCCGCAACGATCGGTAGTTCGATTGCCTCAGCCTTTATCAGTTTTTTCGATGTTCGAATCTATGGGTATATTCTCTCAAGTATTTTTAGTTTGCCGGCTTATATCGGCGAATCTTTCATCTTTGCTGTATTGGGGATCATTATTGCTATCGCAACTTCTTTTACAATTACATTCTTCCTTATTCCCAAACAAACGGATGAAGCCAGCTTTACCAATGAGATCGATTTGCATGCTGTTGCGGAAGGTGCATATATTCCATTAGAGAATGTACCGGATGAGGTTTTTTCTACAAAAATGATGGGCGAAGGCTATGCGATTCAGTCAGAAAATGGCACGATTTACGCACCAGTAGCTGGTGAAGTCACGTCTGTATTTCCTTCAAAACATGCTATAGGGATCAAAACACCAAATGGTGCTGACGTGTTAGTCCACATGGGCATTGACACAGTATCATTAGATGGGCAAGGATTTGATGTCTTTGTTAAAGAAGGGGATCAAGTAACAGCACAAACAAGATTGGCCCAAATGGACTTGGATTTCATCAAAAAGCAAGGGAAAGAAACCATGGTTATCGTGCTGATCACCAATATGAATCAGGTCCAAAAATTTTCAGGCGTGAAGAATTTAGAAGGTATGCACCAAGCAGGAGCATTATTAGAAAAAGTTATATTAAATGCTTAATATTCAAGCAAAATAAAAGGCGCGACTCGTAAGAGCCACGCCTTTTATTTTTGTTGAAACTAACTTCTCAATCCACGGCCATTTTCGATCAAATACCAACACACGCCATACAGAACGGCAATAAAGAGGACTAGAATGCTGATCGATAAGAGAATAGGAACGTCGATCGTTCCTAAAAAGCCATAACGAAATCCTGAAATCATATAGACGATGGGATTTACTTTAGAAACGGCTTGCCAAATTGGTGGCAGCATACTGATCGAGTAAAAAACGCCACCTAAATAAGTCAAAGGTTGTAAGACAAATGTAGGTACGATTGATACGTCATCAAAAGATTGGGCAAAAATGCCGTTCAATAGGCCAGCCAGTGAAAAGAGAATCGCTGTCATAAGTAATGTCAGTACAACGATGGTCCAAGAAAAGACATGGAGTGGAACAAAAAAGAGGGAAATAATAGTCACTAAGATCCCTACCAAGACACTCCGACCTAAGCCGCCAAAAACAAAACCCAAAATAATGACATGTGTCGGTACCGGTGCAACCAGTAATTCTTCAATATTTTTCTGGAATTTTTGAGAGAAAAAAGAAGAAGATACGTTGGAATAAGAACTTGTGATCGTGGACATCATAATCAAACCAGGCACGATAAATTCCATGTAAGAAAAGCCGCCCATATCACCAATTCGGCTGCCAATCATCTTGCCGAAGATAATAAAGTAAAGAGAAGTGGTGATGACTGGCGGAACCAGAGTCTGGACCCAGATCCGCAAATAACGGTTGGTTTCTTTGGCCGCTAAACTTTTTAATGCAGTAAAATAAAGACTAAACATGTTTTTCCCCCGCTTCGTGCGCTTCTTCTGTAATTTTCAAAAATAGTTCTTCTAAACGATTGGATTTATTTCTCATTGAGAGGACAGTCACACCTTGATCGCTAAATTGGCGAAACAAATCGTTGACCCCTTGATCTCGCGCAACTTCAACAGCGATTGTCTGCGGGTCTTCCATTTGGCTGACATAGTCTGTGATCACCGGTGCAGTGGGGACTGGCGCAATATCAAATAAGAAGGTTTCAAATTGTAATTTCGCCAATAGTTCTTTCATACTGGTGTTTTCTATCAAGGCGCCTGATTGGATGATACCGATATTGCGGCAGAGCATTTCTGCTTCTTCCAAATAATGGGTGGTCAAAATAATCGTGGTGCCTTGCTGATTCAATTCGCGTAAAAAAGTCCACATTTCACGGCGCAACTCAATGTCGACACCCGCTGTCGGTTCATCCAAAATCAACAAGCGCGGTTCATGCATCAATGCGCGGGCAATCATCAAGCGTCGTTTCATTCCGCCAGACAACATGCGTGCCCGAACATGACGTTTTTCCCACAAATTGGCTTGCTTTAAATATTTCTCACTGCGATCTAAGGCTTCTTTACGAGAAACCCCATAGTAACCAGCTTGATTGACCACGATTTGCTGTACCGTTTCGAAGGGATTAAAGTTGAATTCCTGTGGGACTAAACCAATCTGTTGTTTGACTTGAACCAATTCTTTGTCTAAGTCATAGCCAAATACCTTTACGGTACCGGAAGATTTATTGACCAAAGAAGTGATGATACCGATGGTGGTTGATTTACCAGCCCCATTTGGTCCCAGCAAAGCATAAAAATCGCCTTCTTCAACCGTAAGATCGATGCCCCTCAAAGCCTCAACCCCAGTGGCATAGACTTTGCGTAATGCATTTATTTCTAGTGCATATGTCATGATAATAGAATCTCCTTATGTAAATGATGCTTTATTGTAGCATTTCTTCGCCAACAAGACCGAATAGTTTGATTTTTCTTAGATAAGTGCACAAAAAAAACGATCGAAACGATCGTTTGAGCAGCATGACCCATCAAGATATTAATCGTCGCGTCGCGGCTGTTCTGTTTGCCCGAGCAAATAGTCAACGGATACCTGATACAAAGCCGCAGCATGTAATATAGTCAAAACATCCGGCAGCCTTTCACCTTCTTCATAGGTTAAATAGTCAGTCAAAGGCACAGCCAAGTGTTGCGCAGTTTCTTGTGTTGTGAAGCCCAGCTCCTCTCTTAAATACTTAAAACGGCAGCGTAAAGTATCTAATAAAAATGCTTCCTCTAACGTCACGTAGCACGTCCTCCTTTAAAAACAACCAGTATCAACAACCTATCACCTATTGTATCAACAATCTATGTATTTGCGAAATGATTCACATGGATGCTGGTTAGCGCAGTCAAAATAACTGAACAAAAGGCTTGCTCTGGGACGCGTTTCATAGCGTATGCTTAGGGTACAAAAAGAAGGAAGGATTGGTATACATGAATACTTATATGAAAAGAAACGATGAACAATGCTGTTATGTATCTTTGTTTTTTGATGGAGAGAAATTGGTCCTTTCACAACCAAAAGGTTTTTTGCCTGACACAAAATACGCGCTTTCACTGGCAGATATTTCACATCTGCGCTTTGATGAACACTTCGGTGCGCAAAGAATCGGTTTTGTGTACAAAAATGATTACTATCAATTTTATGCTTGCGGCTTAAGTGTGATAGACTATATGAAAGAACAATTAACCGCGTAAGGAGCATAGGCTATGGCAAATATTCGGGATATTGCAAAAATGACTGGCTATTCAGTGTCGACTGTGTCGCGGGTCATTAATAACAATCCCTATGTCAGTGAACAGAAACGACGAGAGATCTTGGCAGCCATGCAAGCCGTCAATTATATTCCCAACCATACGGCACGGGTCTTAAGTGTCGGCAAAACCAAAAATATTGGTGTGATTCTGCCATTTGTCAACCATCCCTATTTTGATGCCTTATTAAGCGGCATCACAACAGCTGCATTTTCTCGTGGCTACAAAGTGACATTGCTGCCGACAAATTATGATCCGCAAGCGGAGGAAGCGTATCTCAAGGAATTTGCTGCGAAAAGCTTTGATGCCATGATCATCACCTCTCGTGCCAATCCCATCGAAGTGCTATTGCCTTATTTGGCCTATGGACGGATCATTTTCTGCGAAAAAATCGCAGCAGTACCAGATGGCTGTACCTATATAGATCGGGAAGGATCCATTCGAGAAGTCTTTGCTTTCTTTCAGGCACAGGGGATCACAAATATTGGGGTGACCCTAGGCAGAAGCCGCAAACTAAGCAGCAACTCCAAAATCACAGTTCGATTAGCCAAAGAATATTTTCCGGCTTTTTCGGAAGACTTGATTTTTTGGGATAGTCTGACGGAAGAAGATGGCAAGGAAGCCGCGGTCTTTTTTGCAGACAAAGGTGTGGAGGCGATATTTACGAATGGGGATCGTGTGGCTGCTGGAATCCATTTAGCCAAGCCAGACGAATGGCTCGTGATTGGCCGTGATCATTTGTTTATCAGCGATGTATTGCAACTCTCAACGATTGATTATCATTTACAAGATTGTGGCGAAATGGCCGTCCAGTTGGCAGTCAATGAAAAAAGCGACAGTTTCAAAATTCCGTATACGTTTGTGCAACGCCCAATGGCAAAAAAATGAAGACCTCTTGCATCACTTGTGGGTGACAAGAGGTCTTTTTCTATGCTTTACTTTGTTTCGCTGCTATTTGTTCGCGTATAATAGTCGATCAATTGTTTCAGCAAAAGGGTTGCGCCGGTTCCCGCCCGTTGATCATAATAAGCGGTAAATCGAGGATCACTCACGTACATTTCGCCTAAGCTGCGATGGTAATCAGGTGTATAAAAAGGAGCGGCTTGGCTCAGCCATTGTTTGTGTTTCGTAAAGGCTGTTTGGGCTTTTTCTGATGAAAGATCTGCTGGATTTTCCTGCAGCAATTCCTTCAATAAGCGCATCAAACTCTCTTCATCGGCGGATAATTGTGCAAAGACTGTTTGCGGCATCTCCTGCCATTTCTTTTGACTGTCTGCAACAGTCTGTGCACCATACGTTTTTCTGGCTTCTTCTCCGTACAAAGTGTCGTTCTCAGCTAATGTATGTTCTTTAAAATATGCAAATTTTTCTTGATCGTTCATTTCCTTCTCTCCTTCGTAAGTGGCAAGTGTGTCAGCCAGTGCTGCCAGTAAAGCGTCGAGCGCTTGTCGCTGCTGTGCCAATTGCTGATAATGGTATTGCAAGGTATGGTGAATCTTTGTTTCGGAACTATCTAGAATCGAAGTGATCGTCTCCAATGGTAGGCCAAAAGCCTTAAAGTACAAAATTTGCTGCAAGCGGTCGGCTTCTTGTGTGCCATAGAAACGATACCCACTTTCCGAAACTGCAGCGGGTTTCAGCAATCCGATCTCGTCATAATAACGTAAGGTGCGGCTGCTGACACCAGATAATTTGGCTAAGGTGCTGATACTATATTCCATCATGATTCCTCCTATAGATCGAGCATACAAGTTGACGGTACGAGAAGGTCAAGAAAAATGTTTTACTGTTTTTTTGTTGTGCTATAATTATAGCAAAGAAAGGAAGATAACATGCAAATCATTTTTTCTGATATTGATGGCACATTTCAAGAAATGGGACACCCGATCCCAGCAATCAACAAAGAAGCCATTCGTGCCTTGCAAGACCAAGGGGATCATTTTGTTTTTGTTACAGGCCGTGGTGTGGAATTGGTCCAAGACATGATGCAAGAGGAAGACATCGCTTGTGACGTTATTTTTGGTAATGGCGCTGGTATGATGCTGAAGGGACAAGCACCGGTATTGACTCATACAGTTCCGATCACGACACTGACTCGGGTCATTGATATTTTGGAAGCCGCGCAAGTGTTTTATTTTCTGCATACAGATCAAGGGATTCTCTCCCCAGAAGCGCACCGCTATGAAGCACAATTCCAAGCCAGTCGCGCTGCACTGATCGCTGAGTTGGGTGAACGTGGAGAAATGATCGCAGATTATAAGTACAACTTTTTCTACAACGAATGTATCCACCATAAAGATGTTTTGGCGTATATGCAAAATAATCCTACGATCAAGGTCATGAAAATTGAATTAATGGAAGCCTCTGATGAAAAACGGGCTGCATTGCGCACCTTGATCCAAGGAGAAGATGCAGATATCTTCCAATCCTTTGTCCAAACCTTAGAAATTGTGGATCCGTTAGCAACAAAGGGTGCTGCGATCCGAGCATTTTTAGCGGATTTTCCTGATGCCAAAAGTTATGGTATTGGTGACGGAGAAAATGACCTGCCGATGTTCGAAGCAGTCGATGTTTCTCTGGCTGTTGCCAATGCAAGTCAAGCGATCCAAGCTGTTTGTGATCGAACCATTGACAGTGCGGAGAATGGCGGTGTAGGCACATTTATTCTAAGTGAATTGATTTCATGAGAGGATGATAGTGATGAAACTGATTGAAACACCTGTAAACCAAAACTTAAATATGGAATCTTTTTATCCGAATATCTCCAAATTTATTTTTGATAAAACAGCTGTGAAGCTGTACAAAATTTACGCATTGGACCGGACACAAATATTGTATGTCGATACGTATGATCAAATTTCTTTGGTCTTGATCAACAACAAGAAGAAAATCAGCCGTGAAGAAGTGGATACGGTCATCCACCGTTTACTAAAGGTAGACCGCAGTCAAGTGACTGTCAATGTGACGATCCGCAAAGAAATGGAAGCCAAAGGCATTGTTTTTTCACAACCACGCAAAGATATCATTTTGGTTCAACTGCCAATCGCGTAAATGAACATCGATCGATGACAGAGAAAGTGCCAATTGGACTTTCTCTGTTTTTTTGAATTGAACAATATTTTCTGCGTTTTTTGTTTTTTTTGCTATAATGGGAAGAAGTAAGTTAAAGGGAGTAAGACACATGCAGAAATTATTTAAAGATGATACCTTGACGTTGCACACAGATTTATATCAAATCAACATGATGCAGACTTATTGGGAATTGGGTCGGGCAGAATTAAATGCAGTCTTTGAATGCTATTTTCGGGAGATGCCATTCGAAAATGGCTACGCGATCTTTGCAGGATTAGAACGCTTGATCGATTATTTGAATGATTTATCATTTTCATCATCAGATATTGACTATCTTCGTGAAATCGGCGGCTATCCAGAAGCATTCTTGGACTATTTGAAAGCTTTTAAGTTTTCTTGTACCGTTCGTTCAGCTTTAGAAGGTGATTTGGTTTTCAATAACGAACCAATCATTCAAGTGGAAGGACCATTGGCGCAAGCGCAGTTGGTCGAAACAGCGCTGTTGAATATGGTCAATTTCCAAACGTTGATTGCAACCAAAGCGGCCCGAATCAAGTCGGTGATTGGTCCAGATCCTTTATTGGAATTTGGTTCTCGTCGGGCGCAAGAGATGGATGCTGCGATTTGGGGCACCCGGGCAGCGTTTATTGGCGGTGCGGATGCGACGAGTAATGTACGTGCGGGGAAGATCTTTGGCATTCCTGCCAGCGGGACCCATGCCCATTCGTTGGTACAGTCCTACGGCAATGACTATGATGCCTTTATGGCCTATGCGAAGACCCATAAAGACTGTGTTTTTTTGGTCGATACGTATGATACCTTGCGTTTAGGTGTACCCAATGCCATTCGAGTGGCCAAAGAGATGGGCGACAAAATCAATTTCCTTGGTGTTCGTATCGATAGCGGCGACATGGCTTACATCTCTAAAAAAGTGCGGGAACAGCTCGATGAAGCTGGATTCACAGAAGCCAAAATCTATGCGTCAAACGATTTAGATGAGAATACGATTTTGAGCTTAAAAATGCAAAAAGCCAAAATCGATGTGTGGGGTGTGGGTACGAAGTTGATCACAGCCTATGACCAACCGGCATTAGGTGCAGTGTATAAATTGGTGGCAATTGAAAATGCCGAAGGGCAAATGATTGATACCATCAAATTATCCAGCAACGCTGAAAAAGTATCCACACCTGGCAAAAAGCAAGTATGGCGTATCACCCGTAAATCTGATGGGAAATCAGAAGGAGATTATGTGACCCTGTGGGAAGAAACGCCGCAAAAAGAAAAAGAATTGTTCATGTTCCATCCGGTCCACACCTTTATCAACAAAACGGTCACGGACTTTGATGCACGACCACTGCTGCAAGATATTTTTATTGAGGGCAAGCAAGTGTATGAGGTGCCTGATCTAGAGCATATCAAAGCATATGCCACAAATTGTTTGGACTCCCTATGGGATGAGTACAAACGTGATTTGAATCCGCAAAAATATCCAGTCGATCTGTCACAAGAGTGCTGGAATCACAAAATGCGGACCATCGAAAAAGTCCGCAAACAAACCAAAGGTGAGATTCTGTAGATGCAAGATAACTGATCTGCATGTATAGTGAGTGGCACAATAAAAAATCAAGGGGGCGTTTTTTATGACATTGCAAAATGAAATTATCAAGGAATTAGGTGTATTGCCAACAATCGATCCAAAAGAAGAAGTACGTAAGAGTATTGATTTTCTAAAAGCGTATTTGCAAAAAAATCCATTCCTGCATACCTTAGTCTTAGGCATCAGTGGCGGACAAGATTCTTCATTGGCTGGTCGGATCGCACAATTGACGATGGAGGAAATGCGCAGCGAAACCAATAATCCTAACTACCAATTTATCGCTGTACGCTTGCCTTATGGCGAACAAGCAGATGAAGCAGATGCCAAACGCGCTTTGGATTTCATCCAGCCAGATATTTCTTTGCGGGTCAATATCAAAGGTCCGGTGGATGCCGAAGTTGCAGCTGTTGAAGAAGCAGGTCTAGCGGTTTCCGACTTTAACAAAGGCAATATCAAAGCCCGACAACGAATGATCACACAATATGCGATCGCTGGCGAAAAAGCTGGCGCAGTGATCGGTACCGATCATGCGGCAGAAAATATTACAGGTTTCTTTACAAAATATGGTGATGGCGGTGCGGATATTTTGCCATTGTTCCGATTGGATAAACGTCAAGGCCGCCAGTTGCTGGAATACTTGGGTGCGCCAGAAGCGCTGTATACCAAAGTACCAACAGCCGATCTAGAAGATGGTAAACCATTGGTTGCTGATGAAGCCGCATTAGGTGTCACTTACAATGATATCGATGATTATTTAGAAGGCAAAACCGTTACTGGTGAAGCACAGCAAACGATCGAAAACTGGTGGAACAAAACACAGCACAAACGTCATCTGCCTGTGACGATCTTTGACGATTTTTGGAAATAAACCAATCTGCTAAATCCAGATAAGATCCTTGGAGAAAAAGGAGTCGCGGGGGAAATTGGGTGTCAACGCGCCTAGCGACTCTTTTTTGGGCCGAGGATTTTTTTGCATATCCGTGCATGTTGTCAGGAGACCTTGCTAACTACAACGACTTTACATTGTTTCCGTGAAAGCATAAAATACGGAGGGGACTAAAAATGGTCAGGGTACAAGGAGGAACAGTCTGAATGAAACAAAAACTCCCTCAATATGGGAAAATCGCTTTAAAAGTGATGGCTGTGATTGGCTTGATCATTTTCAGCAATCTTTTTTTACAATGGTGTCAAAATAATCTATCGATAAGTCTGGCTCTTAAATTTGCCTTTTCATGGCATACGGAGAAATTCTTTTTGGCTTGCTTGGTTCTTGCACTTGTCTATGGATTTTTTGCGAGTATCGCAGGATCCTTGCGCATAGGCGGGGTGTTCTATAGTGTCGGGATCGGTATTTTAGGCTATGCCAATTATATGAAGATGTCCTATCGGCAAGAGCCGATTTATCCAGATGACCTCAAAATGGTGACGCAATTTACGCTGCTGCGAACCATGATCGGCAATGGGGCATTCTTGTTGGCGCTGCTATTAGCCATTGCAGCTATCGTGGCTGTGGGCTGGAGTATCTATCGCAGCCGCAAGTTGAAGCGTAGACAGCAGATTTTCCGAGGGGCAGTGCTGATTCTATGTTCTCTAGGGCTGGTCTATGTTTCGCATTTCAACGATAGTGCGAATCTGTTGCGTAAAGCCTATAATCGAACAGCCCTTTGGATTCCTTATTCGCAAAAAATGAATTATTACAATACAGGTTTTATTGGCGGTTTTTTGTATAATTTGCGGGTGGATGCGATGGAGAAACCAGCAGGGTACAGCAAAGAAGCTGTTGAGGAGATTGCTGCAAAGTATAGTGCATTAGCGGCTGATACCAATAAGACGCGGGACAGTGAAGCGCCCAATATCGTCTATGTGATGAGTGAAAGTTTTTCTGATCCGAGTCATTTAAAGGGCATTACGATTACGGGAGATCCTTTGGAAGATTATTATCAAGTAGCAGATCAAACGATCAGCGGCAAGATGCTGTCACAAAACTATGGCGGTGGGACAGCCAATATCGAGTTTGAAGCATTGACTAGTTTTTCGATGGGGTTGATGAACCCGCAAATGACGACGCCGTATACAATGCTGGTACCGAAATTGACACAATTGCCTTCTTTGGTGTCATTTCTTAAGCAAGATGGATATGGGGCTACAGCCATTCATCCTTATGATACATCGATGTATAAGCGCAAAGATGTTTATGACGTGATGGGCTTTGATTCGTTTTTGGATCAAGATACCATAACCTATACGGACAAAATTGAAAACAATCCCTATATATCGGACGCGTCAGCTTATAAAGAAGTCATGTCTGTTCTTTCAGACGAAGCACAACCACAATTCGTTCATTTGGTGACGATGCAGACCCATATGCCTTATGTGGGCAAATATGATACATTGGATTATCAAGCTGCAGGTGACGGGAACATGGATTCATTGGAGAATTATTTGCAAGATGTGTCTTACAGCAGTACAGCATTGAAAGAATTTATCTCTGAATTGTCTACCTTGAACCGGCGCACATTGGTTGTCTTCTGGGGAGATCATTTACCTGGGATCTATTCAGATGCGATCAAAGATCAAAATGATACCGCCACATTGCATGAAACGCAGTTTCTGATGGTTGATTCTGATGGAGATTTCCAACAACAAGATGTTGCAGTCACGAGTCCGTTTTACTTTGCACCAACGCTGTTGGAAGAAAGTCAACAGCCGACCAATGGCTTTTATGAAATGTTGTTGACCTTGCAAGAGGAATTGCCGGCTTTTGAAACGGGTCAATATTATATCGGCGGACAATGGCAAACCCAATTGTCCTTGAATAAAGAAACCCAAGAGGTTTATGATGCCTATCAAATGATTCAGTATGATGTTTTGCAAGGAGAGCAGTATAGTTTAGCGACCGATTTATTCGGAGAATAAAAAAGAATCACTTCAGCTGCGATGCAGTGAAGTGATTCTTTTTGTTCATGATAGATCAGACCAGGTTCTGGTATCATCAAAGATCGCTGCAGCATGATTGGCGTGATCAACGATGGTTTGCGGATAGCCCAGTACACCAAGCAGTGCGATGGCATTGCGGCTTTTGGCAGCGCCAGTCTTGACTTTATAGTCGAATGAAATACCATCATCAGCTGTGACTTGTTCAGAAAAGTGAATGTTGCGGCAATCCTGTTTGAGTATCTCAGTCAGTTCGATATCGTGGGTCGCGACAAAGGCAAGACTTGGATAGCCGCTGAGCCAGTGGATGATACTGGAAGAAGCGGCAATTCGCTCAACTGTGTTGGTTCCTTTCAAAATCTCATCAATAAAGCAGTAACACCGTTCTTTGGTAGCTACTTGATCCAGCAGGCGTTTGATCGATTTGATCTCAGCGACAAAATAACTATCTCCTTCAAACAGATCATCTTCGACAGCCATTGAAGTAATGACATGTCCTGGTGCCAAAGTGAAGGTTTCTGCTACCGCTGTATAAATCGTTTGTGAAAGCCAACAATTGATGGCAATACTTTTGACATAGGTCGATTTGCCGGAAGCGTTGGCGCCAGTCACAAGGGTATTGTGCCCCCAGTCGACATCATTCATGACGGCTTCTTTCAGTAATGGATGATAAGAACCGCTTGATACAACAGGTCCCTCTTGGAAATCAGGGATGCAGGTGATTGGCATATACGTTCGGAAATTCAAGATCGCCGCTGCGACTTCTAACTTTCCTAAGAGATCCCAGAGCCGAATGGCATCGTCGTGGTGCTTGGCTAAAGTGCTAGTCACCGATTGGTAGGAAATGAAAGGCAACATAAAGAAAATATTGATGTATTCAAATAACATATCGCCGTCACTGCCATTTTTGGCGCGGAAGGACAGCCCAAAACGTGGAATATTCTTTAACGGTTTCAGTGCGTCTTTGATTTCTTGTTGCAGTGGTGTAGCGATTTTAGCGATTTGATTGCCGCTAGCAATCGTTTGTACCAAGTAACGCATACTGTTTAGTTCTGTTTCTAAGCGGGCTTTTTTGATTGAATAATAGATCGTATTGAACAAGATACCACCTATTGTCAAGATCAAGCCCACAGGAATCCCAATCGCAAACAAAAGCAGCCCAATGAGCGGCAACAGGCCTAAACAGATAAATAAAGGCAAGGAACCAATCGACGGCGCAGCTTCTTGCGCCAAGTAGGATTTCGAAAAATTATGATCTTGCTTGCCTAAACGGGCAAAGGTATACTGCGCCTGTTCTCTGGCAGAATGGTTTTGCGCAAAAAAAGCAATCAGCTCTTGTAATTGGCTATCTTCTTTGAATTGATAATTGCGCAATTGCTGATAGAGTGCTTCTGATCCGACACTTGAGTAGGTCAGATTGATGGCTTCAAATAAATGAAACCCATCAAGGTCATACCATGTGATATCATCGATTTCGCTATCGAATTGCTGAAAGTTTTTTTCGATCTGCCAAGCTTTCTTCAAACTATCCTCTTTGTCAAACCGCGGTTGGTGGGGGATCTTGCCCCAAGAACGTTGGACATAGCGGCGCAGCTTGATTCGATTCCAAATGTCTAATGCGATGAGCGCCGCGACCACGGCGAGGATGAGTACCAATACTGTGAATTGTGGGGTCATGCGTTTTCTCCAATCCTTTGCTGTTCAGTCTACTTGATCGCTTCCGTTGGGTGTGGTTCGATTTCTTTCAAGATATGATAGATTCGTTCAATATCTTGGTTTGTTCCTCTTAATTCGAAGTCAGCCAAAAAAGGAACGGCAAATTGCGTTGCATATTGTTTGGCAGTCAGACAATACTGATAGTTGAAATTTTTGTTGCCACTGCCGATGACACCCAAACAATGTTGGGCATTGTCACCGAAATCGATATATTCCCGCAGTGTTTCAGTCAAAATTTCTTGATCGCCATTATCAACGCCATTCCCGCCTTCTAAATATGTCGGTACAAAGGCAACGAAGGGTTCTGTTTCTTCTGTCAAGGCGCTGTTGTCATGGATCTCTTTGATGGTCCAATCTGCTTCAACAGTTTGTTCTGCCGCGTATGCCTGCAATCGTTGAACAAACGCGCGGGTATTTCCAGAGATTGATATAAATAATAAATTCATTGATGATCACCTTCCCATCACAAGTATACCAGAAACACAGACGCAAAAAGGGAAAAATTTGCGTGGATTTTCCTAGCAAAAAACAGGGACAGAGGATACACTGATAGAGAAATGAGAGGAGAGAGTCTATGTTTGATCAGATGCACCATATCGCCATCATTGCCAGAGACTATCAAGAAGCCAAGGAGTTTTATGTAGATAAACTGGGGTTTGAGGTGATTAGAGAACACCACCGGGCGGATAAAGGAGATATCAAAATCGATCTTCGTTTTGGTTCCTCAGAGATTGAATTGTTTATCAACCAAAATGCACCAACAAGACCAAGTTTCCCTGAAGCTGCGGGTTTGCGCCATTTGGCTTTCCATGTGACACACATTGAAGAAGTGGTGGCCGCTTTGGCAGCGAAAGGGATTGATTGTGAACCGATACGTTTTGATACGTTTACGCATAAGAAAATGACTTTCTTTCAAGACCCCGATGGATTGCCGCTTGAATTGCATGAATAAACGATCGTCTATCGGGACAGGTCTGCGTGGTGTTGAAAAAAGCTTGGTTTTTATACTGAAAGTTGTTATGCTAAAAGAGTAGCTAGGAGGAATAATCGTGATAAGATTTGCAAAAAAAGAAGATCGCTTCGCAATGGCTGAGTTGGTCTTAGTGATTTTAAAGGATATGGAGTTGCCTTTTGTCAAAGAAATCGGTGAAGCAAAGACGCTAGAGATATTGGCAGATGCTATGTTGGAACCGAGTTACCGTTATGGGTATACGAGAGCATTGGTCAACGAAATCGATGGCACCGTAGCAGGTGTTGCATTTGGCTATCCAGATAAAGAAGAAGCAACGATCGATCAGCCGTTGGACCGTGTATTAGAACAATATGGATTGAGTAAAGACATGAAGTTATTTATTGATGAAGAAACGATGCCGAATGAATGGTATTTAGATACCATATGTGTTGCAGAAGCGTTTCGTGGACATGGTGTCGGATCTGCGCTATTAGAGGCGCTGCCAAAGATTGCCCATCGCGATGGCTACGATGTGATTGGATTGAGTGTGGATCGCGCCAACCCGAATGCCAAAAGACTGTATGAGAAACATGGATTTGAAGTTGTGGCGGAACGGGAAATCAGCGGACACCTGTATGATCATATGCAAAAGAAAACCAGCTGAGCAATCAGCTGGTTTCGTTGTGAAGCCGTAATTCCAAAGGATGATCGGCTTTTTTTGGGCGATTATACAACCAATAGTCCATGACTGCGGCAATGCAAATACAAACTGGCGCATCCTGGTCATCCGTTACATTTAGGACATAGTAATCCCCCGTCAACAAAGTGGCTTTATCCATCTCCATGATTTTACGATTGAAATGATGGATGCCATAACGATGATTGTAAATATCGCCATGGACAGCCCAATGTAATTGCTGGATATAGTAAAAGTCCCCAGGCCAATTAAAAATTTTCTGCAGCGTACCGACTTTTTCAAAGTCTTTGTAGATTTCAAAGCGGGTGCCAAAGGTAAAACTGATTTGCTTGATACTGGCTAACAACTCGCCATTCAAACAATAGAGGGATAAGGCATCCCCTTTGGTTCCCCAGCGGCCAACCATCAAAAACAGCGATTTGCCCTTTTCGTCTTTGACGATAGTTCGCGTGATTTTACTCAGTTGTCTGTCTTGAATAAAAAATTCTGACATCCTTCCGCCTCCTTTTGTATCCCAAAAAGCAGTATGTGATTATAAGTTTTCCTCGATTGCACGCATGATCGCTTTCCCAACGCCGGACTCGATGTTGGTACTGGTCAAATATTTCGCGGTCTCTTTGACTTCCAGTTCACCATTTCCCATAGCAAAACTCACACCTGCAACTTGCAGCATGCTCAGATCATTTAAATTATCGCCAATCGTTAACACTTCAGATAAATCGATGCCGCGATCTTTGGCGACATGTGCCACAGCAATTCCTTTTTGGGCATTGCGATGATTGATCTCAATATTGTTTTGACCAGAAGAGGTGACCACTAAGTCACCATAGCCATCAATGACTTGTGTGATCGGCGCCAAGACGCTGTCGCCGTCAGGATGGAAACAAATGATTTTCAAGAATTCTAATTCTTCCAGCAAAAATAGTTCGGAAAAATCAGTGACATAATTGATCGGCAAAAATTCTAACCGAGCGGCAGTCATCGCAATCGCCATTTTGTGGGTCAAATGGGGCATCGCCTCCGCTGTATGGATCGCAAAATTTTCGATCCGTCGTGTTTGGCTTTCTGAATAGATCCCATTGCTGGTTGAGATTTCAAAGTAGATATTTTGTTCTTTCAAAAGATCAATGATAGAGCGGGTTTTTTCGCGATCGATCGGCACCGTAAACAATGAGGTACCACTTGAATCAAAGACTTGTGCACCGTTCAAATTGATCATCGCGCAATCTAAACCAGCTTCTTCTAAAGGGGGCAACGCCTCTTTGCGGTTACGGCCAGTTGCAACCATGAACTCGATGCCTTTTGATTGGGCATATTTGATCGCTTGAATGTTTTCTTCTGAAATTTGCATACTGGCATTCAATAAAGTTCCATCCATATCAGATGCAATTAATTTTATCATGTTCAGCGTCCTTTCTGATTGTTTCTACTAACTAGTGTACCACAAAATGGGGTGGAATTTTTTGTCTATGAGTAAATCTTGCGTCATCTTCTATCGGTTTGATATGATGAACAAAAAGGGAGGCGCAGTATGAATCAATCATTACCCCAAGACTGGCAAGAACGATTGGCGGCGAGTTTCGCACAGCCATATTATCAAGAACTACAGCAGTTTTTAGACAACGAGTACGAGACACATACGGTGTATCCGCCCAGAGATCAAATCTTTGCAGCGTTGCAATACACGCCGTTTGAACAAGTAAAAGTCGTGATACTAGGGCAAGACCCATACCATGGCCCAAATCAAGCCCATGGACTTGCATTTTCGGTGCAGCCTGGGGTGAAATTACCACCATCGTTGCGCAATATATATCAAGAATTAGCAGATGATCTGAAGGTTACACCACCAATCGATGGCTATTTGGTCCCTTGGGCTAAGCAGGGAGTCTTTTTACTGAATACCGTACTGACTGTACGCGCAGGTGAGGCAAATAGTCATCATGGCCGCGGATGGGAGAAGTTGACTGACACGATCATTGAGACGTTAAATCAAAGAGCGCAACCGGTGATCTTTGTTTTATGGGGCAAACCGGCACAAAAGAAAATCCACCTGCTTGATACAGACAAACATATTGTATTGACAGCACCACATCCGAGTCCCTTATCTGCGTATCGCGGTTTTTTTGGCTCTAAGCCTTTTTCAACGATCAATGCGGCATTGCGGGATCTCGGAGAAACCCCTATTGCGTGGACTAGTCATGATAAATAAGTGAGAAGGCCTGTTTTGCTGGATATGTATCAGAGGATTGTGAAGCGCTTAACGAAAGTCGAAAACTTTGACTAGTACAGCATTTTTATCTGTTCTTTTTTTCACTTCTATTGTACAATGTAAGGGTATAAAAAAACTGGAGGTCATTATCCGTGGAATTATTCGAAAGCTTAAAATTTAAAATCGTGCGTCGTCATATCAAAATCGTTTTCCCTGAAGCAACTGATCCTCGTATCTTAGGTGCTGCCAGCCGTTTACGTTCAGAAGAATTGATCGAACCTGTTTTGGTCGGCAATCCTGAAGAAATTGAAAAAGCTGCTGAAGCGCGCGGTATCAACATCGCCAACTTTGAAATCGTTGATCCAGCTTCTTATGATCGTTGGGATGAAATGGTGGAAGCTTTCGTTGCTCGGCGTAATGGCAAAGTAACCAAAGAACAAGCTGAAGAAATTTTGACAGATGTCAACTATTTCGGCACCATGCTTACTTACATGGGCATCACTGATGGGATGGTATCTGGTGCAATCCATTCAACAGGGGATACTGTTCGCCCTGCCTTGCAGATCATCAAAACCAAACCTGGTGTCAGCCGTACGAGTGGGGCTTTCTTAATGGTCCGTGGCCGTGATCAAGAAAAATATTTGTTCTCAGATTGTGCGATCAATGTTAACCCAACCGCACAAGAATTAGCTGAGATTGCTGTTGATTCTGCAAAAACTGCTGAATTATTTGAAATCGATCCTAAAGTAGCGATGTTAAGCTTCTCTACTAAAGGTTCCGCGAAAGCACCAGAAGTAGACAAAGTGGCTGAAGCAACAAAAATTGCCCAAGAATTGGCACCTGAATATGAGATCGATGGTGAATTGCAATTTGATGCAGCCTATGTATCCTCTGTTGCTCATTTGAAAGCGCCTGACTCTGAAGTCGCAGGTAAAGCAACAGTCTTTGTCTTCCCAGACTTGCAATCAGGAAACATCGGCTACAAAATTGCTCAACGTTTTGGTAATTTCGAAGCGATTGGCCCAATCTTGCAAGGATTGAACAAACCAATCTCTGACCTTTCTCGTGGATCAAACGAAGAAGATGTCTACAAACTATCGATCATTACTGCAGCACAAACATTGATGGAAAAATAATCTTGCTTGAAAGCTGCTCCTTCATAGGAGCGGCTTTTTTTATGTTTGTTGCGAGAGAAGGACTGTATCTTTACAAGGATTAGTCAAACAGGCTATACTAACACAAAGCAAATAGAATAAAGGGTGGTAAGAATGATAACCATTGAGAATACTGAGGCAACGCAAGCTTTAGCCATTGTGATCGGGCAAGCAGCACAACCAGGAGATAATTTGGTTTTGACCGGCGATTTGGGGGCGGGCAAAACAACGTTGACGAAAGGAATTGCCAAAGGTTTGGCCATTGAACAACTGATCAAAAGTCCGACCTATACGATTATCCGGGAATACAACCAAGGACGAATACCTTTGTATCATATGGATGTCTATCGCGTATCGTCGGGCGCCGATGCGCTAGGTCTGGATGAGTATTTCGAAGGAGATGGCTTGTCTGTGATCGAGTGGGGCAACCAGCTGGAAGAGGCTTTGCCAGAAGCATATTTAGAACTGATTCTTGAAAAAGATGATACAGATCCAGATAAACGGATTGTGAAGTTCAACGCATTTGGCCAACGAGGGGCTGCTTTTTTGACCCGGATCCAGCAACTTTGGGGTGCAGATCATGACTGAGATTCAGTTGGACATTCGAGAAGCACAAGGGGCCGATGCAGCCGGTGTACTAGCAGCCAGCCAGCAATTGGCGCTGGAAACAGACTTTCTGCTGATGGATGACAATGGCTTGGCACTGCCGGAAGCCCTGCTAGCACAAGAGCTTGAGGCATTGGCTGAAGCAGACAACTATATGCTGCTGCTTGCCTTAGATGGGGATAGGGTGATAGGCTTGGCATCGATCAAAGGCCATAATGAATATCAGCTGGCACATGTGGGGGAAGTTGGTATCTCGATCCTTAAAGAGTATTGGGGATTGGGTCTAGGTACTATCTTATTGGAAGAGTTGCTTGTTTGGGTCAGTGCATGTGGTGTTCTGACACGCATCGAATTAACTGTTCAAGCGAGAAATCAACGGGCAATCGGATTGTATCAGAAATTTGCTTTTGACACTGAAGGGTGTATGAAACAAGCTGTGCAAACAAAAGAAGGCGACAAAGTTGACGTCTTGATGATGGCACGGTTATTTGACTAAACCAGAGGAGGTGCGGTATGGAATTGAGAGAAGTGACACAGTCAGATGAAGCGCAAGTGACACTTTATCGGAAAGCGTTTATGGACCGTGGTGAGGTTATCCATGGCGGTGCAGGATTGGCACAAGCCGCATCTGCTGCTCAATGGCTGGCAGAGTTGCCGCTTTTTGCGTCGAAAGACACTGTACCGGAAGGGTTTGTTCCGGCCAAAACATATGCTGCTCTTGAAGATGGACAAATTGTCGGCTTACTGAATCTGCGATTGGCACTCAATGCCTTCTTGCGGGATTATGGCGGGCATATCGGTTACTCTGTAAAACCAGATCAGCGTCAAAAAGGACTCGGCGCAGCAATGCTCAAAGCTGGTCTGCAGCAAGCCAAAGCGGAAGGATTGACCAAAGTTTTGGTGATCTGTGACAAAGAAAATGTCGGATCAGCGAAAGTGATCGAAGCAAATGGCGGTCGATTTGCTGAGGAAATCAAGGATCCTAGTGATGGTGCTCTGTTGCGGCGTTATTGGATCGATTTGACGTGACGAAGAATTTCTTGTTGATTAAACGCATAAAAAGTCTTTATTTTACACTTGAAAATTTCAGTATAGAAATGATTATATCGTAAACACATACGAGAGATTCGAGGTTTGACAGTCTAATTGCATGATGTTAAACTTGATTTAACACAAGAGGGAGATGAATCCAAATGGAAATAAAAGCAAGAAAAATAGGCAATTCAATAGGTGCAATTTTTCCAAAAGACATATCTCCAGAAATTGGCGAAACATTTACCATTTTAAAAGTGGAAGACACATATATATTGAAACCTAAAAAGAAAGATATTTTCAGTGACCCAAAAGATTGGCAAGGTTTTAGAAAAAGCATTTCTTCTGATGATAGAGAATGGGATAATATGGAATCAGAAGGGGAGGAAAGTTAAGTTGAATTATCCTAGACAAAGAGATATTGTTTGGATAGATTTCGATCCTTCTAAAGGCAAGGAAATACGAAAAAGAAGGCCTGCACTAATAGTCAGTAAGGACTCTTTTAATCAACTGACCGGATTTTGCTTAGTGTGTCCCATCACATCGACCAAAAGAGGTTTTGCTACTTATGTCGAGATAAAAGAACCACAAGTAGTCTCAGGTGAGATTATAACACATCAGATTCGGTCCATGGATTATATAAGTAGGAATATCGAGAAAATCGAAGAATGTGATCTGTTGACTTGGAGTGAAGTGATTGAAGTGGTTGGCATGTTTGTTTAAAGTATAAAGCTGAATACAAAAATAGGAACAACCCCAAAACTGCCCAATAGGTGTGTTTGCGGTTGTTCCTGTTTTAGCAAGTCAATAAACTGCTTGAGATTACTTTATTTGACCAATACAAGTTTTTTTAGTGGTTCAATGCCAAAATCGTGTTCCTGCCGCAGCAAAATCTGGGCACAGGCACGACTATCTTCTAGGGCATCATGATGATTCAAAAGGGGAATCTGTAATTGCTCACAGACCGTATTTAATTTGTGGTTGGTAAATTCCGGATATAATTTGCGACTTGTACGTACGGTACACAAGGACATGAAGTTGGGCTGAGTCAGTCCATAATAATCCAAGCAGCCAGCAAGGACACCATTATCAAAGCCTGCATTGTGGGCAACCACCAAACTATTTAAATGGTAATACTGTTGGATCTTCTGCCACACTTCAGGAAACTTCGGCGCATCCTGTACATCTTCGGGATGAATCCCGTGGATCTGGATGTTTTTCCAAAAGAAATCTGTTTCTGGTTGGATCAATGTATAATACTCGCCAACGATTTTGCTTTCTCGCACCATGACCAATGCCAATGAACAGGCACTATGTTTTTGATAATTCGCCGTTTCAAAGTCCATTGCGATAAAATTCATAGCCTTCACCTCACCTGTCATTTTAGCACAAATTCTTTTAGAAAAACGACTCGATCTTGCAGGTTTAGGCAAAATTAAGCAATTTTTCATTGGACGCACGCGAGATGCTTCTAAATGTGGCGTACGGTTTTTAGGATATGGAAAGAAAGAATGATACTGTTTTCACAAATGATGGGCCCATGCTATAATCATAGAAAACGGAGGATGATGATATGGCAAGACCAACAACGAAAGCCACATTGATCGAAGCGAGTACCAGCAAATATACCGAATTGATCAACTTGCTGGGATCAATGACACCCGAAGAAATCAATCAACCTTTTTCATTTGATCTTTCCAAAGAAAAAGGCGCCCATTGGCAGCGAGATCAAAACATTCATGATGTCTTGATCCATTTGCACGAATGGCATAAACTGCTGATCGATTGGGTTGTAAGCAATCAACAGGGTGAGGCAAAACCGTTTCTGCGAGAGGGCTATAATTGGCGCAACTATGGCGCGATGAATGACGCCTTTCAAGAGGAAAACCAAGACAGCAGCTATCAAGAAGCGTTGACGCTGTTTCAAGCCAGCCATGAACGTGTCATGGCGCTTTTGGCAGACTTTTCAACGGATCAACTATTCACAAAGAAGGTATTCTTGTGGGTAGGCGGCAGCACATTAGGCAGCTACTTTGTATCCTCGACTGCTAGTCACTATGACTGGGCAATCAAGAAAATAAAAAAATTCAAGAAAGCCCTAGCTGTTGGGAAGGACATCAATTGATTTGCAGGCAATCAAAAAAGCAGCCTAGGCTGCTTTTTGATTAAGATAATTGCAATTCAACTGGACAATGATCACTGCCCAAGATATCAGTATGGATCTTCGCATCCACCAAGCGATCTTTTAAGTCATCAGAAACAACAAAGTAATCGATGCGCCAACCGGCATTATTTTGGCGGGCATTGAAGCGATAACTCCACCAAGAATATACGCCTTCTAGTTCAGGATAAAAGTAGCGGAAGGTATCAGTATAACCAGCAGCCAAAAGGGTTGAGAACTTCCCTCGTTCTTCGGGTGTGAATCCGGCATTCTTTTGGTTGGTTTTCCAATTTTTGATATCGATATTTTGATGGGCCACGTTTAAGTCGCCACACAAGATCACTGGTTTTTGGACTTTCAAGGAATCAAGATACGTGAGAAAACTTTCCTCCCATGTCATTCGGTAGTCTAAGCGCTTGAGTTCATTTTGAGAATTTGGTGTATAACAAGTCACCAAGTAGAAATCGTTGTATTCCAAAGTAATGACCCGTCCTTCTGTATCATGAGCGGCTTCACCAATACCATAATTAACAGATAAAGCGGGTTCTTTTGCGAAAATCGCAGTGCCAGAATAGCCTTTCTTTTCGGCATAATGCCAATATTGATGATAGCCGGGTAAATCAAGTTCGATTTGCCCTTCTTGCAGTTTGGTTTCTTGCAAACAAAAGAAATCAGCATCAAGTGCGGCAAATGCTTCATAAAAATTCTTTTTGACGATGGCTCTGAGGCCATTGACATTCCAGGAAATAAATTTCATTCTGTATCCTCCTCATGTTCTTGCTTCATTTCATTTTACCTAAAATCGGCAGAATATCAAAGGAAGGGATTGTTGCAGGCTGTTTGGGCAAGAGGTAGCAACTTTTTCGCGAACATGCTAAAATAAAACAGAATGTGAAAGCGAAAGGAACTTTTTTTGTGAATAAAGAAGAAATGATTACGCAATTTCCCAAGATTGCTTTATTAAAAGATGAACCCTTGATGAATTATACGTATACCAAAACTGGAGGGCCAGCAGATATTTTGGCTTTTCCAAAGATAGCTGATGAAGTCAAACAACTGGTCGATTATTGTCGCAACGAAGGGATACCATGGCTTGTGCTTGGTAATGCGAGTAATTTGATCGTTCGTGATGGGGGTATTCGTGGTGTTGTGATCATGTTGGCGGAAATGAATGAGATCTCGGTAGAAGGAACGACCATCACCGCAGCAGCTGGAGCCAAGTTGATCGATACGACCTATGTGGCACTCCATGAATCATTGACAGGTTTTGAATTTGCCTGCGGGATTCCCGGGAGTGTAGGTGGTGCTGTCTTTATGAATGCCGGCGCTTATGAAGGCGAGATCCAAGATGTGTTTGTTTCTTGTGATGTCTTATTAGCCGATGGCCAGATCGTGACCTATCATCAAGCTGAGATGGATTTTGCTTACCGCCACAGTGCATTGCAAGAGCAGCAAGCCGTGATTCTCACGGCACGCTTTGCATTAGCTGAAGGTCCCCAAGAGCAGATCAAAAAGCGGATGGACGAATTGACGGCATTGCGTCAAGAAAAGCAGCCATTGGAATATCCATCTTGCGGCAGTGTCTTCAAGCGTCCAAAAGGCCATTTCACGGGTGCGTTGATCCAAGAAGCGGGCTTGCAAGGATTGAAGTGGGGCGGCGCCCAAATCTCCGAAAAACATGCCGGATTTATTGTGAATGTGGATCATGCAACGGCCACGGATTATGTCGAGTTGATTGCCCATATCCAAGCAGTCATCAAAGAGAAATTCGATGTGACATTAGAAACAGAAGTACGGATCATTGGTGCGCATGCATAAATAGCTTAGGCAAACAGTCATTCCGCTGTTTGCTTTTTTTTATCAAGGTTTATCAATTGTAAGGCACATGGGAGTTCGGTACAATAAATGCGAAGGGAAGTGAGTAGAATGAGAAAATGGCTTAAAGTGTTTTTAGTTGTTGGGTTGATGGCTGTATTAGGTGCATGTACCAAGTTGCCGCAGGAACAATTTTCTGAAGCGTTGACAACCAAGCAAGCGTTCCATGGGGGAGACTTTTCGATGACGATCGATACATTCGATATGGGGGATGGTCAAACGTCTGATGAAGCAGCCAATATCTATGCTTCAATGATCATGTCGCAAATCGTTGGAACGAAGGTGACTGGAACTGTTGTGCAAGATTCAGACACAGATGCTGTATCGTTGGATATGACAGTCGGATTTGGCGGGCAAGAACTGCCTATCTCAATGATTTTAGATACTACCTCGGATACGGCATATCTATCTGCTGATATATATCAAACATTGATGGGGTATGTAGTGGCTTACGGGGACAGTAGTTATCAAACTACACCAGGAGCGACCGATCTGGAAGGCAAATTTATTCGTATAGATGATGCGGATTTAGATAGTTATTTAGAGGGAACAGCAGACACAAGCAAAACGCAAGATTCTACGATCTTGCCAATGCTAGGGACCTTCAATAGTGACACCTTTGCTGACTATTTGAAGACGTTAGATCGAGATTCTTTTGAGAAAGATGGTGACGAGATCAGTCATACCTTCACCAAAGCAGAGTTGACGGATTATCTCACCTACGCCAAAGCGCAAGATCAAGATACACAGATAGATGCGCTGCAATCAGTGCTTGATGCGGTTTCGGAAATCACGATCAAAACCACTGTCAATACGAATAGCAATAAACAAACGATGGTCGTTGATCTGGTACAGGCCGATGCATCACAGCTCGCACTAGGGATGACAGTCACATTTACCGGCAAAGAGAGTCAGCAATCGGTCACTATTCCAGCTGCAGAAGATGTGATCGAAGCAGAAGAATTGTTTTCAACATATGATAGCTGGGATGATAGTTACGATGATGCAGATACGTCGACTTCAGATGACTGGACTTCATTTATGCTGACCGATGATGAATTTGATGCCTTGCTTGAAGAAGTCAGCGGGCTGTCCGGCCAAATGAGTCAAGAAGACATTGACTTTTATCTGAGCTTTTATCAAGATTATTTAACGGAAGATCAATATCAGCAATTGGTCGAAGCATTACAGGTGAGTCAGACATTTTAACAAAGCAGACGACGTATGATCATGAATTGATCATACGTCGTTTTTTTATATTCGATTTTTATTTCGGTTTGCTACAAGCCGAAGCAGAACACTGGCAACGGCCATTGTCGCGATCCCAGCCACCATCGCTTCCGGGATGCCTTGTGTGAAGATCACGCCCAATATCGCTGCGTAGATCGCGTTGCCCGCTTTACCAACAACTGCAGCGTATTCTTGATGGAACAAGAAATAAATCAAATTCATGACAAGAATCGTATTGGTTAAACCACCAGCGATGCCTGCCAGTAATAATGACAGACTCTGTTGTTTGTTTTTCCACATTTTTTGACAACCCTTAAAGACAAAATAAGGCACAACGCCAATCAAAATGCGGGGAATCAACGCAACGAGTACGGCTTTCCAACTGCCTTGATCAGTGCCATATAAAGGCACGAAGGGAGAAAAGACGAAAGACAGCGGTGTGATGATCAAGGTTGAGCGGATCATGCTGATGAGTCCGAAAGCGCCACCTAAGAATCCGCCGATCCGCGGGCCTAAAATAATCGAGGCAATGATCACGGGAATATGCATGGTTGTTGCATTGATAGGACCTAACGGGATAAAACCCAAAAAGGGAACAGAAGCCAATAAAATCAAAATACCTAAAAAGAATGCGGTCAAGACTAAGTCAAAGGTTGATCGTTTTTTCATGTTAGACACTCCGAGTTTCTAAAGCTGCAACAGCTTTTTCTACAATCGTTTCGGTGGCAGCAAGGGCACCTTTACCAAAATCCCCACATGCCAACAAAGCTTCCCGCGGATCGATTTCTTCGAAACCGACTTCGTGTAAAATGGCGAGATTGCGTTGTACGATCGGGTTTTGATACATGACAGTGTTCATGGCCGGTGCAATCAGACGCGGTACGGATAAGGGCAATGCCAAAGCAACCGTTGAAATCAGGTCGTCCGCCAAACCGTGGGCGAGTTTGCCGATGAGATTGGCACTGGCTGGCGCCAATAAAAACAAGTCCGCTTGTTTAGCCAATTCGATATGGTTGATACGGTCAGGTTGATTTTCCTGCATGACATCGACATGGATCGGTCGTTTGGCTAATGATTGCAATGTCAATGGTGTAATAAATTGGGTACTGTTCTTCGTCATCAAGACATCGACCGCATACCCTTTCTTCGTTAGTTCGTTGGTTAGATCAGCGGCTTTATAGGCAGAGATACTGCCGCTGATGCCAAGTAGTACATGTTTTTGTTCCATAGCTGTTTCTCCTTTATATAGGTGTTAGGCAGAGTGCAGGTCATGTTGCAGTGTCGTGACGATCAAAGCGGCCAGTTCGGCTTTGGTTTTTCCTTGGGCAACTTCGCCAGCTTGATTCAATAAATACCCGATATGCTGGGTTCCGTGAATCTGCTGCAAGTCGTTGGCCAGTACATAATCGGCCTGACTTTTGCGCAAACTGTCTTGGGCAACGGCAAATAACGCTTCTTTGCTGACATTGGTCAATAATTTAAAACCTACCAACAGTGTATCAGGTTGTAATTGTTTGATGATTTGGATCACTTTTGGGGTTTTTTCTAAAATAACAAACAAATGATCAGTATCTGAAGAAATTTTGCCGCTTGTCTGTTTTTCTGCAGCAAGTACTTGTTCGATCAACGCAGGCGTTACTTGGTTGTTGAAATGCGGCAATGCCTGATTCAAAGCTTGACAAAAGGCCTGTTCTGAAAAACTTGCCGCTGGTGTAAAATCACTGACGGCCATACTATGAATGACTGCATCATAGGTTTTTGTTGACAGCAGATGCTGCAAGGTATTGAAAAGATCATTGGTTCCTTCAATCAGATGTAATGTCAAGCGCGGGTCTGCTTGCGGCTGTTTGGCTGTTCTTGTCGTCACATAATCGATTTGACAAACCGGATCATCAAGCCATGCCTGCGCCAATGCTTGACCCAAAGCACCTGTTGAATGATTGGTGATCGCTCGGACATCATCGATTCTTTCAGATGTTCCACCGGCGGTAATCAAAATGTTCATTTCTCGGCAGCCACCTTTACGATGGTTCTGCCTTGGTGGCTGCCTGCTAACAAGGCAGCTAAGGTGTCTGGTAATTGGTCCAAGATGATTTCTTGGGTGTGCAATCGATCACTCACTGACCAGTCAGCAGCTAATTTCCCCCAGATCAGGTTTCGTACCTCATGTGAGACATTGACAGAATCAATGCCGACTATACGGATCCCGCGTAAAATAAAGGGCAATACCGTGGTTTCCATTTTGATGCCGCCAGCATTGCCGCACAAGAATGCACCCCCGCCGTAAGCAATCTGTGGTAGTAAGCCGCTGATCAGCTCGCCGCCAACGGTATCGATCACAGCAGCAAATTGTTGTTTGGCCAGCGGTTTGATTTTCTCCGGCATCACTTCAGCAGGTGTCATGATTGTAGTGGCACCTAGGTCCAGCAACCATTGTGCCTCTTTTTTGCGGGAAAGGGCAATGATGTTGCGATACCCTAATTTGTTTAATAAAGCAATACTGACACTGCCTACGCCACCGCTGGCACCGGTCACTAAAATCGGTGCCGAAGCTTCAAGCTGTAATTCTTCTAGGGATTGGACGGCTAAAGCAGCGGTGAAACCAGCAGTGCCATAAACCATACTATCTTTCGCTGACAAACCAGCTGGTCTTTTGATCAACCAGTCAGCGGGTACCCGCTGGAATTGGCTATACCCGCCAGGATGGGAAACACCGAGGCCGTATCCCGTCAGTAAGACTTGATCGCCTGCGGAGAAAGCAGCGGATTGACTGTCGATGACTTCGCCAGCCAAATCGATCCCTGGCGTCATGGGATAGCTGCGGATCACCCCGCCGTTTTCTTTCGCTGCTAAAGCATCTTTATAATTGACATCAGAATAGTCAACCCGGACAAGGACGTCGCCTTCAGGTAGATCAGTCAATGCTGCTTTTCTCACAGCAGCTGTAAATGTCGGTTCATTGGATACGCGAAATGTAGAAAAATTGGTCATTTCTGACCCTCCTTTGATTGTTTGTACTCATAATACCATAAGCGCTTCAATTTTTGATTCTTGAAGCGACAAAACGTTTTGTTCATCAGTCATTTTTAAATAGAAACAAAAAAATGTCCAAATCTAGGCTTCTTCGATACACTAAAATAAGTGGTTGTGGATTGGCATGCCAAAGCGCGGGGCGTACCTTGCACCTAACAGAGAAAAAAAGACAGTATTCTAATAAAAAATACTTGTTTTTTCTCCAAATATTTGTATACTGGAAAAGGTGAAATTAAACATGGAGTTTACTTATAGCAAACTTTTTTTTGCAAAGTTGCACCTGTTTAGGAGGAGAAGCCTATGGAAATTGGCGATAAGCTGCGTAATCTGCGAATCCAAAAAAATCTAACTCAGGAAGAGCTAGGGGAACGTACCGACTTGACGAAAGGGTATCTTTCTCAGCTCGAGCGAGACTTAAGTTCGCCATCAATGGAAACTTTTTTTACAATATTGGAAGTCTTGGGTGTAACGCCGGAAGAGTTTTTCCGAGAAGATCAAGCCCATCACCAAATCGTTTATCGTGATGAAGACAGTACCCGTTATGTTGATGAAGAAAATGGCTATGAACTCAAGTGGCTGATTTCTGATTCCAACGAAAAAGAGATGGAACCGATCCTCTTGACCTTCGAAAAAGAAGGCGAGTACAAAACGTTTGAACCATCGTTAGCAGAAACATTTATCTATGTGTTAGATGGCACCATCGCATTGACCTTGGGGGATACACAATACAAAGCCCGCAAAGGACAATCGGTCTATTATCAGGCCACAGAACCGCATCAATTAAAAAATATCGGGCGACAAAAAAGCCGTGTGCTAGTTGTCGTCACGGATTCTTATTTATAAGTACAGGGGGAAGAAGTGTGGGAAAAACAATTATTTCATTCAACAATGTCGTGAAGCGTTTTGATGATGAAACGGTGTTGAAAAGTGTTGATTTTGATATAGAAGAAGGGCGTTTTTATACGTTGCTAGGCCCTTCCGGTTGTGGGAAAACAACGATTTTACGGATTATTGCCGGGTTCTCAGAAGCGACGGAAGGCGATGTTTATTTTGATGGGCAACGCATCAATGATGTGCCGGCAAATCAGCGCCAAGTCAATACGGTCTTTCAGGATTATGCGCTATTTCCGCATATGAATGTTTTTGAAAATGTGGCATTTGGGTTACGGATCAAAAAACTGCCTAAAGATGAAATCAAACAAAAAGTCTTAGATGCCTTGCGACTGGTCCAGTTGCCAGGATACGAAAATCGTGAGATCAGCGAAATGTCTGGTGGTCAGCGGCAACGGGTAGCGATTGCTCGGGCAATCGTCAATGAACCAAAAGTCTTGCTGTTGGATGAACCTTTATCGGCATTGGACTTGAAATTGCGGACAGACATGCAATATGAATTGCGGGAATTGCAGCAGCGCTTGGGCATCACGTTTATTTTTGTCACCCACGACCAAGAAGAAGCATTGGCGATGAGTGATGAGATCTTTGTCATGAACAAAGGGAAAATCGTGCAAAGTGGTACGCCAGTTGATATTTATGACGAACCAATCAATCACTTTGTAGCGGATTTCGTTGGCGAAAGCAATATTGTCAATGGCACGATGATCGAAGACAATATCGTGGAATTTGTGGGTAAGCGATTTGAGTGTGTGGATGGCGGGATGCGGCCGAATGAAGCTGTTGAGATCGTGATCCGTCCAGAAGACTTGAGTTTGACAACGTTGGATAAAGGCAAGTTAGTGGTGGAAGTTGATACCCAACTGTTCCGTGGTGTCCACTATGAAATTATTTGTTATGATGAACAAGGCAATGAATGGATGGTCCATTCTACACGTAAAGCTGTTGAAGGCAGCAAAATCGGCTTATCCTTTGAGCCTGAGGATATCCATGTCATGCGGTTCAATGAGTCTGAAGAAGACTTTGATGCACGTTTAGAAAGCTACGAAGATTAGGAGGGAAGCACATTGGCGAAAATGCGTCGTTTTTATGCGATACCCTATATCTTTTGGTTATTGCTATTTGTCATCGCACCAGTATTATTGATCATTTATCAATCCTTTTTTGATATGAATGGCAATTTTTCACTGGTCAATTATCAAAGTTACTTAGGTTCAGGGAAATACCTGATCATGACACTGAACTCGGTCTGGTATGCGTTTTTGATCACAGTGATCACCTTGGTCATCAGTTATCCAACAGCCTATTTCTTGACCAAGTTGCGACACAAAGATTTATGGTTGTTACTGATCATTTTACCGACTTGGGTCAATTTATTGTTGAAAGCTTATGCCTTCATTGGAATCTTTGGGATCCATGGCAGTGTCAATAACTTCTTGGAAATCATGGGTGTCGGGCCAAAGCAGATCCTATTTACTGATTTCAGCTTCTTGACGGTGGCAGTCTATATCGAACTGCCGTTTATGATCATGCCAATCTTCAACGCGTTAGAAGAATTGAATCCTTCTTTGATCAGTGCCAGTCGTGATCTAGGCGCGAATAGTTTTGAAACTTTCCGTCGGGTCATTTTCCCGTTGTCGCTGAATGGGGTAAAAAGTGGCGTGCAAGCCGTCTTTATTCCATCTCTTTCCTTGTTTATGTTGACACGTCTGATTGGCGGTAATCGCGTGATCACATTAGGTACAGCGATTGAGCAGCACTTCCTCGTGACACAAAACTGGGGAATGGGCTCCACGATTGGTGTGATCTTGATTATTGCAATGTTTATCGTGATGTTGCTGACAGGTGAGAAAAAGAAAGGAGGGCAACGTAAATGAGAAAATTTCGCTGGTCGAATCTGTATTTGATCCTGGTGTTTATTTTATTGTATGTGCCGATTTTCTATTTGATTTTCTATTCCTTCAATGATGGCGGAACGATGAACGAATTTACTGGGTTTACATTTGAACATTACCAGTCTGTTTTTCAAGATACCCGGTTGATGATCATTGTGTTGAATACCTTTATGTTGGCTTTCTTGTCGGCTTTATTGGCTACAGCCATTGGTACCTTTGGGGCAATGGGCATTTACTATACAAAAAAACGTCGGACGCGGACAGCCTTATTGAGCTTGAATAATATCTTGTTGGTATCTCCAGATGTCATCATCGGTGCTAGTTTTTTGATTTTCTTTACAATGGTGGGCAGTTTATTCCGCGGGTTCAGTTTGGGATTCTTTAGTGTATTACTGTCCCATGTGGCTTTCAGTATTCCAATCGTTGTTTTGATGGTCTTGCCGAAATTGCAAGAAATGAATGATTCGATGATCGATGCCGCCCGTGATTTAGGCGCCAACAATCTGCAAGTCATCAAAAATATCATTTTGCCTTTCTTAACACCAGGAATCATTGCTGGGTACTTTATGGCCTTTACGTATTCTTTAGACGACTTTGCGGTGACCTTCTTCGTCACAGGCAACGGCTTCAGCACATTGTCCGTTGAAATCTATTCCCGGGCGCGACAAGGCATCAGTTTGGAGATCAATGCATTAAGCACGCTGGTCTTCTTGTTCTCAATGATTCTCGTGGTTGGTTATTACTTTATCAGTAAAGAAAACGTCTCGAAAAAATTGCGGAAAAACCGCCGGAATCAAGTGGAGGTGGCAAATCTGCGATGAAACGACTACAATCTTTGCTTATCGGCATTGTTGCGATCGTCCTTATTTTGCTCTTCGGTGTCCGTGAACTAGAACATTCTTCTGGCATGGCGGGGGCCAAAGTCTTGAATATCTACAACTGGGGCGATTACATCGATCCGGATCTATTGACCAAATTTGAAGAAGAAACAGGCTATAAAGTCAATTATGAAACCTTTGATTCAAACGAAGCCATGTTCACGAAGATCCAACAAGGCGGTACTTCGTATGATATTGCGATTCCTAGTGAATACATGATTCAAAAGATGATGGAAGAAGATTTGTTGAAGCCGTTGGATCACAACAAAATCAAAGGCTTAGATAATATTGACGCCCGTTTCTTAGACCTTAGTTTTGATCCAGGCAATCAATATTCGATCCCGTACTTCTGGGGAACTTTAGGGATCGTGTACAATGACAAGTTCTTTGATGAAGGTGAGATCACTGAATGGGATGATCTTTGGAAGCCAGAGTTGAAAGACAGTATCATGTTGATCGATGGCGCACGAGAAGTCATTGGATTGGGATTAGACAGTCTAGGGTATTCTTTGAATAGTAAGGATGATACTGAATTGCAAGAGGCCTTCAATAAATTGCGAGAAATGACGCCAAATATCAAAGCCATCGTAGCTGATGAAATCAAGATGTACATGGCCAATGAAGAAGCGTCTGTGGCTGTGACTTTCTCAGGAGAAGCAGCCGATATGATGTACGAAAACGAGCATATCCATTATGTGATCCCTTCGGAAGGCTCAAATCTGTGGTTTGACAATATGGTCATTCCAAAAACATCGCAAAATGAGGAAGGTGCCTATGCCTTCTTGAATTTCATGTTGGAACCAGAGAATGCTGCGCAAAATGCGGAGTACATTGGCTATTCAACACCAAATGAAGCCGCAATGGCCTTGTTGCCAGATGAAATCACGGAAGATGAACAATTCTATCCGTCAGATGAACTGATGCAGCACTTGGAAGTCTATGAGAATCTAGGGTCTGAGTATTTGGGTATCTATAATGATTTATTTTTGGAGTTGAAGATGTATCGGAAGTAAGTCTCAATCTTCAGCCTGAATGATGGGCTATTCATAGTTAAAAAAAGGTCAAAAAGGATGGATGTACATCTTTTTTGACCTTTTGTCTACCAGTGGACGAGTAGTAGCTATTTTGTGTTACATTTTACTATAAAAGTTGTTCGTAACATCTAAGTGGATACGAAAAGCTATGATGAAAAAATAAGGGTTTTAATTTTGACCCTAGTGACGCTCAATGTTATGACTTAAATAACTGAGTTTAGATAATAATTAAAAATATAGAACATCCATCTACTTTATTCATTTAATTTATTCTCAGTTTTAAAGTGCTCTATTTGATTTCCGCATCAAAATGGTATCCTATAGAGTAGAGATAGTAGAATAAAGAAATATTTTTTGCATTTTAATTGGAAACAATGTGTTCAAATTTTATTTCCAATGTTTGAAACCAATATCAATAGTCATGACACATATCGTTTATATGTCATGCAAAGGAGCCCATATGAAAGCTGTTTTTTTCGACCTTGATGATACACTTTATGACCAGTTACAGCCTTTTTCTCAAGCCTATCATGATCATTTTGCCTTATATGACATCCCAATCCCCGCACTATATCAACGAAGTCGTGTCCATAGTGATACAGTATTCCATGACACCGAAGCGGGGACGATCAGTGTTTCTGATATGCACCATTACCGTATTCAGCAAGCAATGGCTGATTTTGGCTATCAAATCACTTTGACCGAAGCTGCCGCGTTTCAAAAAAGCTATTCTGCTTATCAACAAAAAATCACGCTGCTTGATGATGTACGAGCAACATTAGACTTGTGTTATCGGTCAAATATAACGATGGGGATCATAACGAATGGACCTAGTGCCCACCAGCGTATGAAAATCAAACAACTAGCGCTTCAGCAATGGATTCCAGAGAACCGCATCTTTATTTCATCAGAACAAGGGATTGCCAAACCGAATAAGAAGCTATTTTTAAAGGCTGCTAGGGATATTCAAGCTTCGCCAAATGAATTACTGTATGTTGGTGATTCATACCAAAATGATATTATGGGCGCAAAAGCTGCAGGATGGCAGGCAATTTGGCTCAATAGACGTCAGAACGTGCTGTCGGAGAATCAACTCTTGCCCGATATGATTGTCGAATCGCAAGACAGCTTACTTGAAAAAATGATGGCTATGCTCTCTCATTAAAAAATCGGTTTTTCGATAGCGTAATAAGTGTTTGCCTGTTTTTCATGGACAAAACTGAAGAAAAAAGAATCTTCACATAGGGCACATTATCTTTAGAAGCTGAATTCTTTAGATCAAAGGAGATTCTTTTGCATTTTTTATAAGATTTTGTCATGCAGTTTCTCTTAGAGATGTTTATGTTTTGATGCCTGAAAATGCTCAAATCGAATTAATTGATGTTTTTCTTCTTCTTTCAGAAATTCTTTTGGTGTTAATTGGAATTCTTGTTTAAAGCAACGTAAAAAATGGGTATAAGACTTAAAACCGCAAGACTCAAAAGTATCTGAAGCACTCCTTGTTTTTCTTAAGACTTCTTTGCTTTTAAGCAGTCTTTTTTTTAAGACATACGTATGAAAGGTTGTCCCTGTTTCCTTTTTGAACAGCCTCGATAAAACATAGGGACTCAAGAAGATTTCTTTTGCTACTTTGTTCAACGTCAAATCATCAGAGATATGGTCATCGATATATTTGATCGTTGTTGCGATATCTTTGTTTTGGTTGATCGAACGAGATAGAAATAAGGGTTCTGTTTCTTCAATAGCTAGTTTATTGATGGCGATCAAAAAATCAATCAAGAAAGACTGGTAGACCAAATCAGTGCCGAAATTCTTGTCTAGTTTATTTCTTAAAGGTAGTAGCAGCGCGGTCAATGAAGCAGGCGCAATCGATAATATACGACTGTTAAGGCCATCGTTTGATTGAAAGCAAGTTGTTAAGTCTGTTTGAGCGGTGGAAAGAGCTTGCAAGTATGTGCTGTTGATATAAATGTACGAACGAACGAAAGACATTGAAGTCTGATGAACGATGCGGTGAAGCACATTTGGTGGAATTAAAATAATTGTGCCAGCTTCTAATAAAAACTCGGCACCATCAATAAAGAACACAGCTGTGCCTTGGAGTGTACAATGGATTTCATAAAAGCTATGGTAATGATAAAGTGTATTGTCTTCATCTACTAGATCTTTGATGTGAAAGACTTCAAAGCGATCATTGATCATTGTATCTGCACTTTCTCGATGCAATGAAATCACCCCTCCTCTTTTTATGCTTTTGCAAGAATAGATAGCAAACGCACAATAACTGCTATTTTCAGTAAAATGTAAGCGTGTTATATTTATTATAACAAAAATGAAGGGTGGAGAAATAGGTGATTTTAGAAAAATTGTTTATTGACAAGAAGATCGTCGAAGAAAAAATCGATTTAATGATTGATAATCTGACGATCATTAAAGATGACAGTGGAGATTTTTTATTGGATTTTGATGGATTGAAAGTCGATGATAAAAGCTGGTATATCTGGAACTGGCCTCAAGGTGTGGGGCTGTATGGAATATACAAGAATTATCAAATCACGAAAAATCCTAAAGCATTACAAGTCGTGGAAGAGTGGTTTGAGGCGCGGATGGAAGAGGGGGCCCCACCAAAAAATGTCAATACGATGGCACCCTTATTGGCGATGGCATATCTGTATGAAGATACTAGAGATTCTAAATATTTGCCATACCTAGAACAATGGGCTGAGTGGGTTATGCATGATATGCCAAGAACCAATGAAGATGGCTTACAACATGCTACCTATGGTCCGGAAAATCGCAACCAATTGTGGGATGATACCTTGATGATGACAGCACTGCCATTAGCAAAAATTGGGATGTTGTTACATCGACCAGATTATATTGAAGAAGCAAAAAAACAATTTATGCTGCATATCAAGTATTTGGTAGACAAAAAAACTGGTTTATGGTTTCATGGTTGGACATTTGAAGAACGTCATAACTATGCAGAAGCATTATGGGCGCGAGGGAACTGCTGGATTACTATTGCTATTCCTGAAATCATTGAGATTTTAGAATTACCAGAAGGCGATGCGTTTCGCATATTTTTGACAAATACATTAGTAGATCAAATCAGCGCATTAAAAGACGTACAAGATAAAGGTGGGCTTTGGCACACATTACTTACAGATCAATCTTCATATGTGGAAGCATCAGCTACTGCAGGTTTTGCCTATGGTATTTTGAAAGCAGTCCACAAACGCTACATCGATAAATCATGGGAAAAAGTTGCCTATAGTGCTTTGGCGGGATTAGTTGAAGAAATTGCTGAAGATGGAGAAGTTCAAAATGTTTCCATTGGTACTGGAATGGGTGAAAACTTAGATTATTATCGGTCTATTGGTATTACAGCAATGCCATATGGTCAATCGTTGACGGTACTAGCATTTACAGAGTTGCTTGTGTCATTTTGCTAGTCTATTAGATGAAGAGAAGAAAGGTGACTAAGGATGATCAAAAAAGCATTTCGCATGAAATTATATGCTGGATATGAACAGGAATATACACGGCGCCACCAAGAGATTTGGCCAGAAATGAGACAAATGCTCAAAGAACAGGGCGCCCAATCATATAGCATATTCTTTGACGCACAAACCAATGATTTATATGGGTACTTAGAAATCGAAGACGAACAACGATGGGATCAGGTTGCTAGCACGGCTATCAATCAAAAGTGGTGGCATTATATGGCTGATATCATGGAAACAAATTCTGATGACTCTCCGCGAACCATCGATTTAAAACATGTATTTGATCTGTAGCAATCAATAAGTGTATCAAATAAAGGCAAGCAAATAAAGACCAAAATCATAATAGATTTTGGTCTTTATTTAGTGGGTAATCATCCATTGCTACGTTTAAATATAGGTGGCATTTTGTTGATGGCTTAAGAATTTTTTAGGTGTGACACCGGTGATCTTTTTGAAAGTTTGTACGAAGTATTCAGGTGCATTGCTGAAACCGGTAAGTGAAGCAACTTCATAGACTTTATAATTTTTCTTCAATAGATCTTGTGCTTTTTTTATCCGGTATTCTGCCAGTTTTTGATTAAAGCGTGTGCCAGTTTCTTTATAATAGGTTTTTCCTAAATACTCTGGATTCAAATAGAGCAAGTGATTGGCGATCCATTTTAATGACAAAGCTTCTCGATCATAATATTCTTCAATAATAAGGTTTACTTTTTGAGATAATTGCATGTTCTCATTATCACCCAAGTTATGGCGCATTAAGTCAATAAAATGAATCAGCATAAATTGAAGTTCTTGCCAATGATTCAATAGCATGATTTTTGGAGAATAATCATCAAAATAGATATCTTTTTTAATTCGATAATTTTCAAAGAGTACAGAAAGTAAATCGTTTATCTGCAAACGTAATAGCTGCACGGGATAAAGTTCCATCCGGCAAGTAGAGAAAAAATTCTCTGTCAGTACTTGAGAGCGAGTAAGTTCACCTTTGATGATTAGTGACAATAGTTTTTCCCGGTAATCGATATAAAGGTGGTTTTCGTAGAGATTTTCTTGAGAAATTTGGCTTTCATGGATGACCTCGAATGTATCAAAATAAAAGGCTTTATCTAAATGTCTTTTTCCTAAATGATAGCTTGTTAAAAACTTCTCTGGGGAATCTACCAAGCAATTAATGGCAATGCCTTTTCCAAGTGGTGTTGATTGAATTCTCTCCTTAAAGAACGTATTGAAATCTTTTGTAACACTAAAGTTGATAATGTATCCTACTTTGTTTTGATGACCTGCAATCAATTCATGTTGTTTGGAGTATTGTTCGATCCTTTTGGCAATCGCATGATAAAACTTAGAATCATAGACATATAAGCAAAATGGGAACGACACTTCATCTGGTAAACATTCTTCACCGCAACTGTTAATAAATTGTTCAATTTGACGTTTGAGATACAATTTGGATTCTAATTTTCTTCGTTCAGATAATTGTGATGTTTCTAGCAAAGCAGCGCGCATTTTATCAGGAAGAATAGGCTTTTCTAGGAAAAACTTCACACCTAATGACATCGCTTCTTTTGCAAATGTAAAGCTGCCAAATCCAGTCAAAATAATGATTTGGATCGTTGGATTGATTTCTTTCAATTGCTTGATAAGTTCCAGACCGTTCAAGTTTGGCATATTGATATCTGTGATAGCAATATCGATCGGCGTTGATTGGCAGTAAGCTAGCGCTTCTTCACTATCCGTAAAAATTTTTTTGATGGTTAATGGCAGGTCAAATGTTTGGACCAATTTTGCTACGCCATTGGCTATCAAAGCTTCGTCATCAACTACAATCACGTTTTTCATATAAGATTCACTCCTTTACTTTTGGGATCAGTAGACGAACAATGGTTTTTTTATTGGGAATTGAGGATACGATCGAAAGTGACGCTGCAGAACCATAATGTAAATTGAGTCTATTTTTTATATTATTCAAGCCAATGCCACCTTGCTTGTTCAGATCAAAGTCGATGGCAAAACCGGGCCCATTGTCCGATACACTGATTTGGATAAAGTTTGACTGACTCTCAATACTCAGCACCAATCGACAAGTTTGTTTCATATTTGTGACAGCATATTTAAAGACATTTTCAATCAAGGGTTGAATCAGTAATTTGGGTATCGTTACGTGTAAATCATTGATTAAAATCATTTCGATGTATTCAATTCTTTTGCCAAAACGCACTTTTTGGATATTGATATAAGCATGTACGATATCAAGTTCATCTTGCAAGGTTGTGAAATCAGAATCAGTGTCAATTTTTTTCCGAAATAGATGTGCCAATGAAGTGACCATTTCAGATATTTGCCACTGTTGATTTTCAATGGCAATCCAATTGATCGAGTCTAATGTGTTATAGAGAAAATGGGGATCTAGCTGAGCTTGAAGTCCTTTGAATTCGATTTCTTGCGATAAAATCCGCATCTCGTAATTGTCTTTGATCAATGCATTTAATTCAGCAATCATCGTATTGTAGCTTTCATACAAAATCAAAATTTCTTCTTGACTATTTTCTGGTAATGCGAGTGTTTTTAATGAGGCAATTTCTTTTGTTTGCCGCAAATTTCCCATCTGTGAGGCAATGTTTGCCAATGGTCGCATCAATTGATGGCTTATTTTCCTGATCAGGAGGATAACGAGTCCTAAAAAAGGAAGCGCAACGGCGATTGTGAGCCACTGCAAGTTGTATAAATCTGCAAGTACTTGATTTTCTGGTAATAAATAAATAAAGTTCATGCCAGCCATTGTTTTGTTGTCTGACGTATAATAAAATTGGTGATTTTCAAATAGCATAGATCCAATCGAAACGTTCTCAATATCTACATCATTCTGAAACTCATGTTGGAACGATCTTAAAGATTGCTCGTTTTCAGTTGTACTGTAAAGCTCATCTTTGTAACGCAAGAAAAATTGGTTCTGAGATGAAACAATTGGTAAATTTCCCACTTCGTTGCGAAAAAAAGACGTATTCACTAGGAAAATAACAGTTCCAGTATGCGTCAAGGAAAAATTGATCGTTGAATAGATTTTTCTTAAAAAAACTGCTTGTGATAAATCTTTTGAAAAAAACCAACTACCTTTAGCTGGTTCATCTGGTAAACTTTCAGTCATTTCAGGGATGGTATAGCCATTAAAATTATATGCTTTTTCGGCAATAAAATTGATCATATTTTCGTTATCTGGATTGAATAGATACACATTTTGGATAGCGGATTCATTCCGGGTTAGATCATTGATTTCCGTATTGAGCTCATTTTTCACGTTTATCAAATCGAAAGTGGGATCTTGTTGATTCGTTAAAAGTGTTTGAAGTTTATTCTGAATAGAATAACTATCTATGATTCGAAAAGATAGCGTTTCAACAGCATTTAATCTCTTAGCGATGTTCGTAGAGATAATCGATACATCTTTGTAAGCAGATTCTTTGATTTGGGTCAGATATGCTTGTCGCCACACTAGGGTTAAAATCACTGCCAAGCTAACGACAAAGGCAACAGTTGCAAACAATACTAGTTGTAATTGGCGCTGAAAAGAAAAGTTTTTAAAGCGATTGATTAGATGTATGTTCCTCACTTGATGCCCCTCGCTTTATGTTCAGGTGATTGATCTTAACGATCATCTGATGATGAAAAAACTCACCAAAAAATAGAAATAAAGACACGCCGAAAATCAGAAAGATGGATGTTTTTGCTGAAAGAAGCAAAAGTAATAAGTACCATGAGAATAAGAGCGCTAGTCCTTGAAACGGAAAACGAAAAACCATAAAAATACTGACATATACGGCTTGTCTAAAGGATGGAGAGTCTGATTTAGCATAGGTAATAACACTCAATATTAGGGTATAGAGCAATAATATTGCGAAAACCGCATATATCGGAATGATCCATGCAATCGTTGAAAAATACAGCGCCATGATGCGGAAGTTCAGTAAAAGGAGACTGAACACAATTAGAATAGCGAGGCCGAGAGGAGCAAATTGTCGAAATGTTTTTTTATACGCTTGAAAATACTCGCGACTCTCATAATCATGTCCAGTTGTTCTGAAGATATGCAGATATCTTAAGGTGACAGCAGTAGCGGGCCCAACACCAAAGATCACGCCACCTAATAAGGTAGATAGTAGCCAGAGTAAATTAAGTTTAGCCAAATATGCGGTTATATTGAAAAAATTCATCATACCAGTTTGGATTTTTTTCATGGTAAACACCAGCCTTTTTTGTTTTAGAAAGCCTTTTCATCGATAGTATAGCATAAAAAAAATGAAAAATTAGAGCAACTCTGTTTTTTTACATTTTTACTCTGCTTTTCTTCTTTTTCGTATTTAAAAAAAAGAACAGGTAGCTTAACAAAGGGCTGCCATCTATTTTTTTACATATTTGCTCTTTTTTTTACATGTTTATTCTGCTTGAATTTCGGTACAATCACTTTGTAAGCGCAAACAAAAGAAGGAGTGAAATAAAGAATGAAAAAAACGATTTTCAAAGCATTCGGCATACTAGCATTGGGTACAGCACTAGTGGGTTGCGGCAACAATGGAAACAGTGCCGATGATGGAGGCAAGGATGCTGACGGAAAAACAACGATTTCATTTACATGGTGGGGTTCGGAAGTTAGGCATGAGAAGTATATCGAATCAATCAAAGAATTTGAAAAAGAAAATCCAGATATCAAAGTAGAATATGAATATGGTTCTTGGGATGACTATTGGAAAAAATTAGCGACCAAATCAGCTTCTGGAGAATTACCTGATGTCATCCAAATGGACCTGCAATATATTGCCCAATATGGAACTAAAAATCAACTGGCTGATATGAGCGAATATATCGGAAATGAAATCAAGACAGAGGATATCAAAGATTCGATTTTAGCCACTGGGGAGCTTGACGGAAGTATTTATGGCGTGCCTGCTTCTGTCAATACCATGGCTACATTGTACAATCCTAGTTTAGTTGATCAAGGTGGTGTGGATATCGATTTTTCAGACTATTCTTTTGATGACTTTGTCAGCAGTGCTGCAGGTATAGCAAAAGCAACTGGTGATTACGGATGGAATGACAATAACGACAACAGCACAATCATGCAGTATTTCTTACGTACCAAAGGCGAAGACTTATACAAGTATGACGCAGATGGTAAACCAGAAGTCGGTTTTACGAAAGATAACTGGGTTGAATTCATGTCCGCAATTGCTGACCTTACAAAAAATGAGGCAATGCCGACAGCGGAAGTGACAAGTAATGCGAAAAGTTTTGATGAATATCCGTTTTCTCAGGGAAAAGCCGCATATATGATGACTTGGTCTAACCAATACTTGACGTATAAAGCTTCTGCTGCCGAAGGCGTCGAAATGAGCTTGGCTCGTCCGTTTGATTCAAATGATGGAGCAATGGCTTATCGACCAGGTTTCTTCTATTCTATAGCCAATAAATCTGAATCAAAAGAAGCTGCTGCTAAATTTGTTGATTTCTTAGTCAATAGTGAAGAAGCCAATAAAATCATTGGAACAGAGCGTGGGATTCCTGCGAACGATGCTGTGAAAGAAATTTTATATGATGATATGACAGCTGATGAACAAGAATCATCCGATTTCTTAGATGACATTGCCGATATCGTGGGTGACCCTTCACCGGTTCCGCCGATTGGTTTTGCAGAAATCAATACTTACTTTAAAGAGTTGTATGCTGAGATCACCTATGGCACAATGACACCAGAAGAAACTTACGATGCATTTACGAAGAAATGTGAAGAGATTTTTGCTGAAAACTATGAATAGATAGTGAGAACCGCGATTTCATTGAAGAGGAAATGAAATCGCGGATTTTTATTGTTTATCTTCTAAGGAATAAAAGAAACCTCTATTTTTTTACATTTCTATACTTTTTTTTCTATTCAAACAACTATCAAAATCCGTTAAAATCACTTTGTAAGCGTAAACAAATAAGGAAGGTTGGATGTGACTACTATGGAAATTCAAACAAATTCATCTGTTTCGAAGCAAACGGGGAAAGTCAAAAGTTGGTTTAACCGATTACCAGAAACAAAACAAAACATGTTGACGGGCTATTTATTTATCTCCCCATTTATTATCGGTTTTTTTGCTTTTATTATCGTACCGATGGGGATTTCATTATTTATGTCGTTTCATGATTATGATTTACTTACGGAGGCAAAATTTGTAGGTCTGAATAATTTTATCAATATTTTTACTAACGATCCCAAATTTGTCCAATCATTGACTGTCACCCTGAAATATGTTGCTGTTGCAGTACCATTAAGATTGATTGTTGCTTTAGCAGTGGCAATGCTGATCAATCGTCCATCAAAGCTAAGCGGTGTTTATCGGGTGCTTTTCTATATTCCATCGATTTTAGGCGGCAGTGTGGCAGTATCGATCATGTGGAGAAACTTGTTTGGAGATTCAGGATTGATCAACGGCATTTTAACTTCTATTGGTATTGATCCAGTTTATTTCTTCAAAAGTCCGGGCTTGGCTTTAATGACGCTGATTTTATTAGCTGCTTGGCAATTTGGCTCATCTATGCTGATTTTTTTATCAGGATTAAAGAATATTCCTAAAGATTATTACGAGGCAGCAGAAATTGATGGTGCAGGAAAAATCAGACAATTTTTTAATATTACTATCCCTGTTTTGACACCGATCATCTTCTTTAATTTAGTGTATCAAACGATTATGGCATTTTTGACTTTTACACCTGCTTATATTATCTCAAATGGTACAGGTTCTCCTAGAAATGGTACTTTAGTTTATTCCTTGTATATGTATCAAAGAGCATTTACAGATTTCAAGATGGGCTACGCCTCAGCACTGGCGTGGATATTACTTGTAGTAGTTGGTTTCATTACGATCATTTTCTTTGCAACATCAAAATTCTGGGTCTTTAAAGAAAACGAGGAGGTTTAAAAAAATGCAAGTCCAAAAACGCAACTATTTATTTGACGGATTAATCCTGATTGCGGCATTGATTATGCTATACCCGATATTCTGGTTGATCTTCAGTTCTTTCAAGCCAAACAATGAGATATTCCAAACTGCAACGCAGTTGATTCCTAGAAATTGGACTTTGGATAATTTTACGAAGGGGTTTCAAGGGATTGCTGGCATTCCATTTTTTACTTATATCTTTAACTCTTTGCGGATCGCACTGATTGCGATGATTGGTGCAGTTTGTTCATCTGCAGTGATTTCTTATGGATTTGGCCGTATTCCTTTTAAAGGAAAAGGCTTTTGGTTTGCATGTGTATTGGTGACTATGATGTTACCGCAAGAAATCATTATGGTCCCTCAATATTTGTGGTTTAATCAATTAGGCTGGTTGAATTCGATTCGACCAGTAACAGTTCCATCATATTTTGGTCATGCGTTCTTCATCTTCATGATGGTGCAATTTGTGTCTGCAATTCCAACTGATTTAGATGAAGCAGCAAAAATGGATGGTTGTGGCCGTGTTGGTATCTTTTTTAGAGTCATTTTGCCCTTGATGAAACCTTCTTTGGCAAATGCTGCAATTTTTGCCTTTTATTGGAAGTGGGAAGAATTGATTGGGCCAATGCTTTACTTGACTCGTCCCGAAAATTATACAGTTTCAATTGCCTTAAAGCAGTTCTTGGATTCTAGTAGTACTTCTAATTGGGGAGCGATGTTCGCCATGTCTGTTGTATCACTACTACCAGTATTGATTATTTTCTTTTTGTTCCAAAAATATATTGTGGAAGGTATCAGCACAACTGGACTTAAATAAGTTTGTAGAAGATATTCGACTGTCATAGAATATCTTCTTTTATATTTTTGTGCAGAAAGGAAAGGGATTTTTTATGCAAAGCCATTCAATGTTTCACTTTCATGTATTACCTGCAACTATTTCTGAGAATCAAGCTACGGTGGTTTGGGAAAAACCGACAGCTATATTCAACGTAGCAGCCTATCAGATCCAGCTTGATAATGACTGTATTGCTGTGCTGCCAGCGAATAAGACACATTTTACGGTTCAACATCTTCATGCGAATACAACGTATCGGTTGACGCTCTATTGTTTGAGTGATGAGGGGGAACGATTCGATCATGATGAGGCTACTTGTTCACTTACAACAATGTCCCCCACTGAATGGATTGATGTGACCCGTGCGCCCTATCTGATTGACCCAACAGGCGCAACAATAGCCACACATCTATTACAACAAGCGATTGATGAGTGCTCCCTTGGCGGAACAGTCTTGATTCCTAAAGAGGCAAACATCTTATCAGGAGCCATTCAGCTAAAAAGTCATATGACATTACAAATTGATGGCTGTTTGACCGCCAGTCAAAATCCAGATGATTTTCGCTTTTTTGATCAAAAAATGTATGATGGTATCTGCAATGAAGATGGGTTGCCATTAAGCCGTTATGAAGGATGGGAACTATACTGTTACCGTTCATTGATTAACATCGGCTATATTGATCCATCAGACCGTCAAAGAATCGTCTGCAATAATGTCCGCATTTGTGGAACAGGCACTATCAATGGTGGAGGCAATCAACTTGGAATGGCCATGCGGGAAATTTATGCGAATAAAGAGAAATTTCCTCAATATGTTTCTGACCAACAGGCGGGGAGACGCGCAAGAGGACGTTTAATATCTACTATGCAAGCAAAAAATATCCACATGACAGGTTTAAAATTGATTAATCCCCCTAGTTGGACGATACATATGATTTATTCCGATACAATTGTTTCCCATGGACTAACGATTCTTTCCAAAGGTATCGATAATGGTGATGGCTGGGATCCAGATTCTTCAAGAAATCTCTGGCTTTTTGATACTGAATTTGATACTGGCGATGATTGCGTGGCAATTAAATCAGGTAAGAATCCCGAAGGTAATATTATTCATTTACCTACTAAAGGCGTTCATATTTTTGATTTAAATATAAGAGGTGGTCATGGAATTGCGATAGGCAGCGAACAATCAGGCGGAGTAGAAGATGTTTATATTAGTGACTGTGTCATCAAGAACACGTTTTATGGGATTGAGTTAAAGGCACAGAATGAACGTGGCGGATATATAAAAAACATCCATATTCGTGATTGTTCTATCGATCGATTTATGGCGCATCCTGTTACCTATAATGCAGATGGCCAACCGGCCCATGATTTGCCAGTGATCTCAGATATTTTTTTGACCAATGTGACCATTACGGGAGATGGAAGAGTGATTGAATTGATCGGCTTTTCGAACAAAACGAACCACGATGTCAACCCAGTGGAAAACGTTCATTTGGATATGATCAATGTGATAGCCACAAAGGAAACAGCTGATATGTTATTGACATATTGTCGAAAAATCCATTTGCGTAAAATCAATGTTCTAAAGGAGGAGACATTGATCACGTCTATTGAAAAACAGGATATTGAATCAGTCGCATCAGAACCGATGTCTATTTATTTATGAGGGAGATTATGGATAATAAGCACATTTTTTTTGGGCAGGAAGTCATATCGATGTATCAAAAAATTGCAGCAACAAGCATTGACAATGCAATCATTGACTTAAGAGAAGACTTAGGTAAAGTTTTTGAAAAAGAGGTAAGAGAAGTTTCTTTTGAAGAAGCAGAATTCGTTATTTCTACTTATGATCAAATCAGTCATTTTCCTTTTTATCCGGATATCTCTGGCTTGATCGATCGTGAGGGAAAAGTGATTTGGGAAAGTTATATCATCGCTGTATGTAAAGGGAAATTATGGATCATCGGTGGGGACGCCCGAGGAACAATCTTTGGAATTTATGACTTTATCCGTCAAATAGGTGTTTCACCTTGGCATTTTTTTGCTGATGTACCAATCAAACATAAAGATTGTTTCATACTGCCAATAGATTATTATCAATCAGACTATCCTTCTGTGCAATACCGGGGTTTTTTTATCAATGATGAGGAAGCACTAGCGCAATGGGCCAAAATTCATACTAATGATGGAACGATCGGTTTAGAAACATATCGACATATATTCGATTTGATGTTGCGATTAAAGGTAAATTATCTCTGGCCAGCCATGCATGTCAACTATTTTAATCAAAATCCAGAACATGCACGTCTTGCTGATGCACGCGGCATCATTATCGGTACTTCTCATTGTGATATGTTATTAAGAAGTAATCAAAACGAATGGCAGCCTTGGCTGGAACAAAAAGGATATACAGATCCTAAAGTTGTCTATGACTACTCAATCAAAGGATGGAATCAAGAAAAATTACGGGAATATTGGCGGGAGAGTGTTGAAGCAAACAAGAAATATGATGTAAGTTACACCTTAGGTATGCGAGGGATACATGATACAGGATTTACGACAGAATCCATTGATCAAAATCAGAAATTAACAGAAAAAGAAAAACAAGCAGCTAAAATTGCACTTTTGGAACAAGTCATTGCGGATCAGCAACAAATCCTATCTGAGGTGCATACGATTCCTGTATCAGATCTGCTGCAAATCATGGTTCCATATAAAGAAGTATTGACTTATTATGATGCTGGTTTAACTATTCCAGAGGACGTCACGATTATCTGGTCAAATGATAATTATGGGTATATGCGTCGTTTTCCTAATGAAAGGGAACAGCAGAGAAAAGGAGGCCATGGGTTATATTATCATAGTTCCTATTGGTCAAGTAACAATTTGCATTATCTTTTCATCAGTTCAACGCCATTGGCTAGAATGAAAAATGAATTGAAAAAGTCATGGGAAAACGGCATCAAGAAAATGTGGGTATTGAATGTCGGATCAATCAAAGGAATAGAGCAAGATATCGAATTTTATACCCGTTACGCTTGGGAAGTAGGGAAAGAAACAACGACTCTCGATATCAACGCTTTCTTGACCGACTGGTTGAATCAAGAATTTGATTCAGATATTGGATGTGATGGTGGGCCTTTATTTAATCGATTTACACAGGTAATCAATGTACGCAAAATAGAAATGATGGATAATCATACCTTTAGTCAGAATACATTTGGAGATGAAGCAGCTGCCAGACTCAATCAAATCAAAGATATATTTGACCAAGTCAATCAAATAGCCGCACGTCTATCAACAATCGAAAAGCCTGCTTTTTTCCAACTGATTCAAATGAAAGTTCAGGCTGCCTATTTTAAGAATGCTGAATATTATTTTGCGGACAGGAGTATACTGTCTTATGAAAGGGAGAATTGGGCAGCAGCTGACTATTATACCCAATTATCATCACGGTACACAACCTATTTAAGATGGCTTTTGTTTTATTACAATCAACGAATGCTTGATGGGAAATGGAATGGGATCATGACACCAGAAAGTGCACCTCCACCCAATATGCGGATGTATCCGACAACAAAGCCTGCATTATGTACATCACAACCGCAAGGTCAGGTCTTTATTTGGCAAGGTAGCTCATTTGCCGAGAAGCTTGTCTTTGAAACAGGCGGCATACGACAAAAATGGATAGATCTGTCCAATCAAAGCACTGAAAAGTTAACTTATTCGATAGAAGCACCTCAATGGGTAATGTTATCCTCGGTATCGGGTGAACTCACAAGTAACCTGCCAGAACAGCGTATTTTGATCAACATCGATGAAACGCTGCTTTCGAAAAATACGAAAGGGCAGATAACTATCCAGTGGTCAAATGAGAAAACCAGTATTATCGAAGTCGAGGCAGTGATCAATGAACGATTAGTGGATGAGAAACTATCTTCTTTGACCGAAACAGATGGTTATGTAGCTTTTGTACCCACAGATTTTGATGGGCAAAACCATTCATCCGTTGGTCAATGGCAAGTAAGAAGCGACCTCGGTAGATTCGGAGGAGACGCGCTTGAAGCAGTCGTTCAAGAGGGAGAAGAAAAAGATTACCCTTTCACTTATTATCAATTTTCTTTGAAAAGCCCAGGCAGTCATTTACTCGAAGTCTATCGCATGCCTACGCTTAATTCAGTTGGTAGATTGAGATTCGGCGTTCAAATTGATAACTTTCCGATGCAAATCATTGAAACAGAAATCACAGATGAGCATCGCGGAAATTGGCGTGAGGCTGTTACAAATGAAGTGGATAAGTGTTATTGCCGGTTACCATATCTTACTAAAGGGAACCACACGTTCAAATTGATTGCTGTCGATCGATATGTAGTGCTTTCTAAAGTTGTTATCTATACCCAAGAATATCAAAAATGCCAGCTAGGTCCACCAATCAATTATGTGAAATCGAGAGACAATCGAAAAGAAGCATTACCGCATCTGCCTCAAAGTTTTGATGCGTTTTGCCAAAGAGAGTATCACAGCTTCTATCAAGAGATTCCGTTGCCAGAGATGCTGTATGTTGATGAAGCTTTTTATCAGCAGGATTTTATTCATGCAAAAATGACCAAAAAGAGTCAAAAAAAATGTGGTGAAGTAGAAGCAATCGACATGGGACAACACAGTTCTTCAGGCTATGGAGGATACAGGCCATATGAAGATAAAGAGGGGTCTGTACTGATTGAAATCGAGGATGCTATAAAGCAGTCAGAGTATGCGTATCACACAAGTTCTTTACCAGGTGAAACAACTGGAATTTGGTCACATATTGGCACACCAACGAATGGCAACCGTGGCTTAGGAATGGTTATTCCAGGTGAGGAGGGCGTTCTTTGGCATAGTCCTCTAGCGGCACCATCATTGTATTATCGGATCAATCTTCATCACTCTGACAATTATCGTTTATGGTTTTTACTGAAATATGATAGTAAATTTAGTGATAAAGTTGCATTGAGTATAAATGGCGAACTTTTAAATGAAACATGCCATGCTGTATCAAAAGGATTGTTTCATTTCTTAACGACATCTATTTGGCATTGGAACCATCTTGCTACTGTTCATTTATCAGAAGGCGCCAATTTGATAGGTATCCACGGAAGAAGCGCGAATGTGAAAATCGATCGGATATTTATCACCAATCAAGATAGACTGCCTCTGGCAGATGATGAGTGGTGCATTTCATATAATCAGTAAAAGCGAAGCACAGGAGAAAGCAAGAAGGAAGGGTACTATGAAAGATATTACAAAACAGTTGCAAGAACAAATTGATCAAGCTTCTCTAACCAATGGCCAGGTCATTACACCAGCAGGAGAATATTTAGTCGGCGCTATTTTTATTAAGAGCCATGTACACTTTGTTTTATCAGCTGAAACAACGCTATACGGAAGCTGGAAAATAGATGATTATCCGGAATTTTATAATCGTGTTGCAGGCGTGGATATGCATTGGCCAGCCGCAGTTTTGAATATAGTCAATGCAACGAATGTAAGCATTTCTGGCACTGGTAAAATTGACGGTCAGGGTGAGCATTGGTGGCGGAAATTTTGGGGAGATGATGAAACCAGTGGTATGATGGCAGATTATGCCAAAAAAGGTCTGCGGTGGGCAGCAGACTATGACTGTAAACGGCCGCGTAATATTCTGGTATATCGCAGTCAGGGCGTCAAAATCAAAGGAATTCGAACGGAACAGTCTGGTTTTTGGAATACGCAAGTGACCTATGCAAACGATGTGTTGATAGATGGAATCAGCGTTATCAATTCTAAGGGACCTAGTACTGATGGCATCGATATTGATTCGTCAGAAAATGTGGTCGTGCAAAATGTTTATGTGTCTTGCAATGATGATAATATTTGTATCAAAGCAGGTAGAGGTGAAGAAGCACGGGAAAATCAAACCATTTCCAGAAATATTACTATTAAAGATTGCCAGATTGGAAAAGGATCGGGCATCACGATTGGTAGTGAAACATCAGGAGGGATCGAGGACGTAGACATCCGTCGTATTCAATTTGAAGGAACCGGGGTGGGCTTTAGGATCAAGTCAGCCAATGATCGTGGCGGATTTATTCAGCGAATTAATGTATCAGAATTACACATGAAGAATGTTCAATTTCCATTTCTGATCCAAACCGATTGGTATCCGGAGTATAGCTATGCCATGATACCTCATACCTATCGAGGTGATATTCCGGATCACTGGCATAAATTAATTGGTACCCATAAACAGAGTGTAGGTCCAGCAAAAGTAAAAGATATAGTTGTTGGACAAGTAGCTGTTGTCAATGATCAAAAAATGGGGAGCTCACGTGCTTTTTTCATTGAGGGAAGTGAGAAAGAGCCAATCGATCAGTTGCAGTTCAAAGATGTGAGGATTGAGGCTCATGAATATGGGAAAATCAGTGGAGTAAAACAGATGGATTTTCAGCATGTTACTGTGACTGCTTTGAATATAACGAAAGATGAAAATGATGTGTATGAAAGATAAAGCCCAAAAAAAGTAATCGAAGATCGTTTTATAAAGTGTGATATGGTATTGTTTAAAGATAGCGTTACCAATTAGTTGAATACTTTACTTGTTGCTTCGTATAGGAAGCAGCAGAACAGAAAGAAAGGAATGAAATAATGTTTAATCTTGCAGTAAGAGGTCATGATCTATCTGGCATAACTCGACCTGAATCGTTAGCCCAGGCGGTTGCTTCTAAGGATGTCAGGAATGTGCAATTCGCATTAAGCGCGTCTTTTCCTGAATGGAGTGCGGCTGATAAAATCAATCCGGGGATGGGTACTTTTTTTAAACAGACATTTGCAGCAAGTCATGTTCAAATCGCACTGTTAAGTTGTTACAGCAACTTGATCCATCCAGATGCAGCAGTTAGAGAAGAAATATTAAGTAAATTTGAACAATACTTGTTCCACGCACGCTATTTTGGCGCAGCCATGGTTGCTTCGGAAACAGGATCGGTCATTCCAGCCCTTGGATATAGCGAGGAAAATTTCACGGATGCGGTTTTTGATGATTTAGTTGAAGTGATTAGTCGGCTGGTTTCAGTCGGTGAGCAACACCAAACAATGGTTGGCATTGAAGCAGGATTGAATCATCCATTATATTCAAATCATCGTATAGCAGAATTAATCAAACGGGTACCTTCACCTTATCTTGGTATTATCTATGATCCAACAAATTTGATCACAGCAGAAACAGCTGCAGATCAAGTATCTATTGTCAAAGAAGCGTTTGAAATGTTCGGTGATCAAATCGTTTGTTTACATTTAAAAGACTATCAGATAGATGGAAATAGGATAGTCCCTGTTCCACTAGGAGAAGGTCAGATTGCTTACAAAGAAATATTGAATATCTTGCAAGAAAAGAAACCCATGTGCTACGTTGTACTTGAAGAAACGAAAGATACTGGTATTGAACGGGCAGTTACCCTGCTTAAAAATCTCTAATTGTAATAAAGGAAAAAAACACGATCCATTCGGTGAATATGTATGGGTCGTGTTTTCTTTATGATTTGCCAACTATTCACTTTAATATGATACTTTTTTTTGAAAAATAATCAGTGTTCATTATTTTTCAACTATTGCTTGGGATCACTCATGTTACGATGTGCTTCAACAAATAATCCAGCAATCAATTCCGCATAAAATAAAGCTCCAGCAGTTGTTAAATGGATAGCATCATTTTGATAAAACGCTTGGATCTTCTCTGCTGATAGTTGCTGAAAGTGATTGGCAGCAACTTCTGAAACAGGTAAAAATAGGATATTTTGCATTTGCGCAAACCGTGTTGTTTCATCGTTATAGTGTTTTAATCGTTTGTGATAATTAAATAAATCTGAATTTCTATCTTTTAAATTTGTACCGGGTATGGTAGTAGTCAGTAAAACAGGAATGGCATTTTTTTCTTTGGCCCAATCAATATAACGTTTCAAAGTATCGGTAAATTCTTCGATGGGCACATACCGATCAGACCTATTTAAGTCCAAATCATTATGCCCAAACTGGATGAACAAGAAGTCTCCTTCTCTGATTATGTCGCCAATGACTTTTAAATGGTCTTGCTCATAATAAGAACGGCTCGATCGACCTGCTAAGGCATGATTTTCAACGACATTCCGTTGATTTTCATAACGAAAAACATGATTTTGTTCAGTACAAAACATTTTTTGGCTATATCCGTTATTCAAACACCCTAAGAAAAATTGTCCCCAACCATATTGATTTTCACAATCTTCATAACTTTGTATTGTACTGTCACCAATCAAGTAAAAAACAGGCTTCCTAGTTAAATGGGGTAAAATATACGCACTGTCTAGATCGCTAGCATAGTAGAATTTGGGATAGCAGGGTTGATTATAGCAGTTGTTTTGCCAAGCGATGCCGGTTCTATATTGGGTATCATGCATCAATGTAAATAATTTTTGATTGCTCTTTTCGGTATTTGTATAAATGCGTAAAGCTGAGCTATCCGACTTTCTGACAATCAATTCCTCTCTATAATCTCCAAATAGATCAACAACCAAGGCTGGATTACCTTTTGTTCCGTTATTTGTTTTCGTATCATTTGGGATAAGAACCGTTCCCTGACGGAAATCATTGATGACACCTGAACCTTTTTCGGTGAGATAGTCTGTTCCATCGATGACTTGGGTCGTGAAGTCGGGACGGTAGCGAATAGACATATTTGTGCCTAGCGTTTTTTCTTCCAATAAACGACCATGGCAATCGAATGTTCCTATTGTATTGACCCAGCATTGCAACCCTCTTTGAGGCAGTACATCGCCAATCATGCATCGGCCTAAGTCACGTGCTTCTTCATATTCTCCAAAAATAACATTGCCATTTTCCGCTTTTCTTAAAGCATAACCGTAAGGGGCGGCAGAAGCACCTTCAAAGACATTAAAGATCTCGAAACCAGGTCGATCAGGATCAATATCTGCTACATGCATCGCATCACCGTGTCCTAGTTTTGCTAATTGACCACTGGGCAACTTATCCCAAGAACTATAAAGCAAACGCCCATCATGATCAATCGCCGCACCCCCGTATATGATTTCCATACATCCATCACCATCTATATCTACACACGATAATGAATGATTTCCTTGTCCAGCTAAAGTGCCATATTGAGGATCTGTACCATTCACCTCAGTTGAGTGATTATCGAATGGATTATCCATAGGAATGTGACCGCTATCGATTTTCCAAACTTCTTCAAAAGCATTATTGATAAAGTGATAGGCAGCAATGCATGTGCGAGTATAATATCCCCGACAGATAATCAGATAAGGCCGTTCACCATCCAAATAGCCTACACCTGACAAAAAGCGATCGACCCGATTGCATGGTTCGATACGCTTTCCAGCGTAATCTCCCCACCGCAGACCATCATCATCTCGTGGAAAAGGGAAAGGAATCGTTTGTATTTCTTTGCCATCACCAGAAAACATCGTTAAATATTCTGGTCCATCAAAAATAAAGCCTTCGAAGTTTCTCAGCTGGTTTTTTTCACTTTTACTTGGTGCGAATTCATCTATAAAATAATCTACTAATAATTGAGCATCATTTGATGATAATGGATAATTATATCTTGGCTTCAAATGGAGGCAGTCTTCAATCGTCTGCGGCCATTGTCCGCGGAGAACTTCAGGTTGGCGATGCCATTTCATGAACAGACGATGAAGGTGGTTCGCATAATCTTCGCTTGAGCAAACATAATTATCCTGATGAGTGATCCCCGACGCCCGATCGGATGTTGGCAATGTGATGAATACTTCGTCGATGACATCTCCGTGATCGTCGAAACGAATAATTTTCGTTCCTGGGGCAGTTTTAATATTTATCTCACCTTTGCCATCTGAATTGAAATCGAAACACATAAATTGGGTATAGTGCGCACCAGAACGAATATTTGGGCCACAATCAATACGCCATACTAATTTTCCTGATAACTTATAACAATCTATATAACAATTGCCAGTATAACCTTTTTGAGATACATCTTGCGCATTCGATGGCTCCCATTTGAGAATCAACTCATATTCACCATCACCGTCTGCATCCATAACTGAAAGATCGTTTGCCTGATAATGATATAGTTTGCCATTTGGTGTCACACTAGACTTAGGTTTTTTGATAGGAACATCAAAATAGTTGTTTGCCCAAACAGATACGCTTTTTGAGTGATTCGCTTCGTAGGCTACTCGATAAGTATCACTTGGTTTGCCATGGGGATCTAAATAATTGGTACTATTTTCAATGACAGCAATTTCAACATCATTCCGATACAAAGTAAATGGAAGGCTAGTCAAAGATTGTTGCATTTTATCATAACCAATGACTTCAGTGAATAATAAACGCCAGCTTAAAAAAATACCTTCATCTATAGGAACAGCAATCAGACCACGATCAAGAGTTTCAATTTGCTCGTTAAAATGATGGAATACTGGACTCTCGTAAACAGGACTTTCCCAATCCGTCCCACTGATTTTAAAATAATGGGGAACATGGGTAGATTTGTACAATGTGAAGTAAGGCTCATTTACCTCCCCAACGAATTCAAATTGAGAAGTTGCCAGATTTTTATTTGACCAGAATACGCGATAGGGTTTTTGACTCTTTTCCATTTCTTGCCACTGAATCGTGATCGATTGCTTAGCTATTTTTTTGGTAGATATCAATAAACACACTTCTTTCTTTTTTCTCCATCATACAAAGTCTGTAAATTTCCTGCAATTGTCCATTTTTGTCAATAATGCGACCGGATCAAAGTATCTATATCCATGAATCGTCGTTATCTTTCAATACTTGATTTTTATCATAGCTAGATACATTTTAAGAAGATTAGGTAGTTCGCCAACAAAGTACATACTTTAACCAGTTTTGTACAATGTCATTTAACGAAGGAACTCTTAAAATTAAATGATAGCGCATACAAAAGAAAAGAGGTCAATATGAAAATATTATTAGCAGGCGATTCGACTGTTGCAGATTATCCGTTAAATGAAGCGCCTATGATGGGCTGGGGACAAGCATTGAAAGACATCATGAGAAAAACTGCACCCCAAATAAGTGTAGTCAATTTTGCAAAACGCGGGGCGACAACACGTTCGTTTATGGAAGAAGGGCTATACGACAGTTTATTATTTGAAGCGGCATCCAACGATTTGGCGCTACTTCAATTTGGTCACAATGACCAAAAAGACATTTCAGATGTATCACATCACGAATATTATCAACGTATGAAAACAATGGTTGAAAAACTACTAGAAAAAGATGTGCAAGTGATTTTGTGTACGCCTATCGAAAGACGATCGATCTATGAAGGAGCACTTTCGTATACACTTAAAGAATACCAAGCTATCATTCAGCGTTTGGCACAAAACCTTGATGTACCTTATTTTGATCTGAATCAGTATACGTTTCTTCTTTATCAAGATACCGGAAAAGAGGCGTCCAAAAAATACTTTGTGTGGGGTGATCCTCAAGAATTAGACCATTATCCCGATGGAATTCAAGATAATACCCATTTGAACGAAAATGGCGCTTATGAAGTTGCTCGCTATGTAAGTATTCGTTTGCGTTCCTATGTATCGTCTGAGCCATTATTTACGAAACTTTATTACGGTGCCTGCATGTATCCGGAAGTGTGGTCCCCAGAAATATTTGAAGAAGATGTAGCACATTTGCGTCGTTTGAAGATGAATTTTGCGAGGATTGGTGAGTTTGCTTGGTCTTCATTAGAACCAGAAGAAGGTGTTTATGCAATGGAATCTCTTCGGTACTGGCTGGAAGTATACCAAAAGCAAGGAATAGATGTTTGCTTAGGCATTCCAACACCAACACCGCCTAGATGGTTCACAAAGAAATATCCAGAAGCTTGTGTAAAAAATAGTGATGGTACACAAATGTCTCATGGTTCACGGCAACATGTGTGTACGAATAATCCACATTTTCGGGAAAAAGCCTATCAATTGACCCGACGGATTGCTGCAGTAGCAAAAACTTTTGACAATGTAGTAGCTTTTCAACTAGACAATGAATTTAAATGTCATGTTGATTGCTGTTATTGTCCATCTTGCCAGGAAAAATGGCTGGGTTGGTTAGCCAAAGAGTATCAATCCATCGCGTTTCTTAATACACAGTGGGGCACCCAAATTTGGTCTGAGCATTATGCCAGCTTTGAAGAAGTTATCCTACCTACTAGAACACCATTTATTCATAATTCTTCATTAACGAACGCATTCAGGAAGTTTACCGCACAGACCATCAATGAATTTGCCCATGATTCTTGTCATTATATACGTATGGAATCAGATTTGCCGATTACTCACAATACAGCTTTTGGTTTTAATCTGATGAATGAGGAGCTGTTTTCTGCTTTAGATGTAGCTGGGTTTGATACCTATCCATCGCCTGAAGATTATCCGGCTTATACATTAAATCTGGATACTTGGAGAAATGTTTTAAGAAATAGAAAGGAGATGCTCTTACTAGAAACATGTACTTCTCATGTGGGACATATTGAAAACTATGTTTCACCGCAACCAGAAAATTTTTTGCCGGTTAAATTTTTTGTTGGCTTTGCAGGAAATCTTTCATCGTTTACATTCTGGCACTTTCGGGGACATCGATATGGTGTCGAGCAAACGCATAGCGCGGTGATTACATCTTGGGGAGAGCCTGACTTAGGTTACGCTGGAGTAATAAAATGTGGTGAATTACTAGAAGAACTTAGCCCTTCTTTAAGTACCAGTGAATATGTGTCAGCAAAAATTGCGTTGCTGTATTCGGACAACGCCAAACGGTTCTATCAAGTAGAAACAGGTGGTCGATGCAACCACCGTTCCCTTGTTACTGAGTATTATGGAAGCATGATCAAAGCTGGTGTCAGTGTCGAAGTTATTCAGGAAGGTAGTTTATTTGAGCCATATGATCTCATTTTGGCTCCTTTTGTTCGTGGCATTAGTCCGACATTACTGAAAAAATGTCAAGATTTCGTTGAAGGTGGCGGGAAACTGATTTTGGGACCAATGACTGGCGATCGGACAATGGAACTGAGTTGGCCAGAAAAAAACGGGCTGGACATTTTGGGTGAATGGTTGGAACTAAATCATATTCAGCAGCAATGGGTCGAGACATACCCAGCGACTATCAGTACAAATGACCGAACTGAGTCTATGATGGGGTTGACTACAACATTTTCAGGAACGAATTGGGAAGCTTTGGCTCTTTTTGAAAACAATAAAAATATCATGGCCAAGAAAAAAATTGGAAATGGGGAAGTGATTTACTGTGGCGGTTTGCCAATCGATTTAAGAGGAAGTTTGTTATGGCACCGGTTTATTCAGAAAGAAATTGCACCATTCGATCAAGACCATTCAATGCTAAACATTGAAGAAGGTATCGTCAAATATCGTAGAGAAACAGCAACAGAAATTTATTTATATTTAGGAAACTTGGGTTCGTCTATGGCCCATTATCGACTGAAGATGCCAGCTAAAGATTTATTAAAAAACAGCAACTATCCAATGGGGGATTATCAATTAGAAGGATATGAATATCGTATTCTAGTAATAAAAAAATATTTGGAGAGTGACAATGGTTATTAATATAAATCAACATGTTCTTATAGAAAAAGCTGAAAGCATAGTTGCGCGGACAATGTGTATGGACATGACGTGGGATTGGCCTTGTGGTGTAGCCTACTATGGAATCAGCGCTTTGTATGAGGCAACAAATGAAGAAAGATATATTGGAATCATGCAAGAGCGAATCGATGAGTTGATTTCTCTAGGACTTCCTGAACGGTGGACGGTTAATACTTGTGCTATGGGACATTGTCTACTCACGCTTTATGAAAAAACTGGAGAAGAACAATATTGGCAATTACTAATGAGCAAAATCGATTATTTACAGCATAAAGCCTTACGGTTTGGACCAAATGTATTGCAGCATACGGTATCATCTAGCAATGATTTCCCTGAACAAGCATGGGCAGACACCTTGTTCATGGCAGCCTTTTTGATGTTGCGTATGGGAATCAAATTAGAAGATGAGCAACTGATTAACGATGCGCTAAATCAGTACTATTGGCATATTCAGTATTTACAAAACCCTAAAACTGGCCTCTTTTACCATGGATATGATGCAAGTACACAAACGAATTTATCTGGTATTTATTGGGCAAGAGCAAATGCTTGGTCGGCGTATACAATGTCACAAGTTGGAAGAATATTACCAAAGGCATACCTCTACCCTAAATTTATGGACATTTTAGGGTCATTAGATGAGCAATTATCGGCAGTCAAATATTTACAAACCAACAACGGATTGTGGTGTACGATTCTGGACGATCAGTCATCCTATGAGGAACTATCGGCTTCTGCGGGGTTGGCTGCGAGTATGACTGCCTATGGCAATCCCTTGCATCATCGGTATATCGAGCGTGCAATTGAAGGTATTTTATCCCATGTCGGTGATGACGGTAAGGTAAATGATGTATCCGCTGGTACGGCAATCATGAGTGATGCACAAGGTTACAAAGACATCTCAAAACGGTGGATTCAAGGATGGGGACAAGGGCTTTGTTTGACCCTATTTGCTGAACTTTTGAAACTTGAAGATAAAAATCATGAAGCGTGTACCGAAAGTTCTGTAACTGACTAAATCATATGTATATTGATACTGTTCTATATGATCGGAGGGAGACGAATGAAATTTTTTTCTCAAAAAGAGCATACCTTTAAACAACGATTGCGGATGATCAGTTTTTTATTTTGTCTACCGATTATTATTATAGCTTTAGGTATTAGAGTGTACTTGAATGGTCCAATTCAAACAGAATTTATAAAGAAGCATAATGTGTCAGTCTTACAAGAAGTCGATTATTTGAACCAGCAAATTGGTCAAATAGAAATTTTATCCAGTGTATGGGGACAAAATTTAATGAAACAATTTTCAATCGTCCCTTTAAATGACTCTAGCGCCTTTCAGAAAATCATGACAGTCTCTCAAGATCTTTTTCGTTTTAAAAACAGCAACCCTTTAATCAAGAATTGCGAGGTTTTTATTTTTTCTGAAGAGTCTTTTGTCATTGGCGATGGAGGAACTTGGTCTATTCAAGATGAATCACTTTATGAAGAGTATCGAATTTCCAATGACAAAGAGTATCAATGGGTGTTGACTAGTAGTAACCAATTGTTATTTTTACAAAACATAAGCAGTGTGTCGTCTTTAGGGGAAGTATTTTTAGTGACAACGATGAATAAACCGGCTATGTTAGAATTACTAGCCCTTAGTTCAATTGAAAATGGTGGTTCAGCGCTAAGTATCGATGGCAAAATGATTGTCAGTACAGGGATAGAATTTGATGAGAATTACATTATTGGACATGCCAATCGAATGAGTACCTGGCAAGAAACGATCGATACAATTCAATACAGTTTCGTGACAGCAAAAATGGCACGTCTAGCACAAAACTGGTTGTTTTATTCAGTAAGTCCTATTACAACGATTGCACAACCAATCCATCGTTTTTCAGATATCTTATTGTTCATTGGCGTTGCATTATTTCTTTTTTTTGTTGCATTAGGGCAAGTACTGGTTAAACGACAGCTTAAGCCAATGGATAGTATGTTAAATGATATTTTTGGGAATGAAAATTGGCAGCCTCATGATGGGAACGAATTTGATTCTTTGCGTCATGAATGGCAACAGATTATGGAAAGAAAATCAATGCTTGAACATATCCAACAAACCCATATCAAACAAGATAAAGAATTGGCAGTGTCTCGAGTAATAGACGGCAAATACAGCTATTTGACGGAAGCTGAGGTTCGGAACCAATTGTTTCTTCATGGATGGAAACAGTCAATTGCCCACTACCATCTATGTTATGTCTTTTTAGCTGGAAATATGATAGATGATAATCAAGAAATCAATCTCAATCATTCTCAAGCGTTTATCTTAGAAAACCTGATTCGTGATATCGCTTCGAGGTCATTTCAAGAGTATGCAGTATGTACATTCAGCGAGGAAGGAATGTTACTATTTATACCGAATGAAAGTCAAGCATCAATGGACCAATTTATCAATTTGGTCAATGATTTTGGCAATCGTATTATCAAAAAGTATGTGATGGTGATTACCCAAACGAATGTACAAGAAGTACAGCGTCTGGCTAAGTACGCTCAGTTGATCGTGAAGCAAAAAGAATATCGGAAAATTATTCCTGAAAACCAGCGAATTGTTCCTGAAACTGTAAAACATGTATATCCCACTTATCTAGAAGAACGAATAATAAGGAAAATCGAACGACATGATTGCGCTATCAGAGATGATTTGGATGCATTTATTACGCATTTATTGGGTGAACATAACCAACAAGGATTTCTTATCAAGGGATTAGGACGTTTATATGATAAAATCCATTTTATTCTTTTTTCGCGCAACATCAGTGAAAACTTTTATATTTCCAAAACGAATTTATTAAAAGAACTGGCAATGTATACAAATGCGATGAAAGTATCAGAGGACTTATATACTTTTTTTATTCATCCTATTTTAAACTTACTTATTGAGCAGCAAAAGAACAAGACTGATATAGCAGTAGAAAAGGCCATTACTTATCTTCGTCAAGAATATAGAAATCCAATGTTATCATTAGAAGAAACAGCAAATTTTGTTGACTTGGAAATGACACAATTAAGTCGAGAATTTAAGCGTGTTATGCAAATCAACTTTATCGATTACTTAACTGAACTAAGATTAGAAATATCAAAGCGTGAATTGCTGAATTCAAGTATGAAAATAAACGAAATCGCAGAATCAGTGGGCTATACTTCAAGCTACTTTAATCGATTATTTAAGAGGAAGTATGGCATCACACCAGGGCAATATCGTCAATCTCAATAAAAAAAACAAAAAAATTTTTCTGTTCTATACAGGGAAATTTTTTTATGTCAAAAAGAATATTCACGAGTAAGAATGCTGCTTTAGCTATTTAAGCGTACATTTAACATGTTTACGGCTGTTATCAAAAATTGTCAATTGTTGGAAATTTTTTTTCTCGGTAAAATCATAAATGTAAAGGCTTTCAATCGTTGTTACTGAGTAAGGGAGTTGAAAATGATGGAATTACTATATGAAAGATCTTTAGACGATTTAAGTTCAGTAGCTGACTGGATCGAAGAAGGACCTATGAGTAAACGGATAGATCGGGGATTGATTTTTGAAAATAGTGATCCAGCATCAATGGGAGATCACGCACACTTCACTTGCTGGCTGCCACACCTGTTCCCAGAAAATATCCAGATTGAATGGGAGTTTCTTCCTTTAAGTGACAGTGGACTATGTATGCTTTTTTTTGCGGCGATTGGTCAAAATGGTGAGGATATTTTTGAGAAGCATCTCGCAAGTAGAAATGGCTATTATCCTCAATATCATTCTGGAGATATCAATACTTATCATATTTCTTATTTCAGACGTAAATATCTTTCAGAATTATCCTTCCGCACAGCCAATTTAAGGAAAAGCAATGGTTTTCATTTGGTTGCACAAGGAGCTGATCCATTACCAGATGCAACGCATGTGTTAGATTTTTTTCAAATGAAGGTCAAAAAAATAGAAGGAGAAATCAGTTTTTTTATGAATGGATTGAATATTTTTACATGGCAAGATGATGGACATACATACGGCCCCATTTTGAAAGAAGGATATATCGGTTTTAGACAGATGGCACCAATGAAGGCAATCTATCGAAATTTGAAAGTTTGGCAGGTGTAAACCGATGACAACATTGAGTATACAAAAGATATATACTGCACTATCTGGATTATATATATGTGCTGTGATCAATATACTATTTATTCTGGGCACAGTGATCGGACTGGGGATTTTTGGACTAGGTCCTAGTTTATTGGCAGCTATTTCTATTTCTAGGATGTATCATCAGCATAGGATGAATAAACCTTGGCGTTATTATTGGCGATCCTATCGGCAGAACTTCTTTTCAGGAAATATAATAATGCTTCCTTTAATTGGGGTTCTTTTGTTTTTGAGGTGGGATACGCAATGGGTGTTATCAATGGGCATTGTGAATGACCATGTTATTCTCTTAATCTTTAGTGTGATTCAAATAGTAACTTTGTTGACATTATGTTTTGGTATGACGATTTTTGACTTCTATCATATTCGTGCTTTTGATGCCTTAAAAAATGGCTATCGATTCATCTTCTATAATTTGGCTGGCAGTATTCTAACACTCGTATGGATAGGCATTTGCTTTTATGGTTCATTAATGTTTCCAGGAGTGATCCTTTTTTTTAGTATCGGTCTATTCATCCTTGTCATGACTGGGATTCATTTAAAACTGTATGAAAAAAATGAGGAAAAACTAGCAGAGGAGGAAATGGATTGTGGCACTAAAATGGTTAAGGAAAGCACCGCTCACTAAGCAAGCCGTCACATTTGGTCATCCATGGGCACAAGGTTCATTAGGTAAAATCACCTCAGGGTATGTACTTGGATCGAGTCCTCTACAAAGTCAAGTGATGGCCTATTGGCCGGATGGTTCGATAAAATGGACGAAGCATGCCGGAGTTTTTGCAGCTGGTATGCATGATTTGCAGCTAAAAGAAAGTGAAGAATTACAAAGTGAACATATTGCCATTGAAAAATATAATGGCATATACATTGATAACGGTTGTTTTAAAGTATTCTTTTCTAAGCACGGTGAGTTGCAACATATTATCGAGTGGTTAAAAGTGAATAATGATGTTAAATTAAGCCATTTGACTGTTGGTGCTGTATTCAAGGATCAGGATCTGACTTTTGTCAAAACCAATATCTCGTTAGAAGAAAACGGACCAATTAAAAGTGTCGTAAAAGTTGAAGGAGATATCACTTATCTAGGAGATGTGTATCAAAAAATAATCATAAGGTTTCGCTTTTTCAAAGAACTGTCGACATTTGATATTGTTCATACGATGATTCTTGTAAAAACCGAAAATTATGATGGTATCTATATTAAAGCAAAAGCCCCGTTGAGAGGGGAAGCGTGGAATCGGTTTGTATCAATTGCAGGCGCACAAGTTTATACAGAACCAGCACAACTTTTTTTGTCACGGAGATACTCAGAAAATAATCTTGCATACAAAGAACAAGTAAAAGGAAAAGTAACCGCCGAAAGCGAATTAGATCCAGAAATGATGATTCACACTAAAGAACAAGCGATTTGGAACAACTTTCGATTAATTCAAGAAAGTCCAAGCTCTTTTTCTTTCTCCAAAATGACCCAAAAAGGTTATGCATCTATTGAAGCAGGCAGAGGAGATCGTAGTAAAGGTGCTATTTATGTTGGTGGTGTTGATGGCGGTGTTGCTATGGGGATGGCACATTTTTGGGAAAAGGCACCAAGAGAATTGGAGGTGTCAGACTTAACTGGGAATGAAACGACAATCACCGCTTGGTTATGGTCAAGATCAGGCCCGCCAATGGATTTTTCTCATTACTCAAATCGGGATCATATGCTAAGTGCTTATGAAGGTATGGAAGAATTACGTTCAACAGCTGTGGGAATCGCTAATACCAATCTGTTGCAAATCTCACTTTTTTCTCAGCCTGCTACACAAGAACAATTTGGTTTATTTGCCGATAATTTACAGAACAATCCGCAGATTGTCTGCTATCCAGAAGATTATCATCAAACAAAAGTATTCGGTGTTTGGCCGCTAATGGATCATTCTACACCAATGAAGCACTTTTTAGAAGACCAGATGGCTTCTTTGAAACAGTTCTATTTAAATGAAGTAGAACAAAGAGATTGGTATGGATTTTGGCACTTTGGAGATGTGATGCACACTTACGACGCAGATCGTCATGTGTGGCGCTATGATATAGGAGGTTATGCTTGGCAAAATACAGAATTAGTGCCAAACATGTGGCTGTGGCTTGATTTTCTACGTACAGGTGACCCTGCTGTTTTTGATTTTGCAGCTGCAATGACACGTCATACATCAGAAGTGGATCAGTATCATTTAGGCGAATATCAAGGATTGGGTTCTAGACACAATGTACTGCACTGGGGATGTCAATGCAAAGAGGCTCGCATCTCAATGGCAGGTCTGCATCGCTATTATTACTATTTAACAGGGGACGAGCGTATCGGGGATATCATTGCCTCGGTGAAAGACAATGATACTGTTATTTTCAATCAATTGGCTCCTTTAAGGGAATTTTATCCAGAAATAATTGAAGAGCAATATCCAATCCGTGTAGGTCCGGATTGGTCATCTTTGACGTCTAACTGGTTCACAGAGTGGGAAAGAAGCGGCAATCAGTTGTATTTAGAATATATAAAAACGGGAATCAACGATATCAAAGCGACGCCCAATAGGCTTTTATCCGGTCCCACTTATCTTTTTGATACGAACACTAAACATCTAACATATTATGGTACTGGCAATATAGGCGGATACCATATGATTATTGCTTTTGGTGCGCCGCAAGTATGGTTGGAACTAGAGCAGCTGCTTGATGATCAAGATTGGTCAACGATGTTAGCTGAATTTGGTCGCTTTTATGCTCTGTCTGATGAAAAGAAACAAGAAGAAAGTCAGAAAAAATTAAATGATCAGCATTTTTCATGGCCATTTTTTGCCACTGGATTAATGGCATACGCTGCACAGTTCTATCAGGATAAAGAGTTAGCTAAAAAGGCGTGGGACATTTTATTGAATGAAAGTATCCCATTGCCCGTATCTTCGACCATGAAAGAAGCCGTTATTTGGAAGCCTATTACTGAATTGCCATGGATTTCGACGAATACCGTTTCTCAATGGTGTTTAAACGTTCTGTTGTGCTTGGTGTATATCGGAGATGACATATCTTCAGAAATAATAAATATTAAGGAGGAAATATAATGAAAAAGCAATTGGTCTTGTGTGGTGGAATCAGTTTGATTGGTTCTATGTTGATTGCAGGATGTGGGAACAACCAAACGGAGGACACTAGTTCTGGGGAATCGTTAAATAAAATCACTATGATGGTTCCATTTATAGAAACTGATCCGCCTGAAGCAGACAACATGGTACATCAAAAGTTAGAAGAATATACAGGAAAAGAAATTACGATCAATTGGGTGCCAAACCCATCTTATGTTGACAAAATGAATATAACGTTGGCTTCTGATGATATTCCAGAAATTATTGTTATTCAAGGAAAAGACCCAGGATTTGTCAAGTCAGCAGAAAATGGAACGTTCTGGGATTTAACTGATTACATTCAAGATTATCCGAATTTATCACAGGCCAACGAAGAAATTTTGCAAGCCTCTAGCTTAAATGGAAAGGTTTATGGTATTTATCGTGCACGTGATTTAATGCGTTCGACAGCAATTATTAGAAAAGATTGGTTAGAAAAGCTTGGATTGGAAGAACCGCAAAATATAGAAGACCTCTATAATGTAGCCAAAGCGTTTAAGGAGCAAGATCCGGAGGGGAATGGTGAAGGAAAAACGACCGGAATCATTATACCAAATTTTGCACAAGCATTTGACATTTTAACGATTTGGTATGGGGCAGGGAATAATTGGGTCGACGAAAATGGTACATTGAAACCTTCATTCCAAACTGATGAATATTTGGAGGCAATCAAGTTTGCCCAGAAAATGGTAGATGAAGGATTGATCAATAAAGATTTTGCAACCTTGTCATCTGATAATTGGAATGATCCATTCGTAAATGGTACCGGTGGGATTATTTTGGATATGTATTCTCGCGCTTCTCAAATTGCCAATGTGTTCAAGCAGCAAGATCCGGAAAACGGTGCGGACAAAGTGTTGATTACAGGCAATCTAGCTGGACCAGATGGCAATGTCTATGCCCAACCAACCGCAGGCTATTCTGGTTTCCTTGCCATTCCGAAAGCATCTGTTAAAACGGAGGAAGAACTGCGGGAAGTGTTAGATTTTATTGATAAAACGAATGATAAAGATATGCAAATATTGCTCAACAACGGGATCGAAGGTGTCAACTTCGAGGTAGAGGATGGGTTCTCAGTTGCTATTGAAGGAACCGAAGAAGCAACTGAAGTGGCAAATGCCATCAAATCATATGCGCAGATGGGCACGAATGTAACAGAAGAAAGTGTACTTTATACAGCAAAACCCGCTACAGATAAAGACCTCGAGTTTTGGAATTTGCGCAAGTCTTTAGAAGAACGGGACTTAGCCTATGCTGTTTATGATCCGGCGGCAGCATACGTGACTGACACGTACGCAACGAAAGGGGCGCAATTAGATCAAATCATAACTGATGCACGAGTGAAATTTATTGCTGGTCAAATTGATGAAGCTGGTTGGAAAGATGCGATTACCTTATGGGAAAATAGCGGAGGGAAAGATTTGATCGAAGAAACAAATACGTTATATCAAGCAGATAATTAAGATAGGTGCGGCTGAAATAAAAGTGACAAGTTTGTTCGCTTTCTGAAGCTTTTGTTTCAGCTTTGACCTTAGAATGGAGGAACTGTATGGAAACACCTGAGAATGTTATAGGCATTTCGATAACAAAAAAGAATAAACGGCAGGCATTTTTTAAACATTTGAAAAATAATAAATGGTTATACATCTTAGTGGTACCGGGACTGACCTATTTTTTGGTTTTTCGATACGCTCCGATGTATGGAGTCATCATTGCCTTTAAAGATTATGTACCATTTTTAGGCATTGCTGATAGTAAATGGGTCGGTTTAGATAATTTTAGAGATTTCTTTATTAATCCTGATTTTTTCCGAATTATGGGTAATACATTGATGCTGGCTTTTTTAGATATTATAGTGGTTTTCCCAGCACCGATTGTGTTAGCACTATTGTTAAATGAAGTGCGTCATGCCATATACAAAAGAGTTGTTCAAACAATGGTCTACGTTCCTCATTTTCTATCTTGGACGATCGTCGCAAGCTTGACATTTATTCTATTCTCCGTTAACAACGGAGTGATCACAAATATTGTCCAAGCACTTACTGGTAGAGAGGTCGATTTTTTGACGGATCCCAGTTGGTTCCGGCCCTTGATTATCTTGCAAAGTCTTTGGAAAGGAATTGGATGGGGGACAATTATCTTTTTAGCAGCATTATCTGGCGTGGATCAAGAGCAGTATGAAGCGGCAATCATGGATGGTGCGGGTCGTTTTCGGAGAGTTTGGCATGTAACATTGCCCGCTATTCGCAGTACTGTCATTATTATGTTGATTATGCGGGTAGGTTCCATTTTGTCAACAGGTTTTGACCAAATCTATCTAATGACGAATGCGCTGAATCGACCCGTAGCAGATGTTTTTGATACGTATGTTTATATGATGGGAATCACCAATGGGGCTTATAGTTATAGTACAGCTGTTGGCCTATTTAAATCTGTGATTGGTATCATTTTGGTTTTGTCTACGAATAAATTAGCTAAGGTTTTTGGCGAAAGCGGCCTTTACTAAAAGGGGAAGGAAGTTATTATGAATAAAGCGCATAACACAAAACCTGGAAAAGTCTTTGATATGCTCAATTTGCTTTTTCTTACATTTTTATCTGTGATCATGGTTCTACCTTTTATTTATGTGATTGCGGCCTCTTTTGCAACGGAGGCAGAGATTATCACTAGGCCCTTTTTTTTATGGCCGGAAAGTTTTACGTTAGAAGCGTATAAATACATTTTTTCAACACCAGCATTTGTTCGCAGTTTATTTGTCACGATTGGTGTGACGATTGGTGGGACGTTCATTCAGTTATTCTTTACTTTTACTTTTGCATATCCATTGTCCCGTAAATACTTGAAAGGGAGGGGATTATTGCTGAACATGGTTATTTTTGCGATGCTGTTTTCAGGTGGGATGATTCCAACGTTTATTGTTGTAAAAAATTTAGGGTTGCTTGACACTTACTGGGCGTTGATGCTACCAGGTGCAATTAGTCCCTTCAATTTAATGATCATCAAAAATTTTTTTCAAGAGATACCGCTGGAGTTGGAGGAGTCTGCTCGTATGGACGGAGCAACAGAATTAACGATTTTGACGAAGATCATGTTGCCACTTTCTAAGCCAGTGATTGCTACATTTACGTTATTTTATGCAGTCGGTATTTGGAATGATTTTATGAGCGGACTTTTATACATGAATGATAGTGCCAAATGGCCAATTCAATTACTATTACGTCAGATAACGATGTCCTCTAGTGCATTAAATAATTCCGCTTTGCTAGATCCAAACTATATACCTCCTGAACAAGGAATGAAATTTGCTGTAATCATCGTAGCCACATTGCCTATTTTGATTTTCTATCCTTTTTTACAAAAACATTTTGCCAAAGGTATGCTGATTGGTTCTGTGAAAGGCTAGAGCTGCCAATCGATCAAATTGTGAGGGAGAAAAATGAAACAATACTATGTCTGTTACCCGGAAGGGAAATTCAAAGCTTTAACACTGAGCTATGACGATGGACGAATCGAGGATCGCCGTCTGATCGCTGTTTTGAACCAATTCGGTTTAAAGGCAACCTTCCATTTAAATGGAGGTTTGATGGATAGAAATGATAGAACAGGACAACGAATTAGTCTTGATGAGGCGAGAACCCTTTATCAAGGGCATGAAATTGCTTGCCATACTTATACACATCCGACTATCGCTCGTTGTCCTTTAGATAAAGTTGCATTAGAAGTTATTGAAGATCGCCGAATACTAGAAGGAATCACTGGAATACCTATTCAAGGGATGTCCTATCCCAATGGATCTTATACAAAAAAAATCAAAGAATTACTTCCGTTGTTAGGAATCAACTATAGTCGTATTGTAGGTAGCAGCCACAGTTTTGCACTTCCTACAGATTGGTATGCATGGCAAGCAACCTGTCATCATCAACAACAGTTGTTGGAGCATGGGAAAGATTTTGTTGATCTGCATAAAAGTCAGTATTTATATTTAATGTCAGTTTGGGGTCATAGTTATGAATTTACCGATAATAATAATTGGCATTTGATTGAAGACTTTGCTGAAATGGTAGGTGTACACCATGACATTTGGTTTGTCACACATATAGACTTTTATCGCTACATGGTTGCTTCAGAACAATTGGTTTTTTCGATAGAAGGAAATAGTGTCTATAATCCAACCACCCTGAGTATTTGGATCAGTGTAGATGGGAACATCATCCAAGTGCTGCCAGGAATGAATAGGTTATAACTATCCTAAGCACTGAAAAAGATCAGGGATTGATTTAGCACTTTGCGGCTTGGTTGGAAAACATCGCCATTTGTCGCAACAATGCCTCTTTATCTTCCTCTGCTGCAAAAGAATGCTGCACCGCAAGTGTCAGCATGTCTTGCATTTCATGGATCGTTAGACCACAGTGCTGCACCATTTGCCAGTATTCATTGGTCAGCGTTGTATTGGATACTGTTCGATTATCTGTATTTAAGCAAAAAGGCATCTTGCTTTCAATCCACTGCCGCAAAGGGTAGTCAGCATAGAATTTGATCATTTTGGTATGGAGGTTGCTTGTTGGACAGCCTTCTATCAATCGATCATGTTGGCGGACAAAGGCTTGTGCAACGAAATCATCTTTCATTGCAATACCGTGACCGATGCGCTGTGCACCGCTCTCGATGGCTTGATAGACATTTTGGACACAGCCGCATTCACCAGCATGAAGGGTTAACTGTATCTGTTGCTGATCAATCAGCACTTGGTAGCTTTCAGCCAATGAAGGGACATACCCATCGTCTTCTGGACCAGCCAAATCAATACCAACGACCTTTGGTTCATCTGCCACTAGCGCCTCTTTGAATATCGTGGAGATATCTGTAAGTGCTTCTTGACGCATGCCGATCACCAGTATATTGCCCTTGATGGGGAAAGTCTCTTCTGCTTGAGCGATGCCCTTTGCGACAGCTTTGATGGTTTGGATACAAGTCAACCCTTCATCCATTGATAGACTGGGCGCAAAACGAATCTCAATATAGGCGACGCCATCTTCAGCGGCTTGTTCCATGACATCGTAGGCAGCCATGGACAAGGCTTCTTCGCTTTGCAGGTAGGGACGTACAAAATCAAAGCAACGCAGGTAATCGACTAAGTGGTCACATCTTTCTGGGGCGCGCATGTTGCGACTGACCTCAGCTAGATCTTGTGCAATGGGTAGTCCTTGTTGATTGGCAATGTTTATCATCGTTTGAGGGCGGATTGATCCGTCCAGATGGCAATGTAATTCTATTTTGGGAAATTGTTGGATGTGGTCTTTGGTTAGCACGTTGTTCCTCCTAGCAGCAATTTTTTTAAGTATGAATATAGCATAATTCGCTTTTGTCTGCTAGTACAAAAAGAAAATTCTCATAATCAACAAAAAAACAGTTGTTTTCCCGAATGTTATTAGGGAAAACAACTGTTTTGTTAGGGGAATAGTTAAATACAGTCCGAGAAAGGCGTATATTGTAAGGCTAAATCTTCCGCAGCCTCTTTTAACGTGAAATGTCCCTTATAGGCAATGATGCCTTTTGCTAACGCAGGATTGTTTTGCAATGCGTTGCTGGGATCACTAGCCAATTCTCTTGCAAAGGGCAATGTAGCAATACTCAGCGCGACTGTTGCTGTTTGCGGAACGGCGCCGGGCATATTCGCGACTGCATAGTGGATCACGTCTTCGCGGATATACGTCGGATCATCATGAGTGGTAACTTTGTCTTCTGTTTCAAAGATGCCACCTTGATCGATGGCAATATCTACGATCACCGATTGTTTTGGCATGCTTTTGACCATCTCAGTACTGACCAAACAAGGTGCTTTTTGCCCAGGCAGGAGTACAGCACCAATTGCGAGATCGGTGGTTTTTAAGGCAGTTTCGATATTCAAACGATTGGAATAAAGGGTTTGGATTTGACCTGCAAATTGACGATCCAATACTTGTAAACGAGGAATGGAGACATCCAAAATGGTCACTTGTGCGCCGAGACCAACTGCAACTTTTGCTGCGTTTTCACCTGCGACACCACCACCAATGATCGTGACACGGCCTTGACGGACGCCTGGAACACCTGAAAGTAAAATGCCTTTGCCTCCATAGATTTTTTCTAAAAATTGGGCACCTATTTGAACAGACATTCGACCGGCGATCTCACTCATAGGTGAAAGAAGCGGTAGGGTGCCGTCAGTTAATTGAACATTCTCATAGGCGATGGCGGTGACTTTGGCAGATAGTAGGGCTTCTGCTAATGATTTGTTGGCGGCGATGTGGAAATATGTGAATAAAATCAAGCCTTCGTGAAGGAATGGATATTCTTCAGGCAGCGGTTCTTTCACTTTCATGACCATATCTACAGTCCAGACATCTTCGACGGAAGTGATGGTGGCACCGACGGATCGATAGGCATCATCAGAGAAAGTGGCGCCTTCTCCTGCGCCAGTTTCAACAAGGACTTCATGTCCATCTTTTACCAATTCGTAGACACCGGATGGGGGTAACGCTACGCGATTCTCATTGTTTTTGATTTCCTTTGGCAAACCTATTTTCATACAAATCACACCTCTCTGTCACCTATTATAACGAGAAAGCGAATTCTTGTGCTAAAGTATGCGAAAAAAAATATTGTTGTACAAAAAAAGTGCGATTCACCATTAAAGAAGAATCGCACTGAAGTGCAAGACGGAGCACGTGACTATAACGACAATGTCCAAAAACGGACACTTTGATCCGCGATTTCGTCTAAGGTGAAATAGGTATCATAGTGATACTTTTCTGGAGAATCGTTTGGATCTAGGACGATGACTTGCTCATCTTGAAGACGAGCGAGCACCATGATATGGCCAGTTTCTGTGAAGCTGCCTGGACCTACAGAAACAATGACTGGATGATCAGCAGTTAAATAGCTGGAAACTAGATCAAGATTCGTACCAAGGTCATGATATTGATAGCCATAGTCTGTAGCATAGTCAGAAAAAATCTGCCATTGTGTCCCTTGTCCCGCGGCATAATAATTGTCGCCAGCCCAATCGTTTACTTCTGTCGGCAAGACTTCATAGCCGCTGATGGAAGATGCGACCATTGCCAGTGAAGCAATTGCACAGCCATTTTCCGCCATCGTTTGGCTGCCGTCAAGGCCATAATAGTCATCCGCCCATTGCTCATTTGTCTGCAAATACAAAGGGGTATGGATCCCGTTGTCAGATAATACCAGCGAGGCTTCATCGTTAAATACTGCATAATCATCTGCCCAATCTGATTCGACCATGGATACAGATACCATGCTTTCGTCATCATACCCCATATCATATGATTGTACGAAAAACACACCCCGCACAAAAGCTACAAACAACAAAACAAATCCAATGAACACCAAGCGCGGCTGTCGTTTTCGATACGTTTTGGCCGATAGCATCAAATCTCCTCCTATCTATGTTTTACGTTTTTTCTCTTACTTCCAGTAAAACAAAGGAGGAGGGGGCTGTCATCAGACCAGAGGCGGATTCTAAAGGGGTGATTGTGCTTCTTCTAGCGCAATGCTGCTTGCTTCCCAATCTTCCAACAGTTGTTCTTGCTGATGATGGGCAGCTTCCAACTGTTGATTGAGGGTGGTTAGTTTCAAATGGTCATTCAATACTTCTGGTTCGGTCATTGCTTTTTCAATTTCGCTGATGGTCTCTTCGATCGTTGCCAAGTCGCTTTCGATCTGATCGACTTTACGTTGTAAGGTGCGAACGGTTTTTTGCTGTTCTTTGCTCTGGACAAAGCTTTTCTTGCCAGCAGACTGTTGTTTTTCGGTTGTACTGGTGTCTAATAAAGCGGCGATCTCGGCTTCTTCTAATTTCTTTTCTAGATAGTAATCATAATCGCCTAAGTACAGTTTGCTGCCGCTTTCTGATAGTTCGATGACTTTCGTGGCGATCCGATTGATAAAATAACGGTCATGGGAAACGAAAAACAGTGTGCCTTCATAATCGATCAAGGCATTTTCTAAAACTTCTTTGCTATCGATATCCAAGTGGTTGGTTGGTTCATCTAAAATCAAGAAATTGTCATGGTCCATGGCTAACTTCGCTAGCGCTACGCGCGCTTTCTCACCGCCGCTCAGCAAAGTGATGGGTTTTTCGACATCTTCACCAGAGAAGAGGAAACTGCCTAATATCGAACGAATCTCTACTTCAGGTGTGGTCGGATGTTCGTCCCACAGTTCATGAAGGATCGTTTTGGTCGAATGCAGATCAGATTGTTTTTGATCATAGTACCCAATGGTGACATTGGCACCTAAATGTACATCCCCTGTGATCAATGGTAATTGATGGATCAATGATTTCAATAAAGTCGATTTGCCGATCCCATTTGGCCCGACCAATGCGATGGCATCTTTGCGGCGGACATCCAAATTGATCGGTGCAGATAACACATCTTGTGCGTAACCGATGGCGCCGTCTTCTAACTGCATGACAACATTTCCAGAAGGCTTTTCGATGGAAAAAAGAAAATGGGCTGATTTTTCATCGCCTTGGGGTCGATCGAGGCGTTCCATTTTTTCTAATTGTTTGCGACGGCTTTGGGCACGCTTGGTCGTTGAGGCACGGACCAAGTTACGGGCGACGAAGTCTTCTAATTTATTGATTTCATCTTGTTGTTTTTCGAAAGCTTTCCAATCGCTTTGCAGTTGTTCGGCTTTCAGGTCTAAGTAACGGCTGTAATTGCCTTTATAATGGCGCATTTTTTGGCGGCTTAGTTCGTACACTTCATTGGCGACTTTATCTAAAAAGTATCGATCGTGGGATACGATCAGCAAAGCACCCGCATACCCTTGGAGATAGTTCTCCAACCAAGCGAGTGTATCAATGTCCAAATGGTTGGTTGGTTCATCGAGAATCAGAATATCTGGCTTTTGCAGGAGCATTTTGGCCAATGCCAGACGGGTTTTTTGACCGCCGGAAAGTGTGTCGATCGATTGTGTATAAAAGGAAGAATCAAATTGAAATCCATGCAGTACTGAACGAATCTCATTTTCGTACCCATAGCCGTTCTTCTCCGCGAATTCATGTTGCAATTGGTCGTATTCTTTTAGTAAAGAAGACATATCTGTCGCAGGAGCTGCATCTGAAATCGCTTGCTCAAGGCTGCGCATACGCTGTTCCATTTTTCGAACGACTGTGAAAGCATCCAACATTTCTTCCCAAACAGTGGCTTGACTGTTTAGACCCGTATCTTGGGCTAAGTACCCCATGGTTGCACTTTTGTTCTTAGCGATCGTTCCTTTGTCAGGACTTTCGATCCCTGCAATGATTTTCAACAGCGTGGATTTGCCCGCACCATTTCGACCTACGAGGGCGATCCGAGATTGACTAGCGATCTCGAGCTGGATATGTTCAAATAAGACCTCGGCGCCGAATAGACGGGCGATTTGGTTGGCTTGTAATAGAATCATTAATGTCTCATTCCTATCTGTAAGAAGCGAGTGGCTTCAAGGATGCAATAGCTTCATTTTATCATATCTTAAAGAAAACGGCGATTGATGAAAATTTTGATTTTACCATTTTTAAAAATAAATTTCAATTTATGAGCATTCAAATTGATTTTTGAACAATGTATTTGATATGATAGCTACATCACACGTGAATTTTTCACAATGGGGGAGTAATTTCTTTGAAAGATCATCAAATTCCAAAGGCAACGGCAAAGCGTTTGCCTTTATATTACCGTTACTTACGCATTTTACACAATGCTGGCAAATTAAAAGTTTCATCTACTGAATTAAGTGAAGCTGTTCAAGTGGACAGTGCGACGATCCGCCGCGATTTTTCTTATTTTGGTGAATTAGGCAAACGTGGTTATGGTTACGATGTTGAAAGCTTGATGCAATTTTTTGCAAAGACTTTAAACGAAGATCACATGACCAATGTTGCCCTTGTTGGGGTAGGGAACTTGGGCAGTGCATTATTGAAATATAAATTCCACCAAAGCAATAGTATCCGGATCAGCGCTGCATTTGATGTCAGCGAGGACTTAGTTGGCCGCATCGTGGATGGCGTGCCTGTATATCCAATGGATGATATGAAAGAACAAGTGAAAATTCAACAAATCGATGTGGCAATTTTAACAGTTCCAGCACAATACTCACAAGATTTGGTCAATGATCTTGTAGAAGCCGGAATCAAAGGAATTTTGAACTTTACACCAGCCAGAATCACAGCGCCTAAAGGTGTCTTGATTCAGAATGTTGATTTGACCAACGAATTACAAACATTGATTTATTTCTTACATTCAGGCAACGTACTATCCCATGAAGAACCCGTGGAAGAACCAGCGACTGAAGAATAGACGATAGAATAACCACCTTATGCCAACCCGCATAAGGTGGTTTTGCTGTGAATCACTGTGATTGACGACCAGAGGGCGTCAGAGTAGATGATGAACAGTACTAGCTGACCAGAGGGAGGGTAGTCACCGCCAAGCCGAATCACTGCGATTGACGACCAGAGGGCGTCAGAGTAGATGATGAACAGTACTAGCTGACCGGAGGGAGGGTAGCCACCGCCGCGAGCCGAATCACTGCGATTGACGACCAAAGGGCGTCAGAGTAGATGATGAACAGTACTAGCTGACCGGAGGGAGGGAAGTCACCGCCGAGCCGAATCACTGCGATTGACGACCAGAGGGCGTCAGACGAGCCGAATCGTAGTGATTGAAACGTGATAAATGGTTGTTCAGCCCATTATTCAGCTAACTGGTCAAACAAAGAAGCATAGGACAGGGGTTCTTCATTCGAATCCAAAGCAGCTTGATAACGCTGCATCTGCTTGTCCAGTCGTCCAAAGTCGATGATTCGCGCTTCGCGATGGACTTCTTTGCCTTTGGCAATCAGTAAGACGACGGGGACTGTCATGACAGCAAAGTGGGCTGCAATGGCAGGTTTCTCCAAACTATTGACGGAATGAAATGGGATGCCATGCATCTGAGCGAGTTGTTGGACACGCGGTTTGTCTGCTAAACAAATACTGCAATTTGGTTGTGAAAAATAAAGAATCCCTATCGGTGCACCCTCAACGAGAATTGCTGCATCGATGTTGGTTTCATTTTCCATTGAAATCACCTCTTTCCCTCAATGTACCTGCCTTTGGCGTTTCTGTCAAAATGTTTGTTGTAGCGCTGAAATCAGGCGAAACAAGATGAGCAAAATGTAAAGCTATCGTAAAAAAATCAGTCTAAAAGATAAAAACCATTGTGTTAGCCAAAGAAAAAACGTATAGTAATGCCAGCAATTAGATATTATAGATAAAGAAGGTTAAAAAAATATGTTCCAATCCTTGCCGAATTCTGTCTTGCAAATGAGTGTGATTTTTTTATCCATTGTCATCGAGGCGTTGCCATTCGTATTACTCGGTTGTTTGATCTCAGGGGCGCTGCAAGTTTTTTTGACCCCAGAACGGGTTACAAAAATATTACCTAAAAATAAATTGGCTTCTATTGCGATGGGGTGTGGTCTGGGTGTGTTTTTCCCTTCCTGTGAATGTGGAATCGTCCCCATCGTCAATCAGTTTGTCAAAAAAGATGTTCCAGTACATACAGCCTTTGCGTTTATGTTGACTGCGCCGATCGTGAATCCAATCGTGATCTTTTCGACATTTATTGCTTTCGGAAATTCAGCCAAATTTGCATTTTTGCGTGTCGTTGGTAGTTTGATCGTAGCGATGGTTGTTGGTGTCTGGTTGGCCTATTTCAATCAGCAGGGGGTGTTGAAACAGCAATCGATGTCCTTGATACAAAGGGGTACACCCAATGGACACCACCATCATCACGGGCATGACCATGCGCCGGTAGAGGGGAAAGGGCAGCAGATCAAAGCACTGTTGCAGCATAGCTTAGATGAGTTTTTTGACACGGGCCGCTATTTGATCATAGGCGGATTGATTGCTTCAGCCATGCAGACCTATTTGCCAACTGGCTTGATGCTGACATTAGGATCGACAAAGTTGCTGGCGGTATTCATGATGCTGCTCTTGGCTTTGACATTATCTTTGTGTTCAGAGGCAGATGCCTTTATTGGCTCTTCGTTGTTGAGTTTGTTTGGCGCGGGGCCTGTTGTAGGCTTTCTGGTTTTTGGCCCAATGGTCGATATAAAAAATCTTTTGATGATGAAGCGTTATTTCACTGGTCGTTTTATTGCTTCTTTGGTCGGTTTGGTGGCTGTCGTCGTGTCGATTTATGCATGGGTGGTGTAGGAAATGATACGTTTTTTGATATTATCTGGTTATTTTGAGCTGATGATGTATCTACAAGTATCTGGAAAACTCAATCAATTCATTAATGTCCACTATCGGTACTTGGCGATTCTGTCAATGATCATTTCATTGATTTTGGCACTGGTGCAACTTTATTTTTGGGTCAAGCAGGAGCCTAGTCACCATCATGATGATGACCATCAGCATGGTTTAGAAAAGAAACATCAAAGGCTGTTGGCTTATTTATTGCTGGCTTTGCCAATCATTGTCGGTCTATTCTTCCCAACGGTCAGTTTGGATACGACGATTGTGGAAGCAAAAGGCTTCAACTTTCCCTTGAGTGAGGAATCTGTGGGCGATCCTGAAATGACAACGCAATATCTGAAACCAGATACGAGCCTGTATTTTAACAAAGATGATTACAACACGCAGATGGAAACGTCTTTGGCGCGTTATGCCGATCAGACTACGATCAAGATCACGGATGAGAATTATCTGGAAGTGATGGAGCTGATCTATACCTATCCTAGTGAATTTATCGGCAAGAAAGTGAGCTACGAGGGATTCGTCTACCATCAAGATCAAGACGATGATAACGAAATCTTTTTGTTTCGTTTCGGGATCATCCACTGTGTGGCAGATTCTGGTGTCTTTGGTTTGCGGGTCGAATTGCCGGCAGACACACAAACAAAGAACAATCAGTGGCTGCAGGTCGAAGGAACGATCCAGTCGCAGTATTATGCGCCGTTCAAACGAGACTTGCCAATGGTCGTGGTCGACCAATCATCGACCATCGACGCACCGGATAACCAATACGTCTATCGGGCATTTTAGTTTTTTTTGGTAAACTTCATAAAAACATCATAAAGCTTTGTTATAATAGAGAAAAGATAAGGCATATGTTTGTAGTTTTCAACAACCTTTAGTACAATTAGAGTGCAAGATATGCTAAAATCTACACAAAGAGAGGTGTCGTGAAATGGGTTTTACAGATGAAACAGTTCGCTTCGATTTTGATGATAGTCGAAAAAAAGAGGTTAGCGAAACATTGGCTATTGTTTATCGAGCATTAGAAGAAAAAGGATACAATCCAATCAATCAAATCGTTGGTTATCTCCTTTCTGGCGACCCGGCTTACATTCCTCGTTATCGGGATGCCCGGAATTTGATTCGTCGCCATGAAAGAGATGAAATCATGGAAGTGCTGATCCGCTACTATTTAGGCAATCACGGGATAAACCTATAATGAGAGTCATGGGATTAGATGTTGGCTCGCGAACGGTCGGTGTGGCTGTAAGTGACCCGATGGGATGGACCGCCCAAGGGATCGAGATCATTCGGATCAACGAAGATGAAAATGATTTCGGTTATGATCGCTTGGCTGAGCTGGTGCAAGAATATGAAGTCACCCACTTTGTGGTTGGCCTACCCAAAAATATGAACAATACCATAGGACCGAGGGCCGAAGCATCAATGGCATATGGTCAAGCAATTGAAGCGCGTTTTGCGTTGCCTGTGGTGTATCAGGATGAGCGTCTAACGACTGTTCAAGCAGAGCGGATGCTCGTAGAACAAGGCAATGTTTCTCGTGCGAAACGCAAGAAAGTCATTGATAAGTTGGCGGCAGTCATGATTTTGCAAAATTATTTGGATGGCGCTGGAAAACAATTGTTTAATTGAAAAGAAAAGAGGAAATTATTATGGCAGAACATACACACGATCACAATCATGACCACGATCATGATCACGAAGGACATGAACATATCACGTTAGTGGATGAACAAGGCAATGAAACATTGTTCGAAATCCTTTTAACAGTAGATGGCACCGAAGAGTTTGGCCGCAACTACGTGTTGTTATACCCAGCAGGTGTTCCAGAGGATGAAGATGTCGAATTACAAGCCTATGCTTACGTTGAGAACGAAGACGGTACAGAAGGCGATCTAGAACAAATCGAAACTGAAGCAGAATGGGATATGATTGAAGAAGTCTTCAATACATTCATGGCTGAAGAAGAAGAATAGAACGAAAATGGAGCTGAACCCTTGAATGAGAGGGGTTCAGCTTTTTTTGTCATGTATTGATACGTATAGATAGAGAAAGTTTGTTTTTCTTAACGACCTTGCAACCGTTACGTAACACGTTTTTTATATAGCATTGATGCAATATGTATGTTTAACTCAACACAGGCAGAAGTCGCCCATCCTCTATAGGTGGGTGATGAATGCCGTTCGGTATGAGGGTTACCGTTGGTAGCTCGAAAACCGACAATTAGGGCATATTGCCTTTTATTTTTTTCTTATGTTATAATCAGTCTATATAAGAAATGAGCTGATATAACATGGAATTAGATACAAATAATCATTCA
>NZ_LHOX01000018.1 GCF_001297065.1 Enterococcus sp. RIT-PI-f | reverse complement strand
GCTCCGGTGAAAGAAAAAGCGTTCGACTTGCATGTATTAGGCACGCCGCCAGCGTTCGTCCTGAGCCAGGATCAAACTCTCATAATGATTTGTTTGAACGATCCAAAGGATCGTTAAGCTCATAAAATTAAAACTTTGCTAGCTATTGCTTGCATGTATTTGCTTCATATAAACGAAGCGTCCTACACATTGGTTCGTTTGCTTGCTTTGTTCAGTTTTCAAAGGTCTACAGTGTTGCGTTGGCAACTTTTATATCATATCAGAGTGACAAGTGATTGTCAACACTTTTTATAAAAGTTTTTTTCGCTCGTTGTTTTGCAACAACGTGTCGGCTGCCTTAGCAACTTAATCATAATAACAAATGATTTGTTATTTGTCAACAACTTTTTTTAATTAATTTATTGTCATATCAACAACGATCAATCAATTTATTTTTGCGACTCAGTTATAATATCATCTGTTTCAGATTTGGTCAAGCACTTTTTCAATGTTTTTTGAAAAGTATATTTTGACCTGCTGGCGTTTTGCCAACGTTGATAAATTTACCACTCCTAACATGAAAGAGCAAGCTTTTTTTCTGAAATTTCTTTCAGTCCAAATGAAAGAAAAAAAACTACCATCAAGGTAGTTTAGTCAATGTCGATCGTTCTAAAACGGATCTGATTGTTTTCATCACGTTTTAAAATCGTTTCTTCTTTTAGATAGACGAATTTTTTTTCGCTTAGTTCTGGATTTTCCAACATGTCTTCATATCCAGTAAAAATATCTTGGATATATTTTTTGTAGGCTTTTTTCTTTTTGATTCTTTTTTTCATTCGGCACCGTCCTTTACGTGCTTATCTTAGCAAGTCATCCAGCTTCTGACAACTATAAATGGTGCTTTATGAAAAAATTTTTACCCTAATGAGCAGTTGAGAGCAATTTTTGATAGGCAAGGCGTGCGCCATCTGGGATGGGAAACTCGATATGACCGCAAAATGTGTAGCCTGCTGTGGTGATATTCCGCTGCATGGCCGTATTGGCTTGATAGGTATCGATTCTCAGATCAAAAATCCCTTCGTTTCGTGCAACTTCTTCTAAAGCGTGCAAAAGCTTTGCACTCAAGCGTTGGCCTTTGAATCGTGGATCAACGACCACACGATGAATGGATAAATAAGGCCCCTCTCCTAGCCACTTACCCTCAATCGCTGTATATACTGGGTCAATACCCGAAACCAAAGCTGCTGCCGCTGCAATTGTGCCTTCTGATTTTAGGAGATAGCTTTCTTGTTTTAGAATATCAGCTCTGATTTTATCCTCACTCGGTCCATATCCATTTTGCCATTGTGGTGATCCTTGAGCAGCCAATGCAGCGATACCTTGATGGATCAACTCCATCAATGCCGGCAAATCATCAATCGTTGCTTTATGCAATTCAAACAATGCGATCCTTCTTTCTTTAGCTTTTTATCAGTCAGTGATTGATTGCAGCTTTCCTCGAAAATCGTCAATATGTTGGTACCCTTTTGCTTTCATAATAGCTGATAGTTCTTGGTTCAAGCGCGCGAAAATAGCTGGCCCTTCCTTGTGAAGTTGTGTGCCGACTTGCAGCATACTGGCACCACACAACAAATGCTCATAGGCATCTTGTCCCGTTAAAATCCCACCCGTGCCGATGATATTGATTTCAGGCTTCAGCCGTGTATAAAAAGCGCGCACATTGGCTAAAGCTGTCGGTTTGATATAAGCACCACCTAATCCGCCAAAGCCATCTTTCGGTTTAATGACAACTGTATCTGTATCTGGATCAATAAACAATGCATTACCGACACTATTGACTGAATTGACATACATTAATGGAAATTGATTCAAGATATCTGCCATTTGATCGAAGTGTGCTAAGTCAAAATATGGCGGGAGTTTCACACCCAATGGTTTCGTAAAGAACGAAAAAACATTTTTTAATATAGAGGCAGTCAACTCAAAATCATAAGCAACTTGCGGTTTCCCCGGTACATTCGGGCAAGAAAGATTCAATTCAGTGATTCCTTCAAAAGCGCTGCTTTGGATTTTCTTCAATAAGGTAATGTTTTCCTCGACATTCATCGCTGCGACTGAAAAAAAGAAAGGTGATGCGTGCGGCATCTCAGCTTGTTTTTTGATTGCGTAGTCGAGATAATAATCCAAGCCGCGGTTTGGCAACCCCATCGAGTTGATACTCCCTAAAGCTAAATCGATATAGCGTGGTTCCGGATTGCCTTCTCTCGGCGCGACAGTCGCACTTTTGGTCACAAATGATCCAGCTTGCGAATCTGCCAGTTCTTCCATTTCTTCAATCGTCATACAATGAACACCAGAGGCATTCATAAAAGGATTTTGATACGTGTAAGGCCCGAAATTCGTTGTTAACATGGATACGATCCCCCAATCTTTTCAAATAGTTTACCTGTAGGCAATGGAAAAATCAATGGGGATGAAGTAGAATCCTCCTTAGTATTTGTGGGAATATTCGTCTTTGGCTGAAGGAAGCTTATCTAGCTAAAGAGTTGAACCTTTTACGCTGGTATCTCAAAAGTCCAGTATCACCAATTACATATAAGGTATATTTTCCGTGTCCGACAGTAAATTCCAGCCTTTCACGTTGTCCAATTCAAATCATAAATAGTATGTGATGCTTTGTCTAGCAAATCCATTCGCATTCATGTCATCACTGGCACGCATGCTTTTATCGACTAATCGAGCAGAAACAGTAGTTTCTGCTGCCGCTTCGTTTCTCAAAAATTCCACAATTTTATATAGGATGATCACAATAAACACAAAGACAAATACTGTTGAGAAAACATGCATACACGACATTCCTTTTCTATTCCATCGAATGATCTGTAAGTAGATACTCAGGTAAACAAAATTTTCTCCCCTATTGTGCATTATTTTTACCACGTGTTTGTATACAAAAAAACCTTCCATCCATTGTTGAACAGTGAATGAAAGGGTGCGTACTTTATTATTTGATCTATATCATCTATCTTGTGAGAACAGCAAAAAGTTCCTACCTAATCCCCAACGCAATCCGGGCATAACGACTCATTTTATCGGTCGTCCACGCTGGATACCAAACTAATTTGACTTCTGGATTGCTGACTTCTGGCACATCAGCTAAAGCTTCGTGGATGGATTCAGTCAAGACATCTGCCAAGGGGCAGCCCATCGTTGTCAATGTCATCTTAATGACTGTATGACCTGATTCTCCATCGAATTCTACCTCATAAACCAAACCTAAATTGACGATATCAATCCCTAGCTCTGGGTCGATCACGGTTTCCAATGCAGCGAGCACACGCTCTTTGATTGCTTCTACTTCTGTTTCTGTATATGCCATAGCTGGTGACCTCCTTATTTCTTGTAACAAATCATACCTTCTTTTGTGCCGTTTGTAAATGGAGAATCCATGATCAAGGTCGGGTCTTTTTGTGGATCTTCAGCTCAGGAAAGACACCGGTGGTTTTGAATGTGCGTTGTTCATCATCCGTCGCAAATCGGCCAGTGATCGATTGTGTCGGTACGAAATTGATAAAGGCATTGCCATCTGCTTCTAACACCGCTTGTTCTAAGTCGTACATCTCATAACGGGTGACCACCATCATGATCATATTGCCGGGAACACCAGAATAGCCGCCGACAGAAGGAAACAATGTCATGCCGCGAAAAATGTGCTTCGAAATATTTTTACCTACTGCTTCGGCATTCGTAGTAATGATCATCGCTGTCACTTTTTGGTGACTGGTGTGGAGCATATCTACGACATAGCTCATCGCAAAAATTGAAATAATCGTATATAAGGCACTTTCCCATGAAAAAACGAAACCAGAAACCATTACAATGATTCCATTTAGGATAAACATATATTTACCCACAGTTTTACCAGTGGTTTTCGACAAGATCAAGGAAAGGATATCCATGCCGCCTGTCGTGAACCCCATTTTCAACGAGAAGGCCACGCCAACACCTAGTAAGACGCCGCCAATCAACGCATTGACCAAAATATTGTCCGTGATCGCCCCTTGAGGAAGGATCATCGTCAATAGTGAAACAACGACAACGTTGATAAAACTCAGCAATGTCGATGATTTGCCGAGCTTAATAAAGCCCAAAACAAAAATCGGCAGATTCAAGATAAAAATGAATAAACCAGTACTTAAGTGAATCCCTAGATGATTCCACGCCAAAGCGACGATCAATTGTGCCACCCCATTCATGCCAGCTGACAATACTTGCGCTGGGATCAAAAAGAAGTTCAAGGCAATGGCGGCTGTAATACCCGAAAGCAAGATGACGCCTATTTTCTTTAATTGTTCAGATTGTTGATGTTTCGTTATTAAATTACTCACTCACAGTTAGCTCCTTCACTAAAAAATCTCCTTCCAAAGAATAGCAGTTTGTGTCAAAAATTGAAACAATTATTTGCAAAATTTTACTTTTGATTCCCTGAATCTTTTCGAACATGGTAGAATGAAGACAAACCTTTAATGAGGAGGATGAATAATGGCCAAAGAAGCAAGCTTTGATATCGTATCAGAGATCAATACAGAAGAAGTCAAAAACGCCATTCAACAAGCAGAAAAAGAATTAAAGAATCGCTTTGATTTCAAAGGATCAACCGTTGAGATCAAAATGGACGGCAGCAAAATGACCGTGGTCGGCGATGATGATTTCAAAGTTGAACAAATCAAAGATGTCTTGTTCGCAAAATTGATCAAGCGCAGTGTACCCACCAAAAATATCCAATTTTCAGAAACCGAACATGCCTTAGGAGCAAAAGCCCGCCAAACGGCTGAGCTGATCAATGGTATCGACAAAGAACAAGCAAAAAAAATCACGACTGCCATCAAAAATGCAAAATTGAAAGTCAAAACACAGATTCAAGACAATCAAATCCGCGTCACTGGGAAAAGCCGCGATGACTTGCAAGAAGTCATGCAACTTTTACGGAAACTGCCTTTGACGATCGATCTGCAATTTACAAATTATCGATAAACAATAAACAGGCGCTATCCAGGTCACGTTGGTCTGGATAGCGCCTATTTTTGTTTTATTGATGCCAAAATGCCTCTAGCTGCTGGCTGATTGCCTCAGGGCTGCGGACATGTTGTGCATGTTGCCAATGCAAAGGCAGCAAAGATCGGTAGACTGGCGTCTGAAACCGTTGATCCAGAAGCAGTACCACGCCAGTATCCGCGGTATCCCGAATCACCCGTCCGGCAGCTTGCAGCACTTTATTCATGCCCGGCAATTGATAGGCATAGGAAAATCCAGCGTGATTTTTTTGGTCGTAGTAACTGCGGATCAATTCCTGCTCATGATTGATTTGCGGCAAACCTACACCAACGATGGCCGTACCGATCAACCGCTCCCCTTTCAAATCGATCCCTTCAGAAAAAATCCCTCCTAATACACAAAACGCAACCAGTGACTGCTGGACATCGCCTGCTTTGTTTTGACCACCAGGGGTAAACCGTGCCAAAAAGGCTTCCCGTTCAGGTTCATTCATGGCGGTTCCCTGAATCAACAGATCGATTTCAGGATACTGGCTGGAAAACAGTGCAGCGACATCGTCCAGATATCGATAAGAAGGAAAAAAGACCATATAGTTGCCAGTCTTGGCTGCCACCATCCGCTGGATTGCTTCCACGATCAATGGCATACTGGCAGTTCTTTGGTGATAAGTTGTTTGGATATAGTCGGCAACAACTATTTTTTGCTTTTCCGGTGGGAAAGGACTTGGTAAACGATAGCGTAATGCCTCTTTTCCGCCCCCGAGGACTTCTTGATAATAAGGCAAAGGCGAGAAGCTTGCTGAAAACAACAGACTTGCTTTGCCTTTGTCTAATACATTGCTCAAAAAAGGCGCGGGTTCGATACAAAATTGCTTGATTTGCACCCCGTAAGCATCGATTTCGACGGTTGTTTCGTAGTGATCATCATAAAACTCGCTGATTTTCAGGTAATAATTGATATCAAAATACGCCAGCAAGACATCTTCTTGCCTCGGATCTTCTTCGTTGGCCGGCAACCATTCCTGCATCAACTCTGCCAAAGGACGCAAATGTTTCAGCAGTGTGTCATGGGGTGCCGCTTGATGATGATAGACCCAATCTTCTTCCTTGGCTAAAGCAGCGATTTCCTTGAAATCCTTGTCAACCTTCTTGAGCGCCCGTGTCAATTTCCCATGCGCTTTAGGCAGTTTTTTGATCAAGTCTTGGAACAGTTGTCTTTGCAAAGCAGCGGAATACATTTCCTTTGAGCGATTGACCAGATTGTGGGCTTCATCCACCAAAAAGAAATAGTCTTCTTCTGGTTCTTCAAAAAAGCGGCGCAAATAAACAGTCGGATCAAATAAATAATTATAATCCCCAATGATCACATCACAAAACACGCTCACATCTAATGATAGTTCAAATGGACAGACTGTATGCTTACGCCCATAGGCCTCGATCACAGCACGAGTGATCTGATTTTCATGATTGAGGAGATCCCACAATGCTTCATTGATGCGGTTATAGTACCCTTCGGCAAATGGACAATGCTCAGGTGTACAGTTTCGCTCCTCCAGAAAACAGATTTTGTCTTTGGCTGTCAGTGTCACACTTTTGGTTTCACTTCCTGTATCAGCTAACTGCTGTAAGGCATCTTCTGCGACTTGGCGCGTGATTGTTTTGGCAGTCAAATAAAAAATACGGTCGCCGCCCTCTTCTCCTAAAACTTTCAGTGCTGGGAAAATCGTTGAAATCGTCTTCCCAGTCCCAGTTGGCGCTTCGGCAAACAATCGTTGCCCTGTTTTTAAGGTTTTGTAGGCAGCAGCAGCCAATTCCCGCTGCCCTTTACGAAAGGTATCATAAGGAAATTGCAGCAACTGCAAGGATGTGTTGCGGACTCTCCGCCAATTTTCTTCAAAGACCATCCATTTATGATACTCCTGCAACAACGATTCATAAAAAGAAGCCAATGCGTTGATTGAGAAACTTCTGCGGGTACGGGTAATGATTTTTTCCGTTGTCTGATAATAGGTCAACTGTACATCGATTTGATCGAGGGGCTCAGCCGTGTCAGCGATCGTATCTTGGCTTTCTGGATGTTCCTCTTCCGGATTGCCATTTTCCCGCAACAAAAACAAATAAGCATAGACCATACCTTGAGCAAAAAATAGATCGATCTGATCCGCTTGGATATCTTCATAGTAAGGTTCAGATGTCTTGATCTCATCGATCACCCAGCAGGATTTTTCGTGATCGAAAAAAAGACCATCCGCCCGTCCTTCGACAGTAATCCGATCTTTCCCTACTTGGCTTTCATGCTTCAAAAAGACTTCTTTCTGATAGTCTTCCCCTGCTTCTTTTTGTAATTGGCGATGAATACGGGCACCTTCTTGCGCGGTATGGCTGCTGACGCGGCGGCTATCAATGTCTCCTCTGCGCAAGATAAATTCGACTATTTTTCGGACTGCTACTTTTCCTTTATACACATGTTCACCTTCTCGTTTGTCATTATAGCTGAAACCTTGATTTTGTAAAAGCGAACACAATAAAAAGACTGCCTGGCAGACAGTCTTCTAAAAAACTGACCAGACAGTTTGTTTAAACAAGGTAAAAGGAAAACGCTACTCTATCGATCTTTTTTTGCAGGTTGCCTTTATTCATCCACTTGAATATCATAGCGGACGCCATTTTCATCAATGGCTTGTTTGCTGGCTGGATCAAAGATAAAGGTAAATGTTTGGTCGGCTGTTTTTAACAATAACCGATCATTTTCGATTGTGTAAGATGCATCTGTAAAGTCCGCCTGATAAATTTGATAAGGGTCATCCGTCATTTTGATTGACGTCTGTGAAAAATGCCGGTCAAAATCGTCATTGATCTGTTTTTCATACGCTGTCACAGTTTGCGGATCAGCCACACTATCTTCTTCTATATCTGCGATTGGCAAATACTGCTTCACGATCGTCAATGCATGTTCATGGTAATCATAGACGCCTTGACTCTGAGGGAAGGAAGGGCTGTCTGTTTGGATCAACAGCAAATCACTTTCGCCATTGACAACAGCACCAGAAGCTGCTGAAACCGGTGGTTCAGTCGAATGATTGATCGCGAGATTCTCTTCGCCACAACTGGCAAGCAAAAACAGACTGATACTGCTCATCAAAAGTATACCCACTCTTTTTTTCATCGAAGCCACCTTCTTTCATCAAATAGATTCACACGCACCGTATAGATATGTCTGAACGATCAAAGATCCTTTTCTATCAGAAACCACTTACAGTATAACAGGCGGCTTTTTTCTAAAGGGTTTTCTAAGAGAAATTTTCGGAATCCCACTTTATTTCCGAGGATGATTCTCACTGAATTATGGTTTAAGGTCGTTTTTTTTCACAGAATCTTTATTTTCTTTTCTAAAGCTCATTTTTCTTCTAAATGCGCTGCACGAAAAAAGGATGGCTTTTTTCCCTATCGGTATGCCAGTGGAGGTGCACAAAAACCTTTCTTTGTTTCGCAGACTACTTTGAGCTATACTAAAGGTGGAACTATTTTTTTATTCGATATGAGGAGGTTCTATATGAAAATCATCGGTTTAGTCACAGGCCCTGTACAAGAGAATTGTTACCTCATCTGGCATGAAGATACGCTTTTGATCATTGATCCAGGTGCTGAAGCTGCAAGACTGATCACTGAGATCGACAAAACAGGGGCTGTACCGCAAGCCATTTTGCTGACGCATACCCACTATGATCATATTGGGGCAGTCGATCAACTACGAGCGTATTATGATATTCCAGTTTACGTCAGTCCGCTGGAACAAGATTGGTTGAGTGATCCTCAGAAAAATTTATCTGGCCGTCATCCAGATCTTGGCGCCATCACAGCCAGACCTGCAGAAGAACTTTTGGAAATGAAAGATTACCGTATCGGTGGGCTGTCGTTCCATGTCGTCCCAACACCTGGCCATTCCATCGGCAGTGTCAGTTTTATTTTTGATTCTTTTGTCGTTGCTGGTGACGCCCTCTTCAAAGGCAGCATTGGCCGAACCGATTTACCCACTGGCAACTTAGAACAATTGCTTGAAAGCATTCAGAGTCAATTATTTGTTTTGCCGAATCAAATGGCTGTATACCCTGGCCATGGCGAACCAACAACAATCGAAATCGAAAAAAGGACCAATCCGTTTTTCAATCAATAAAAGACGATAGTGAATGGAGGAAATGGCAATGACCAAAACAGAGCTTTATGTCGTACGACATGGCAAAACAATGTTCAATACGCTGCAGAGAGTCCAAGGATGGTGTGATACCCCTTTGACCCGAACTGGTGAACAAGGCATTCATTATTTGGGTCTGGGCCTGCGGGATGTTGCGTTTACGGAAGCAGTGTCCAGCGACAGCGGCCGGGCGATCGAAACGATGCGTTTGATTTTAGGAGAACATGTACGAGGACCAGAGATTCCTTATCATATCGATAAACGGATTCGCGAATGGAGTTTCGGGTCTTTGGAAGGCGGTTATGATGCTGAAATGTGGGGCGTCTTGCCTAGGATCTTGGATTTCCCTGACTATGATGATATGATCGCCAATCATGTCACCTTCGAAGCGATTGCCAACGCGATCCATCACGCAGATACAGCGAATTGGGCTGAAACCTTCGATGTGCTGACAGAACGGGTCAAAAACGGTTTTGAAGATATTGCCTATCGGGTCGAGAAAAAAGGCGGCGGGAATGCATTAGTTGTGTCCCACGGCTTAACGATTGCTTTCTTGCTTCACTTGATCAACAACGAAAACAATGTACGGATGGATATCGATAACGGTTCCGTGACCCGGCTGGTCTATGAAAATGGGACATTTTCGATTGCAGAAGTAGGCTCAACTGACTACATCAAGAAAGGCGTTCGTCTTTCACAAGAATTATTATCTTAAGACAATCGCCACGTTTTATGCGCAGTTTTCTTTGTTGAAAACTGCGCTCTTTTTTTGGAAAAAGATTGGTATTCTGCTAGAGAAACGGTATACTGATAATTGTATTTTGTTTAAGAAAGGAAGGACTCAATGTTTTTTACTAATTTCATAAAAGCAATTCTCTTTGGTATTATCGAAGGAATCACTGAATGGCTCCCTATTAGCAGTACCGGGCATTTGATCTTAGCGGATGAATTCATCGGGTTGGACGTCACACCGGAATTCATGACCATGTTCAATGTCGTGATTCAGTTAGGCGCGATCTTAGCCGTCGTTTACTTATATTTTCATAAACTGAATCCCTTCTCGCCCCAAAAGAATGCGCTCGAGAAAAGGAATACTTGGACATTATGGTTCAAAGTAGTTGTAGCAGTCTTGCCATCTGTGATTATCGGATTACCACTGGATGATTGGCTCGATGCACATTTCTATAACTTTTTATCAGTGTCGATCGTTTTGATCATTTATGGTATTGGCTTTATCGTGGTTGAAAAAAGAAACAAAAATCAAACCCCTAAATGTACGGATTTGAATCAATTTACTTACAAAGCTGCCCTGATCGTGGGTATGTTCCAAGTACTGGCACTCATTCCTGGTACTTCTCGTTCTGGCGCGACCATTCTCGGCGGGATCTTGATCGGCGCTTCTAGATTCGTCGCTGCGGAATTCTCTTTCTTCTTAGGGATCCCTACGATGTTCGGCGCAAGCGCCTTGAAAATCTTCAAATTCCTAAAAGACGGCAACGCCTTTGACTTACAAGGAACTGTGATCCTGCTGACAGGGACGATCGTTTCATTCATCGTTTCTGTGATCGCGATACGTTTCTTGATGAATTATATCAAACGCAATGACTTTACTGTATTCGGCTGGTATCGCATCGTTCTTGGTGTGATTTTGATCGGTTATTGGCTGACACAGCTATAAAAAAAACTTCCAAGAAAATTTTCTTGGAAGCTTTTTTTTACGTGTTCTTGATGACCATGCCATCAATAATATCCACAGCACTTTCAGTGTCATTGATGATTGATTCAAAGCGATCATAGATATCTTTCCATTTAATGATCTCCAACACATCTGTTTCATCAGTGAACAAGGCCTTTTTCATTTGTGAGTATAACAGGTCCGCTTCTGACTCGATGGCATTGACATCTGTGATCATCTTGCGCAATGTTTTAGAATTTTTAAACTTAGGAAATTCTTTTAATGCCGTTTCAACCCCTTGGGTCGCTTGGGTGATCATGTCAGCAAAACGTGCAGTTTCTGGGCGCAAAGACTGAATGACCAAATTTTCGAACAAATAAGTCAACCCCATAATGCCATCTAAAATGTCATCTAAACGCTCTGAGATAATCAAAATATCTTCCCGATCGATCGGCGTGATAAATGAATCGTACAATTCATTGGTCAACGCTGCGATCACTTTGTCCCCTTCTTTTTCTAATGCATGGATCTCCGCTGCTGCTTCAGTTAACGCTGTTTCTGAGTATTCATGGATCAGAACAGAAAAACGTTGTGCCGCTAAATGGCCATTGGTTGCCAATTGTTCCATCGCTGCAAAATAATCAAAACTTTTTTTACGTGCCATTACTTTCTCTCCCTCACAAAATAAACAATAAAACTTTTACCATCAGATATGCAATGAGTCCGCAACCCGGGAATGTCAAGATCCAAGCGTAGATCATTTCCTTCACGATCCGCCAATCGACACTTGAAAAGCGTCTAGAAGCCCCAACACCCATGATCGCGGTTGTTTTGGTATGGGTCGTTGAAACGGGGATCCCAAACACAGAAGATAGGAACAAGCAGATTGCTGCAGTTACGTCCGCTGCAAATCCTTGATATTTCTCCAACTTGACCATATCCATCCCAACGGATTTAATAATTTTCATCCCGCCGACGGATGTTCCCACACCCATTGTCAACGAACACAGTACCATGACCCATAAGGGGATTGCAAAACCGCTGCCACTTTTTTCGACGATATCGTTATAGTATAGGCCTAACATGAAGACACCCATAAACTTCTGCCCGTCTTGCGCACCATGCAAAAAAGCATTGGCACCAGCTGCGACCGCTTGCCCCACTGTAAAGATTTGATTGGCTTTACGCCTCGGTGTGTCTCGAAAAAGCCATACGATCAGCTTCGATATCAGAAACCCGCCGATAAACCCCATTAACGTTGAAACAACTAAACCGATCAATACTTTGATCCATTCATTGCCATTGACAGCATGTAACCCACCAAGAGCCATTGCAGCGCCTGTCAGACCAGCGATCAAGGCATGTGATTCGCTTGTAGGGATGCCAAAATACCAAGCAGCCACTGTCCAGACAACGATCGAGAAGAGCGCTGCTGCCAAAGCTATTTGTGACACTCGGAAACTGCCCCCAGAATCGAATGTTACGATATTACTGATTGTTTCAGCCACTTGGGCATTGAAATACGTCATCACCAAGACACCTAAAAAGTTCATGACCACAGCCATGCTAATCGCAACATTTGGGCGTAAAACTCTAGTAGAAACAGCTGTCGCGATCGCATTTGGTGCATCTGTCCAACCATTGACGAAAATGACACCCAATGACAATACAATCGTTATAAATAAAGCGATACTCACATTAAACCCTCCATTTGAAAATTCCGAAGTTATCATAGCATAGAAAATCACCGTTGTGTAAACTTTTTGTAACTATTCAATAAAAAATGTGTAAAGATACATTTTACGACAGATATTCAAATGAATTAGCCATTTAATTTGCTCTTTTTTCGTGTTAAGTAAAATTTCTTTACAACTTTTATTGCAATCGGCAAGCGCATTAGGTATAATGACTAGTGTTGATTTATACGTTTTTTCAAACGTAATTGAACTTTTTTTTCGGAGGTGAAATACATGCCAAACATTGAATCTGCAATCAAACGCGCGCGTACAAGCGAAGCGGCTAATGCGAAGAATTCATCTCAAGTAAGCACAATGCGTACAGCGATCAAAAAATTTGATCAAGCTGTTGAAGCTGGTGCTGATAACGTAGATGCGTTATATAAAGATGCTGTTAAAGCAATCGATATGGCTGAGACTAAAGGATTGATCCATAAGAACAAAGCTAGTCGCGACAAATCTCGTTTAAGTAAAAAAATTGCCAAATAAGCAAATTAAGAAAGGTGAAGCAATCGTTGATTGCTTCACCTTTCTTTTTATTTTCTGCTTTTTCCATGGCGCAAGACAAACAATTGAAACAAAAGTGTCTTGTCCATTTGACCGCTTTTGACTTGATAATCATTTTCGATCAACTCATCATACAATCTAGCCAAATCTTCAGCAGCAAGGCCCCTTGTCTGCTGCATGGCCAATTTGACCCGATAAGGATGGATCCCAAGGGTTTGAGCAATATTGGCTTGTTGGTACCCCACCTTCATCAAAATCGATGTTTGCAGCAATAGCCGAACTTGACTGATCAAAATCGCATTGATTTTGATGGTTTCTTCTCCTTGTAACAGTAGATCATCGTATAAACGCAGCGCCTCAGAAACATTGCCCTTCAATACATCACTGGTCAATTCGAAGACATTATGTTCCAACGTTTTCGGAATCAATTCTTGGACGATCTCTTTTGTGATTTTACGGCCATCACCGGCATATAAACGCAATTTTTGCAATTCCTGCATTGCTTTAGTCAATTGCAGATCCGTTAAGCGCAAAAACAAGTCAAAAGCTTCTCTGGTCATTTCGATGCCATCATTGGTCATGGTTTGCTGCAAATAATTACGGACATCCTGTTCTTTCATCGCTGCAGTGTCGATGACCACTGCTGCTTTTTTCAATTGTTTCGTGATTTTCTTCCGCTCATCCATCTTATCTGCTAGAAGGAACAAGACCATGACGGATGTTGGCTCAGGTGATTGGATATAGTTGACAAAGTCCTCTAAGTCATGTTCTGGTCCATTGCTCTTCTTTTCTGCGGTCAAAAAGAAGGGCCGATCAACAAAAATCAAGCGTTGATCCCCAAAAAAGGGCAAGGATTGTGCTTCTTGGATCACCAAATCAACGGCATCTTTCTCCAAATCAAATGTGGCAAAATTCAAATCATCTTTTGAAACAGAAAAACGGGTCAAAAAAGCCTCTCGGACTTGATCTTGTAAAAAAGTTTCGCTGCCGACCACCAAGTAAATGGGTTTCAATGTATCGGTACGAATCGTTTGCAGTGCTTTTTGTAAATCCATTGCGATCCCCACTTTCATCACTATCCTACCATTCCTGATTGGCTTCGTCTAGCCAAGTCTGCAAGGTCAGCTGCTGTTTGTTTTCTGACCAGCTAAATTGGATCATTCCATGATGATCCGTTCTTAGGACTGCAGAACCCGTCAGTCGATCCAGAACTTCTTGATGGGGATGGCCGTATCGATTGTTGCGGCCGCAAGAAACGATGCCATAGCGGGGTGACAAGTGCGCAATAAAAGCCTCTGCTGTTGATGTCCGACTGCCATGATGCCCCAATTTCAACACGTCCACCTGTAACGTTGGATAGTGTGCCAACAGGTCAAGTTCACCTGCTTGATCTAAATCACCGGTGAATAAAAATGAATGTGAGCCAAGATGTGCTTGCAAGACGAGAGAGTCTTCATTTTGTCCTACGCCATAGGCTGGTGCCAACACATGCAGGGACTGCTCGTTCCCAATTCTTTGTCCAATCTCTGTCCATATCACTTCTGTAGACGCAGGCATATCTTTCAACAACGCAGCGATCCGCGGATCTTCTTGACTGCCTGGTACCAAATATAATGTCCTAACAGGGATCGACTGCATCAGGAATAACGCATCTCCGATATGATCGGTATCCCCATGGGTCAAAAACAGACCGGTGATTTCATTGATGCCCTCACCTTTCAAAAAAGGCACCAATGAGTACGCAGCCCCGGATTGATAGGAACGCTGTTGCCAGGCCTGTCTTTCAAAGCCCAACGTGCCACCAGTATCGATGACATAGACCCCGCGATTTCTTTTTTCCTGGATCACGATACTATCTCCTTGCCCGACATCGACAAAAGAAATCGTGGGTACAACCTGCCATTTCTGATACCCAATAGGCAGCAAAATCGTGACTACTAGGAGCCAGAGCACTTTTCTTTGTTGATAACAAATCACACCTACAATCGTACAAAGCAGCGCGACTGATACTGGTAATGCGCCAATCGTCAGAGAACCATGACGTAAATGAAACAACGCACCTTCCAGTAGGTCTAAACATATTTCAGCAATAGCAATCACAGGCGCCAACGAAACGACCAAACTCAACACAAAAAGCAAGAAAACACCGGGCAGCAAGACCGTTGTCATCAATGGATAAAATAAAACGGTTGCCAGTCCGCCGAACAAAGGGATCTCAAAAAAAAGACATGCGAGTATAGGTCCTGCCAACAAGGTTAGCAGCTGGCCACTGACGAAACGATGAAAACGCGGCCTAAGGCTATTGGTCATCAGCAGTAAAAAGGTCATCAACAGACATAACTGACCTGATAGCTGCAGCAACAATTTAGGCGCAATGATCAATAAAATCGTTAAAATAATGCCATAACGATCACTCGCTGACCATGATTTGGCTCTTGCGGTCATCAAGGCATTCAACATATAGACCAATACTGCGCGAATCACACTGATACTGCCGCCAAACAGCACAATGCTGCCGCCTAAACAGCATAATACCGGCAGGCACATTTCCTCAGGTGTAAAATGCAGACGGCGAAAAATATAGGTCAGTTTTTGAAAGAAGAAAGCCACATGCATGCCAGAGATCGTAAAGAAATGCAATAACCCACTCCCGCTAAACAAATCCCGCAACACCTGAAACTCATGATCCTTATAGCCAAAGAGCAAAGCATTGATATAAATACTGATCCGCGAAGGAAAAACACGTTGGACATGTGTGATTGCAGCAGCACGCCATTTTCTCAGAGGCACTACTGACTGATCTTCTGTGCTTTTCTGCCAATCTGTCAGTTCGATCGTACCCACAAAGTTGTGATTTTTCAAATAGGCAGCGTAATCGAACCCATGCTTATTACTTGCACCTTGGGGATGAACCAGCCGCCCATCGCCAGTGATCGTGCCCTGCCAATCTTGACGTCTTTGCCACTGTTCTTTTTCGGCTTCCGTTTGGACTTGCAACCGCACCATAACTTTGCCTAAAGCCATTTTCCCTTCAAACGTGACCAAATCCCCATTGATTTTGATCGTATCCGATCGAACGCTGAGAGAGCCGCTAAAGGTGCCTTCAGCAACTGTTGGCGTCTGTGTCCAATATATACGGGCTGCAATCACTACGCAGCAGCACAATACCACCACACACAAAAAAGCTTGTCTTCTCCAGACAAGCATCATGAAATAATAAACTGTGAGCAAAGCGAGACAGACAGACTGTACTAGATAAGCCGTCGTTCCCAACGCCAAGATCACCCCAAGAAAAAGATAAGAATCATTCTGCTGTGTGTTGGACAGTCGTATCATTCAATACGCCGAAAGACAGCTTTTCAAAATAGATGGGATCGAGCACAACTTGGTGGACGGTAGCACCAACTTGTTGAATCAATTCCATCGCATAGGGATCATTACGGTAATCATTCAAGTAATGGATCCTTTTGACTCCCGCTTGCAAAATGGCTTTCGTGCAAGGCAAACAAGGAAAATGGGTGACATAAATCTCCGCCCCATCTGTAGATACACCTAATTTGGCACATTGCAGTAATGCATTCATCTCAGCATGGATCGTGCGGATACAGTGATTGTCTACAACATGGCAGCCTTCGTCGATACAATGAACATCGCCGCTGACAGACCCGTTATAGCCACCAGCAATAATGCGGCGGTCTTTCACAAGGGTTGCGCCGACCTCTAATCTTGAACAAGTACTGCGTAATGACAATAGGACTGCTTGCGCCATAAAATATTGGTCCCAGGGAATTCGATTTGTCTGCATGTAGTTACTCCTTTATATTCGATTACTTCTATTCTAATTGTTTTTTTGCTTTTTTCAACCGTCATTTCTTGGTGGTCTATTATTTAGATGATGCATTGCTGTTTCAACCTACAGTGATCAATTCTTTTAAAGCGTCAAAGGTTTTGTCGCCGATACCTGTGACTTTAGTGATCTCATCGATTGTTTTAAAGAACCCATGTTCTTCGCGATATTGGATGATCGCCTCCGCCTTCTTTGCGCCAATGCCTGGTAAAGTTTGCAACTGACTTGCATCTGCTTGATTTAAGTCGATCAATGCATTGGCAGTGTCGTCATGAGCGACATCGCTTTGTTGCGGCAGCTCCAGCAAATGGCTCTCATCTTTATGCAGGATCAATACCATTTGCTGGTCTTGTAAGACTTGGGCTAAATTTATCGCAGTTTCTAACGCGTCTTCTGTTAACCCTCCAGCCTGTTCGATCAACTCATACATCCGGGCACCTGTTTTTAATCGATAGATACCCGGCTGGCGCACTTGTCCTTTGATATCAATCACAATCTCGTTACTCTCGGCTTGAGAACTGTCTTCTAGGTTTTTCTCTCCCGCTACCATTTCAGAGGATTGACCAGCAGCATCCGTCATGTCATCCCAGTTCGTTCCTTGGTCTTGCGAGAAAGGTGCGAACCAAATAATCAGCAAAACCAGCAGAACAGCACCCGCAAGTATCATCCGCCAGTAGTCTTTAAACATTTTCCATTGATCCATTTTCACCACCTCATAGATGAAATACGCAAAAAGGAATCAATGACAGAAAAAAAGCCTTGATTTCTCAAGACCTAATGATTTGCTGTATTTCAGCCATCGATTGGACGGTATGGTCAGCGGATACTTCTTTTAAAATGCCTTCTATGTCATAAAAAATTGTTTTGACGTCTGCACCTTGCCCTGCAAAAACATCCATCGTGCGATCGCCGATCATGACAGTCTGATCTTTGTCTAGTTGATACTTTTCGACAAGATAAAGCAAGGAAGTTGGATCAGGTTTGCGGGGAAAGTTGTTTTCTGGACCAACGATCTCAACAATCAAGTGCGCCAGCTGCTCTTTTTCTAACAATTCTTTCGTTGAGATGACATCCCGGTGGGTCAAAATATAGTTCTTGCCACCAGCAGTAACGACAGCCTCTAATGTCTCTTTTGTCCCATCGAAAGAAAGAGGCAGACGATCATCTAGTGCTTCATTGGCTTTGAATTTTTTAGTGAATTCTTGGAAATCCAAGTTGTATTTTTCAGCAACTTTTTTGGAAGACGAATCTTTCAAAATATAGTAAATCTCCGCTGGATCTGGATCGAATCCATACTCTTTCAATGTCTGAATAAAAGCTTTCAACATGATTGGGTAGCTGTCATAAAGTGTTCCATCAAAATCCCATATGTAAGATTGGTACATGATATCCCTCGTTTTCTCACTTTTTCAAACGAATGAAACTTCCATTCATTTTCTGTAACTCTAAAAAAGTTTACCACACTTTGATGGGTTTGTCTTATTTATGAAGGGATTTCCTCCACAAGAAAAAACGCCATCGACCTTGTTACACATCCATTTGCTCAAATCTACATGCAAAGGGATAGGTTACAGGTCAATGAACGTTCATCCGGTATTCGAAAACTTACCAGCTGCCGGAAACACCGCCACCACTGCTGCTTCCTCCGCTAAAACCGCCAAAATCACTAGAGGAACTTTGTGTATCTGCAATCACTTGTTCTTGATGAGACACATGCGTATTCATCATCACAAAGAACAATGCCATATTCATTCCTTGAGGATCATACTCTTGACGAGCGTTGTTTAAAACCGCTTCTCGATCAGAAGCATCAAATGAAGATAATTTTTGAGCCAGTTCAGGATGTTTTTGATAAATCTGCGTCAAGTCAACTTGAAACAGGGCATCAGTTTTAACTTCTGCAAACACATCTGACACTTCTTTGGGAACTGCTTGAACCATCTCAGGATAGGACGCTCTTTCCGTCACAAGTTGGGCTAAGTAGCGACCTTGTTCACTTCGCCTTCTGATCTCTTCTTTGGCTTGCTTGGCTATTTCTGCTCGATAGGCATCTGCTAAAGGCAAATTCTCCGGTAACACATCATCTGACAAATCATCATCTGCTAACCGTTCAGACACTTCTCTGCTTAATTGTGCTTGATAGGTTTTTAAGGTGTCATGCTGCGTAAGGATCAACTGACCGAATTGTTTGAGGGTAGTTTTTTTCTTCAGCAACAGATTTGAAAAATAGGAATCAATCACAGGATTCATCAAGCCATGTTGGATCACTCGGTTATCTGTTGTCGAAAATCCAGTGATCGAACTCAATTTCGCTGGCACATAGGTACTCGTCACATACTGCGTAAATGCACGTTGGCAATCTTTTGCTGTCTGATACTGATGGTAACGCTGATAGTTCTTTCTATTGCTCGCCCATTTCAAAAATTCTTTCTGTTGAAAGTGAATGTCTTCTTGCAGATGTTTTGGCACCGGCAAGTATTCTGCAAATCGCTGTTTGGTTTTAAGATGGCGAAGACTGATGAACCCGATAAGCCCCGCTGCTGTGGCGGCTACGACGCCACTAACGATTTTCCCAATAGTGAACCACATCTGCTTGTTGGCTTCTGCTTCTTGGGCTCGTTTTTCTGCTAACAGTTGATTCCCATCTTGATAGATCGTCCCTAAACCAATCGTTTCATCCGCTTCTTTCATGTGCTGATAGACTTGATTAGACGCAGCCAATATCGCGGCATCATAATCTTCATCTCGTAATGCGTCTTTGGCATCTTCATCCACCAAATCATCTTCCGATAGCACACTGAAGACATAGGATAGTCCATCGCCATACCCTAGACGAAATGCACGATCATCAATCGCAAAGAGAAACAATAGTCCATTATTGTCCTCTGGGTTTCCTAAACCATACTCGTTGAACAGCGCCAAGTTGCGCGCTTCAATTGATTGTCCATCCAAGGAAGGAATCGTGATCACTGCGTATTCTGGCGCGCCGGTCAATGATTGAAACCCCTCTTTGTTTAAGGCATCGATTTGTTCAATCGTCTCTTGTGAAAGAACCCCCGCATCATCACGGACAAATGTCTGTCCAAAAGCAATGGATGGCTGAAAGACAAAGAACCCCATAATCCCAACAATAACTATCATCCCAATTTGGCTTATTTTCTTCATTTTACCACCCCTTTTATTATTGTGTTATCTTGCATTGTATTCGATTTCAAACGAGAAAACATCCGTCTTAAGCATGAAAAAACGAGCAACAGGACCAAAAAACCTTTAAAAGACAGCCTGTTGGTCTGTCTTTTAAAGGTCACTTTATCATATATTTTTACAAAATGAACAGGTACTAATTTTTAAACGAATGGATCGGTGCTGGAATCCGACCGCCACGTTGAATGAAGTCTGTCGATTTCGCTGGGTTGACTTTCATCACAGGCGCAGTACCCAATAATCCACCGAACTCGATCCGATCACCAATCTGTTTGTCCTTCGCAGGAATGATCCGCACAGCTGTTGTCTTGTGATTGATGACGCCAATCGCTGCCTCATCTGCGATCATCGCCGCAATCGTTTCAGCAGAGGTGTCGCCAGGAATTGCGATCATGTCTAGTCCGACGGAACAAATCGCTGTCATTGCTTCCAATTTTTCTAGATTCAATAATCCAGCTTCCACCGCTTTGATCATCCCAGCATCTTCTGACACGGGAATAAATGCGCCGGATAACCCACCGACATGATTACAGGCCATCACGCCGCCTTTCTTGACTGCATCATTCAACAGTGCCAGTGCGGCCGTTGTGCCATGGGTACCGACAGATTCAAGCCCCATCTCCTCAAGGATCAAGGCTACACTATCGCCGACAGCCGGGGTTGGCGCCAATGAAAGATCGACGATACCAAATGGTACACCCAGACGCTCAGATGCCACTCGGCCAACCAACTGGCCCATCCGCGTAATTTTAAACGCTGTTTTTTTGACGGTTTCCGCCACAACGTCGAAAGACGCTCCCTTGACTTTTTCCAAAGCCCGTTTGACCACACCTGGGCCGCTGACACCGACATTGATTTCAACATCAGCTTCACCTACCCCATGAAAAGCGCCAGCCATAAATGGATTGTCTTCCACTGCATTGGCAAAGACGACCAATTTGGCACAGCCCATATCAGAGGCTGCGGCTGTTTTCTTCACCGTTTCTCCCATCAATCGAACCGCGTCCATATTGATTCCTGCTTTGGTTGAACCGATATTGACCGAGGAACAGACAAAATTAGTTTCAGCTAAGGCTTGCGGGATCGATTCAATCAATGCCAAATCAGCACCTTGATAGCCCTTTTCAACCAAAGCGCTATAGCCACCGATAAAATTGACCCCAACAGTTTGCGCCGCGCGATCCAACGTTTTGGCGATCTTCACGCAATCCGCAGGTGTCGCATGACAAGCAGAAGCCACGATAGCGATGGGTGTCACGGAGATTCGCTTATTGATGATCGGGATCCCATATTCACTTTCGATGTCTTCACCCACTTGAACCAAGTCTTTGGCTTTTGTAGTAATTTTCTGATAAATCTTCTGACAAGTATTCTCGATATCCGCATCAATACAATCCAACAAGGAAATCCCCATCGTAATTGTTCGAATATCTAAATTTTCTTCTTCAACCATACGAATGGTTTCAAGTATTTGACTAGTTTCCATTTCGGCCTCCTAAAGTTTATGCATCGTATCGAAAATCTCTTGATTTTGAATGCTGATTTTGACACCTAAAGATTGTCCAAGTTGATGGAGTTCTTCCCGGATACCATCAAAATCACTCGTTGGATCCAATGCCAGAAGCATCATCATCGTAAAATAGTCCTCCATGATCGTTTGCGATACATCTAAAATATTGATATCTAATGCCGCCAATTTTTGACTCACTCCTGCGATGATGCCTACCTTATCTTTGCCAATAACGGTCAATACTGCTTTCATTTTACAACCGCCTTTCCATAAATTTTTCTTATTATAGCACAAGAAAACCGCAATTTCGATGATTGCTCAGACGAAATCACGGTTATAGTCAAACATTGTTCGTTATTCTACCCGTTCGATCAAGTTCATTGCTGCATCGAATTCGTAGATGATTGGTTCCGCATTAGGGATCTTGATCGTATCCATCGCATCCTCAGGCACATTTTCTACATACTTGACCAATGCCCGCAAACTATTGCCATGACCCGTGATCAACACGTTCTTGCCCTCAGCGATCAGGGGGACCACTTCATCTAGCCAAAACGGAACGATCCGTGCGACAACCATCTCGAGATTTTCCCCTTTAGGTACCAATCGTTGGTCCAAATGATCGTAACGACGATCAAAATCATTGGTTTCCACGTACAAAGGCGGTTCCTTGTAGCCACGACGCCAACGCTGGACTTGTGCTTCCCCGAACTGGGTGATCATGTCATCTTTGTTGACCCCAACCAATCGACCATAATGCCGCTCATTCAAACGCCAGGTTTTCATAACAGGGACCCACAATTGATCGGTGGCTTCTAACACCGCATTGCAGGTTGTCAGTGTCCGCTGCAACATTGAGGCAAATGCATAATCAAATTGAATCCCTCTACTTTTAATCGCTAAGCCTGCTTGCCATGCTTGCTGCTGTCCTTTTTCGGTCAAAGGCACATCTAACCAGCCCGTCCAGTAATTCGCAAAATTGGCTTCACTTTCACCATGGCGAATCAATACAACTTTCATCTAAACGCCTCCCTTTACATTCGTTTCTATTATCGCAAGAAATCAACAATAAGTCTGTTTAGACGTGCTGTGCACCCTGTCTGATACACAAAAAAACTGCACGCCGATGACGTACAGTTTTGACACAAAGATTAATCTAAAATCGTTACTTTGACGGTGCGTCGTCCCCATTGCTCTGCTTGGGCATTGGTTGGGAAATGAACATCGATGATATTGCCTTTGATTGCACCGCCAGTATCACTCGCAATCGCTTCGCCGTAACCTTCAACATACAATCTAGTTCCTAATGGAATGACTGAAGGATCCACTGCTACTGCCATCGGATTTTCTAATAGGTTTTGGCCAGTTGCTGTCACTGTACCGCCCCCCAATGTATCTGCCGGATCAGAGCTGTAAGCTGTTGATTCCATCGTTAAAGTTGTACCTGAATAATCGCTTGCATCCGTTGCTTCAGTTGAAGTGGTATCTTCAGTTGATGTTGAATCATCTTTGCTAGATGCAGTTTTCGTTGATGTTTTCGTTGATGTTTCCGCTTTGGCATCTGTATCGATCACCAATGTTGTGCCATCATAAATCATATTTGGATCATCTAGATCGTTTTGATCCGCAATCGTTGCTACATGATCAATATCGCCAAAATATTTTAGTGATAAAGCCGTTAAAGTATCATCCGATGTCACCACGTGTTTGACTTCATCTGCATGTGCGGTCGTGCTCATAGCTGCCAAGCTTGCAACAGCAGCCGTTGTAAGTAATAAAGATTTGATTGTTTTCATATGTGTAATTCCCTCGCTCTATGTAAGTTTCGTCGTAACGACTTGAACAATCATAACAGCACACCAGAATTTTTTGGTAACAATCTTGTGACGAAATATTTCACTTCGGTATGATTCATTAAACAAGCTTCTAAAAATGGGGATTATTTTGTTTAAACACTGTTATATCAGCAAAAAACCGAAATACTCTTCTTCATTACTTGTAATAAAGCAAGCAGCATCATCTGTTTTTTTATGAGAAATCATGGAAAAAGCCCACATGTAACCGATTAGCTCAATCAAGAATGACAACCATGTAACAATATGTCAATTTTATTAAAAAGGTGAATAAATGAAAAAAATAATGGAAATTTTTTTTGCTTTTTTCATTGAAGCTTATTGACTTAGCGCGTGTTTATGCTATGATATGTCTTATCACTTATATGTATTTTTATACATTTTTAAATTTTAAACTGCATGTTTACAAAATGCATACACAAAAGGAGCGTTCACATGAAAAGGTTCAACAAAGTACTGATACTCTTTGGGTTGCTAATGACCCTCTTGCCCTTTTTCTTTGTTCAGCAAGTCAAAGCGGCAGAAACTGATCCAGTCTATGATAAAATCAAAGCCAATGGTCAATTGGTTGTGGGGCTTTCAGCCGATTATGCCCCCTATGAATTCCATGCCACGATCGACGGCAAAGATGAGATCGTTGGTTTCGATATTTCCATTGCACAAAAAATCGCAGATGACCTAGGTGTTGATCTGAAAATCGAAGAATTAGGTTTTGATGCTTTATTAGGTGCCTTGAAAACCGGCAAGATCGATGTCGTTATCTCTGGGATGGCAGCGACTGATGAACGGAAAAAAGAAGTGAATTTTTCAAACACTTATATGGAAGTGCAGCAAAAAGTCATCGTTAGAGCCGAAGATGCTGACACGTTCCAATCTACGTCAGATTTTGATGGTGTAGCCGTTGGTGCCCAAAAGCAAACGACCCAGGAAGAACTGGCAAAAACTGAATTAACTGGATCCACTGTCACTTCACTGCAAAAAGTCCCTGACTTGATCACCAATCTAACATCAGGAAAAATCGATGCGATCGTCATGGAAGGTCCAGTTGCGGATGCGTACGTGATGTCAAACGACAAGTTGGCGATAGCAGACAATGTCACATTTGAAAATGGCACCAAAGAAACAGCTGTCGCAATCTCAAAAGAAGCACCCGTCTTATTAGAAAAGGTCAATGCCTCCATCGACACGATCGTCAACAACGACTTATTGACTCAATATCAAGCCGAAGCCAACGCATTGATGTTTGGTGATGAAGATACCGTTGAACAAGGCTTCTTTGCCAAATATGTGCCTTTTTATATCTCAGGGACCGGCTATACGATTTTTCTAGCTTTTGTTGGTGTTTTGTTCGGTTCGATTGGCGGTAGTTTGCTGGCATTCATGAAATTATCTAAGAACAAAATATTGAAAGTCATCGCAGCTGTTTATATTGAGTATGTTCGGGGAACACCTTTGTTGGTACAAATTTTTATTGTATACTTTGGTACAGGGGTCTTAGGCCTTGATTTGTCGAAAGTCACAGCTGGCTGTATTGCATTGGCCTTGAACAGTGCTGCTTATGTCGCAGAGATCATTCGAGCTGGCATCAACGCCGTCAACAAAGGACAGCTAGAAGCCGCGCGCTCGCTGGGAATGAATCAGATGCAAGCCATGCGCTTCATCGTTTTCCCTCAAGCAATCAAGAATATTTTACCTGCATTAGGCAATGAATTTGTCACAGTGATCAAAGAATCCTCCGTTGTTTCTGTGATCGGTGTATCCGAATTGATCTTTCAAACCGGGGTGGTTCAAGGCGCCAGCTTCAAACCATTCTTGCCTTATGTCATCGTATCATTGATTTACTTTGTATTGACCTTCGCTCTATCACGTTTGTTGGGCGTTGCTGAAAGGAGAATGAAAACTAGTGATTAAAATCGACAAACTTGTGAAAACATATGGTGAGAACACCGTTTTGAATCAAATCGATCTAGAGGTAACATCTGGTGAAGTCGTAGTGATCATCGGGCCATCCGGCAGCGGCAAAAGTACCTTTTTACGTTGCTTGAATTTGCTCGAACAACCAACTGATGGTCAAATCACCTTTGAAGGCAATGATCTGTTGGCAAAGAATGTCAATATCGATCAGATTCGCCAAAAAATGGGGATGGTTTTTCAAAGCTTCAATCTCTTTCCCCACAAAACAGTTTTAGAAAATCTGACCCTCAGTCCAATCAAAGTCAAAAAAATGGCGCCCGCTGCGGCCGAAAAAACCGCTCAAGATTTGCTGGCACAAGTCGGTTTGGCAGATAAAGCCAACAGTTATCCGGCGAGTTTATCCGGCGGGCAACAGCAGCGTGTAGCGATTGCCCGCGCCCTGGCCATGGACCCAGACGTCATGCTCTTCGACGAACCAACTTCCGCTCTTGACCCTGAAATGGTCGGTGAAGTATTGGCGGTCATGCAAACACTGGCTGAAAAAGGCATGACGATGGTCGTCGTGACCCATGAAATGGGCTTTGCCAAAGAAGTGGCCGATCGGGTCATTTTCATGGCCGACGGCATCATTCAAGAACAAGGAACGCCAGAAGAAATATTTGATCACCCACAAAACAGCCGAACCCAAGATTTCTTAAGTAAAGTATTATAAAAACTGGAGATGACAATACAATGGAACGTCCTTTGATCGCAGAAAGATTTCAAACACCTGCTGAAAATTTATTGATGGAAATTGCTACACTGGCCAAAAAAACACCCAATTTGATCGACTTATCCATCGGTGATCCTGATTTGATCACTGATGCAACGATCATCAACGCCGCTTTTGACGATGTCAAGGCCGGTCATACGAAATACACAGCTTCTGATGGCAGTGCTGATTTTATCCAAACGGTTGTTGATTTTTACCAGAAGCAATACAATTTGACCTTCTCACCTAGCCAAGTTCGGGGAACAGTCGGCGCTTTACACGGTATGTATCTAGCGCTGGCGGCAATCTTGAATCCGGGTGACGAAGTGATCATCCATGAACCTTACTTCTCTCCGTATAAACAGCAAGTCGAACTTGCAGGCGGTGTACCAGTCTTTATTCCAACCTACGAGAAAGACGGTTTCCAAATCGATGTGGCAGTATTAGAAGCAGCGATCACAGACAAGACCCGAGGAATCATTATCAATTCACCGAACAATCCAACCGGTGCTGTCTTCTCGCCTGATACATTTAAACAAATTGCTGATGTGGCGATCAAACATGATTTATTGATTCTATCAGATGAAGTCTATGAGGCATTTTGCTTTGACGAAACCTTTGTCCCAATGGCTGTTTTCGCACCAGAACATACCATTACTTTCAGTAGTTTTTCCAAAGCCTTTGCCATGACTGGTTGGCGGATCGGTTATATGATTGCGCCTGAAGCCATCAATCTGACCGCCAAATTGATCAATGAAGCCATCGCATATTCCGCGCCAACGCCTTCGCAACGTGCTGGGATCTATGCCCTTAACCATTATGATGAATTGGTTCCGCAAGTTGTAGCGGTGTTCAAAGAACGGCTGCGCTACATTGAAGAACGCGTGCAACAGATTCCCTTCCTATCCCTCTCTCCTGTCAAAGGCAGCATGTACGCCTTTATCAATATCTCAGGGAGCGGCTTAGATTCTGTTGCTTTTGTAGAGAAATTGCTGCAAGAAACAAGTGTGCTGATGATCCCAGGAAAAGCCTTTGGTGAAACCACCGGTGATACCTATGTCCGCCTCGCGGCAACACAATCATTGGAAGTACTAAAAGAAGCTTTCGATCGGATCGAGACTTGTCAATTCAAATAAAAAATAAGCTTTCCCAACATAAGGGAAAGCTTATTTTTTATTTTTTCGCTTCTTCCACTAACTTCTTCATCGCTTCTGCTTGATAAGCTGCGGTGTATTCAGCGATTTTCGCTTGCTGTTCCGATTCGTCCATTGTCGGATCTGCCATCAAAGCTGCTTGCATTTTTTCTTGTACATATGCTTGTCCTTCAGTTTTCATGGTATCTGCTTGTTCCTTCGCCAAAGACGCTAGTTTTTTGGCTTGATCGACACTCAGCACTTCCCATGCATCAGGTACAGCAAATGTGTTCGTGCGTTCCACATATTCACCGTCGTTATCCGCAATTCCGAATAAAAAGCGATAGACATCATTTTGATAGACCCAGCGAGTTGTATCCGTCGTCAGTTGCGCTGAATCAGCCCCTGTTTCCACAACATTCGTGACTTTATCAGTCCCTGTTTGTTTTGGCTCTTCCTGCGCGCTGTCCGTTTTATACAGATAGACTTTTTCTGTGCCATCACCTAAAGGTTGATAGAGAAGCAAATCAAATGCATCACTGTCGCCACTGGATACCAAAGCAGTTGTTTTCGAAGTGACTTCTTTTTCCATCCCGAAATGATAGGTCAAGTTGGCCATCAAAGCCACAAGACTACCTACAAAAACGACCCCAAGTACTAAAGAAACTGCCGTTTGCCAAGACTTTTTAGCGAAGACATTAAGTAACGCAAAGCCTAGGACACTAAGAACGATCAAAATCAAGATCATTGATTGGCACCTCCTTTAAGCACTTTTAAAGCTGGCTCTTTCTTTTTAAGCGTAAAGGCAAAGAAGAAACCAACCAAACTAAAGGCTGTGGCTACATAAAAGGCTGCATGGTAACCGGATAAAGTTGCCTCGATTGCTTTATCTTTATACGCTAAAGGTGTCGCATCTAATAAACTGTCGCTTGGCAAATTGCCTTTCGTTACATTAGACAATACGCTGATCAAAATTGCTGTTCCGATCGAGCTCGCCACCTGACGGAACGTATTATTGACTGCCGTTCCGTGACTCATCAAGTTAACAGGCAAGGCATTCATCCCAGATGTTGTGACTGGCATCATGACCATTGAAATCCCAAACATCCGAATACAATACAGAATAATAATATGCAAGATTGGGGTATCTTTCGTCAAAAAGGCAAACGGTAAAGTCGCCGCTGTCAAAATGAACATCCCAGTAATGGCCAAACGTTTGGCTCCATATTTATCAAAGATAGCGCCAGTGATTGGCATCATGATCCCCATGATCAATGCACCTGGCAGTAACATCAAGCCAGAATGGAAGGCTGATTCACCACGAATATTTTGAATATATAATGGTAAGACCATTTCTGCGCCGATCATAGCCATATTTGTGACACCAGATAAAATCGAAGCCATCGTAAAGGTATTGGATTTGAAGACCCGCAATTCCAAGAATGGATGCTCGATGTGTAATTGTCGCCATGTAAAGAGGGCAATAAAAATGACACCAGCTGCAAGGAAACCGATCACTTCAACACTGCCCCATCCTTTGTCGCCGACACTTGAAAATCCATAAAGCAAGGTACCAAAACCTACGGTGGACAACAGTGCGGAGAAAATATCGATTTTCGGATGAGATAGTTCGATGACGCTCTTCATCAAAAAGATCGCAAGCACTAAGACAAGAACCACAATTGGAATCACCATACCGAACAGATAACGCCAATCATAATGGTCAATGATCCATCCAGAAAGTGTTGGGCCTAAAGCAGGTGCCAATCCAATCACGATTCCTGACATGCCCATCGCTGAACCACGTTTTTCTGGTGGGAAAATCGACAACATAATGTTTTGCAATAAAGGCATTGAAATCCCAACACCAGCCGCTTGAACTAAGCGACCAATCAATAAAGTAGAAAAATTAGGTGCTGTAAAACAAGCAATAGTTCCCACAAGGAAAATAGTCATTGCGGTCAAATAAAGACTTTTGGAACTAAATTTGTTGATCAACCATGCAGTGATGGGAATCATGATCCCATTCACCAATAAGAAACCAGTTGTCAACCATTGAACATCTGACGCTGTAATATCAAAAGCCTTCATTAAAGTCGGGAAAGCTGTTGTTAGCAACGTTTGGTTCAATACGGTACAGAAAGTACCAATCAGCAAGACCATGACCAACAATGATCGATTGTATGGTTTGCCATATATATCTAAAGGACGACTCGTTGACATATTTCACACTCTTTTCAAATAGTTTTCATAAAGCACTCCTTACTTTAAAACTTTTGGGTTTATTTGTCAACCTACTTGACACAAAAGTAAAACAAGTTACAATATATACAAATACCTTTACAAGAATGGAGTCGATATGTCACATCTATTTCGAAATCTGGTGGAAAACGACAACCTATTGGTAGGCATCAGCGAACTTAGTCAAATGTGCAGCATCTCACCACGACAGTTGCGCTATTGGGAACAAAAAGGCTTTATCGTATCTGTCGCGCAAGAAGAAAATGCGCCGCGAAAATACCGATTGCCTACTGTGATCAAAGTAGAAATGATCAAGCGATTTCTCGATGAAGGCTTCACTTTAGCCAAATCCGTCGAAAAAGCAGACAAAAAAATAAAGATTGCCCATCATATCCGCAAAGTATTTTCTGGTGCTTTGCAAAATCTGGAAGTCATCGATGACCGTTTCACGATCATTAGTTTGGGGCCCGTAGACGAAGACCAACACATTCTGCACATCATCCACGATGATGTCAGCCAAAAACTGCATTATGAATTATTGCCTAAACAAGAATCCTATGATTTTGATAAATTACGGCATTGTACCTCTCATGACACAACCAAAAAGGAAGACCGCTGAAATCGGTGTTCCTTTTTTCGTATGAATTTAATCGAAATCGATCATTGTGCCATGCGCAAAAAGTTGCCCACAGATGTTTTGACGTGCTACCCCTAGCGAAAGCCACATTCTTTGTTGTCTTCTTCGTAAACGTTTATACTTATAGTAGAGGAAAATAGGAAAGCGAGTGAATGTAATGGCAAAAATCAACGCAGCGACGGCAATGATCAACGTATTTGAGGCTTGGGGGATCGATCATATTTACGGTATCCCTGGCGGCTCATTCAATTCAACCATGGATGCTTTGTTCCATGAACGGCAAAGTGTCCAATATATTCAAGTCCGCCATGAAGAAGCAGGCGCATTGGCCGCAGCAGCTGATGCGAAGCTGACTGGCAAAATCGGTGCTGTCTTTGGTTCTGCTGGTCCTGGAGCGACCCATCTGATCAATGGTCTGTATGATGCCCAAATGGACAACGTGCCTGTGGTCGCTTTGCTTGGACAAGTCGCCTCTACCTCTATGAACTATAATGACTTTCAAGAAATGAACGAAAATCCAATGTTTGCGGATGTCAGTATCTACAATCGAACGGTGATGTCCCCAGAAAGCTTGCCCCATGTCGTAGATGAAGCAATCAAAGCGGCGTACAAATTCAGTGGCGTAGCTGTTGTAACCATTCCCGTTGACTTTGGATTCGAAGAAATCGAGGATCTTGATGTTGCCACAGCTGCCAACCACAAAACAGCAGTCTTTCAGCCCACAGATCATGATCTGCGCGCGGCATTGCCCTTCTTTGAACAAGCGAAACAACCTTTGCTCTATATTGGTCAAGGTGTCTTTGGGGATTTTGAAGCGATCAAAGCTTTTTCCGATCATTTCTCCATGCCAGTGGCCGCTTCCGTTTTAGCCAAGGGCATCGTTCCAGACTTATACGAGAACTTCTTAGGCTTCGCAGGCCGGGTTGCGACAAAACCCGCCAATGAAGCGTTAGCTGTTGCCGATCTGATTGTTTTTGTCGGTAGTGATTTTCCATTTGGTCGGCGCTTTTTCAATCCTAAAGCAAAGTTTGTGCAAGTAGATATCGATGCCTCTAAATTTGGCCGCCGACATCATACAGATGTCTCTGTTTTAGGTGATGGCGGCACCGCCTTGAAAAAATGGGTTGAAATAGGACGTGCCCGTCCAGCCGATAAATGGTTGCATGCCAATCAGCAAAACAGTCTAAACTGGCATCGCTGGCGGCATCTATTTGATACCAATAACCAAGTACCATTAAGGCCTGAACCAGTCTACAAAGAAATCAACCGCATCGCCGAAGACGATGCTGTCTTTGTCACCGATGTCGGCAATGTGACGATCCATAGCATTCGACATCTCGAAATGACCGGCCAACAACGCTTTACCACATCTGGCTGGTTTGCAACGATGGGCAATGGCGTACCCGGAGGCATTGCCGCCAAGTTGAGTTATCCAGAGCGACAAGTTTTTACCTTCAGCGGCGATGGTGGTTTTGCTATGCAAATGCAAGATATCATTACCCAAGTCAAATACAATTTACCCATCATCAATGTGGTGTTCTCCAATGATTCTTTTGGCTTCATCGAAGCAGAACAGGAAGATACTGAACAGACTAAATTTGGTGTGGAAATCGCAAGTGCTGATTTTGGCAAAGTTGGTGAAGCATTAGGTGCGAAAGGTTATACCGTGACAGAGAGCTATCAGCTGCCTTCAGTCTTCGAGCAAGCAAAATCCAGTACCAAACCAGTTGTGATCGATGTCAAGATTGCCAATGAACGTCCACTCCCTGTTGAAGAATTACGTTTGGATCCTGAATCATTCACCCCCGAAGAGATCCATGCGTTCAAAGAAAAATATCAAGTGAATGATATGCCCGCATTGAGTGAACTCCTCTCATAATAAAAGACAGCTATACAGATAAAAAAAGAGCCATGATCGATTTCTCTCGATCATGGTTCTTTGCTGTCCAGCTTATTTGTTATAGATTTTTGGTCCCTTACGCATGTTTTTGCGGTCATTTTTTGGAGATTCCATTTTCTTTGAACGGCCGCCACCTTGTTTTTTCTTGATTAATTCGCGCATTTTTTCTTTTTGATCCATTGCTATCACCTCATTTTTTGCACATGACGCACTTACTCATAAAAAGCTGATTACGCTTTATTCGTCTGTTGTATATAAAATTGGGATCGCCTTGCATGGACAGGCTGATCACTTTGTATACCTAGCTTAATTTACTTTGATTTAAAGGATTTGTCAATACTTTTCAGCTAGGCTTCTGTCTAGAAGATTCAGCACACGATCATCAGAAATATTCAAATTTATTTAAATTCTTTAATTTTTCTGATTATTAACGCCTTTTTACTTATAATAGAGATAGGACACCGCTTTCAAAACAACTTCACCACTCCTCGTTCTTTCTTTTTTGGTGCTTGGCAGCGACGTCCAATTTATATGAAAGGAGGTTTGATGCGTGCTCGAAAGCTATGCCCCAGAGCAAATCTATTTTACCGTATTACTCATTTGCGCTTTTTTAGCGGTGGTTTTGCTGATTTTCGGTGATATTTTTGATTTCGATGGTCCGATCGATCCAATGCTGATCATTCCATGGATCGCCTTTCTCAGTTTACTCGGCTACATCGGTGAACAGTGGTTCACCCTATCTTCAATCCATATCTTCCTAGTCAGCAGCGCTTTATCCACCGGTCTCGTTTTTCTGTTAAACTTTTACATCTTAGTCCCACTCCGCCAAGCGGAATCCACATTGTCCAGTTCTGAAAAAAGTTTTGAAGGCCGCGTGGCCACTATATTGACTCCTATCCCTTGTCAAGGTCTAGGCGAGATCCAGTTGTCCAGTGTGACTGGTTCGACCAATCGACCAGCCGCAGCCTTTCAATCCATCGAAGAACCGCTGGCGGCCGGGACAAGTGTTTTGATCATTGAAGTCAAAGACCGGGTCTGTTATGTCGTCCCCTATGTCGACCAACAACTAAAACTTTAAAAGAGGTGGTTCTATGTCAATCCTATACTCAACATTGTTCATACCGATCGCGTTACTATTGTTTATTCTCTTGATGCTGCTGATTGTTTTTGTATCAAAGTACCAAACGGCTAAACCTGACGAAGCGCTGATCATCAGCGGCAGCTACTTAGGCAAGAAAAATGTCCATGCCGATGAGAGCAATAATCGCATCAAGATCGTTCGCGGCGGCGGTGCCTTTGTCCTCCCAGTTTTCCAACGGTCAAATCGCATCAGTTTGTTATCCAGCAAACTTGATGTGTCAACACCTGAAGTCTACACTGAACAAGGTGTACCTGTCATGTGTGATGGGACATCGATCATCAAAATCGGTTCTTCCGTTGAAGAAATTGCCACAGCAGCTGAGCAATTTCTTGGAAAAACGCGAGACGAGTTAGAAAATGAAGCCAGAGAAGTCTTAGAAGGTCATCTTCGCTCGATCCTTGGTTCAATGACCGTTGAAGAAATCTATCAAAATCGGGATAAATTCAGTCAAAGCGTGCAAGAAGTTGCCTCCGTCGATTTGGCAAAAATGGGCTTGATCATCGTTTCTTTCACCATTAAAGAAGTCCGTGACAAAAACGGCTATCTTGACTCATTAGGAAAACCCCGCATCGCCCAAGTCAAACGGGATGCTGAAATAGCAGAAGCCGAAGCATTGAAAGAAACCCGCATCAAAAAAGCCCGTTCTGAACAAGAATCGCAAACTGCCGAGTCAAAGCGTTTGACTGAGATTGCAGAAGCATTGAAAGAAAAAGAATTAAAGTTGGCGTTGTATAAGAAGGAACAAGACATCGCCAAAGCCGATGCTGATCAGGCCTATCACTTGCAAAGTGCTATCATCAAACAGCAAGTAGTGGCGCAAGAGATTGAAGTTCAAGTCATTGAACGGCAAAAACAGATTGAGCTGGAAGAAAAAGAAATTCAGAGGCGTGAGCGCCAATACGACGCAGAAGTCAAAAAGAAAGCTGATGCTGACCGGTATGCTCGTGAACAAGACGCATTAGCCAAAAAAAGTTTGGCCCAAGCCACAACGGAAGCCGAGAAATTCCGCACCGAGTCTATGGCGAAAGCAGAATCAGATAAAATCCGTTTGATTGGATTGGCCGAAGCTGAAACCACCCTAGCCAAAGGAACGGCAGAAGCCGAAACGAAGGAGAAAATCGCAGATGCCTTCAAGAAATATGATGAAGCAGCGATCCTCAGTATGATCGTTGAAATCATGCCTGAACTGGTCAAAGAAGCAGCTGCCCCACTAGCCAATATTGACAAAATATCTGTCGTCGATACTGGCTCAAGTGAAGGCGGCGGTGCCAACCGTATAACCAATTATGCCACCAATCTCTTGGCCTCCAGCCAAGAAACTTTAAAAGAAACAACTGGCTTAGATGTGAAAGCATTGATTGAGAATTTCGCTGGCGCTTCTGAATTTGTGAAAAAGGATTAAACCTATTTTAACCAGCAGCGAAACCATGTATAAGGCATGGATTCGCTGCTGGTCTTTTATTGGATCGTATTGATAAACGCATCCGTACTCAAAATCGTCGCAAATTCATCATGTAGTGTTGCCAAAGTGATTTGGTGGATCTGTTCCGCATCGATCAATTGACCTCGATGATCCATTAAGTCAAAGGCCGCAGTCGCATCGTCCACAAGATACGTCTGATACCCAAGATTGCCGCTCATGCGTGTTGTCGTGGACACACAATGAGGCGTGGTCAACCCAATAATGACGACCTTTTTGATTTGTCTTGTATCTAAGTAGTTTTGCAAATCCGTCCCAATAAATGCACTATTGACCTCTTTTTCGATCACTTTTTCTTCTGGCAAAGCTTCGAAACCCTTCTGTGGTTCAAAGCCCTCATGATGCACATAAAAACGTGATGCTTGATGGGCTGAACGATGGCGGACATGAATGATTTGCCATTCTTTCTGCCGACACAAGTCTAGAATACGCAGCATGTTGGCCTCTGCTTGCGGATTGTTTCTATTCCCCCAGGAAGGGTCTTGAAACGCTTTTTGGACATCTATGATCAATAATGCAGCGAGATCATTCATTGTAATTGCCTCCCTGTGTTTGAATGGATTGAGCATTTTATATATTGTACGCGAAATCTGATGTGAATACTACGAAATGATAGCTGAAAAAGTCTGAATAATGATCCTCTTTTGAGATTCAAAAAAAGCGCGTTCTCAACATTTAGTGAGTGCGCTTTAGAATGAGTGAATTAGATACGATTAGGCCACGTCCCATCCATCTGGTCTGCTGCTCATCATCTAAATATTACTCTCCTAATTCGTTCATAATGGTTTCAACTATATCAACAGATTCTTCAAAATTTATTTCCTGCGCATAGTTGAATGACCTTTGGTACTTCAGCCATAGTTGCTTTTGATAGTTGGATGACCTAATGTCTGCCACTTGCTCTTGCCACTTCTGCAACTCTTCCATGGTATCCCGCTTAACTACTGTATTTTTAAGCGCTACTCGCAGAACATCTAAATCCACCTCGTCTTTTCGTAACTTCCAAAGAGTGAATAGGTCATAACGATCACGAGGTCTTGATGAACCGCTCCCTCTGCTGATCACGGATTCGAGTTTCTCGCCAAACACAGTTTCAAGATTGTAGGAAAGAATCTTGATTTCATCATCCGAAAAGAGCGACTGCACCGAATACTTTATCTCACGAGGCGTAATTTTATCACCAGTCGTCACATCTATGAATACCACCTCACGCAATGTGTCAAAGGCAGCATTGATTTTCACATGAAAACCACCATACTCAGCTTGTTTGCGAATGAGTGAAAGTGAATCGAATTCAAACTGAAATCCTTCTTCCCCCTCTTGTTTTAGTACTTCCTTAAAAATCTCACTGAGGTTATCAGGCGACAATTTCACGCCCTTCAAAGACAGGTCAAGATCCATTGTTGTTCTCTTATCCAGACCAATGATATGGCCAATAAGATAGCCACCTTTAACGATGAAACTATCCTTATATTTGCTTATTGAAATTAATCGCAACACTTGCTCAATCAAATAATTTTGCTGAACTTGTTGTGCCGGTATCCCTCTATCCTTTGCGATATTTTTGATTTTTGTTTTGAAACTATTTGCGTTCGCATACTTCATTCTAACACCTCCAAGTAAGACTGAACTTTTTTTTCTACTTTAAATAACTTAGCATACTTAATCAACTTGGAATAGTTGATTTTCTCTTGGGCTGCATACATCTTAAATGACGGAGCAATTATTTGAACGTCCATTTTATAAACGCCTCGTAGGCTCTCAGTTAAAGTTCTTTCAATATCATAAACACGGACCATCTGTCCCCCAGGCGTTTGTACTTCTACGATTCCTTCTTCATAATTTGAACGGAGAACTATCGGTTTGATACCCACTTCCTTAATCAGTTTGGTATTAGTTCCATAAGGAAAACTCATCACGGGTTCAAATGGAACTGTTAGCGACAAACCATGTAACCAAAGCGCCGTTTCAAGAGAATAGATGCCCTTAGGATAGCGATACTGAAGTGTGTACAACTCATCAACATAAACATCGGGCTTTCGATAAATACCTCTCTCCTCTTTTTCTAGTTCACCAGAATCAAGCTTTCTTCGAATAACAGAGTAAGGTACGCCAGCCTCTCTTATTTGGTTGAATGTAATATAACCTTGATTTTTATCTATTATATCTTCCTTTGCTGACATGAGAACACCTCCTTGTCAAAATTAAAGCTAACATTATTCCTATATGTTAGCACATATTTGCGAAAATTAAAAGCTAACATTCCTCTTGTTTGTTAGCTTATACTTTTTAAGATTTACTTTCATGGTCATATTGCATATGGAGAAGGCAAAATCAAATGAATAAAAAAAGGTCTTGCCACTTCCCGTAGCAAAACCTTCTATTTCTACAACACTATTTTTTTATGAAAAAGTATAGAAAAAGAGATATCCAATTAGGATAAATTGCAAGAACAACTTAGCCCCCAACGAATACATCATGTTATTGAGTAAACATAGTGCTCCTTGATGTTGAGTTTGATGTGATAGTCTGACTAGGACAGGCTGGCATCGTCAGGCTTCCCAGACTAGTTACACACCACAGGAGGCCCAAGGTCAAGCAGCTAATAGATTCGCTGCTTCCGCTTGAAAAACCTGTCTTGGCGTTGGGTAGTCTAATATTTTTTTAGGCAACTGATTCATCCAATTTTCCACACATTTGATGTGCAGCCGATAAACCATTCGCATTTCAGTACCTTTAGAAATAAAACGGCGAATCATACCATTATGTCGTTCATTCGTTCCACGTTCCGATGGCTCCATTCCACAATTTCATTCTTTAATCTCTTCAATCACTTTAGTGATTACCCAATCATCCATATTCTTATCTCGTCGGTACCTAAATGCTGGTATTTCTTCCAAACCGGAAATCTGATACACAGCTAAAAACTTCTTGCCAGCCCATCGCTTGATCTGCTCTGTTGAAAGATTTAATTCTGGTTGATAAGTATCTACAAAAGCTAATGATTCATCGACAGTCAATTTCTCTGTTTCAATGACCTTACTAATGATGCCACGATACTGGACCAGTAAACTTCCTCCTGTTTCAACAAAATAAACCCGATCACCCACTTTTGCCCGACCGCCTAAAGGCACTTTTCGACCTGCAGCACCTCGGATGATCATCGTTTTTTTGTTGTTCAGCAATTTTTCAAGCTCTTTTCCTTCCTTGCTCAGATAAACCAAATGCTCGGCAGCCCCTTCTTTTCCTTGATACCATTGGCTAACTGTCATTATGACATCTCCTTTGTTTTGTCTGAATCCATCAAACTGGTTTCATCTCTATTTTTTTGCTCAACAGGCAGCCACACTTCATAAGTTGTATTTTGAGGATCTGGATCAAGATACACTTCAATATCAGCCGCTTGCCCATATTCATAACCAGAAGACGGCAGCCATTCGGTGATGATTCTTTTTTCAAGTTCTTGAATAGACTCTCCTGTACCTTTTCCCTCAAAGATAGCCCAAATTGATGCGGGAACCTGGTAAGATTCAAAATCTTCTAATGGCGTTATATCACTGGAAACAGCAATATAATACCGCCATTCTTCAAGATGATTACAGACACTAACGCCCAAAACGCCCATCGGTTGTTGATTCATGTAAGTCATTAATGTTGAAAGCGTACCGTCACTGGCAGCTTGTTCCCACATTTTAGGAACTACATTGAAATTCTCTTCAATGTTCTTCGATAAAGGGATTGATCTTCCTACAATTTGAAAAGCTTCTTTTTCTTCAATTCTATATTTCATCTCTTCCGCTCCTTTAATAGATATTTGAAAACGAATAGGCGGAAAAGATTTAAGTGGGACACCTTTCTTTTTGGCCAACGAAGGTGCAATCAGATGAACACTCTGAAACGCACGATTAAAAGATGTAGGTGATGAATAGCCGTATCTCAAAGCAACATCGATCACTTTATCTCCATTTTGCAAATCAATTGCGGCCCTCGTCATCCGCCTACGCCTAATGTATTCGGAAAGTGGCACGCCTGCCATATAGGCAAACATCCTTTGATAGTGAAACGATGAGCAATCAGCGAGTTTGGCTAACGCTTCATAATTTATCTCATCATTCAAATGACCTTCAATATAGTCAATCGTTGTATTTAGTTGTTGAATCCATTCCATTCTCTTCACCCCTTCTCCTTCTAGTCTATATGACATTTTCCGTTATTTCCTCACTAATCATGCAAAATATAGTAAGGTTTTCTAATAAAAATCATACGGACACCTATTTCTATACATCAAGCTTCTTTTGTTCTAAATCATCTTCAAGAATATCGGCTATGAATGTTTCTAAGATTTCAGTGATATCATTTTGCCTAAAAAAAGGAATTTCCAAATAGGGAATCTGGTTCTCATGACACCATTCTCTTTTGACTTCCATGTTTCTAAGTATATTTCTGAAACGCTGTAACTTCACACCCTTCTTAAAATAATGTTGCACACCGTGGTATTCAATAAAGTACCATCGCTCATTGATTTGGAAAGAAATATCGATTAAAAGACTTTTGTCAAACTGATTTTTTAAACCTTTAAAAGCACGTTCTCGATGAACTACAATACCTTTTTTGAGCAAACATTGACATATCAATTGAATTTGCCAGCTAGGTTGGGCATGAACCAATGGGAGCCTTTTATACATTTTCGGGGCATGAATATCGTAAGAGAGATCTTCAATATAGATTTTTTTTTGTGATTCGCCCACTTTGATTCGCGCCATTGTCCCTTTAAAAATACGATGTCTATCTGAATGAAGAATATACCACGTATATACTTTCGGTTGAATGACACCTCGCTGCACAAAAGAGGTACGTACGATATTGAAATTTTCTTCTTTGAAGACTATTTCGTGCATGGCGTCTCCTTTCGTTGGTCTTAACATAACAACAAAACTTTACTTTTTTTCAAAAATCGTGTCTAGTTCAACCTTAAGTTGCTTTTTTTAAATCCTGGAATGGCAACCATTTCGAGTTGTTTATTTTTCATCCGAAGCGCAATCAATTCTGCCTGTTCAGGAGTAATGTTCTCTTTTTCCTTAAACGAACCAGTGGTTTGGACTTGATTGACCCATTTATCAATGGCAGAGACGGTAAGTTCGCAGTCTCAAATAATCTCAACATGTGGCTTTCCTGCAAGATAGAGATCGACGACTTGTTTTTTTGAATTCTTTTAAGTAGGTTCTACGTTGACTTTTGACAAGAAAAATCCTTGCAGGGTGTTTTGATTTATTGTACACAGCTTATTTTTTCTATCTAGTCTAGCGTAACCGCTTCACCGGAGGCAATGAGATTGATGTCAACACTCGACGGGAAAAGATCTATTGATTATGACATTGGTCGTAATCAATCAATTACCCAAATTACTGGCTCCGTTAAGAAAACCTTGAAGCTTTTCAATCGACTCATTTATCTGAATTACAGAAATCCTCGATATAATTTCTTCCTCACTTAAAATCAGAAATTCATTTTTAGCATTATCAAAAGATAACCTAATCTTATCTTTTTCAAGAGTTACTGTATTTTCCTTAGCATTCATATTACCATAATATTCAAATCCTCCAATATAGCATTTAGCAACTAAGATCGGAATACTATACTTATTAGAATTAAATGCCCTCACTCGCCAAACCAAACCAAAAATCGTGCCATCTTCTACATCGATAGCCCCTATATGATTTAATATTTTAGGATAATTGATTACCCATTGTCTCCAATTATCCAGGGTACTAATATCAATAAATTCCTTAGCGTACCACTCTTTCATCCAATCAATATTGATATAACTCTCTAACTTCTCTTTGTATCCTCGTTCGCGGAAGTAACGTTTCCAAGACCAATCACGATAACTATCCTTAACATCCGAATTATTTTTAGGAAAGAAACGGTTAACTCGAATATCCGAATATTTCAACATTTCGGCGATCTCCGTTCTATCTTTAAGCCCATTTTCATCGAACTTATAAAGCATCCAATTAGAATAGTTCTTGAAATTTTCAATATTTCTATCGCTTAATCTCAATAACCAACCAATCGTTCCTTTAAAGTATGGATGCATTTCAGATAAATATATTAGATCTTTCCACTCATTTCCATCCTCTCCTAGTAAGAGCTTAGCCTTGATTACTTCTTCATATTTTTGTTCATCCGACCTTGCGCCAAATGTAATAGAACTTAAATCTCCGTTAGCAAACCAATCTAAGATTCCTTCTGGCCACTCTATCGCTGTTTTAAAAGCTTTTAACGCTGGTCTTGTCACCTCAACATATTTTCTATAGCTTTCTTCAAAATTTGAGGTGATCCTAATCACATTAAATAACTCTTCTATATTAAATGATTCATTATCAACTTGACTTAAATAGCACCAATATGAGAAATATAAATCTAAATCCGCAGTAAAACCATCAATATCTTTATTTGTTAAAATCGTCATGAGTTCATCAAAGCGGATAGACTCAAATCTAGTTGATTGATAGTCTTTTATATCTTCAGATTTAGATTTCAAAAGTTCGATAAAATGGTGAAGTGATGACAGAAAATCTTCATTAACCATACATTTCCAGTTAGCACGGATTTGATTCAGAATTTCATCTGCTGAAGATTCCGTACTTTCTGATGACAATATTCGAACTATAAACAAATTTAAAAAAAAGAATCTTAACATTCGTTTTTCTGTATATGCTGCCTTATCTTCACCATCATACCCAATTCTCCAAAAATAATCTAAAAATTCTGTATCTATCCATTCTTTATATCTATTAGACGATGGGAGTTCAAATAGTTCAGCCTTGAAATTATCCCACTCTGATAATTGTTTTCCTCTCGAATTCATTTTGACATACAATTCTTCTGGTTGACCTAGTTCATCAACATCTAAAAAAGAAAAGGTAATATTTTTCATTTTTCTATAATCTCCACCATCAAGCAGCTGTTCATGAATCTCTTCTAATACAACCAGCATTCCAGAAATTGTTGGATCATAACGCCAAGAGTTAAAAAACCATTTTTGTTTTTGAAAGTATTCAACTGATACTTCATCGGGATTCCAATCCTCTGTAATAAGTGACTCACAAAACTCTCTTGTGTCTGTCCTTGTAGCATAACTAAACTGTTCAAGAATGCTATCATCCACCTTATTTTTTTTAGATAAATATACGCTTAATAACCATAGTGTTGTGATTCGTTGTTGCCCATCTAAAGGGATAAAAGTCTCACCCATTTTTTTCCCATAGACAAAATCCAGATGTAACTTGTTTTGCTTGCCATTAACCACATTAACTAAATTGGCAATAAAATTTTTTCTTTTTTGTGTGGCTTCAAAATTTTTTCTTCCAAAAGCATAGTCTCTTTGAATTGCAGGTATTATCACTTTATCTTTTAGAAGTCCTTTCAGATTCAGCTTTTCTTCACTCTTCAAAATCTAGGTTCTCCCATCCAAAGTAGTTATTTATTGTTTCTCTGATTACTACTTCATATTCTTCTGCGTCTTTTTCCTCCCATGTCAAATTATTCACATTGAGATTCGAATAGTATTTTAAAAATACATTTTTTGTTGTAGGTAACAAATATTTTGACTGGGTCTTATCTACCCTAATAATTTCTTTTAACTTAAGTGGAAATGGCTTATTACCATATCCGCGATTAGTTTCTGCATCTAGTAAACACAAGTTTCCTATGCGATTTGTACTTTCTTCACCCCATGGCTCTGTTTTAGTTAACCCAACTACTTTTTTATAAAATTCATTAAATTGATAAGTGTCATCTATCTTATCCAAAATGTCATAAAAATCTAGTTTTTCAAACATAATAAGGCCAGAATTCTTAATCGCTTCAACCCAAGCTACTCTTTCAGATCTTTTTCTGATTCTATCAAAACCGCTATGAGGAGATATATGCTCCACATCATATTCCCCATTTACATAATCATCAAATCGGAATCTGTTTTTTGTTTGGATGCAAGTAACGATATTAAACAATAATAATATATCTCTCACATCTTTAGATTCATAAGATAAAAACTCGAAATCAATTTTTGGAATTTTATTTTTCACTCTATCATCGTATGTTTTTAAATAACCAATATAGAGTTCTTTAATGATATTTTTCTTAGCATTTGTCAATGATAAATATCCTATTAAATGATAATCTTCATTATCCGAATACCAATCTTCAAATGTCATAAAACATTGTTTTACCATACGCCAAAACTTAGAAACTATATCAGAATTAGAATTGAGATATTTGTTTATTACATTGTAACTATAAAGTTCTTGGTATGAACTTTTGTCCAGTTTATATTCCTGGCTCACATTAATTATATCAGCGACAATATCTAACACGAAATCTATATGAGGTGAATCATCCTGAGGATCCTGTCCTAACCAAGCCCAGAAATTCAATTCTTGAAGTCTCTTTTCAATACGATCCCATTCTTGGGCTATCTCGATAAATTCGTTTTGGTAATTCTCCGTTTTGAAGTTTTGTTCTCTTAATATCAACGCTTTTACGAGCTCTGAATTTGTCAGCGGGATTTTACCTGCATTCAAACCCGTAAATATTTGTTCAACAGTACGATCATCAATTTCTTTTAAAATTTGATATTGAATAAAAAAAGCACCTTTTTCTTTATCTATAAGCTTATCTAACCATTTTTTTGCATTTTTAGTACTGCTATTAGATTTATCAATTAATTCAAAAAAGCTTTTTGCGGTTTCGTAGCATTGATTCATATGATACCAATCTATATTTTCAGCACTGCCAATTGAATCATCAAGGTGATTGTTTAAGAATTCTTCAGTTCTCTCTCTTGTTTGATATTCAATTTGATAGCTTAAATCTTTGGCGGACAATCCTACTGCGCGCAATATAATAAATATAGTAGTGAGCCTTTGTTGTCCATCTACAAGTTCAATTCTGCCATCATCCATTTGTGAAATCACTATTGGCTGTAAGGAATATTTAGCATTTTCATCCCACGTCCATATGTCGTTCATGAGCTGATTCACCTGATTGGAAGTCCATCTATATCCTCGTTGATAAGCAGGTACGTAATAACGATTCCCTGATGCCAACACCTTTTGTATTGGAAGCTCAGTTATTGCATCCTGTTTTTCGAGTTTATAGCGGCCAATATAATTGCCGTTATTATAAATATCAATAGATTCAATTGAATCAATTTTATTTTCAATTTCTATTTTATCTAAATCAACCCTTGTCATGTGATTACGCCCCATTATAATAATTCTAGTTACCCTCTAAACAATTAGCATACAATTAATTCCATATATTTACTATCCCATTTCTAATGACTAAAAACAATAGAAACCCGTAACTCTACCGCCAGAATCATGGGCTTAGCCATCTCATTATATTTCGACCTCAATCTAAATCCCTGATTCGAACTCAACAACCAGCTTTTTCATCAAAGACTATTATTCCTGCAATATCGGTATGATTGGCTTATTGCATCGATACACCTCATTCACGGGGGTGATTACCGCTTGCTGAAGAACATCTTCTCGCATGGCCATCGACTGGCATCCTAATTTCCCTTTTTCCATCCGGCTAACGCTCGCCATACCACCGACTTATAATCCTGATTGTTCCAATGTATTCTCCGATAAATGTCACCAAAATGTGCGCATCTCACAAAACTCGACATGGCATATTTACCGCTGTAAACTCGTTTTTACAATACTTATTAAAGTTGGCCCTGTGCTGTGTCTCAGTTTGAATCGTTCCTTTTTTAATTCGCTGACCGTATGTGATTGTGAATTTGAAATATATAGGTTATGGAATTAACGGAGCTTTGTCTTCGTCAAATATTCCATTATACAAGATTTCATAGTATTGTTTTCCATATAATTCACTACAATACTGTGTTCCCTGATATTCATATGGCGTATAAGGATACTCATTGTTGTTTTTAGTTGTATATTTTGTAACTTCAACATACAAATTCATCACATCACTTTGACTAAAATTTTCTTCAGGGTATACGAAATAATCATATGTCCCATCACCCAATTCACTTTCAAATCCAAAATTTTTAGCACTAATAACATGGTATTTTTTCAATATTTTATATTACTTTAAAACCCTCAAAAACCACATCTCTTTCCACAATGCATAGAACCTATAGACAACCACAAAAAAAAGACACTCCGGCAAATGACCCACAACTCGGGCCAACTACTCGGAATGCCTTATTTACTGCGTTTCTTTATTTTTTTTACTTCTCCGCCCGTGACAGCAACACTACCGTCTCCACATGCGTTGTCTGTGGGAATAAATCAACCGGCTGTACTTGTTTCGTCTCATACCCTTGTTCTGCAAACAAAGCCAAATCACGAGCCAATGTTGCTGGATTACATGAGATATAAATGATGCGTTCTGGTGCAACAGCAGCTGTGGTTTCGATGAATGACGCATCCAATCCTTTACGTGGTGGATCGACGAAGACTACAGTTGGCTGGATACCTTCGCGCAACCATTGCGGCATGATTTTTTCGGCTTTGCCGACGAAATAATGGACATTGTCAACGCCGTTGCGTTTGGCATTGGCTTTGGCATCGTTGACGGCTTCAGGGATCACTTCCATCCCTAAGACTTCACTGACTTGGTCCGCTAAACTAATACCGATCGTTCCGATTCCTGCATAGGCATCGACAACGATATCTTCTGGTTTCAATTGCGCCATTTCAAAGGCTTTTTGATAGAGTACTTCTGTCATTTCAGTATTGACTTGATAAAATGATTTGGCTGAAATTTGGAATGTTTTGCCTAATAATTGGTCTTCGATCGTTTCTTTGCCATACAACACACGGCCAAATTCACCCAAGATGACATTGGTCTTCTCTTCATTGATGTTTTGAATAACGGATACGACTGCTGGGATCTCATCATGAATGACGGTAGCAATTTCTTCGCCTTTGAAGAATTTAGGTTTTCTGGTCACCAAAACAACCATCATTTCACCTGAATGGTGTCCACGGCGGACCACAATGTGGCGTAAAAAGCCTTCATGGGCCTCTTCGTTGTAGGCTTTTACATTGAAACGCTGCAAAATATCTCTGATCGTGATGATTGCTTGATCAATTTGCGGATCTTGGATATAAAAATCTTCGATCGGCACCAATGTATGACTGTTTTTCCGATAAAACCCAGTTGTTAACGCACCATTGATTTTTTGGACTGGGATTTGTGCTTTATTGCGGTAGCCAAATGGCTCTGTCATGCCGATTGGCGCAAGAACAGGTACATCTAATTTGGCGATTTTCGTTAAGACATTTTCCACTTGCTGCTGTTTGAACAGTAGTTGTTTGTCATAACTTAGATGGCTTAGTGGCGCAATCCCTGTGCGCAACAAGGCTTCATTCGGCAGTTCTTGCCGGTCGGGACTTGTTTCAAGAAATTTCATCACTTTCGCGAAGCCGAATTTGTTGCCGACTTTTAAAACTTTAGCGATGACTTTTTCTTTTGGCAATGTATTTTCAATAAATAATAAATAGCCATCCACTTTTGCGATCCCATTTCCTTCATGGGAAAGATCAATGATCTCGACTTCAATTTCCTGATTCTTTTCTACTGGATAATTTTTCATTGTTATCTCCTTTAAGTTTGCTCTCTTCATTGTAAAAAGGTCCTGAAGAAATTGCAAGGGTTGTTTCTGCGACTGCCGTAAAAAAAGCCAGAGCATAACGCTCTGACTTTAGCGGACTGATTGATCAGCCTATTTTTTCTTTTTCTGTGATTTTTCACGTTCGCTCTTGTTCAAGATTTGTTTTCTTAAACGAATGCTTTCAGGTGTTACTTCACAGTACTCATCTTCATTCAAGAATTCCAATGATTCTTCAAGTGAAAGGATTCTTGGTTTCTTGATCACTGACGTTTGGTCTTTGTTTGCTGAACGCACGTTGGTCATTTGTTTTGCTTTGGTAATATTAACAGTTAAGTCGTTATCACGAGAGTTTTCACCGATGATCATGCCTTCATAAACATCTGTACCTGGTTCAACAAAGACAGTTCCACGTTCTTCGATACTCATGATTGAGTACGTAGTTGCTTTACCTGTATCGATCGATACTAGCGCACCATGATGGCGGCCGCCGATTTGTCCTTGGATCATTGGCAAGTATTGGTCAAATGTGTGGTGCATGATGCCGTATCCGCGTGTCATAGATAAGAACTCAGTTGTATACCCAATCAAGCCACGTGCTGGTGCTAAGAAGATGATCCGTACTTGGCCATTGCCAGTGTTGATCATATCTTGCATTTCTGCTTTACGTAAACCTAATGATTCAATGACTGAACCCATGTATTCTTCAGGGGTATCGATTTGTACGCGTTCAAATGGTTCGCATTTGACGCCATCGATTTCTCTTTCGATTACTTCAGGACGAGATACTTGCAATTCGAACCCTTCGCGACGCATGTTTTCGATCAAGATCGACAAATGCAATTCACCACGGCCAGAAACAGTCCATGCATCTGGTCCGATTGGATCAACACGCAATGATACGTCTGTTTGCAATTGTGCCATTAAGCGTTCTTCGATTTTACGTGCTGTCACGAATTTTCCTTCACGACCCGCAAATGGTGAGTTATTTACAATAAAAGTCATTTGCAGCGTTGGTTCATCAATATGCAAGACTGGCAATGAATCTTGTTGATCGATTGGTGTAACTGTTTCACCAACGAAGATATCTTCCATACCAGATACTGCAATCAAGTCGCCGGCTTTGGCTTCTTGGATTTCTAAACGTTTCAAGCCGAAGAAACCAAACAATTTGGTGACACGGAATTTCTTGACTGTGCCATCTAATTTCATCAATGCTACTTGGTCACCGACTTTGATCTTGCCACGGAAGACGCGACCGATACCGATACGGCCAACATAATCATTGTAATCAAGTAATGATACTTGGAATTGTAATGGTTCATCACTATTGTCTACTGGTGCTGGGATATGTTTGATAATTGTATCAAACAATGGCGCCATCGTTTTTTCTTGATCTGCAGGATCATCTGATTCACTTGATGTGCCGTTGATCGCTGAAGCATAGATCACTGGGAAATCCAATTGATCATCATCTGCGCCCAATTCAATAAACAATTCTAATACTTCATCAACCACGTGCTCAGGACGTGCTGAAGGTTTGTCAATTTTATTGACAACCACGATTGGTACTAAATGTTGTTCTAAGGCTTTTTTCAATACGAAACGTGTTTGAGGCATCGTTCCTTCGTACGCATCAACAACCAATACTACACCATCAACCATTTTCATGATCCGCTCTACTTCGCCACCGAAGTCCGCGTGTCCAGGGGTATCCATGATGTTGACTTTTGTACCGTTGTATTCTACAGCTGTGTTCTTGGCTAAAATCGTGATACCGCGTTCTTTTTCGATCGCGTTTGAATCCATCGCACGTTCTTGTAATTGCGTATGGCTATCCAATGTTTGTGATTGTTTCAATAATTCATCAACTAATGTTGTTTTTCCGTGGTCAACGTGGGCAATAATGGCTACGTTACGGATATCATTTCTAAAGTTCAATCTATTTTGCTCCTTCTTTGTTGACATTGCACTCGACAAGCCATTATAACAGAATTTCTTTCTGAAATATAGTGTAAAGTTTTCATTTTTACAGAAAAAAACAGATATTTAGAAAATACCTGTTTTTACCCGCTATTTTGCCTTGATTCCAAAGCGATTTCCTCGTTTTTTGACGCATTAGGCATAGTCAATTATCATTAAAAACTATTGCTTCATCAAAGTCATCAACTCATCGAACGCTTTGGGTGTTCCGCCTACGAATAATTCTCGGCCATTCAGGGACAACGGCTCGCCATTGATATTGGCCATCTTCAAGCCAAGCGTTTCTAATAAGACGCCTCCTGGTGCGTAATCCCATGGTGCCAAATGTGAAATATAGGCGGCTCTCTGTCCTTTGACTAACGCAATCAATTCAAACCCTGCACAACCTGTCATGCGAATACCTAGAGAGCGATCGCTGACTTCGGTTTCATGGTGACGGTTATGGATCAACATCGGAGAGTTCAACCCGACCAAACCTTCTGATAAAGCAATATTTTTTGGCGGATGGATTTCTTTGCCGTTGTTGAACACACCGATCTCAGGTCCGCCCCATAAGAATTCATCTTTCATGACGTTATACACAAAACCGAATCGACCCTGACCATCTTCATAAATCGCGATCATAATACAAAAGTTTTCTTTTTCTAATACGAAATTCATCGTGCCGTCGATTGGATCAATGATAAATACGCGACCACTTAAATCATCTAAGTGATCTAAGCCATTTTCTTCTCCCAAAATTTTCGCGTCAGGGTCATAGGCTTTGATTTGATCGATCAGATAATCTTGGGTTGCTTTGTCCATTTCAGTTACTAGATCTTTGCGTCCTGATTTGGTTTCGACGCGTAAATGTTCTTTAGTCAAACTTTCCTTGATCTGTTCGCCAGCGTCGATCATCCAACCATGTACTGCTTTGACGATATCTTGCATGCTTTTATCGATCCTTTCTTATGCTTTCATTTTTAATTTGCCTGTGGTTTCCTTTGCGGTTTTGACCGTTTGATACAAGGAATAACCGGAAAGTGATTCAAATTCTCGTCCCAATCGCCGTTCTTCCCCAATACTCGGAACCACTTTTTTGAAGGCTTGATAACTGCTCAAAAAATCGGTGGCAGGAAGGCCTTTTTCGTACGCTTGTTCCAATTGATCCCATAATTTCATTACTACGACCATTTCTTCTGTGTTCCAATCCAAATCAAGCGGATATTGATACTCTCGCATAGTGTTCACCTCTGTTTTTCTTTCCCTTTTAGTGTACCATAAAACTGCTTCAAGACGAAAAAACTCTGGTTGAGCTTTTCATCGTTTCTTTTCTTTTCAATTTGTGCCAAAATAGAGTCAGTTTCAACAAGAAAGGTGCATACTATGAAAGAAAGAATCGTTGCTTTTGGTGATGCGATCATCGCAATCATCATTACTATTATCGTATTAGAATTGCCCATCCAATTGACGCAGTCCGGAACCATCGAAGTGTGGGCACTCCTGCGGGCTATTGGTATTTATTTTATCAGTTTTTGTTTCGTCGGTGACCTCTGGTATCAAGGGGCTGGACTATTCAGTAAAATCAACAAAATATCAAATAAAGATTTTGTCGTGTATATGTTTTTCTTATTTTTCATGTCCTTGATTCCTACTTTTACTCGTCTGCTGATTGAAGATACCAACCAGCAAGTCGTCTTGATCTATGGTCTGCTGAGTTTCCTAGTCACTGCTTTATGGACGTATCTCGTCTTGTCTTTGAACAAGCAACTCAATCAACACGCCGCTGATCCTTTTATCCAAAATAAAGAACGCCAAAGACAGCGGATGATGTTGTTGTTTCGTCTCATATTACTGGTACTTGCCTTCTTCTTCCCCCGCTTCGGCTTGATCATTTATTTGATTTTACCGATCATGGGCTTCTTACAAAATATGATTGATCATGAAGAAGATACTTATATCGAACAAATGAATGACGAACAGCGGGCGTATTATTTGAAACAGTGGCGTCAACCGCTGGGACATTCGCTGACACGGTATAAGGATGTGTTGGCAACTGGCAAGGATGAACAAGCCAACGACTATGTTGATCCTCAGTGGTGGGTCCAATTCAATCACAATTGGCAAGAACAAATTGAAAAGCAACTGTCTGAAACGAGTACAAAGTTGGCACAATCCACAAATGACCAAGAACGCAGGCATTTGAAAATGGAGCAAAACCGTCTGCAAAACGAAAAAAACAAAGCCGAAAAAGTCCTGCAACGGGTCACGAACCAGAACAATCGCCGGCAAAGAGGACCAGGTCGAAGACGTTAAGCAAAAAAAAGCCGCTGGCAGATATGATGCCAGCGGCTTTTAAGCGGATATTTTGTTGTTTGTCTGTGCATTTGTTACACTTGAAGCATACAAAAAAGGAGGAATATCTGTGCGTTTAGAAAACAAAAAAATCATTGCCTTAGTGGACAATGATTTTGAAGACTTAGAGTTGTGGTACCCTGTCCACCGCTTAAGAGAAGAAGGCGCTCAAGTTGACTTGGTTGGTCAAGAAGCCCATAAAACTTATATTGGCAAATACGGCGTCCCGGCTGAATCAGCCTATGCATTTGCTGATATCGCAGCCGCTGATTACGATGCAATATTGGTACCGGGTGGCTGGGCACCAGATAAATTACGTCGCTTTCCTGAAGTGATCTCTTTTGTCCAAGAAATGGATAAAGAGCAAAAAATCATTGGACAGATCTGTCATGCTGGCTGGGTCTTGATCTCAGCCAATATTTTACAAGGCAAAACGGTCACCAGCACGCCAGGAATCAAAGATGATATGACCAACGCAGGTGCAACATGGGTTGATACACCAGCCGTTACTGATGGCCACATCGTATCTAGCCGCCGTCCGCCTGATCTACCAGATTATATGCGTGAGTTTATTGCTGTATTAGAGAAAAAATAAGAAAAAAACCGCTGAGTGCAGCGGTTTTTTTTTGATTATTCAATCCTATCCATTGGTACAGCCCATACTCATTGAACGACTTCTCTCGCGCTGCCTTCCTTTGCCGGCAACTTCAGCAGACCGAAATAGACGAGAACAGCCCCTATCATCGCAAAGATCGTTCCACAGACAAGCATGATCCAAACACCAAATGCTTGTACCAAAAAGCCACCTAAAATATTCCCCAGCACACCACCAATAGTTGTGGCAATGATAATCAAGGTTTGGCCAAAGACACGGTCTTCGTTCGCCAATACTTGATTGAATAAGTAAGCCGATGCCGGAATAAATAAGGCAAAACTGAACCCTTGCATCAAATGGGTCAATTCCATGAAAAGGATCGAACCAGCGCACAACATCAGCAAGCCGCGCAACCCAAAGGCAACGCTTGAGAAAAACAGCCAAAACTGACTATTTTTTCGTCTGACAAGCCTTTCGAACAACATCATTCCTGGCAATTCACATAAACCTGCGATCATCAAAGCAATGCCAACTTCTTTGCTGCCGCCACCAATATGACCAAATATTTGTGCCAAGAAACTATTGATCATGGTATGGAAACTAAACAAAAAACTAAAGCCAATAAATAAAAAGAGTAAGAAAGGATATTTCTTCAGCAGATGTTGCGAATGCTGGCTGACTTCTGTTGGTATGGTGTGCGGGTCTTCTGCTAATGCCGGCATCAGTGCCAAAATGCCAAAGAAAAGCACCCCTTCAACAATCGTGAGCAATGGCAATATCTCTGCAGAATAACTAGCCAATAGTTGGCCAATCACAAATGAAGTTGCTGCATACCCCAAAGAACCACCAGCTCTTGAAAAACCAAAATTCAAAGATGCCCCTGTGTTGATATAGGCGAACGCCAACGCATTGACAAAAGATTGCATGGACACCAATAAGATGCCGCCAATCAGATAGCTGCTGATCGCCAAAGCAGGAATCACTACACCTAGCCCCAGTATCAGCAGCATCAGACCAGTCATCACTTTCAAGACTTGCACCAAAGACCAATGGAACTTTTTGACGATCACTTGACTGATCATTGGCTGCAAAATCGCAGAAAGAATATTGATCAATGCCAACATGCCGCCGATTTTGGCTGGATCGATCCCAAAATCGATCAAAAACAGTGTAGCAAAACCGTAGATAGAACAGAACATCATCCAATACAGGCACTGGATACTGGTATAAAAAAAACGCAATGAACCTTTTGCATGTGTACGCATACATTTACCGCCTTAACAGATATTTAATCGTGATAACTATATCATATAACCATCCTTTCCGCTATGATCCAATCATGCCCTCTGAATCGACCTCCCCTGCTTTTAGCATGAAAAAAAGCAAACCACATCACATGGTTTGCTTCTTGCAACACCTGATTCGTTTGCCGCACCCAGCTACTCCACTTGCGCCAAAGCTTGTGCCAAATCAGCAATCAAATCATCGATATGTTCGAGCCCCACGGAGAGCCGAATCGTTTCTGGGCGAATATTTGCGGCAAGTAATTCCGACGCACTTAATTGTGAATGTGTCGTTGATGCGGGATGGATGATCAAAGACTTGGCGTCCCCAACGTTGGCCAACAACGAAAATAGCTGTGTATCACTGCAAAACTTCTTGCTGGCAGCACCACCTGCTTTTAAGCCAAATGAAAAGACCGCACTGGTTCCTTTGGGAAAATATTGTTGTGCCCGCGCAAAATAATTGCTGCTTGGCAACGTTGGATAATGGACCCAGGATACTTGCGGTTGCGCTTCTAAAAAGGCAGCGACAGCTTGGGCATTCGCTACATGGCGCTCCATCCGCAAGGAAAGTGTTTCGATCCCTAACAACAAGGCCCAGGAATTGAAAGGCGAGATGGCCGCACCTGTATCCCTTAACAAAATCGTCCGTGCCCGAGTGATATAAGCAGCTGCTCCAACTGCATCAGTCCAAGAAATACCGTGATAGCTGTCATCTGGTTCAACTAATCTGGGAAATTTGCCATTGGTCCAATCAAAGTTCCCACTATCGATGATCGCCCCACCTAGCGCTACACCATGACCGCCAATAAATTTCGTGGTTGAATAAACAACAATATCTGCGCCATGTTCAAAGGGCCGAAACAAATAAGGGGTAGCAAAGGTATTGTCCACGATAACTGGAATCCCTGCTTCATGGGCAATCGCAGCAATTTCATCAAAATCCGCAATATCAATATCAGGATTGCCCAATGATTCTAAGAAAAGGGCTTTGGTATTCTCTTGAATCGCTGCTTTGACGGCAGCAAGATCTTCACTATCGACAAAACTTGTCGTGATCCCAAAATCAGGGAGTGTGTGAGCAAACAAATTATAGGTACCGCCATAAATCGTTGCTGCCGAGACAATATGGTCCCCTGCTTTGGCAATATTTTGGATCGCATAGGTGATTGCTGCTGAACCCGAAGCCGTCGCCAAAGCGCCGATCCCGCCTTCTAAAAGCGCCAAGCGTTCCTCTAAAACCGCTGTCGTAGGGTTGGTGATCCGTGTATAGATATTCCCTGATTCACTGAGACTAAAACGTGCTGCCGCTTGATCGGCATCATCAAAAACGTAGGATGTGGTTTGGTAGATCGGTAAAGCACGACTACCAGTCGCACTGTCTGGCTGTTGTCCACCATGTAATTGGATGGTTTCAAAGTGTTCTGTCATCATCATTCCTCCTGTAAATCTTTATGGTAGTCAAATAGTAGCTGAAGCGTAACACTGTCAGATTTTTCTGTCAATTGCCGACCTATTCTACGGTGATCATGATTCCTGATCACCACTAGACCCATCTCTAAAAATAAACCGGTATCTATGAGAAAAACCTATCGCTAAAAATAGAGCGCTAACATATTAATTTACTTGGAATTTGTTTTTTTTATTCACATGAAACCGTTTATTTTCAATTGACAGACGCAACGCTAATTGTTATAATTTGAAAAATCTAAAATTTCAAACAATTTAGTTATTGAAAGGAAGTTTTGTCCGATATGGAAGAAAAGATTTCAGTGAAAGAATATGTCTACAAAGTATCTTTAGGTGTTTCGAATGCCGTACTGGTTGCATTAGGGGTTGGTCTATTATTAGAAACGATTGGTCAATTAACTGGGCTTGCTACGATCGGTACGATAGGAACGATCTCAAAATTACTCTTAGCTCCCGCTTTTGGTGCAGGGATCGCTTATCAATTAAAAACAAATACATTAGTGATATTCACTTCTATGATCGCTGCTGCCATTGCCTCTGATGGCCTGTATTTTACCCAAGCCGCAGTTGAAGCAACCACCATGACTGGGATCAGCGCTTCACAAGGCATCGGTGCTGTCGTATTGACTGGTGGTCAACCGATCAGTGCGGTAATGGCCGGACTTGTGGCTGCGTTGATCGGTAAATGGCTGACAGGCAAAACGCCATTGGATATGATTCTGGTCCCTCTGGGCAGTTTGTTTTTTGGCGGATTAGCAGGTGTCGGCTTTGCGTATGTCACAACACCGATGCTATTGGCCATTAGCGGCTTTATGGCACAATCGATCACGATTTCCCCTATCATCGGCTCGATCGTGATTGCTGTGGCCTGGAGCACCTTGCTCATGACCCCTGCTTCCTCTGTAGCGTTGGCGATTGCCTTACAATTGGATCCAGTGTCCTCCGCCGCAGCGTTGATTGGCTGTACTGCACAATTTGTCGGCTTTACGGTTATGTCGTTTCAAGAAAACAATTTAGGGGCCAATATTGCACAAGGATTGATCACACCGAAGGTCCAATTTGCCAATTTGACCAAAAATCCACAAATGGTGATCCCGCCTTTCCTATCGGCAGCAATCTGTGCCCCGCTAGCTACGACCGTCTTTCATTTTTCTACCAACTATGAATTGGCAGGTTTAGGATTGAACTCACTGATTGCGCCTCTGAATTTATTTGCAACAGATCGTTCTGGCTTCATTGTCTATTGTCTGATTGGTGTCTTGCTGTCTGGGACATTAACTTATGTCTTTTACCGCGGTATGTTGGCATTAGGAAAAGCAAACAAAGGCAGCTTGACGATCGAATTGCAATAGGTTCAGCAATTCAATCAACCTGTTTAAGATCATCTAAACGGTGCTGCTCTTGTGGGCAGCACCGTTTTAAAATACAAAAAAACCCGCTGACTTTTCAGTCAACGGGTCGAACGCGATTAGATATGGATTGGCATACCTAATGCCAATTCTGCTGCGTCCATCGTGATTTCACCCAATGATGGATGTGGATGGATCGTTAATGCGATATCTTCTGCGTTCATACCAGATTCAATGGCAAGTGCCAATTCTGATACCATGTCGCTTGCGCCTAAGCCAGCGATTTGTGCGCCGATGATCACATTGTCTTCAACAGTCGTTACAAGACGGATAAATCCTTCTGTTTTGCCTAATGATAAGGCACGACCATTTCCAGAGAATGGGAATTTGAAGGCTTTTGCTTCGATTCCAGCATCTTTTGCATCTTTGATCGTCATGCCGACAGAAGCCAATTCTGGATCTGTAAAGGCAACGGCAGGCATTGCTTTATAATCAACAGCTACTTTTTTGCCAGAAATTGCTTCAGCAGCAATTTTTGCTTCGTAGCTTGCTTTATGGGCAAGCGCTGCACCAGGAACGATATCGCCGATTGCATAAATATTTGCTACATTTGTGCGACCTTGTTTGTCAACATTGATCAATCCGCGTTCGCCTACTTCAACACCAGCTTGTTCTAAGCCCATGTCATCCGTATTTGGACGACGACCAACAGTCACCATCACATAATCTGCAGTCACTTCTTCTTCTTTGCCATCAACAGCATATTTAACAGTGACACTGTCACCATTGTCAACAGCTTCTTTCGCCATTGCATTCGTTACAACTGTCACGCCTTTTTTGGCAAAGTCTTCTTCAACTAATTTTACCATGTCTTTTTCATACGTAGGTAAAATTTGAGGAGAACCTTCAAGGATCGTTACTTCAGCACCTAAGTTCGCATAAGCGGCACCTAGTTCAGAACCGATCACACCGCCACCGATGACCACTAATTTCTTCGGTACTTCTTTTAATGCCAGTCCGCCAGTCGAATCGATCACACGGCCGCCAAATTTAAAGCCTTTGATTTCGATTGGACGAGAACCAGTCGCGATGATTGCATTGTTGAAAGAATACGTTTGAGCTGAATCAGGATGGATGACACGTAATGTATGGTCATCAACGAAGAATGCTTCTCCTTCAATGCTTTCAACTTTGTGTTTTTTCAATAGAAAACCAACGCCGGTCGTCAATGTTTTCACAACTTTGTTGTCTTTCCATTCTTGTGTTTTGGTGAAATCTAAAGTGACATTCTCAGTGTTTACACCAAACATGGTTGAATCTAACGATTCTTGGTAATGATGACCAGCAGCGATCAACGCTTTTGAAGGAATACAACCGACATTCAAACAAACGCCGCCAATATATTCTCTTTCAATGATTGCCACTTTTTGGCCCATTTCAGCAGCGCGGATGGCAGCTACATAGCCGCCAGGTCCCGCACCGATTACAACTGTATCTAATTCAACAGCAAAATCTCCTACTACCATTTGTAAATCATCCTTCCATCATTAATAGCTCAGGATCAGCTAATAGACGTTTGATATTATTCATTGCTTGTTGGGCTGTCGCACCATCAACGATACGGTGGTCGAAGCTTAGTGATAATTTCATCACACGGCCAACAACGATTTCACCTTCAGCATTGACGATTGGTTGTTGCGCAATCGTACCAACACCCAAAATAGCCACTTCAGGGAAGTTGATTACTGGTGTGAACCAGCCGCCGCCTACAGAACCAATGTTGCTGATCGTGATTGTGCCGTTACGCATATCATCAGCAGCAAGTTTGCCATCATGGGCAAGTTTTGCTTTTTCGTTGATTTCGTCAGCGATCGTGAACATGCCTTTACGGTCTGCATCTTTGACGTTTGGTACATACAATCCATGATCTGTATCTGTTGCGATACCGATATTATAGTAGTTTTTGTACACAATTTCTTGTTTTGCATCATCAATAGACGCATTCAAGATAGGGAATTTCTTCACTGTTGCAGTCAAAGCTTTCACAACATATGGTAAGAAAGTTAATTTTGTGCCGTTGGCAGCAGCAACTTCTTTGAACTTCTTACGGTTATCCCAAAGATTGGTTACTTCAACTTCATCATGCAATGTCACATGTGGTGCAGTATGTTTGCTGTTGACCATTGCTTTAGCGATTGCTTTACGTGTAGGTGTTAACGCAACACGTTCTTCTAAGTCACCTAAATTAGACTTGAAGGCTTTTGCAGGTGCCGCAGGTTTGCTTTCAGCCGCCGCAGGTGCTTTCGCTTCTTCTTTCGCTGGCGCTGCAGCAGCTGCTGGCGCAGATGATCCGCCACCTGATAAGAAGTTTTCAATATCTTCTTTTGTGACACGTCCGCCTTTGCCGCTTGCAGAGACTTGAGAAATGTCTACATCTTTTTCACGGGCAAATTGACGTACTGAAGGCATTGCCAAGACACGTTTGTTTGGATCTGCTGCTTCTACAACACTTGCTGATCCAGATGTTTCAACTTTTTCTTTTGGTGCTTCTGCAGCTGTTGAAGTGCTAGATGATGCCGCTGGTTCATTGTGGCCAGGTGCATCGATTTCGACCAATACATCACCTACATTGGCAACTGTACCTTCTGCAACTACGATCGTTTTCACCGTACCGGTTACTGGAGATGGAATTTCTTCCACTGATTTGTCGTTTTGAACTTCTAATAGCGTATCATCTTCGTTGATGGTATCTCCTGCTTTAACGAACCATTTCACGATTTCGCCTTCAGCAATCCCTTCACCGATATCTGGTAATTTGAATTGGAAGACACCAGAGCCTTCAGATGAACCTGAAGCAGCTTCAGATGTTGTTTCTGTCGTTGGTTCAGCAGCTGGTTTTGCTGGTGTTTGTGATTCAGCAGCCACGCCTGCATCGCCTTCGTTGTCTTCGTGTCCAGGTGCATCGATTTCAACCAGTACATCACCTACATTGGCAACTGTACCTTCTGGAACAACGATACTTTTGACAGTTCCTGTCACTGGAGATGGAATTTCTTCCACTGATTTATCATTTTGAACTTCTAGTAAGGTATCATCTTCATTGATGGTATCCCCTGCTTTGACGAACCATTTGACGATTTCGCCTTCTGCAATTCCTTCACCGATATCCGGTAATTTAAATTGAAATGCCATTGTCTATTCTTCCCTTCTTAACTATTAAAAGTTCACGATTTCTTTCACTTTGTCTTCGATATCTTTTGCATTTGGCAACCAAATGTTTTCAGCTTGACCGAATGGGAAAATAGTATCTGGTGCAGATACGCGTCCGATTGGTGCTTCAAGTGATAGAACCGCACGTTCAGAAATTTCAGAAACGACTTGTGCCGCTACACCTGCTTGTTTTTGCGCTTCTTGCACAACGACCACACGACCAGTTTTTTCTACTGATTTGATGATTGTTTCTACATCAAGTGGCGCCACTGTACGCAAGTCGATAATTTCAGCATTGATGTTTTCTTTAGCTAAGTTATCTGCTGCTTTGATTGCTTCACGAACCATAGCACCGTAAGTGATGATTGATACATCAGAACCTTCACGGGTCACTGCTGCTTTATCCAAAGGCACTTCGTATGCTTCTTCTGGCACTTCTTCACGGAATGAACGGTACAATTTCATGTGCTCTAAAAAGACAACTGGGTCATTGCTGCGGATTGCTGCAATCAATAGTCCTTTCGCATCATATGGATTTGAAGGGATCACGACACGGATACCAGGAGATTGCGCAATCAAACCTTCTAAGTTGTCTGAGTGCAATTCTGGTGTATGCACGCCACCACCAAATGGTGAGCGGATCGTGATTGGCAGATTACGTGTACCACCCATACGGTAACGTGTACGTGCCATTTGTCCAACGATTTCATCAAATGTTTCAAAAACGAAACCAAAGAATTGGATTTCAGGAACTGGACGGAAGCCTTCTAATGCTAAACCAAAAGCCAAACCGCCAATACCAGATTCAGCAAGCGGAGTATCAAATACACGGTCTTCGCCAAATTTTTCTTGTAAACCTTCTGTTGCACGGAATACACCGCCGTTTTTACCGACGTCTTCACCAAAGACTAAAATCTCTTTGTCATTTTCCATTTCAACAGCTAAGGCATCTGTAATTGCTTGGATCATTGTTTTTTGTGCCATGACTATTTCGACTCCTTCGCTTCAAAAGTTGCAATTTGTTCTTTAATGTTTTGAGGTTGTACTTCAAACATGTTTTTCAAGAAATCTGACACTTTTTGTTTAGGTACACGGTCAGCTTCAGCAATTGCTGCTTTGATTTCTTCTTTTGTTTGTTCAATGATTTGTTCTTCTTTTTCTTCAGACCATAACCCTTTTTCAGTTAGGTATTTACGGAAACGTACTAATGGATCTTTTTCTTGCCATTCAGTATCCATTTCTTTCGTACGGTAACGGGTTGGATCATCACCTGACAATGTATGTGCGCCATAACGGTAAGTCAATGTTTCAATCAAAACAGGACCATTGCCGTTCGCTGCCCATTCACGTGCTGCTTTTGATACATAGTAAACTGCCAATGGATCCATACCATCTACTTGGATACCAGGGATACCCGCTGCAGCGGCTTTTTGTGCCAATGTTGGTGCAGCACTTTGTACTTCACGTGGTGTAGAGATCGCAAAACCATTGTTTTGGATGTAGAATACAGCGTTTGCATGGTAAGCACCTGCAAAGTTGATTGCTTCATAGAAGTCCCCTTGAGAAGAACCGCCATCACCAGTATATGTGAATACAACATTTTTCTTGTTGCGTTTTTTCAAGCCTAATGCGACACCGGCTGCTTGCACGTATTGTGCACCGATGATGATTTGTGGTGGCAACGCTTTAAGACCTTCAGGATACAAGTTACCTGCGACATGTCCACGAGACCATAAGAAAGCTTCTTTCAATGGTAGTCCGTGTTGGATCAATTGAGGAACGTCACGATAACCTGGTAGTAATACGTCTTCTTTTTCAAAAGCAAATTGACTTGCTAATTGGCTTGCTTCTTGACCAGCAGTTGGCGCGAAGAAACCTAGACGTCCTTGACGGTTTAACGCAGTTGAGCGTTGGTCCAATACACGTGACCATACCATTCGAGTCATCAATTCCACTAATTCGTCGTCACTTAGATCTGGTACTAAATCCGGGTTTACAATTTTTCCATCTTTATCCAAAGTTTGGTAAGTTGGAAAATCTGCATTGACTTGCTCCAAAATCGCTTGGAAATCAAGTGCTTTTTGTTTTTTTGCCATCTTGACACACTTTCCTCTCTGTTAAAAAAGTCATTTTCGTATGTAACAGGGTTTAAATCTGTACTATCGAAATTTCATTTACTCTTATAAATTATCATTTAACTTGGAAAATGACAAGTGAAAAGGGTATTTTTTTTAATAAAAGAATGCCTAGTATAGCAACTCTTAAGAAAAGATTAGTGAAATTTATCACATTTAAGGAATCGCTTTCTTGTAAATTTTCTAAGGAAATTCTTTTTTTCGTTTAAGAATAGTACAGCAATCAGCGTTTACCCTAACAGCAGGTTTGCTTATTTCTCATTTGTAATTGTGAAGTAATTGACTTGTGTGATAGTCGATTTTTTGAATATGAGAAAAAAATAATACAGAATCAAGACAAAAAGAAACAGATCGCCACTCCCCTCTTGATTGAAGGAAACGACGATCTGCTAGTTTAAATCCATTCTTGCGTCACGCGAATATAAATTCTTTTGGCCAACTCAACTGTTACTAAATAAGCAAGGTTGATGCCAATAAACCATGGCCAATAAGAAGCAGGCAACGTTGCGAAATCAAACACTGTATGCAAAGGCGTCAAGATGATCACGAAGCCTACAGCGATCGCCAACACACTAGATAGTAAGACAGCTGGCGAAGCAATACTTTTGATAAAAGGCAGCTTGCGGGTTCTGATCATGTGGACTACCAATGTTTGCGTCGTCAACCCGATCATAAACCACCCAGCTTGGAATAGGGCTTGTTCTTGAACTGTATTGGCTTGGAAAACATGCCACATCACCAAGAAAGTTGTGATATCAAAAATACTGCTGACTGGTCCGATGCCTACGGTAAACTTCAATAAACCTCTAACTTGCCATTTCACTGGTTTCGCTAATTCTTCTTGATCAACATTGTCCCAAGGAATCGTCAATTGCGCCATATCATACACCAGATTTTGAACCAGCAATTGAATTGACAGCATTGGCAGAAACGGCAAGAAGGCACTGGCTACCAAAATTGAAAAGACGTTACCAAAGTTTGAACTCAATGTCATCTTGATATACTTCATCATATTGGTAAAGACTTTACGGCCTTCAATGACACCTTTATCTAAAACGTCCAAGCTTTTTTCCAATAGGATGATCGAACTAGCATCCTTTGTAATATCCGCGGCTGTATCAACTGAGATGCCCACATCAGCAGTACGCAAAGCTGGTGCATCGTTGATCCCATCCCCCATAAAACCAACCGTGTGTCCCGCTGCTTGAATTGTTTGGATGATGCGGGATTTTTGCATTGGATTGAGTTTCGCAAACAAATTGGTTGTGGCTGCTTTTTCAGCCAACTCTTCATCAGACAAGCGATCGATTTCCGTACCAAGCAAGTAACTGCCGGCTTCGATACCAACATCGTTACATACTTTTTGTGCAACGATGGCATTGTCACCAGTCAAGACTTTGACATTGATGCCATGGCCATGGAGGGAAGCAATCGCCGTTTTTGCTGATTCTTTGGCTGGATCTAAGAAGCCCATGAAACCAATCATGATCATGTCTTGCTCGTCTGAAACTGAATAGACAGCATCCGCATGGGCATCTCTTTTGACTGCGACTGTCAAGACCCGCATTCCTTGTTTATTTAATCGCAAATTGACTTGGCGCAATTTTTCCCGAATATCTTCGGTCAATTCCATGATTTGACCATCGATCTCAACATATTTGCAGACTTGTTCCATTTCTTCTGCTGCACCTTTGGTCACCATCAATTGATGGCCATCTGCATTGACAACAACGGTCAAGCGGCGACGAGAGAAATCAAAAGGAATTTCATCGACCTTCGTCACCTCTTGGAATGGTTCCGCCAGTTTGGCTTCTTCGTAGTAATTCAAGACAGCGATATCCATCAAATTTTTCCAGCCAGTTTGATAATAGGAATTCAAATACGTCATATCCAGTACCTGCTGATCCTCTTGACCAAATGGATTTAAATGTTGCACCAGCACGACCCGGTCTTCCGTGATCGTCCCTGTTTTGTCTGTACACAACACATCCATACTGCCCAAATTTTGGATCGAAGGCAATTCTTTAACGATGACTTTCTCTTTGGAAAGCGACATGGCGCCTTTGGCTAAATTACTGGTAACGATCATAGGCAGCATTTCTGGGGTCAAGCCAACAGCGACTGCAATTGCGAAGAACAATGCTTCACTCCAATCACCTTTGGTAAAACCATTGATCAAAAGAACGATTGGGAATAAGATCATCACCATTCTCAACAACAATTTGCTGACTTTGGTCAGCCCATCTTCAAAAGCAGTCTTTCCGCGTTTCGTCGTGGCATTGCGGGCAATATCCCCAAAAAAGGTGCTTTGTCCTGTCTTTAAAATAATGGCTTTTCCTTGACCACTTAACACATCGGTACCCATAAAGACCAAATCTTGCATGTCTAAGGCAGAAACATTGGTATCACTTTCTTTGATACCGGCATCGACAAATTTTTCAACGGGCATTGATTCGCCAGTCAATGAAGATTGATTGATAAATAAATCCTTGGTCCAGATCAAAATAGCATCGGCTGGTATCATATCTCCTGTTGCGAGTGTCACGATATCACCCGGAACCACTTCATCCATTGGAATTTCTCGGGTCACACCTGCCCGTGTCACAGAACAAGTATTCTCGATCAATTCTTTCAACGCTAAACTAGCTTTTTGCGAGCGGTATTCTTGGACGAATGTGATCGTCACACTTGCCAGGATCATGATACCCATCACGATCACCGCTTCGATATCTCCTGTCATAAAGGAAATCACCATCAACAAAGCCAACACCAACACAAATGGATCTTTAAATGCGCGCAAAATCATCAACCAGGCAGGTGTTGGTTTTTGGGCATCGACTTTGTTTGGTCCGTACTCTTCTAGTCGTTCTTGCGCATCCTTTTCAGACAATCCTTGGAAGGAAGTCCGCATTTCCATCAATAATTCACGTTCTGATAATTTTGCTAATAATTTCAATTCTTGGTCTTTTGATAATTTTTTCAACATACTCTTTTCCTCCTATAATTAGGAGTTGCTCGCGCCACCCCTAGTAATTCTTGGCGATGAACCTGGGTTCATCTGGGGACTGGGTGTATCCATATGAATCTTCCTTTCTGTTTGATAAGCAAGTCACTCTTGGATCACGCGCGTATGCAAAAAAATGCGCATGCTCCCAATAAGCATGCGCAAAAAACTCATGATCATTGTAGAGCTTTAGCACTATAGGGCGTAGATAGCGAATCGCTATCAGCTGCTTTGGGTTTAACCTTCACGATTAGACCTGTCCTACCAACTAAGTATCTCTCGATACTTTTGCGGCAGCAGCTTGTGTCCGTATAGGAGCCTCACCTAACAATTATTTCTTTCTATTGATACTATAAGCCAACATTTGGAGAAGGTCAACTGTTTTCAAATAAAAAATACGTTATTTTATATTCAGAACATTCAGAATAGCCATCACTTTTCAAAAACATTTGCTTATTTTCACTGTTGTTTCACCTTGATAAGTCAACGACTGCCAAAGGTTTCGGCAAGAATCTCTACGATCCGCTGACTGGTTTGTCCATCGCCATATGGGTTCTCAGCATGCGCCATTTTTTGATAAGCGGCGTGATCATCCAGCAAGCGTTTTGTTTCTATATATACACGCTCTTCTTGCGTGCCAATCAACTTCAAGGTTCCAGCTGCGACACCTTCTGGCCGTTCTGTCGTATCACGCAAAACCAACACCGGCACCCCCAAAGAAGGCGCTTCTTCTTGCACCCCTCCAGAGTCAGTCAAAATCAATGCGCTCTGATTGGCGACATTATGAAAGTCGATCACATCCAAGGGTTCTATCAAGGCAACGTTGTCGATGTTGCCTAATATCTCGCGGGCAATTTCCCGAACTTGCGGATTTTTATGCATGGGAAATACCACATGGATCTCAGGATACTCTGCTGCTATTCGTGCCAATGCCCGAAAAACTTGCGCCATTGGCTGCCCTAAATTTTCACGTCGATGCATGGTCAACAAGATTTGTTTCCCTTTGATACCAGACAATTCAGGGTGGCGATAATGGTCTTTGATCGTATAATTCATCGCATCGATCGCCGTATTCCCCGTCACAAAAATCGTCTGCGGATCGCGGTTTTCTTTCAACAAGTTCAGCTGACTTTCTTTCGTCGGTGCGAAATGCAGATCGGCTAGTACATCGATCAGTTGACGATTGGCTTCTTCTGGATAAGGGGATTGTTTGTTCCAAGTCCGCAAACCAGCTTCGACGTGTCCAACAGGGATCTGTTGATAAAAAGCCGCTGTGGCTGCTGCATAGGCTGTCGTGGTATCCCCGTGGACTAAGACGATATCCGGCCGCTCGTTTTGTAGAATGGGTTCAAGATCCAGCAATACTTTTGTCGTAATACCGGTCAAGGTTTGTCCCAATTTCATTATATCTAAATCATAATCTGCTTCGATCGCAAAGACACTTAACACTTGATCCAGCATTTCCCGATGCTGGGCTGTCACGGTCACGACCGATACAAAGCGGTCATCTGCTTGTAACGCTTTGACCAAAGGCGCCATTTTGATGGCTTCTGGTCTTGTACCAAATATGGACATTACTTTGATCGTCATCATTCACCTGCACTCTTTACAATAATTGTAATCATAGTTTACTCTGTCTATTATAGCGAAGATTGATGCAAAACAAAATCTTTCCGCTGCAAAAAAAAGCAGCACTGTCTAAAAACAGCACTGCTTGCAGTGGTCACGCGTGAGCATTCAGCAACTGAACTGAATCAAATCGTGTCGCCATTGAAAATTGAGTTTTTCACGATCACGTAGTCTACTTTGCGGATCGCTTCTAAATCTTTCCCACCGGCATACGAAATCGATGATTGCAAATCTTGCTGCATTTCTACTAAAGTATCTTTCAAAGAACCTTTGTATTGGATCCAGATTTTTTTGCCTTCTACGTTTTTCTTCTCGCCTTTTTGGAATTCTGATGCAGAACCAAAGTATTCTTTCATGACTACGCCATTTTCCACCTTCGTTTCCCCAGGTGATTCTTCGTGGCCGGCGAACAGTGAGCCGATCATGACCATCGTCGCACCGAAACGCACAGACTTCGCAATGTCGCCGTGGGTCCGAATCCCGCCATCGGCAATGATTGGTTTGCGGGCTGCTTTGGCGCACCAGCGTAACGCTGCCAACTGCCAGCCACCTGTACCAAAACCAGTTTTGATTTTCGTGATACACACTTTTCCTGGTCCGATCCCAACTTTCGTTGCATCTGCTCCAGCATTTTCTAATTCTCGGACTGCTTCAGGGGTACCCACATTACCGGCGATCACAAACGCCTCTGGCAAGTGTTTCTTGATATGTTGGATCATATTGATCACAGCATTTGAATGCCCGTGGGCGATATCGATCGTAATATAGTCAGGGACTAAGCCTTCTGCTGCCAAGTCTTCGACAAAGCGATATTCATTTTCTTTGACCCCGACACTGATTGACGCAATCAATCCGCGACTCTTCATTTTTTTGATAAAAGGAATACGCGCTTCCTCATCAAAGCGGTGCATAATGTAAAAATAGCCATTTTCAGCTAAAAATTCAGCAATCGTATCATCAATGATCGTTTGCATATTCGCAGGAACGACCGGCATTTTAAATGAATGCTTCCCTAGTGTCACAGTCGTGTCACATTCAGAACGACTATCCACAATGCATTTATTCGGGATCAATTGTATATCCTCGTAATCAAAAACTTTCATGTCAAACATAAAAATATCCTCCAAATCTTATTAAGAGTGAAGCAAGCGGTAAATGGCATCGCCTATTTTTAACGCCCACAACAATTTAAACCAGGGAACAACGAAATACAAGCATTATCAAAATATTTTTAAAAAAAAAGGGGTTAATGTTCGTTTATTACGAACATTAACCCCTTAAATTAGCCAAATTTGTGATTGTATCTGAATTAAGGCAGAATATTGCCAGCGGCTTTATACACGTCATACCACTCTTCTCTTGTTAAAACGATCTCAGAAGCTTGCGCAATCTCTTCGATACGATGCGGTGTCATCGTGCCGGCAATCACTTGAATGTTCGCAGGGTGACGCAAGATCCATGCCGAGGCGATCCCCGTTGGTGTCGTCTTGTATTTGTCTGCCAACGCAACAAGTTTTTCGTTCAATTCAGGGAACTTATCGTTATCGATAAAGACACCTTCGAAGAAGCCATATTGGTAAGGTGACCATGCCTGGATCGTCATATCATGCAAGCGGGAATATTCTAAGATTTCCCCATCGTGATCCACGCTGCCGCCATCTGTCATATTGACATGGATGCCTTGGTCGATCATACCGGTATGCATAATACCAAATTGTAATTGATTGGCCACCAATGGTTGCGACACATATTTTTTCAACAATTCAATTTGTCCTGGTTTTTGATTGCTGACACCAAAGTATTTGACTTTGCCATCTTTTTCAAGTTGATCAAACGCTGCCGCTACTTCTTCTGGTTCAAACAACGTATCTGGCCGATGTAGCAATAAAGCATCTAGATAATCCGTATTTAACCGTTTCAAACTGCCTTCAACAGATGAAATGATATGTTCTTTTGAAAAATCGAACATTTTTCCAGGAACGATCCCGCATTTGGATTGGATGAACAATGCTTCTCGTTTGGCATCTGTTTTTGCCAAAGCATCAGCAAAAATCGTTTCACATTCCCCGCCGCCATAAATATCAGCATGATCAAAGAACGTAATCTCATTATCAATGGCTGTCGTTAATACTTTGACTGGATCTTTGGCTTGATTGATGCGCATCAGACCTAAAATCACACTTGAAACCTCAATATCTGTTGGACCAAATTTTATTTTTTTCACTAAGTGTTCCTCCTTTTTACCGTACATCTCATTTTAGCACATTCTTTTGAAAACGCTATACGGATTGTGCGAAAAGCGTCAAAAAAACTGTCGATCCCAGGATCAACAGTTCTCTATTCATAGCCGCGGCTATGCTTCTCTAGATAAGCGCAGTGCTTTGTCCCCGATATCTCTGCGGTAAAACAATCCATCTAAAGACAAACGATCAATCACGCGATAGACTTCAGTTTGTGCACTGGCTAGGTCAGATGCTGTCACTTCCACCAGCATCACACGGCCACCGTTTGCACTCAAAAGTCCATTTTGATCATCATCTGCCACACCCGCATAATAGAGTTGCGCAGTTTTCGGCGCCTTTGTTGGGACCACTGATCCTGTTTGATACGCTTCAGGATAGCCTTCAGCGGCAAGGACAACACCGATAGAGGCACGATCATTCCACACAATGTCTGGTTCTTGGTTTGCCAATAACGCACTAATGATTGCTGGCAATGAGCTGTCCAATCGATTCAAAACCACCTGCGTTTCAGGATCACCAAATCGGGCATTGAATTCAATTACTTTAGGACCTTCATCGGTCGCGATCAATCCTGCATACAGAATGCCGACAAATGGCGTACCACGATCGATCATCCCTTGCGCTGCCGGGTGCAAAACTTCGCGGATTGCTTGGTCCACGATGTCTTGACTGATTTGCGGTACCGGAGAATACGCACCCATGCCGCCAGTGTTCGGACCTAAGTCATGGTCATAGGCGCGCTTATGATCTTGGGCAATGACCATCGGGTAGACCTTATCCTCTTTGACAAAGGCCAGCAGTGAAAACTCTTCTCCTGCCAAAAAATCTTCAACCACCACTTTCGCACCACTGTCACCAAACCTATTTTGTTCCAGCATCGCTGTCACAGCATCAAGGGCTTCTTCAACTGTCGTCGCTACAACGACCCCTTTACCAGCTGCTAATCCATCGGCCTTGATCACGATCGGCGCACCTTTTTCTGCAATATACGCTTTGGCCTCAAGACTATCAGTGAAGCTGCGGTAAGCAGCCGTCGGAATCTGATTCGTCTCCATGATTTCTTTGGCAAACGCCTTAGATCCTTCAATCATTGCCGCTTGTTTACTCGGACCAAATATTTGCAGGCCAGCCGCTTGAAAATCGTCGACAATGCCATTTAACAAGGGGACTTCAGGTCCGACAAAAGTCCAAGCAACTTGGTGCTCAATGGCAAATTCGATCAACAGCTGATGATCCGTTTCAGCAATGGCCACCAATTCGATACCATCTTGCTGCATCCCAGGATTGCCTGGGGCGCAGAAAACCCGCGTTACTTGCGGATCTGCTACACATTTCTTGGCAATCGCATGTTCACGGCCGCCACTACCGATAATCAATAATTTCATAAAGGTCCCTCACTTTTAATGTTTGAAATGACGGACGCCAGTGAAGACCATCGTGATACCATGTTTATCCGCCATTTCAATCGACGCTTGGTCTTTGATACTGCCGCCAGGTTGAATGATTGCTTTGATCCCATGTTCAGCTGCATAAGCAACACTATCGTCCATCGGGAAAAAGGCATCACTGGCTAGAACGGCACCTTCAATATTGCCGCTGGCTTCGGCTTGTTCGATCGCAATTTTCACAGAACCCACACGATTCATTTGGCCCGCACCGATCCCGACAGTTTGCTGTTGGTTTGCTAATACGATGGCATTCGATTTGACGTGCTTGACCGCTTTCCAAGCAAATGCCAGCGCCGCTGTTTCCTCGTCAGAAGGAACACGCTGCGTGACCACTTGCCAATCAGCCGCTGTTTCCATCTGATCATCTGGGTCTTGAACCAATAAGCCGCCTAAAACCGAAACGATCTCCGGTTCGTTGGTTGCTTCAGCAAATTCGACTGTCAACAAACGCAAGTTTTTCTTTTTCGCCAACAACGAAAAGGCATCGGCTGCAAAAGCTGGAGCGATCACGATTTCTAGAAAGATGCCTGAAAGTTGTTCGGCCGTAGCAAGATCAACCGGACGGTTCAACACAACGATGCCGCCAAAAATTGATACTGGGTCGGCCTCAAAGGCTTTTTGGAAAGCTGCGGCAATCGTATCTGCTGTGCCAATCCCGCAAGGATTCATATGTTTTAGGACCACTGCCGCCGGCGCTGTAAATTCTTGGGCAATCCGCAAAGCGGCATCCGCATCTTTGATATTGTTATAGGACAATTCTTTGCCATGAATTTGTTCAGCACTTGCGATGGAGTAGGGTACAGGCAGCGCTGATTGATAGAACAACGCACGCTGATGGCTATTTTCTCCGTAACGCAATGCTTGTTTTAATGTATATGTCTTGGTCAATGTTTCTGGCTGCTCTTCCTGGACAACGCTTGTCAGATAGTCACCGATCAACGCATCATAAGCGGCTGTATGACGAAAAACTTTGGCTGCTAAACGCTTGCGGGTCGTCAGAGTCGTTTCTCCGCTGGCCAACTCTTCTAACACAGTTGTATAATCTGCGGGATCAACGATCACGGTCACTGAGGCAAAGTTTTTGGCTGCTGATCGCAGCATGCTTGGGCCGCCAATATCGATATTCTCAATCGCTTCCGCTTCCGTGACACCTTCTTTGCTGATCGTTTCTTTAAAGGGATACAAATTGACCACAACCAAATCGATTGGTTGGATATCATGAGCTGCCATCGCTTCCATGTGACTAGCCAAATCACGGCGCCCCAATAACCCCCCATGGATCAAAGGATGCAGTGTTTTGACCCTACCATCCATCATTTCTGGAAAGCCAGTGACCTCTTCGATACCAATCGTTGGCAGGTTGGCCGCCTCTAACGCTGCTTTGGTGCCTCCTGTGGAAATGATGTCAATATCCATGTCATGCAACGCCTGTGCAAAAGCGATGATTCCTTTTTTATCTGATACACTGATCAATGCTCTTTTTTTCAAGATACTACCCCTTTTCAGTCAATTTAGCCAATACAGCTGGATATAATCGATGTTCGATTTGGTGCATTTTTTCAGTTACGGTCGCTAATGTATCGTCTTCTGTGATCCGAATCATCTCCTGTGCGATGATCGGCCCCGTATCTATGCCGGCATCGACATAATGAACGGTAGCTCCTGTGATCTTGACGCCATAAGCAAAGGCATCCGCAAGCCCATTTTTCCCGGGAAAACTAGGCAACAACGATGGATGAATATTAATGATTTTCCCACGATACGCATCCAGCAGTGTTTGGCCGATAATACGCATATAACCCGCCAAAACGATCAACTCAATCTGTTGTTCCTGTAAAAGCGCTAAAATATGCGTCTCAAAAGCCACCTTTGACGCATAAGCTTTCGGATCAACAAATGCTTGCGGTACTGCGTCTGCAGCTGCTTTAGCTAATACAGGTGCCGCTTCACGGTCTGACAACACCAAGGCTAGTTCCACATGGGGCAGTTGTCCTTTTGCCGCAGCTGCTGCGATCGCGCGATAATTGGTGCCCGTCCCGGATGCGAAAACAGCGATTCTCATAGTGCTTCCTCGATGATGCGCACAAGCGGCTGTTCTGCTGTATCCAGCGCCACCACTTGACCGATCACACGTGCCGCTTCACCTTGTTCTGCAAGCAAGGCAAGAATCAAAGGCGTGTTTTCCGGCGCTGCAGCAATCACCATGCCAATACCCATATTAAAGATCTCATACAATTCATGCTGAGGGATCTTGCCAAGTGACGCAATCAATTCAAAAATCGGCAAAACGTCCCAAGAACCTACCTGAATCTCCGCACCTAAGCCACTTGGCAGCATCCGGGGAATGTTTTCAATAAACCCGCCACCCGTGATATGAGAAAGCCCTGCAGCCAATTGATGTTGCAAAATTGGTTTCAGCGAATCTACGTATATTTTCGTAGGCTCAAGCAAGACATCGCCTAATTTTTCATCGCCCAACTCAGCAAAAACTTCATCGCCAGTTAGTCCAGCCTGCTCAAAAAGAACTTTTCTGACCAATGAATAGCCGTTGGAGTGGATGCCGGAAGATGGCAGACCTATCAAATCATAGCCTGCGTCGATTGATGCGCCAGTTACCAATTGCTGCTTCTCAACGATTCCCACCGCAAAGCCGGCTAAATCGTATTCTTCTGGTGCATACATGCCGGGCATTTCTGCTGTTTCTCCACCAATCAATGCCGCACCTGCTTGCACACATCCTTCTGCAACCCCTGCAACGATCTGTTCGATTTTGGTTGGGTCATTTTTCCCTACTGCGACATAATCCAAAAAATAGATGGGTTCCGCACCTTGCGCCACGATATCATTGACACACATGGCGACACAATCAATACCGATCGTTTGATGCTGATTGCGTTGGATGGCTAGCAACAACTTGGTGCCGACGCCATCCGTACCCGAAACCAACACTGGTTCTTTCAATTGATAAGCAGATAGATCGAAACAACCGCCGAACCCGCCTAAGGCCCCCATCACACCCAAACGTTCTGTCCGTTTGACATGCTTTTTGATTCGCTCCACTACTTCATAGCCCGCGTGAACATCTACGCCAGCTTTTGCATATGCGTTTGCCACTGATTTTCCTCCTTGCCTTCTATCCACGTGTCGATCATACCTGTTCCATACCAGATATACGACGTACGCTTCCTTGATTCACGATTCATTTATCTGATTTTCACTTGATAGATGCCAAATAACTCGCTTCATAGTCATACAAAGGTGTCGGATAGTCCCCGTTGAAATAGGCCATGCACAACCCTGAGTATGGTGCATCAAAATGCAAACCGATCGCTTCAATCAATCCAGTTTCACTCAAAAAAGCCAAGGAATCAGCTTCGATCTTTTGGCAAATCTCTGTTTCGCTGTATTGGGCAGCGATCAGTTCTTCCCGAGTTTGGATATCGATGCCGTAAAAACAAGGGTATTTTAACGGTGGTGAACCAATCCGGACATGGACTTCTTTTGCACCAGCTTCTTTCAACAGTTGGACGATCCTGCGTATGGTCGTACCACGAACGATCGAATCATCCACCAGAATCACGCGCTTGCCTTCCACCACTCCTCGAACAGCGGAAAGTTTCATCCGCACGCCTTGTTCCCGCAACTCTTGCGTCGGTTGAATGAACGTCCGCGCAATGTATTGATTTTTTACCAGGCCCAACTCATAGGGAATACCGGAAGCTTCCGCATAGCCGCTGGCAGCGGACAAGGAAGAGTTTGGTACACCAATCACCATATCCGCCTCAACGTCGGCCTCTTGCGCCAGCAGGCGACCCATATTTTTGCGGGCACGATGGACATTGACACCAGCAATATTCGAATCAGGTCGGGCAAAATAGATAAATTCCATCGCACAGATGGCTGGTTGGACATCATATGTGTACTGTTCGATCTGCACACCTTCATCATTGATGATCACCACTTCACCTGGTCGGACATCACGAATAAAGGAAGCACCAATCACTTCTAAAGCACAAGTTTCTGAAGCAATCACATATGCCCCATTGACCATTTGGCCAATCGATAATGGACGGAAACCATTTGGATCCAATGCTGCGATCATTGAATCTTCTGTGATCAACAAATACGCAAATCCGCCCTTGACCTGATTCAATGCCTCTTTGACCCGATCCATCAAATGTATATGGTTGCTTCGCCGAATCAAATGCATCAGAATCTCGGTATCAGAATTCGAGTGGAAGATCGCGCCATCAGATTCCAATGTTCTTCGCAATGTTTTAGCATTGGTCAGATTGCCGTTATGGGCCAATGCAATCTGCTGATCAAAAAATTTGAACAAAAAAGGTTGAATGTTATCCACACTGCCATTGCCAGCCGTTGCATAACGCACATGCCCGATCGCGGCCTCCCCCGTCAAACGATCCAATATACGCTCATCCGAGAACACCTCAGCCAATAAGCCAAGATCACGATGTCCAGATAGCTGCCCTTGGTGATTGGCTACTATCCCAGCACCTTCTTGCCCACGGTGCTGCAAACTATGCAAGCCGAAGTAAGTCACTCTAGCCGCGTCGGGATGACCCCAAACACCAAACACGCCGCATTCTTCATTTAAGCTTCTTACTTCATAAGACATGGTATTGCATCCTCCCATTTGGCTTTCGCCTCTTTCACAGGCACGGTCACAGTGTCATCTTGCATTCGAAATATCATGTCACCAGTCGTCGTCACTTGACCAACGTGTCGAGCAATGTTTCCTGCCAGCGTTTCAAAAGCTGCTCGGTTTTCTTTCGCTACTGATACGACAAAACGGGATTGCGTTTCGGCAAACAACCAGGTTGCCGGCATATCGAATGCTGCCTCAAATCCAAATTCACCATCGAAAGCGGCTTCAGCTAATGCGACTGCCAACCCGCCTTCTGCACAATCATGAGCACTATTGATGACACCCGCTTGAATCCCTCTTAATACACAGTCTTGATGTTTCTTTTCAATTGATAAGTCAAACGCCATTAACTTACCAGCAATATCATGGGTCAATAATTTTTGGACCTCACTGCCATTAAAATCAGGCTGCGTCTCACCGATCACATAAATCAGGTCTTCAGCCTGCTTGAACGCTTGGGTAGTGATATGCGCCAAGTCTTCGATCAAACCAACCATACCAATCACCGGTGTCGGATAAACAGACTGTCCATTTGTTTCGTTATACAATGACACATTTCCAGAAATCACTGGCGTCCCCAATGCAGTACACGCAGCTGAGATACCATCCGCAGCTGTCGCCAACTCCCAAAAGCCTTCCGGTTTATCTGGAGAACCAAAGTTCAAACAATCAGTGATTGCTAAGGGTTTACCCCCTGATGCAACAATATTTCTGGCCGCCTCTGCAACGGCGATCTGCCCACCAACCTCAGGGTCAAGATAAAGATAACGCGCATTGCAATCCGTGGTCATCGCCAACGCTTTGTTGGTCCCTTTGATCCGAACCACGGCTGCGTCACTCCCGGGACCAACCACAGTATTGGTACGCACTTGCGAATCATACGTTTCAAAAATGCTGCGTTTTGATGCGATCGTCGGTTGCTGCAGCAACTGTAATAACAATGCATCGGCAGAAACCGCTTCGGGTTCAAAGTCAGCCATCCCATGGAAGCGAGCGATCCGCTCAGGTTCTGCCATGTCTTTATAATAAGTTGGCGCATCTTCCGCTAAGGCATCAACAGGCAGGTTAGCCACTTCAACACCTTGATGGAACAGCCGGTAATTGCCATCATCAGTCACTTCACCAATGACTACGGCATCTAATTCGTATTGCAAAAACAAGGCTTCCACTTCAGCTTCATGGCCTTTTTTGACACAGATCAACATCCGCTCTTGTGATTCAGACAACATCATTTCATAGGGCGTCATATTGGTCTCCCGCTGCGGCACATCGTCCAGGTACAATATCAAACCAGAACCAGCCTTTGAAGCCATCTCGGCACTGGAAGATACCAGTCCAGCAGCCCCCATATCCTGGATGCCGACAAGAATCTCTGCATGGTCCACGATCAACGCCAAACACGCCTCCAATAACAGCTTTTCCATGAAAGGATCGCCAACTTGGACAGCTGACCGCTGCTGCTCTTCACCTTCTACAAATTCCTCGGAAGCGAATGTTGCCCCATGGATGCCATCGCGTCCTGTTTTCGCCCCAACATACATGATCGTATTACCTACGCCTTTGGCCTGTCCTTTTTGGATGTCTTTATGGTCGATAATCCCTACGCACATTGCATTGACCAACGGATTGCCTTCATAACAAGAATCAAAAGCGACTTCTCCGCCGACAGTTGGAATCCCTATACAGTTGCCGTACCCGCTAATGCCCGCCACGACTTCTTCCAATAAGTACTTCGTCCGTTGGTTGTCTAATTCGCCAAAGCGCAATGAATCTAAAATGGCGATCGGACGGGCACCCATACTGAAAATATCCCGAATAATGCCGCCAACACCGGTTGCTGCCCCTTCATAGGGTTCGACAGCTGAAGGGTGATTATGGCTTTCCGCTTTGAAAACGACAGCCAAATCATCGCCAATATCAACGATACCTGCGCCTTCTCCCGGGCCTTGCAGCACTTGCGGTCCAGTAGTAGGGAATTTTTTCAAGACTGGTTTCGAGTTTTTATAGGAACAATGTTCGCTCCACATAACTGAAAACAACCCCGTTTCCGTATAGTTAGGTAAACGCCCTAGAATATCTTCACTGATCATCCGGTATTCTTCTTCGGTCAATCCCCATTGTTCATACAGTTTGGTTTCTTTGATTGCTTGGGGTGTAGGTTCATTCGACAATAATTTATCCATTCACTGGCACCTTCCCAAAATTTTTTAAGATCGAGGCAAAGAATCGCTTGCCATCGTCAGAACCTAGCAGCGATTCCACCGCTCGTTCCGGATGCGGCATCATCCCTAAGACATTGCCTGCACGATTGCAAATACCCGCAATATTGTGGATACTGCCATTCACATTTTCCGTATAACGAAACACGATTTGCTGATTGGCCGCCAATTCGGCATATGTTTCTTCATCACAATAATAATTGCCTTCGCCATGGGCCACAGGGATCGTGATCACCTCGTCAGCTGTATATTCAGAGGTAAACGCCGTTTGATTGTTGACGGTCAATTGGACAGGTTTGCTGATAAAATGCAGTGACTCATTTCGCTGCAGTACACCAGGGAGCAAACCGGCTTCTGTCAAAATCTGAAATCCATTACAAGTACCGAAGACCGGCTTGCCTTCTTCTGCAAAACGAATCACTTCAGACATGATTGCCGAAAAACGAGCAATTGCCCCACAACGCAAATAGTCACCATAAGAAAATCCTCCAGGCAATAAGACACCGTCAAATCCTGCCAAACTATCGGCATCATGACGAACATATTCCGCTTCTGCCCCCATGATATCTTTGATTGCCCACATCAAATCGACATCACAGTTTGATCCTGGAAAGACGATAACCGCAAATTTCATACACTGACTTCCTCCAACCATGAGATTTCATACCGATACGTTTCCATATTGACATTGGCCAAAAGTTTGTCGCAGATAGCTTCGATTTCTTGTTGGACATCTGTCTCTGTTTTTCCTGCTGCAGCTGCTACCTTGATCTCAAAATATTTACCGATACGGATCGACGCAACATCTTGATAGCCCAAACGATGAACAGCGCCTTTTACCGCTTCTCCTTGGGGATCTAAAACAGAATCTTTATATGTCACATAGACTTTGACTAAATACATGATGAAAACTCCTTTTCTAATCGATTGTATACTTCTTGATACACAGGCAAGATATCACCTAGATCGCGACGATAAATATCTTTATCCAAATGATCATTGGTTACAGCGTCCCACAAACGGCAGGTATCCGGTGATATTTCATCAGCCAAAAGTAATCCCCCTTGCACTGTTTTGCCAATTTCAATCTTAAAATCGATCAAACGAATGTAGATTTGTGCAAAAATCTTTTGCAAAGTTTCATTGACTTGCAAAGCCAAATCCCGCATTCCTTCACGTTCTTCCACTGTTGCTACACCTAGATAAGCCATATGATCATCATTGATAAATGGATCATCTAGTGCATCGTCTTTGTAATAGAATTCCACGATCGGTCGAGGCAAAGGTGTGCCTTCTTCGATCCCCAATCGTTTTGAAAAACTCCCAGCCGCGACATTCCGCACAACGACTTCTAAAGGAATCATCTCCACCATTTCGATCAATTGTTCGTGTTTAGATAACTTTTTGATAAAATGACTATGAATGCCTTCCTTGGCCAACAATTGAAAAAGATAGCTGGTGATTTGATTGTTCAACGCACCTTTCCCTTGGATCGCATCTTTTTTTTGACCATTTAGGGCTGTTGCTTGGTCGAGATATTCCACTCTTAATTCGTTTGAATCAGGTTTCTTAAATAGTTTTTTCGCTTTCCCTTCGTAAAGAAGCACTTCCTTTTCCATACGCCACCTCGTTTAAGCTTTCAGATTCACACAGCAATGACACTTCTGTTGATTGATTCTATTCTAGCAACCACGCAAGAGGTGGTCAACGAATATATGGACATTTTACAGATGTTTTTCTACGAACGTTCGTATTTAACGAAATAGAAAAAATGGGGAAAATACCAGATATCCAACGCTAACGGCTGGCTTTCTCCATGAAGCGTTTACATCTGATTTTTTTCATGCTATCATTAGGTCGAGCAAGGACTATTCGAGGAGGCGTACATCTATGTGGTCGCTGAAGGAACGAGCCGATCATTTTTTGGCCCATTTGACAGATAAAGAAAGAGTGGCACTTCATAATGAATTGTTGGCTGTGAATCAAATCGTTGCACTGAATCAACAAACGAGCTTCTATGCTTTTGGTCTTTTGAAAAAAGACAGTCGTCCCCACTATCTCGAAGAACGAAAACGAGTATTGCAATACTGCAACGGGGTGAATGAAGAATTGATCATCCATCAGATCCATCGCCAGCATTTGTTTAAGCATACCTACTGTTTTCGTGTCTACTTTGACTTAGTGGAAATGGATGCATCTTTTATCGATATTTTACTGGAGCGCCTGCACAACGTACAGTCTGTCCAATCATGGACACCTAAATTTGCCTAAGTTGAAGAAAAGCTTGTCCACACAAAAATCAAAAGGTAAAGCACGGATATTTTCGTGCTTTTTTTGTTATACTAGATATACTATAGGTAGTGCAAAGAAAGGACAGAACGATGCTATTTACAAAAGAACATTTTACGATTTTTACGATCGACACGCTTGAAGAACGCATGGCGCAGATCCGCGCCCAGATCCAACCCATTTTCCAACAAATCAGCGATGCGGCACTTCCTTTATTCGAAGAACAGTGCCACGCCCCCTTTTATCTCCACATTGCCCAACACCGACGTCGAACTGTCTATCCACCCGCGGAAACATGGGCTGGAATCGGACCAAACAAACGTGGGTATAAAATGGATGCCCATTTTCAAATCGGTATCAATGCTGACTATGTCTTTGTCTGGTTGAGCGTGATCGATCAACCGAAAAATCAGCAAGAGATCGCTACTTCTTGGTTGGAAGCCCCCGATTTATTTTCGTCATTGCCTGCAGATTTTGTGATTTCCCCAGACCATACAAAATACGATGTTGTCCCGCTTAGCGAGTGGTCAACAACCCTGTTGCGGTTAAAAACAGTCAAAAAAAGTGAGTGTCAGATTGGGAAGATCTTTCCGAAAGCACAAATCGAAGACGTTACCCTGCCAGAAATTTTAGCTGTCTATGAAGCATTATTGCCTTTATACTTGCAACGATCTGGTATCAATGAAATGGAGAAGATTGAATCATGAATGAATCACGAAGAAACAAAGCCGTTGGCGTTTCCAAACGCAAATGGCTATGGCTGCTCCTCCCCCTTATGATCCTCTTGATCGGCGGCAGCTTCTATGGCTATCAAACGTACAAGACGAATCAACACTTGGCGGCGGCAAAAAAAACTTTGACCACATTCGTCAAAGCGTTGAATGAAAATGATTTTGATGCATTACCTCAATTGATGACTGAAAATAGTTTGACGGACAATGCGTACGACGACGCGCAATTGGTTGAAAAATACCAAGCAATCTATACTGGCATCGGCGCCGAGAATTATACCGCCGATGACCTGACAGTTACAAAAAGCACAGACAGTCAGACCTATGACTTTAGCTACACTGCTTCAATGTCGACTTCTTTAGGCGAGCTGACAGCATTGACCTATAAAGGTACGATTAGCGTAGATGGTACGGATGCACTGATTGAATGGTCACCTGAAATGATCTTCCCTTCCATGAGCGGACAAGATAAAGTGAGTATAACTGTTGATACCGCCACGCGTGGCGAGATCCTTGACCGCAACAATCAACCATTAGCTGAAAATGGCACCTTGTATCAGTTAGGGATCATTCCCGGAGAATTAGGTACAGGTGATGAAAAAACAGCCAACATCAAGGCGATCGCAGATCAATTCGATGTGACAGAAGAAACGATCAACACGGCACTATCACAATCGTGGGTCCAAGACGACTATTTCGTTCCATTGAGCATCGTTGACAATACAGCGGATCTGCCTACTGGCGCCTCGATCCAAGAGACAACCGGCAGGCGTTATCCCCTCGGAGAAGCCGCGGCGCAATTGATCGGCTACTTGGGAAATGTGACCGCTGAAGATATTGAAAGCAATCCTTCACTGTCCAGCAATAGCCAGATTGGCCGTGCTGGTTTGGAAGCCGCTTACGATGACACATTACGGGGCGAAAACGGTGGCCAAATCACGATCACCGATGAAGAAGGCACAGAAAAAGAAGTATTGTTAGAAAAAGACCGCCAAGATGGCGCGGACATCCAACTAACCATCGATCAAGAAGCGCAGCAAATCGCTTTTGATGCATTAGATGGCCAAGCTGGTGCAACTGTTGTTACTGAACCTAAGAGCGGTGATTTATTGGTATTGGCCAGCTCTCCTAGTTACGACCCGAATTTGATGACCAATGGTATCTCTCAAGAAGCTTACGATGCGTATGAAAATGACGAAAAACTGCCATTCATTAGTCGTTTCACTACGGCATACGCCCCTGGTTCCACTTTTAAAACCATCACAGCTGCCATCGGTCTAGAAAACAGCACCATTGATCCTGAACAATCTATGAATATTTCTGGTCTTAAATGGCAAAAAGACAGCTCTTGGGGCGATTACTATGTCACTCGAGTCACAGATGTGGCTTCTGTCAACTTGCAGCAAGCATTGGTTTATTCTGACAATATTTATATGGCGCAGCAAACCTTAGCTATGGGAGAAGATGCCTTTCGTGAAGGCTTGTCTTCCTTGATCTTCGGCGAAGATTTAGACTTGCCTTTTTCTATGAACGCAGCCCAAATCTCTAATGAGGATACCTTCAATTCTGAGATTTTGTTGGCCGATACAGGCTATGGCCAAGGTGAACTATTGATGAATCCGATCCAACAAGCGACGACCTATTCCGTTTTCGCCAATCAAGGAAAGCTTGTTTATCCCAAATTGCTATTAGACGCTGAAACAAAAGACAAAGAAGTCTTCAAGCCGGACACGATTGCACAGATCAACAATGATTTGCAGGCCGTGGTTTCGGACGCCAATGGGACTGCACATACGTTGGCCAGCTTAGGTATTCCGTTAGCTGCCAAAACCGGTACCGCTGAAATCAAAGATACACAAGATGAGCAAGGGCAAGAAAACAGCTTCCTCTTTGCTTTCGACAGCGAAGACCAAGGCTATCTCCTCTTATCAATGTTAGATAACCGGGAAGAAGGCCAATCAGCAACCAAATTGGGCCCTGATCTATTGACTTATTTGGCTGGGAAATACTAAGCCATTGTCAAGATCGTGTCAAATACCTTCAATTTTTGTATACATTCAAAAAAAACAGCGATCAATGCTGATTTTTAATTTTATTCAGAAAGGATGATGTCTTATGAAAACCATTCGTGTAATGAATCAAGTGGAGGTTTTCTGTTCATAGAACCTCCAAATATTTAGGAGGAAGATGAATGAAACAAACTGGAAGAGTAATTTTTCAAGCAAAAGATCTATCGAAGATATTGTTGGCTGACAACCAAATCGTGTTAGGCCAAGTGTCAGGAAAATTCAGAAATACACATCAAACGTTTCGTGCATTTCCGATCGTTGGCGATTTGGTCCAAGGAAGCACCCATGATACTGATCATTTTATTATCGAGGATGTACTGCCGCGACACAGTTTCTTACAAAGAAAAGTAGCTGGACAAAGACAAGACGAACAAGGAATCGCTGCAAATATCGACACAGTTTTTATAACCACTAGCGCCAATGAAGAATTTAATTTGGCGCGCTTGGAACGGTTGACCACCCTCGTTTGGGATAGTGGTGCAACACCAGTTTTTGTTTTAACAAAAACTGACTTGCGTTCAGAAAATGAAATTGCTGCGTACATTCAAAGCATGAACCAACATTTTATCGGCCTGTCAGTCATCACCAGCAATCACTGCCAAGACCCTTGTGCAACATTTATGCCTTATCTAGAAGCAGGTAAAATCGTCACTTTTATTGGCTCATCTGGTGTCGGCAAGTCTACTTTGATCAACCAATTAGTTAAATCAGCCAATCAATCGACAAAAGAGATCCGCGAAAATGATGCACGGGGAAAGCATACAACAACTAATCGCGAATTATTCGTTCTGCCGAACGGCAGCATGATCATCGATACACCCGGCATGCGAGAAGTTGGTTTAGCGACAGTATCTACCACGGCAGTGGAGCAGCATTTCCAAGAAATCCTCGACCTGGCACGCGCGTGTCGGTTCAATGATTGCCAGCATAAAAGTGAACCTAATTGTGCAGTGAAAGAGGCTCTTTTAGATGGATCCCTGGATCAAGACCTTTTCAAGCGCTATCGCAAAATGGAAAAAGAAATAGCGTATTTAAAACGAAAAGAACGATTTGATAAACTATTGAAGCATTAGAAAAAAGAGACAAACCTTGACATCTAGGTTTGTCTCTTTCATTTAATTCACAGGTGGATGTGACTCCTTCGACCTATTTAGAATCAGCGTCACTTTTGCTTTATTCCCCTAATCCCACACGCGCAAAAATCGTATCTACCTGTTTCAAATGATGACGATAATCAAAGGCATCATCAAGATCCTCCGATGATAAAATCGACATGATTTGTTGATCTGCTTCTAGTAAGGGTCTAAAATCCGTTTGCTCGTCCCAGGCTTCTGCCGTTTTAGGTTGGACCAAATCATAGGCTTCTTCTCGGGTCAAGCCATGATCGATCAATTTCAGCAACACACGTTGACTATAGATCAAACCGAACGTCGCGTTCATATTGCGTTTCATATTGTCGGGGAAGACAGTCAAGTTTTTGACGATATTGCCAAAACGATGCAGCATATAATCGATCAGAATCGTTGTATCCGGCACGATGATCCGCTCTGCCGAAGAGTGCGAAATATCTCTTTCATGCCACAAAGATACATTTTCATACGCCGTCAGCATATGGCCTCTCACCACGCGGGCCAAACCAGCCATATTTTCTGAACCGATTGGATTGCGTTTGTGAGGCATCGCTGAAGAGCCTTTTTGGCCTTTGGCAAAGAATTCTTCTACTTCGCGGGTCTCAGATTTTTGTAAGCCGCGAATCTCTGTGGCAAATTTTTCGATACTTGTCGCAATCAATGCCATAGCAGAAAAATATTCTGCATGAAGATCCCTTGGCAAGACTTGGGTGGAGATATCTTGTGGACGAATCCCTAACTTTTCGCAGACATAGGTTTCTACAAACGGCGGGATATTGGCAAATGTCCCAACTGCACCGCTGATTTTACCAGCTTCGACGCCAGCAGCAGCTCGCTCAAAACGATCCACGTTGCGTTTCATTTCTGAATACCATAAAGCAAGTTTTAGACCAAATGTAGTCGGCTCTGCATGGACACCATGGGTTCTGCCCATCATGACGGTATCTTTATACTCTTTGGCTTTGTTGCCCAATATCTCAACAAAACGCGCAAGATCTTCGCGAATCAGATCATTGGCTTGTTTCATTAAATACCCATAAGCAGTATCCACGACATCCGTTGACGTCAATCCATAATGGACCCACTTGCTTTCAGCACCTAAAGATTCTGAAACTGCACGGGTAAAGGCCACGACATCATGTCTGGTTTGGGCTTCAATCTCCAAGATTCGATCAATGTCAAATGTCGCTTTCTCACGAATCAAAGCGACATCTTCCTTAGGGATCTCCCCCAATTCGGCCCAAGCCTCATCCGCTAAGATTTCAACCTCAAGCCACGCTTGATAACGATTTTGATCTGTCCAGATCGCACCCATTTCTGGTCTTGTATAACGCTCTAACATGTCATTTCTCCTTTAATCCCAAATATTGGTTTGATATATTTCTTCCGATAAGCCGGCAATGTCATCTGACAAAATGGTGATATGTCCCATTTTGCGGCCTTTTTTGGCTTCTTCCTTGCCATAATAATGAAATTGCCAATCCGGTTTGACTGCAATCAAATCATACGTATCGGTCAAGGCTTCTCCCAGCACATTGACCATCAATGCTGGCGACAATAAGTCAACGTCTGGCAACGGCCAACTGCAAATACCGCGAATATGGGCATCAAATTGACTCATGGAACATGCCTCGATCGTATAGTGACCAGAATTATGCGGTCTTGGTGCCAATTCATTCACATATAGACCGCCACTTTTAGTCAAGAACATTTCAATCGCCAATACGCCTTGGAGATCCAATGATTTGGCAATAATATGCGCAATTCGTTTGGCTTCTTCGGCAACCTCAGGATCAATATTTGCTGGCGCGATCGTTTGATGCAAAATATTATTGCGATGGATATTTTCGACAACGGGAAATGTCGTAAATGTTTCACCGTTGCCCGCTACTAAGATCGATAATTCCTTTTCGAATGGGATCCAGGCCTCCAACTCGCAGGTTCCTTCTCGCAGCAGATTCATTGAGGGCGCTAGATCTGCTGTACTGTACAAGACATATTGGCCTTTGCCATCATAGCCGCCACGGGTGGTTTTCAATACACAAGGATAGCCAATGCTTTCGATCGCATCTTGGATATCGGTTGGGCTGATGATCGTCGCGTAAGGTGCGATCACGATATTGTTGGCTTCTAAGAAGGACTTTTCTAGTAAACGGTCTTGGGTGATGGCCAACAGGTCCGTACCTTGCGGAATGCTGGCATACGGCAAAATCGAGTTCAGCGCTTCAACACTCACATTTTCAAATTCATAGGTGATCACATCTGCACGGCGTGCCATCTCTTCTAAGGCAAAGACATCATCATAGGCAGCGACGATGTGCCAGTCTGCGACTTGTGCAGTGGGACAATTGGCTGCAGGGTCTAAAACACCTACACGAAAGCCCATTTTTTTGGCACTCATCGCCATCATCCGGCCTAATTGACCGCCTCCGACAATGCCGATCGTGCGATTAGGCATTAATGGTTTCATCAAGTTGATCACTACTTTCCATTACGATTTCTTTAAGTTTATTTCTTCGCGCGTCTAATTTCTCCGCTATCTTTAAATCATACATGGAAAGCATCTGTCCTGCAAGTAGTCCTGCATTAGAAGCCCCTGCTTTTCCGATGGCAGTGGTCGCTACGGGCACACCCGCCGGCATTTGAACGATCGATAACAAAGAATCCAAGCCATTCAGTGCTTTGGACTGAACAGGTACACCAATCACTGGTAATGTCGTTTTGGCCGCGACCATCCCTGGCAAATGAGCCGCTCCGCCAGCCCCTGCAATGATCACTTTTAAGCCATTTCCCCTGGCTTCTTCAGCAAAAGAAAACATCAAATCTGGTGTTCGATGTGCAGACACCACTTTTTTCAAATAGGAAATCTCCAACTCATCTAAGATAGCACAGCTTGCTTGCATCGTTTCCCAATCCGATGTACTACCCATGATCACAGCAACTAAAGGTTTCATTCTATCTCCTCCAAGGATCGATTTCATCTTATTCGGGTCCATCTATCGACTTCAGGTTGACCCTGACGATCATTTGACAATCGCATGTCACTTACAATCTAAATACTAGCAACCGACTGCGAAAAAGTCAAAATTTTTTCGAACTATTTTATAGATAAAATATATAATGTTCGTTTTAAACCGATACTTATGCGCAGGTCGTGGGATAAAAATAGTTTAAATCGAACTTTTTACGAAAAATAAAAAAACCAGAAGACCATTGTTGATCCCAACAACAGGTACATCTGGTTTTTTGACTGCACATAATCCAACGTGCTATATGTCTTTCGTTTCTTCAACAGCAAAAGCCAAATCGCTTTCTTTTGACGCTTTTGGCAGACCGTTAAAGACTAAATTCAGAACAATGGCTGTCAAACTACTCATGACAATCCCATTTCCAGTGAACATTTGCACTGTTTCAGGCATTTGACTGAATAATGTGGGCATCGTATTGAAACCTAAGCCAAAGCCGATCGACACGGCGATGATCAGCAGATTTTTGTCATTGGCAAAATCGACTTTACTCAACATTTTCATTCCTTGCACAGCCACCATCCCAAACATCACCAACATCCCACCGCCTAAAACAGCTTCAGGAATAATTTGTGCAATCGCACCAATTTTAGGAAACAAGCCCAAAATAATCAAAAAGAGTGCTGAAAAGAAAATCGGTTTCCGTGTTTTGATACCTGATAATTGAACCAGGCCGACATTTTGAGAGAAACCAGTATAAGGGAACGTATTAAAAATCCCACCTAAGATAACCGCCAAACCTTCTGCCCGATAGCCTCGTTTCAGATCATCCCCTGTGATGGGTTTTTCTGTGATATCTCCTAATGCAAAATAGACACCCGTTGATTCTACTAAGCTCACGATTGAAATAATGATCATCAAGACAATCGACCAAATATCAAACGTTGGTTTGCCAAAGTAAAACGGTTGGGGCAAGTGGAAAATTGGCGCATGGCTGATTGCCGACAAATCAACTAGCCCGAGGAACGCTGCCAAAATCGTTCCGCCTACAAGGCCCACCAACACGGCAATCGAACGCAAAAAGCCTCTGCCTAAAACTTGGACACCGATGATCAATGCAATGGTCACGAAACCAATCAGCAAATTGGTGCTGCTGCCAAAATCAGCGGCTGCAGCATCGCCACCGCCGATTTTCGTGATGGCGACGGGAATCAGCGTCAGTCCGATAACAGTGATCACAGTGCCAGTCACTAATGGGGGGAACAAAACTTTGATTTTTGAAAATACACCAGCGATCAACACAATAAAGATGCCTGCTGCGATCACTGCGCCATAGATGGCAGAGATGCCTGATTTGGTACCAATCAAAATTAGAGGAGAAACCGCTTGGATCGCACAGCCCAATACAACTGGCAAGCCAATCCCAAAGAAGCGGGTCACTACTAATTGCAGCAAAGTTGCCACGCCACACATAAAGATATCGATTGAAATCAAGTAGGTCATTTGGCTTTCATTGAATCCCAAACCTGTGCCGATCAACAAAGGGACAGCTACTGCGCCTGCGTACATCGCTAGCAAATGCTGCAAACCAAGGACAGCTGCCCGACTATTGGTTTCTTTCATTTTAAGCATCTCCTTCTAAAAAGGCTGCTTCTCCATGTGTCAAAGAAGCAATGCGTGCCAATGACACCACTGGAATATCCATATTCTCCAACAACGCACGGCCGGATTGGAAAGATTTTTCGATCACGATCCCAATACCAACAACTGTTGCACCAGCTTGTTGACAGAGTTCAATCAACCCTTTGGCTGCTTGGCCATTGGCTAAAAAGTCATCAATGATCAAGACTGTATCATCTTGGGACAAAAATTTCTTTGAAATCGATACCTGGCTCGTGACTTGCTTGGTAAAAGAATACACAGAAGCTGTCAAAAGTTCTTCATCCATAGTCAAGCTTTTGGCTTTTCTAGCAAAAATCATCGGTACTGCTAAGGCTTCAGCCGTATACAATGCCGGTGCGATCCCAGATGCTTCGATCGTGACAACTTTCGTGATGCCTTTGTCTTTAAACACGTCTGCGAACGTATGCCCAATCTCTTTCATCAATTGCGGATCAACTTGGTGGGTCAAGAAAGCATCTACTTTCAACACACCTTCATCCAGTACATTTCCTTGTTCTTTGATTCGTTCAACCAATTTTTCCATCCTAGCGTTCGTTCCTTTCTATTCTATCCTGAAAAAAAAGACACTTCTTTTGCAAAAGCAAAAAAAGTGTCTTCAGGCACGATTTTTACTTATAGTCCAATATTTAAGGTATTGGGTAGAAACTGTCGACCATATTTCGACGATATACAAGTAATTTTTTATGATAAAATCGATTATGCCTTGATTTGATTAAAATAGCAAGTTCAGAAACCCCGAAAAAAATAAGATTATTCTCATTTATTGTTCAGGTTTTTCCATATCACGGTAGTGATCCATTTTCTTACTGAACAACTCGCCATTTGAAGGTGGCGTATAGGTAATGGCATTGGCGCCAGCTTCGATCGTTTCCAAAATACTTTCTTCTGTGGGTCCCCCCGTTGCAATGATAGGCAGTTTGGGATATTTTTTACGGAAGAAAGCGACTGTTTCTGCTGTATCTTTCCCCGCACTGATATTGATAACTTTGACACCGGCTTCGAGTTTGGCGTCGATTTCCGTATATTTGCTGGTCACAGTGCTGATGACAGGGATGTCCACCACCTTGCAAACTTGCTCGACTGTCTTTAAAGGCGTCGGGCCATTGAGTACCACACCGATCGAACCTTGCGCTTCCGCAAACATGCTCATATAAGAAGAGCGAAACCCTTGGGTCAACCCACCCCCTACGCCAGAAAAAACTGGAATATCTGCGGCTTCAATGATGGCCTTCGTAATCGCTGGATGAGGGGTAAAAGGATAGACTGCAATCACTGCATCCGCATTGGTATTGCGAATGATCGCAATGTCAGTAGTAAAAATTATGGAACGAATTTGTTTACCGAAGATTTGAATGCCACTGGCTTCTCGGATCACCTTTGGTACTTTTACGATATCTTTGCGTAGATCCGTCGTGATTTTTGGCATAAATTTTTCTTCCATAGCCAACCAACTCTCTTTATCATTTATTGGTCAAAACGATCCAATTGATAGGTTTCGATCACAGAAATAATCTTGGCGGCATAATCAGGATCCGTCGCATATCCTGCATCTTGCAATGCCTGTGCAGCAGTCTGATAATCAGTTGCTGTCAATACATGCTCGTAAAGCGCCGGATTCCAATCAACACCATTCACAAATAGCATGGTGTGGTCATCCATTGACTCTTCCCATGAATCATAGACCCGGAAATCACCTTGAATCGTTACCCATTCTCCATTATAAAACTCTTGGGTATCTAATGTCACTTTTTTTGAATGGCCAAATGACTTAATTCCAAACAAATTATGGTATTCACTTGCTAATGTACTTTTGCCCCAATCCGATTCCAAGATAGCCTGCCCCAAAATAATGCTAGGCAAGATGCCATACCCCTTTTGCAATTCTTCAGCATGGGGTGCCAAATAATCGATGAATGCTTGCTGGGTCATTTCTGCAGCATTTTCTTGGTCGTTTTTTGGTACTGGGTCAGCCAAACTATTCAATGAGAAAATAAAGGCGATCCCAATCAGGATAACGCCTAAAAAGACCAAAGGAAAACGGCTATTCTTTTTCTTTTTTCTTGCCATTAACGATTACCGCTCCTTTACTTGGTCAATAAATTCTTCAAACGTCAATTGATTTTCTTCTATATAAGTGGCTGCTGCTACACCTACATAGCGTAAATGCCATGGTTCATAATCAATCTGTGTGATGTCATATTTACCTTCTGGGTAACGCACGATAAAGCCATATTCACGGGCATGGGCTTGAATCCATTTGCCGCCATCAGTGTCTCCAAATCGATGATCTAAGACATCCGTCGTATGGTCTTGATACCATGCTTGATCCACGACATCGATTGCCAAACCTGTATGGTGTTCACTATACCCTGGTTCAGTAAACGTCAATTTCGTTGTTTTTTCGGCAGCCTCTTTTGACTCTCCGCGAGCCATCAACGTATCAACATTGGCATCAAAGATTTTCCTTTGATAGGCCACTGATCGATAAGCCGAGACCATCACCAAAGGATAACCTGCTTTCTTAGCAGCAGCTGCCAAGTCATCATAAGCAGATACGATTCGCTTGTCAACCAAATAACCGTTACTTAGTTTTGATAACCCAGATTGTGAGATTTCTTGATCAATTTTATACTTTGGTCCAACTAAAACCATCGACCAATCACCCAAGGAAACATTTGGAAAATCATCGGTTTGACTCTCGCTTGTCCCCGTTGTGCTTTGTGTAGTTGCTTGTATAGTGGATTGTGTTGTAGATTGTGCTGCAGACGTGCTTGTTTGATTTTCTTCACGACTGTCTTGTGCAGACGCTGCCTCGTTCATCACAGCACCTTTGCCGATTTCTACCGACAAACATACCAATACGAAAAAGGACGTAGCTGCAATAATACCATAATACTTTTTCAAATAGATCCTACCTTTAATGATAAGTTTCTTCTAAATTTTCTTTCACCCAAGTCAACAGTTCAACTTTGTCATTTTTGATTTGTTGTTGCACGAATGCGGGCAAGCGAAAATTCAGAATATCGTCATAACCCCATTCATCATACGTAATACTCACCCGTAAATCAAGGTATTGGACGATTTCTTCAGATTGTGTTAATATTTCTACCTTTGCTAAATCGCTGCCAAGCCACTTTCGGGCAATCTGCGTCTTCATTTTTTTAAACTCTTGCACACCCAAATGGCGTTTTTCTGGATAAATGACTGTTTGACGAACCAATTTTTGAATCAGCATCCACTCATAATCAGAAAATAATAATTTGACTTTTTGATTCTCAGCAGGCGACAAACTGACTTTCCCAGCCTTCCATGCTTCCCATTGTGAAGCGTCGATCCCAAGTTGTTGTTCATAGAATTGGTTTTCAGATACGTATTGTTCAATGATCGTGTTTAAAATAATGGCAATTGATACGTGATGCATACTTATCCCCTCCTATCTCTTATTTTACTGAAAGCTGCAGGGAAAAGAAACTTTTTGCCTTGCTTTTTGATTATTTTAAACATTCTCAGAAGTTTGCTATACTATAAAATGAAGGAGATGATCATCTATGAAAACATACCGTTGGGGCATGATTGGTTTAGGCGATATCGCGCATCAATTTGCCGCAGGATTCCAAAGTCCAAACAGTGAATTGTATGGCGTCAGTGCCCGTAATTTGCAAAAAGTTGAAAAATTTGCTGAGCAATATAAGGTGCCAAAGGCTTACGCTACAACCGAGGATCTTTTGGCTGATCCTGCGATCGATATTGTATACATCGCGGTGCCAAATGATCTGCACCATGAATTTATTATGCAATCTTTGATAGCAGGCAAACACGTACTGTGTGAAAAAGCCATCACGACAAATGCTGATGAGTTGGCTGAAGAGTTGGCCTTGGCTAAAGAAAAGGGCTTGATCTTGGAAGAGGCCATGACGATTTTCAATATGCCTTTATATGCAGCCCTGAAAGAACAAATCAATGCAGGGCGACTTGGCAAGTTGAAAATGATCCAAGCACCTTTTGGCAGCTACAAAGATCCAGATCCAACCAATCGATTCTTCAACCCTGATCTAGGCGGCGGTGCCCTTTTAGACATCGGTACATACGCTGTATCCTTCGCCAGATTTTTTATGAGCGAAGCACCGGAAGTTATTTTTAGCGATATGAAACCATTTTCCACCGGTGTTGATGAACAGTCTGTCACGATTCTGCGCAATCCAGCGGATGAAATGGCCAATGTCACACTGACCTTCCAAGCGAAAATGCCTAAAACAGGGATCGTTGCCTTTGAAGAAGGCTATATCACCGTGGACGAATACCCCCGCGCCGATTTAGCCATGATCCATTTTCGGAATGGACAAACAGAGACGATCGCTGTTGGCGATACCAATCAAGCGTTGAATTATGAAATCGAGAATATGCTCAAAACGATTGAAGGAACGTCTGAGGGTTCCATCCACCTAACGACAGACGTGATCGAAGTCCTTGATCAAATGCAAGCTTTTTGGGCGCAACAATAAACAATACCCCCTGCATCTTGCCGGGGGCATTTTTTTTAAACTGAACGCTTATGATTTGGAGACGAATGGATTTGTTCTGAAAAATCAGCCTTCACTTCAATAAAACTTTTAAAGGTCTGTAAAAACTGAAACAATTGGGCACGATTTTCGAATTCACTGCGGGTTTTCGGCAATGGTTTTTGCCGATAATCTGCATGTAGTGCCTCTATTTTTGCCAAAATCAACTGCCCATCATTGTTTTCATGGAATGTGTCTGCTGTATAGCGCAACACGGATTGGAACGTGATCGAATAGGATTCTTCTACTTGGATATGTTGCAAGATCTCCGTCATATCCATCAACAGTCGGGCCTGTGTTAGCCGCATCGTAAAGTACGCTTCATAGTAGCCCGTGGAGGAAACCCATTGGTTTTCTTGATGTATTTTTGCTTGATACTGTCCTTCTTTGATTTGATCAAACAAGCGGACACACTGACTGGGCAATACGTCGGTGCCCGTCATAAATGATTGCGCCAAATCTTTTAAAAGACTTTTAAACGTCTGTTCTACAGCTAACTGGGCTTCGTGCAGTTTCTCTTCTCCATTCGGCATATAAAGATTAAATAGCAAGGCAAAGCCAATCCCGATGATCATCAGTAAAAAAGCATTGCCAATCAGCGGCAGTGCAAAGGTGCCTTCCATCATATAATGCGTGACCAAAACAGAATTGACCACGATACCATCTGTGAGTCCGAAGTAAACAGCCACTGGAATGAACAAGAATAGAAACAAGACAAAACCGACTGGGCCATAGCCTAAGAGATGAAAACTGATGAAAGCCAGCGCGGTGGCGATTGCCAAAGAAATCAAGCGGCCAACAGCAGTAAATAATGATGTTTTTTTCGTATTGCCAACACTCAAAACTGCAATAATACCGGCTGCTGGTGCATAGAGCAAGCCTAGACTTTGCGCTAGGTACATTGACAATCCGGCTGCGATTGCTGTTTTAGTTGTTCTTAAACCAATTTTCATTTTATCACCTCCAAAAAAGTATACTAAACATCAAGGGATAAGACTAGAATTTCTATCAACCTTTGGTTATGATAAGGTAAAGGAGGAATCACCATCATGAAATTAGGGCGGTTTCGCTTAGGGATGAGAACGATCAAAACAGCGATCGCTGTGATGCTCTGTATTCTTTTGTTTCATTTTTTGGATCGCGGTCAGCCATTGATCGCAGCTTTATCTGCTGTGTTTTCATTGCGTCAAGATCTGACCACGACTTTGTCATTCGGCCGTTCTCGAATATTAGGCAATTCGATCGGCGGTGGTACTGCTATCTTTTATTTTTTGACCAAGCAATATTTCCATCATGATTTTTTGATCGAGCTCTTGGTTTTGCCAGCATTGGTGATGTTCATCATTGTTTTATCCGACGGTATCAATAATAACTCCGGCATTATTTCGGGGATCGCCACGATGTTGTTGATCACACTAAGTGTGCCACAGGGAGAGTCGATCATATTTGCACTCGATCGGGTACTGGATACATTTATTGGTACCTTGATTGCTTTAATGATCAATTTTGTGATTCGTCCACCAGAGATTGAGAAAGAAGAAGAAATCATTGAGGATCTGGCTGTCTTGAAACAAAAAGAAGCCGATCTGCAAGCAATGCTCCACGATGTTCAGGGCGCAATCTCAGAACAAGAAAAAGACAAGCAGTAACTTGCCGCTATACGTGAAGCGCCCAAAGGAACTAGTGGCTCCTCTGGGCGCTTTTTTTTCGCTGATTGACTACTGATTCAAGTGGTCTGCGATCTCTCTTTGGGTTTGTACCCATAACGCTTGTGCTTGTTGTTTTTTATTTGGTATATCTAGTGCTGTGATCTGCCGATCCACAAAATATTGCCCCGAGATTGCCGCTACTTCTGGGCTGGTCGCCAAGTACACAGCCGTATCGGCTCCTTGTGCCGGTGTTTTGAAAAATGGTGTCAACACTTTATAAACTGCCTTGCCAAAACCAGTTTTGCGACTGACACCTAAGCTGGTTGCGACTGCACCTGGATGCAGCGCATTTACCGTGATGTCCGTATTACGCAACTGGTCTGCGAAAGCTTCTGCCATTAAGATCATCGCTTTCTTTGAACGCCCATATTCTCGCCATGGCAAGAACCCCGCCACATCAAAAAAGTCCTGGTCCTGATCTGGAACGAATTGATATGCACCAGAAGCCACGATGACGATCCTCGCATGATCTGCCCGTTTGAGCAACGGCAGCAGCAAACGGGTCAACTCATAGTGGCCAACATAGTTGACCCCCAGCATTTTTTCAAAACCATCTTTGGTGCTTTCTTTTTTTAATGTGACAACACCTGCATTGTCGATCAAGACATCGATTTTATCAAACCGACGCCGCATCTCCGTTGCCGAATGTTGGACGCTCTCTAGAGAACCTAGATCACCAATCACCAAATCAATTGCGTGATTTCCAGTACTTTCTTGTAATGCTTTTTGCGCAGCCGCCCCTCTTTCTTGCGAACGGCAGTACATAATAACATGGGCACCCTCTCTGGCCAATGCTTCCGCTGTTGCATAGCCCATGCCAGCGTTGGCACCTGTCACTACGATCGTCTTCATAAACAGCACCTCCTCTTCAGTAGTATAGCAAGCCCTAGCAAAATCTGCGAATCATAAGAATGAAAACCCTAGTTTAACAGTGTCCAAATAGGCACCTTCAACTGACATTGATCAATAAAAAAACGGCCAGGCAATACGCCTGACCGCTGTTTGTGCTTGATCCAAATAGGTGCAGATTATGCTTCGTATCGGCACACACCATCTAAATAAGTTGCTTCCACGTTCATTTCTGCATCCAAAATAATAAAATCAGCTGCTCGACCTGCTTTGATCATGCCGCATACATCATCTATTTTGCAACTGATCGCTGGAACCAACGTCGCCATCATGATCGCTTCTTGCGGCGTAGCGATCCCCCAGTCAACGACATTCTTGATGGCTTCTTTCAATTTCAAAATACTGCCGGCCAAGTTGCCTTCTGCCAAACGTGCTGTACCGTCCTTCACGACGACAGGGAATTCACCTAAGACATAATCACCGTCTGGCATGCCACCAGCCATCATACAATCTGTGATCAATGCCACATGATCATGTCCAGCTTTTTCCATCAAGATTTCGGCTGCTTGCGGATGCACATGGTGCCCATCACAAATCAACTCAGAAAAGACTTGATCCAATGACAACAACGCACCGACCATGCCTGGTTCACGGTGGTTCAACCCGCGCATGCCATTAAAGGCATGTACAAAAACACTCGCGCCTGCTTCAACAGCAGCTTGGGCTTGTGCCAAAGTCCCATTGCTATGGCCTAGGGCAACCACCACACCTTCTTCCGTCACAGTAGATACAAACTCACTGACACCTTGACGCTCAGGTGCTAAGGCGATTTTTTTGATGATGCCGCCTGACGCTTCTTGCCACTCGTGGAATGTATCTAAGTCTGGATCGCCAAAGTAAATCGGGTTTTGTGCCCCTTTATGTTCTTCGGTGAAGAAAGGTCCTTCAAAATAAATCCCTTGGATTTTGGCACCGTTGACATCGTCTTTGACTTGACCAATCGTTTCCGCAACATCCCGCAAGCGTGCTTTGCTTGACGTTAATGTAGTTGGTAAAAATGAAGTCACGCCGCATGACAGTAACCCTTCTGACATCGCTTTGATTCCTTGGGCATCATTGTCCATGACATCATGATTCATATAGCCATGGATATGTGTGTCTACCAGACCAGGTGCTACCCATTTGCCAGAATAATCGACTACATCTGCGTTTGCTGGGGCTTTTTCAAGAATCGCACCAAACTTTCCATCTTTGATCTCTAAATAACCGGGTCCATGCACTGCCGATTTCAAAAAGAATTTATCCGCATATATATATTGATTCATCTAGATCGCTCCTTCTTTCTTTCTCCTTTAAAATTACTCTTATTTGCCGGAGAAGTCAAGAAAGGTCTACACCATTTTAGCAGATTGCCGAATATCAACGACTGCCTGATACAATTGAAAACTCTTATTTGCGGCCTGCTCTTCTTTAAGAAAAGTTAAGACTTGTGCTTTGATTTCAAATAACTCTTCTAGGAAGTAAAAACTATTCTTTTCTCTTGCCAAAGCGATACCTTCTTCAATGATTTTTAAAGAACGGCAAAGCTCCCCTTGCTCCTTCAAAAAAACAGCATAATTATAATATACTTTTGTCAATGTTGTTGTTAAACGTTCCGGCGGCAGGGCTTGCATACTATCATAGGATTTCTCTAAATTTAAACGGGCATCCGCAAGCTGCTGCAGATCACTATAGACACGCCCCATACAGCTAAGGAGGCGAATCTCCATCACAGAAACATTGGTTTTGTCTTGTTGATACGTATAGGATAAACCTTTTTTCAAAGACACAAGTGCCCCTTCATAATCTTGATCAATAAAATAAGCGCAACTGCCCAAATAGTAATAGTACATTTGCATATCTGTATCTAAATACAGGTAATGCTTGATTTGTTTGTCTTGCAGCTTTTCTAGTAAAGCTTGATATCGTTTGTGGACGAAATGAGATTCTATTTGCGCAAACACTTGATTGGATTGGTTGATTTCTTCTGAGTGGAGCATCATTACTTGATCCAGTGTTACGCCTAAACGCTGACAAATTTGATACATCACCCAAACATTAGGGAGTTCTTCATTATTTTCGATACGGCTCAAGACACTTTGCGAACAGATATCTTGGGCCAGCATTTTTTGTGTCATTTTACGATTTTGACGAATTGAACGAATGATCTGACCAAACGATTCCTCTTTTTTCTTCATGCTTTTCCTCCGGGGGATCTTAAATAGAACGGTTTTATGTTCAAAAATGCGAATTCGCATTTTTAATTTTCTTTATTTTAGCACATAATAACAAAAAGGAAAGCAATTTCAACAGTATCTTGTTATTTTTCAACAATTTTAAAAAATGAGGTGTGCATATGACGATCGATAGTACGATCTTTTTTACATGGGAAGGCAAAACTTATGAGGCAGTCGTTGAAAGAGAATATGAGAATTCAGTCCTCGTCCAGGTCAATGAACCTAGTTCAGAAATGCTTGAGAAGTTTACCAATCGCATGATCATCAGCAAAAAAAAATGTCAACAGACAATTGAATAACAAAAAGAGCTGCCTTCTTATCTTTGATCTAGGAAGGCAGCTCTTTTTTTATTTTTGACGATAGCTGGCTAAAAATTGGGTCATCTTCTCAGCCGTTGTTTTCAAATCATCCATATTAGGCAAATAAACGATGCGGAAATGGTCTGGCTGCTGCCAGTTAAATCCGCCGCCATGGACCAACAAAATATGATGCTCATGCAAGAAATCTAAGACAAACTGCTCATCATTGGTAATATTGAAGCGTTTGATGTCTATTTTAGGGAAAATATAGAATGCCGCCTTCGGTTTGACTGCAGACAGTCCAGGGATGTCATTCAATGCTTGATAAATGAATTCTCTCTGTTCATAGATACGGCCACCAGGAAGCAGCAAGGCATCAGAACTTTGATAACCGCCTAATGCAGTTTGGACGATTTGCTGGGACAATACATTGGAACATAATCGCATCGAAGACAACATGTTCAAGCCTTCGATATAGTCTTTGACATTGGTTTTATCACCACTCAAGACCATCCAGCCGACACGGAAACCAGCCACGCGATGCGATTTAGACAAACCACCCAATGTCACAACAAATCGATCAGGTGCTAATGTAGCAATAGGCACATGGACGTAATCATCCATAACCAAACGGTCATAAATTTCGTCAGAAAAAATGATCAAATCGTGTTCTCTTGCTACATCAACGATTTGCTGCAGGATTTCTTTAGGATAGACCGCGCCTGTTGGATTATTAGGATTGATCAATACGATGGCTTTGGTTTTGCTAGTGACTTTCGAACGGATATCAGCAATATCTGGATTCCATTCTGATGCTTCATCACAAATATAATGCACCGGTTTGCCCCCTGCCAAAGAAATCGAGGCAGTCCATAGCGGATAATCTGGCATCGGCACCAAGATTTCATCGCCATTGTTGCATAAGCCCTGCATACACATAGTGATCAATTCAGACACACCATTGCCGGTATAAATATCATTGATCGTCACATTAGGAAATTCCTGTAATTGATAATATTGTTCAATGGCTTTACGCGCCGAAAAAATGCCTTTCGAATCGGAATACCCTTCCGACTCACGGACATTCATGATCAAGTCGCGAACAATTTCATTCGGTGCTTCAAAGCCAAATGGCGCTGGATTCCCCGTGTTTAATTTCAAAATACTGATGCCTTCTTCTTGCATGCGATCAGCTTCTTCTAAAACAGGGCCGCGGACATCATAACTGACCCCTTCAAGTTTGGACGATTTCGAAAATTTCTTCATATAGTTTTCTCCTTTAACCGGTAGGTCAACGTATGGTTATTGGTTCTCGTCGTTGATCTCTTTTCAGATTGCATTTATTATAGCAAAAAGTTTTCCCAATGGCGAAATTTTTTTGAAAGCCTTTTGGAGATGTCCTTGGGCTGTTTCAAGAAAAGTGCAGTAAATACAATTCTTGCAATGCCATATGTCCCACCGAAAAATCACTGAATCCGGCAGCCAAGAACTTTTGGATCCACCCTTGATCTGTCAGTTCGATCAAATAGAGCTGTTGCTGCAAATCGATCGTCACTGAAGTCAATTCAGGAAATGTCACCAGAAAATCAGGCGTCGAGATTTTTATATAGACTGGCGTATGCTGCAGCGATTTTTGTCCTAAATACTCATGCTTGATTTTGCCATCTTTCAGAAAAAGCACACGATCTGCATAACTATCAAGATTGGTCAAAATATGAGAAGCAATCAACAGGCATTTGTTTTGTTCTCGCAAGCTACGTAAAACATCTGAAATCAACGCCACATTGGTCGGATCTAATCCATTCATGACTTCATCCATCAGCATATAAGGCGTATCCGTCACGATTTGCATCGCAAAACACAAGCGCTGACGCATCCCCAAAGAATAGGATTGGACGGGACGTTTGATATATTCTGCCATGTGCAATGCGTGGATCGTCTCTTCTACCAGAGATGCCTCCGATTGCCACATCCGCTGATATAACCTTAAGTGATCCAAGCCACTCAAATCTTGATAGAGATCATTTTGATCAGGAAAAAAAGAAATCTGCTGATGGGCAAACGCCTCTGCTTTTTTGGTTTGATATAACGGTTCTTGATCAAGATAAACTGCGCCAGCACTAGGGTGAACAAAGTGCATCAACACATGAAGCAATGTTGACTTGCCTGTTCCATTCGGTGCGACTAGACCAACAATTTCTCCTGGTGAAAAGGATAATGACAAATTATCCAATACCGGACGATCATACTGGACCGTCACATTCTTCAGTTCTAACATCTTTCATCCTCCTAAACGAAGCGAAATGTTTTGCTTTTCAGTTTAAAAAACAAGCCAACTTCTATCAACAACCAGACGCCACCAAACCACAGCAGCCCTTTTGACAACGTAAAACCGCTGGAACCAAAGTAAAAACGACTATAGCCTGAAAGAATGCTGCCCACATCTTGATAGAGATAAAAATTGTTGGTACGATCCAAAAAGGCACTAAACCAACGATGCTGGAAAATCAAAGGTGTGACCAAACAAAAACCAATCAGCACCAAATTCACCACTTCGGATCGCAACAGCATACTTAACAGCAAGATCAGTCGGGTATAAATCAATTGTATCACTAGAAGTGCGCCTACACATTGAAGCAAAAACACACCAACAGATTGTGTCGTGAAGGCCTCCATAGAAGAAATGGGATATCGGGCATCAACATCTGCCGAAAAAATCGCCACCGGCAAGCTGCTCGAGCCAAATCCGAATTGCAGACCCGTGCCCAACCAGATCACCCCCAACGTGCTGAGCATCATGATGAGGGAGCAAAGCATCACCGCCGCTGTTTTTACCCAAAGAATATCTTCAGCTGCTACCGGAAACGCTAGGAATAAGGATCGATGTTTTCGTTCTTTCAATAAACTATCGATAGCCAAAAATAAAGTCCCGCTCAAAAATAGCAGCGGCAATCGATCCAACAGCCCACGATAGACCGTCTGAATGCCGGTTTTTTGTTCCATGACGGCTTGTGACAACTGCGTGGGTGATAACTGACTATAGCTTTCCATCAACCGGGCTGTAGCTGCGTAACCAAAGAGACCGTCATATGCCGCATAATAGTTTTTATACGTATAATAATCTGCTGTGAAAAAAATCGATTGGTCATCCGTATATTGTAATGCCACTTGATACCATTGACTAGTAGCCGCTGCATACCCTTGCCAATCATCTGCTGCCAACGCATCAAGACGCGCCTTTTCGGCTTGATTCCATGGCGTGAAGGCCGCAACTGCCAAACCTGCCGACCAATGTTCTGAGGTATCAGCTGCTTGCTCGTCTAAGTATGCCTGACGCACCTGATAGCGTTGGCTCATTTCCGCTTGATCCACCCGCTCGATTGGCCGATAACTTTGTTGCTGGAAGCAAAAAACAACTGCATAAATCAGCAACAAACAAAAGACACCGATCGTCTTTTTGCTGCGGAGCAACTGCCGCAACTCGAATAAAAAATAGTCTTTGATCATCGTCCACCTCGCAAGAGCCATTGTTTTTTATCCGCCCATAAAATCAAAGCTAGCCCACAGAATATCATGGCCAAAGTGATGACCCAACTGCCGTAAACCCCTACTTGACTGCCAGACTGCCACGCGAAGGCGCCAGTATAAAACGGTTCGATCCGTAAGACCGCAAGTGGTGCAAAGAGGATATTATGAGCAATTGCCAGATAACCGAAGCCATAAAGCAGTACCAAGATAAAAAATGACACATAACGATTTGGCACCACAATATTGGCCAAATACCCCATGACTTCTGCCAGCAGGATCAGTAGGACCAACGATATCAAACTAACTAGCAAAAACTGAAAGAAGGGTACCGCCTGCCAATCACCTTGTAGATACAAACTGCTGGGATACTGCCAGTCACCCATTGAACCAATCAAACCCATACATAAGACGACACCAACCAAAAAAGACAGCACGATTGCCAGATTGTTCACCAGCTTGACCAAGATCTTGCTCCCCATTCTTACTGGAAAAATCTGCGGATACGCACGGATCAACGAAAAATGCCTTCTCTCTTCTAGTAAATTGTCACTTGCCATGAAAGCAAAAAAAACAAAGCCAATATTCAGCAAAAAAAGTAACGCCAATGACAACGCCGTTTGGGCATTATCAGCCGTTAAAACCGGTGTTTTCTCCTGTTGGATCAATGCTTGATAGAAGACCTTCTGTTGATTGATCAACCAGACCGGTTGCAAAAAATCATCCTCTTCTAATGGCGCTTGCCACAACTTCAGCTGGACATCTGCGATCGCAAGACTCGTTTCATTAAATCGCGGATACATTTCCATGATCAAATTCGATGATTGTCTTGTGGTAAGATTATAGTTCGTCAAAACCAAATCATACAGTGCTTGTTCTTCCTCTGTGCCGTTTGCACCATTTTGATATTGATTGACTAATCGAGACGCTTGCGCTTGCTCTGCCATGGTCGTTGCCGAAAGCTGAATCGGATCAACCAACTTTAAATAGAAAGAAAAACAAACCCCAATACAAAACGCACCTGCAAGACAAAGATAAAAAAAGCGCTGTTTAAATGATTTGATCAACAAATTATAGAAATACTGCATAAGTGCCCCCTTTCACTTTAATCCTTATACTATCAGCATACCGTTTCTCTGCCAAAAAACCAATCGAAAACGTAGAAAAAACACTTTTCACTAATTTTTAAAAGCGATTGACAAACCCGTGAACAATCGGGTAAGATATTTTTTAGATGTTGAATCGATTGGTTTGACTATCATTGATAAAGCAGATGTGGTGGAACGGCAGACACGCACGCTTGAGGGGCGTGTGAGCTTAGCTCGTGTGGGTTCAAATCCCATCGTCTGCATATAGATAGATAAGCAGATTACTTTGGTAATCTGCTTTTTTCGTTTCCTGTATTATGGTCATTCCTTTCAGTAGATATCTTTCTATTTAAACAAGCAACCCTTTGATCTAACCTATCCATAATTTTTTTCACGCCCCACTTTGCCCCCTACCTTCACAAAATTTCTAAGATAAGCAATCCAGATTTTTCATACTTTAAAAATAAATATTTATGCTGTCATTTATTTATGGTATCATCAGGTGAGGTGATTCTATGTATTTTATCAAAGATCTATTTGCTTTTATTGGTCTGATCAGCTTGATCGTCCTGGTATGCCAAAAAAATAAGTTCTTTTCATCACTCAGTCCAATCCAAAAATGTTGTTTTATTCTCTTAGGTATTTCTGTATCGGTACCTGCACTCATTGATTTTTTCAATGGATTTGCCCATGGTTTTTGGGAAAGCTTATAACCTGTGAAGCCATCTTTGATGGCTTTTTTTGTCAAAGCAAACAATAACGCCAATCAATTTATAGGCTTATTTCTGTCGTGTTGGCTATCTTTCTCTATGCTATACTGTATCTATCACTATCTATCGGAGGTGAACAAATGGACAAAATCAAAGAACTTGCTCTAGTTATCCCTTTATTTATCCTTTTCTATTTTGTTCTCTGTCTGGTTGTTGCTGTGGTGATCAGTCTTAGCCGCTTTCTGCTTACACGTGAACCATTTTTGGAGAATCTCAAAGAATGGTTTTTAACACTATTTTTAGAGATATTGAACCCTTTTAATTATTTTTTTTGATGATCATCATCAATATAGTTTGTACCTGAAAGGAAGTTGCAGATGCCCATCTCATTCATTGCTGCAAAAGAAAATGACTTGCTTAACATCTATGCGATTCAAAAAATAGCCTTCCAATCAATATATGACACCTATCACGATGTAAATACTTCTCCATTTAGAGAATCAATGGCGCGTTTGAGAAAAAAAATGATCCACCCAAACAATCATTTCTTTTTGATCCAAAAAAATGAACAAATCATCGGGTTCATCAAAATAACCACGGATGAGGAACAAGAAGTCATAAGAATTGCACCGATTGCCCTCCTTCCTGCTTACCAGAATAAAGGCTACGGAAAAATGGCATTGCTTAAAGCAGAAATGACTTTTCCTGCTAGAAAAGCCATTTTGAGCACCATCAAAGAAGAAGTGAAGTTGGTCAAATTTTATCAGTCTTGTGGTTATGTCATAACAAGAGATGAACCTTCTGATATAGAAGGTATGCATTTTGTTTATTTTGAAAAAGAACTATCAGGCTTTGACCGTAACATAGCAGGTGCAAATCAAAGGTAATAGTATTTCATTCATCAGATAAAAATAAAAGAAAAATGTGAGGTATTCCATGAAACAATTATTTCTATCGGCTTCTTTTGTCGATGCAAAAAAACAATTTACTGAATATATAAAGACAGTTTCACAGGAAAAAACCGTGACTTTCATTCCGGCAGCTAGTCTAGTTGAAGAGGTGACTTTTTATGTTGATGACGCACTAGCTCTATTCAAAGAATTGGGCTTTGTGATTGATATACTAGATTTGACAGTCGCTGCACCAGAAGAGATTGCAACCACTTTGCAAAAAAACAATTTCATTTATATCTCTGGCGGCAATACTTTTTACTTGCTAGATATATTGAAAAAATCAGGTGCTTTTGCACTGATTCTACAGCACATTGCGGATGGAAAAATCTATGTCGGCGAATCTGCCGGCAGTGTCATCGCAGCCGAGTCGATTGATTATATCGCAGAAATGGATGACAAAAGCAAAGCCCCGATTGCGTCTTCCTATCCTGGCCTAAATTTGGTGCCCTTTGCGATCGTTCCGCATTATCAAGCAGAGTACTTTGCGGAAAGCGCGGAGACGATCTTGCACAAGTATCAAGCAGATTATGCGTTGATTCCCCTCAAAAACGAGCAAGTGATGATCGTTGACGGTGCCCATACAGAAATACGCTGATCTTTCTTGCTGTCAATCAACCACAAAGGAGTGAATATATGTCTTTTATTGTTCTGATTGGTGCACAAGCAGCCGGAAAAATGACTGTGGGACGTGAATTGGAGAAAAGAATTGATGGTAAATTATTGTTCAATCATCAAACACTGGATATTTTTGCTGGCTATTTAGGCTATATCCCGCAAATATTTGCGTTATCCAATCAACTTCGACTTGATTTATTTCAATCATTCATTGACAACATACCGAACAATCCAGTAAAGTCCATTATTTTTACTGTTCTGATCTATTTCGACCAAGTCGAAGATATCACTTTTTTACATCAGATCACAGACATCTTTCTTGCGGCACAAGAAGATGTTTATTTCGTCGAATTGGTGACGGACTTAGCTGTGCGCTTGCGCCGCAATATACATCCTGAGCGATTAGCAGCCAAACCATCTAAAAGGGATCTTGTTTTCTCAGAATCTGAGCTGATAAGCGCGCATGCTGCCCATCGTTTGGAAAGTAAAACCGATGAATTAAACAAGGAATTCCCAGGTGTCCGAACATTACGGATCAACAATACAGATATGACACCTGAAGCGACTGCGTCATGGATCATTGACTATTTCCAACTGTCTGAGTCATCAAAGGAAAAGTAATCTTCAGTCACTGCGCAGCGTTGGGCAGCCTTTGCTTTAGCTAAGCCGATTCCATCAACCACATAAAAAAACAAGGTGTTGCAGACGCAACACCTTGTTTTGATCATTCTCTTCTTCCTATTTATACGCAGACCTTTTTACATACGCTCTCTAGTATTCTCAGCCCACCATAGATACCGATCATGACAATGCCTGTAAAGGCAAAGTAAGCGATCATGATCAACGGTGAGATCCCTGTTGTCATGAGTTGATACCCTTTAAGTGAAAAAAACAACATCGAGCATACGAGAAAAATCAGATGAAACCACTGTTCTTTGCTTTTCATTTTGTGACTCCTTTGATTGCTTTGTTTCATTTGTTCTATTTATTTCATTTTCTCATATCTCTGGCCAGATGACCTCATCCTTTAGTCTGAATCTATCCAGCTAATTTTCAACCGTTATTTTTATCAGGATACCATTTGGATCAAAAAAACTGATCTGTTTGTCAGTGGCTACTTTATATGCCGCGCCAACTTCGTCCAAATGCGCTTTAAGTCGTGATAGTGCCGCTTGGTCCGGCACCACAAAACTATAATAAGCCAATCCTAGATCATTTGCCTCCATCGCTGGTGTATGTTGTCCCATCCAAATATTGGAACCAATATGATGGTGATAATCGCCAGCCGCAAAGAATTTGGCTTGGGCACCAAAATTACTGGTCAAGTTCAAGCCCAAAACTTGGGTATAGAAGTCCTCAGTTTTTTGTAAATCAGCCACTTTCAAATGTACGTGACCGACGATTGTGTCTTCTGGGAAATGGCTTTGTTTGCGATCTGCAGCATCTACGACACCTTGTGCATCCATTTCGATGGTGATACCCACGATTTCGCCATCCTCGCGAATATCCCATTCTGAGCGTGGTTTATCACGGTATACTTCAATGCCGTTGCCTTCTGGATCAGTTAAGTAAAGTGCTTCACTGTATCCGTGGTCGCTGGCACCATCTATTGGTGCTTTGGTTTCGATGTAATGGATCAGTGTATTTCCTAAATCTTTGCGGGTTGGCAATAAGAAAGCAACGTGGAATAAACCTGTTTTTCTTGTTAATGGTAAGGGATCGCTCACTTTTTGCAGTGTCAGTAATACATTGTTTGTGGTGCCTAAATCAACTTGATCGGCTGACTGGTGTAAGACAGTCAATCCGATGATTTCTGCGTAGAAATCGCGCATTTTTTCCAGATTGGCCACTTTTAAAGCGACTTTGCCGATATGGGTCGTCGCATTGATTTGAAATGTTGGTGTAATCGTGTTCATAAATGATTCCTCTTTTCATTTTTATTTATCTTACTTGTTACTTACATTGTAACACTAACTTTTTGTAAGTAAATAAAAATGCTCATGGTCTGATGGTCTTCTCTCTTCTCAATGCCCTTCCTGAAATTTCTCACCGATTGCATGCAGACAGTAATGCAAGCGCGCGCGGGAGCGTCGCATCTGTTGTCCCTTCCAAAACGACATAACAATAGGGTTTATAACGTGCAACGATAGCTAGAATTTTTTGATACTGGATACAGCCTTCCCCTAGTGGCACCACCTGCAGCTGACTATCAGTGATTCGATAGTCTTTCAAATGCAAACAAACGATCGAATCGCCAAAACGAGCAAAGGCTTCTTCTGTGATCGTTGCTTGCATAGGGTAATCATCGCTTGTGATCAAATTGGTCGGATCAAAAATGATCCCCAAATATGCTGAAGGTACCCGTTCTAGCAATAACTCGATTCGATCGAGAGAATACAAAGGATGGTTTAACCCTGCTTCGATCCCTACCATCACTTGCTGCTTTTCCGCATAAGCCACCAACCGTTGGATCACCCCCACCAAATCTTCAAAGGCAGCGTCGCTGAAATTCTCTTCGGTATACCCCATTTCCGGCAAAACTGAGCCTGTTTCTGAGGCAACCATTGCGGCACCGAAGTATTTGGCATGGGCTAAGTATCGTTCAAAACGCGTCAATAGCGCCTCGCGTTTCTCAAGATCTGGATGGATTAGATTGCTGTAACAGCTGAGTAAAGCGATTTGGATACCTTCAGCTGCAAATGTTTGCTTAAAAAACGTGCCGAGTCCTGGATTCATTGTGGTCAAATCACCTATGTCAGGAAATGATTTAGTCATAGCAAACTGGACATTGTTCAGTTGATAATGGGCGATTTTTTTGGCTAAATCCTTTGGTGTGGGGCAATTCTTCATATCGTGTCCGCGAACTGCATATTGAAACATATAGATTCTCCTCCTTCATTTGTTGATTGAAGCTGCAAAAAAGACCAAATGGTGCGGGAAACCCATTCGGCCTGCTTGCATTCACCTATTTTTTTTGTCAATCAATCACGCTTGCATTTATTGTTGTGCTTGATAATCAGCTGTATACTCTTCGATGATTTGATCGCCGCCGTTTTTGCGGAAAGTTTCGACTGCTTGATCAAAGCCATCCATGTCGATCTCGCCGGTCATGTATTGGTAATAAGCATCCGCCACGCCTTCGATCAAACTAGACCACGATTTGTCATAGGTTTCAGAAGTCAAGGATTGTGCGGGGTTAATGACTGCATATGCTTCATTTTCAGCGATTTTTTCATTGGCTAAGTTGACATACGGGTTGCTTGATGGGAAAACTGTCACCAATTCCGATGGGCGAGAAGAAGAAAATGGTTGGACTTCTTGCTGCCATTTTGTATCATCTAAACGGACATAGACACCATCGTCGTCGATTTCATAATGCTCCCCTTCGATTCCTTGGGTCATCAATGTGAAGGGCTCCTCGTCCATTAAATCATTGATGAATTGCAAAACAACCTTCAGTTCGTCTTCCGTTTTCACATTGTCTTTGGGAATCGCTAACCAGCCGCCCATCCCGCCATTGGTATCTGAAAGGATCCGGCGTTCGATATCGCCATAGGTGATATCATTGATCAATGCCCATTCCATATGTTCTTCAGCCGTTCCTGCGGCTTCGTCCACATAGTTCCGAACTTCTTGCAACCCGCTCAGCACGATCCCGCCTTTGCCTTGAACAATATAGTTCTTCTGATCGTTTTTGGCCATAACAGCAAAGTCGGAATTCATCCAGCCATTGGCATAAATATTGCGGAACCATTCCATCGCTTCTTTGTATTCTGGCTGCATAAAGGACGGCATCACTTCGTTGTCATCTGTGATCGTGAACCAATTGTCCGCTCCGAAATAACCAGACAACGAACGGAAGCCAACATTAAATGATTCATCCCGTTCGACAAAACCAACGGTGTCGTCTACACCATTGCCATCAGGATCATCTTCTGTAAATGCTTGGGCAACTTTTTCAAGCTCTTCCAATGTTGATGGCACCGCTAAGCCCAAATTGTCTAACCAATCTTTACGGACCAAAACACCGTATCTGGCAATGGGTTTTTGGTAAGGTACACCGTAGATTTTCCCATCGATCCGAGAGGACTCTAGGCGATCTTCGGAGATGTTGGCGAGATTCGGATAATCTTTAAGATAAGGTTCAACATCCCAGAACATACCTGAAGCCAATGAACTGCGGACAGTGGTATTGGTGATTTCCGCTAAACTCACGATATCAGCCAACGATTTGGATGCCAAAGCCGCATTCAGACGTTCCGTTTTTGAGGCATCTGGCACCCAAGTAAAGTCGATATCCACGCCCGTATACGCTTCTAGTTTTTCAGTGACTTCTCCAGATGGCGGTGCAGCGGTATGCAGCATGGCCATCCAGGAAATACTGGTTTTTTCTTCCGCAGCAGCCGTACCTTCCGTGCCGCTGCTGCTATTGCCATCCCCACATGCTGCCATCAATAAACCTGCTGCGCATAATAAACCTGCTAACTGTTTCTTCTTCATTCTTTAACCTTCTCTCTTTATATGATAGAAACGCCGAACGATCAACATTTCTCTTGATACCTAAAATAAGCAAAATCTGCATAACTACCTGAGAATTGGTCGAGATCTTGGGCACATAGGCCGATAAAATTCCCCGTGAAGCCACCGGATAGAAAGAGGATCGATTGTGCCGGCAGCCTTTGCCACCCTTGATCTTGACGCCACATGAACTGCCCCTGACTGCCCTCAAGCACCACCTTCAGCTGAACTGGCTGATCTTTGAGGGGCACACAAGTATCAAACAGTGTAAAATGCCCTTTTTCATTTTTCATCAGCCGCAAAACACGACCCTTGGTTTCATCATAGGTCACATAGAGGTACAGATAATTTTCTTCATTCAAAAACAACACCAGACCTGCCATTTGATTGAAATGACTTGGTTTGTAGTCCATCAACGTTTCCGCTTCAAAACAAAGATCTTTTTGCCTAATGGCGAGCAAATGATTGTCAAAATGTGACTGCAACGATTCTCCTGCCATCAGCCTTAAATATCCAGGCCGCTCCTTCAAACGACACCATTGCTCATGAGGAACCAGCCGCCGGCCATTCCACTCCGGCAGTAATGTTTGCGCGAAGTCATCTGTAAACACCTGGGCTTCTTTGTGGACATGCGTTTCAAGAGGCAACTGCAGATAACGGTCAGGGATCGTATCGCCATTTTTCACACGCAACCAGCCCAGCGTATCCCAATAAACTTCTTGCAAAGCCGTTTCTCGACCTAAAATAGCGGCGCCTTCAACTGGCCGTGTCATCAGATAACTCATAAACCATTTGCCTTCAAGCGTCTGAACCAAACTCCCATGTCCCGTGCATTGGAAAGGAGAATCTTGTCGGCCGTTGGCAGACATCATTGGGTTCTTAGGATCGATCTCGTATGGTCCAGTGATCGCTCTACTGCGGCAAACTGTGACCGAATGACCGCTGCCGGTGCCCCCTTCTGCCGTCAACAGATAGTAATACCCTTGATGGTGATAGAGGTGGGGTGCTTCTGTTTTGGCTAGATCCGTCCCAGAGAAAATGTTTGTTTTCGGTCCAACAAGCCCTTCTGTTTCCTTATACTCCTGCATCACGATCCCCACAGATTTATTCGGTGTTGTTTTCCGGTAGTCCCACAAAGCATTCAATAACCATTTGCGTCCGTCTGGATCATGATAAAGTGAGGGGTCAAATCCGCTGCTATTCAAATAAACAGGACTACTCCAAGGGCCGGTGATACTTGGGGCTGTCATCAGATAATTACGACAATCTTTGAAAGGACGCGTCGTGTTGCGAACATTCGTAAAGACACAATAAAATGTTCCTTGATCATAGCTGATTTGCGGCGCCCAAATACTGCAGTCTTGGGCATTCCCTCTCAAATCGATTTGGTCAACAAGCAGATCGGTGCAATGTGTCCATTCAGCTAAATTTGTGGAATGGTAGATGCGAATACCCGGCAACCATTCAAAAGATGAAACTGCAATATAATAATCACTCCCTACGCGCAGGATGCTCGGATCTGGGTTAAAACCTGGCAATATTGGATTCTCAATCGTGATCATTCATTCAAACACTCCTTTTGAGAAAAAATTTTTCGTGGTTTAGGTTTGCGGATCAGGCATAATGCAGCTGCTGCAAAGAATAAAAAGGCAATTGGAAAAGCCAAATATTGGGTCCCGACCAAACAGATCAGACCTGCAAGGACCAATATACCGGCGGCTGCTTTGCGGTAATTGCGGTACGTGATCAAGGAATTGGCCACAACCACTAATAGGATCACAATCAGCAACGTAAAGCCAAACCAGGCACCCAGTGTTTTGAATTGTCTAAAGGCTTCTTCCTCTGGCATCTGATTAAAAACTGCAGGAAAAACCGCTGAAAATAATGTACTGAATTGCGTCATGGTGATCTGGTTCATCACCAATGTGAATCCCCCTAAAAAGACAATCGACAAACCAATGCCCATCCAGCCTAACCATTGTTCAATACTTTGTTTCATTCTAGCCTCATTCCTTTCATATCGATCCATGCTGCCCGTTGCTGTGCCTTTGCGTACGTACAATGATGTTCGATAAAACTGACGTACTGCCGCTGTTCAGTTTTCCCCCAATCACTCCAACCCTCTTGCGCAAGAGCCCCATCGAAATGACAAGTATGAAATCCTACTTTCGCAGGAATACGCCAAGGTCGGCCAAGGAGATACGTTTTTGCACCAGTGATCTGGCAATTGTTAAAGACAAACCCCTTTGCTCCTGGCGATGTCGCTGCTGCCGTCAGATAATTGTTTTGCGCGGTATGCTTGCAATGCAGTCGGCAGCGATCAAAATACGCATTGCCGCCGCCAAAAATCACATCAACTGTTCCACGGATTACGCAATTGCTAAAAAAGCGCGCTTGCTGCGGGTAGGATTTCTCAAGCCAAGGGCTGATCAAAGGCGTGCCTTCTTTGGTCAATTGCGGTAAAGGACCTAAACAAAGAGTGTCCTGATAACCATCAAAACAACAATCCACAAAGTACATCTCGGTCCCTTCCAAATAGACAGCCACAGCTTGCCCAACTTGATCGCCCGGACCAGCAATATTTTTGACAGTGAGCCCTTTTACCACGATATCGTGACCATTGACAAATAATGTCGCTGTTTGAAACGTTCCTCTTGGGACGCCTTGCAACAATTGAAATGCCGCTAGGTCAGACTGCAGGACTGTATCCGCCTCGCAGAGGATCGTCAGATGATCATGGTAGATTTTGACTGTTTCCAGATACACACCACTAGCCACATATATCGTACAGCTCAACTTGCCTTTGGCTGCATGATCAACAGCCGATTGGATGCTGACAAAGTCATACATGAAGGGATCTTTGCCAACAGTACACGTCATTATCCTAGGTGTTTTTTCAAAAAACGGCGCCACAAGCCTCTCATCTCCTCGGTTTCTTCATGTCCGCCGATCAGCTGCTCTGACTGCCAATGGGCCGGACAATGCATGTCTTGATAGACCTTTTGCAAGTGTTGATCAAGGGTTTTGACACCGCTTGTTGGGCAGCCTTTATCAGCAATCCCAACCAAACTTAATCTCGGTCTCGGAGCGATCCATTGTTGGATTTCACCCGTCGTCCAATCCGACAACAACCCAGGCAAATAATAATAAAAGCCATGTTTATCGAGACTGTTTTCTTCAATCAGTGCGTGATAATCGACTTGCGCGGCGATGTCTACCACTACCCGAACACGAGGATCAACGGCAGCCAACCACCAGCTCATTAAGCCCCCCATTGACATGCCAATCGTTGCAATCGATGCTGCATCGATTTCTTTGCGCGAAAGCAGATAGGTCAGAAACTGCTGATTGTCATAAATCCGTTGCCCCCATAAAGTCTTGCCTTGCAAGAGGAAACGCTTGAACAGCTGGCTTTCGCCACGCCTACGCGCACCAAACCCCCACATATCAATGCAGCCTACGGCATATCCGTCTGAAATCAGCGTTTCGAGAAAACTAGGTGTGTGCAAATATTCCGCACCGGTAAGCAACTCTGATTTGCCATTGTCAAAGTCACCGCCATGGGAATGATTGTACACCACGCATGGTACTGGTTGCGCTGCATGGGGATAAGCAAAATATGCCGGAACCCATTCCTCTTGATTCAGTCTTAACACCAGATGTTCCAAAGTATAGTGTTCAGTGGTCGTGATGGTTTGGCGGATCACTTCTGGTCCAGCTTTCATCGCCGGCCCTAGACAATCATAGATCGTGGTCATCCTGATGGACACCTTCCAAATCGATCGATCGTCCATTCGCAAAAGAGCGACTGACTGTGATATCGCTTCCCTGTTCAACATGAAAGGCTTGTTTGACACCTTGCAGATCGATCCGATCAAACTGGATGTTCTTCGCAAAACCCAAGAAGAACCCTTCATTGGTCATGTCTTCAATCCCGGTCATCATCGCAGGTTTGCCCGGAATCGGGTCATCTGCCATCGATACCGTAATATCATGAAAAGTGACTTCAGAGATCGATCGCTCTGCCAATCCATAAATAAAACCAGCTGCCGCATGGACGTTGCGCGCAGTAATATCTGCGAAATGGATCCGTCTGAAATGGGGTGTGTCTTCCGTGATGGGATACGGCTGTTTATCCCAGACATATTTTTCTTTGCCTCGTGGTCCGCAGAAATAATACAAATTCAATGTAAAAGGACAAACCACTTGGTCCATGACCACATTGCTGACACGAACATCTTCTATGATGCCGCCGCGTCCCCGACGAGATTTCAAGCGAATACCACGATCGGTTTCTTGGAAGATACAATTGCTGATCGTCACATTGCGAATGTCGCCGCTCATTTCACTGCCGAGAACAACAGCACCATGGCCATGAAGCATTTGGCAATTGCTGATGGTGATATTTTCGCAAGATATTCGTTCAGCTGTATCTTCTGTTCCCGACTTAATGGCAATACAATCGTCCCCTACATCAATATGGCAATTCGTGATGCGGACATTTTTACAGGATTCTGGATCAATCCCATCCGTATTTGGTGAGTCAGCAGGATTCTTGATCCGAACATTATCAATGGTGATATCTTGGCAAAGGATTGGGTTCACTGTCCAACTAGGTGAGTCGATCAAATAAATATCTTTCAGATTGATCCTCTGACAGCAATCAAAACTGATCAATTTAGGGCGAGGATACGCGAGGTCTTCAGGATGTTCACGAAAAAGTGTCCACCATTTCTGCCCCTGACCATCAATGGTACCAAAACCTGTAACAGCAATATTCTCGGCATTTTCTGCATAGATACATGAGGCATAGAGTGCCCGCTTGACCCCTTCCCAACGGGAGGTCACAACTGGATAATCTTGAGGGTCATCTGAGAATACCAATCGCGCCCCACTCATCAGATGCAGCTCAACATTGCTTTTTAAAAATAAAGCACCCGTCTGATATGTGCCGGCCGTGAATGTTAGGCGTCCGCCACCATGCGTAAATAGTTCATCAATTTTTGCTTGGATCGCTTCTGTCATTTGACCATTCGTTTTCCTTAATTGCTTTTCTTGTAATTGAATGTCCATCTTTATCCTCCCTTTGCTAACGGCTGCAGCAATAAACTCGCTTGTAAAAAGGCGCCGTACCCTTTGAAATCGTTGGTAATGATCGGTTCACTAATATAATAGACGAATGAGCCATCTCGATTATCCGGTCCGCCTAGTCCTGCTACTTCGCAGTTTCTGATCAAATTAAGCCAGCCTTCTTGGGTAATAAAAACAAATGCATCAATGATGCCTTGATATGTTTCTTCAACAAAAGTTTGCCATTGTGGTGAAATCACGCCTAGCTGAATTGCTTTTGCCGCGGCATAACAGATCATCGATGAAGCTGAAGCTTCCAGGTAATTGCCAGTTTTTTCGCCTTGGTCTACCACTTGGTACCAGACATGTTCTGCTGAGCGAACATTGACCAATGCTTGCAACGTGTGTGCAAACATCTCTGCCAACAATTCTCTTGCTGCACCAGATGGCAGCAGAGCCATCGTATCCACCAATGCCATCATGAACCAGCCAATGGAGCGGCCCCAAAAATGAGCGGAGCAGCCCGTTTCTGGGTTTGCCCACGGCTGACTCTTCGTTTCATCCCAGGCATGGTAGAGCAAGTTGGTTTTAAGATCACGGGTTTGTTGATAACAATGCACAAACTGCTGGATCACATCCTCCAGATCAGATTCTTTGCCAAAGGTTACTGCATATTCGGCTAAGAAGGGTGCCCCCATATACAAGCCGTCTAACCAGACTTGATTGGGATAGATTTTTTTGTGCCAGAAACTGCCCTCTTTGGTGCGGGGCATTTCTTGGAGCTGTCGGTACAAAAGATCTAATGCCAGCTTATATTTGGTCTCTTTTGTCTTTTTATATAGTAGAAATAAAAGCTTACCATTGTTGATATAGTCAATATTCATCGCATCGAAGGCATATCCTCGGATCGTGCCATCTGTTTGCAGATAGAAATCCATGGTTTCTTTGATGTAATCAAAATAACGTTCATCATTGGTTTGGCGATAGGCCTCTTTGACACCTTGCAGCACGACCCCAATATCATACGACCATTTGCCATGATATCTTTTTTCTTTCGGTAATAATTCGTAGCGTTGAAACAAGGTATCTAACGCAATTTGCGCATAATTCGTCATAATCATTGTTATTCCTTTCTTGTTATCTGATCATCGTGTTTGCAGTATGAGCACTTTTGGTATGAATATCGTTGATGATTTTTTGCGCTGAAGTGGCGATAATAAGCCCAAATACACTGACGCCTGCACACACAATCAGGATGGGCAGATAGGTCGCGATCAGTAAATAACCTGCGACCAAAATAGACCAAGTGATGATCGAGTAATGCAAATATCCAAAACCTAACAACAAGCTGCCTGTCAAAATAGCCTTTATGGAAGGGTAATTCACTGCCGCCATAATGCTATAGACATTCATGAACATAAACAGCAAGGCAACCAGAAACAGCAGATTGGCGATTTGGATAAACCAAGAACCTGCATTGAACAGATTCGTGACAACGATACCCATCGATAGACCGATCAGCCAGCTGATCAACACGGATTGCCGGAAGCGCTCTTTGCTATAATAGAAGAATTGACGAATCATCGGTGGCTGTTCTTTCAAGCGCAACCATCGATCATAGGTTTTCATCAAGGCATACGTAGCAGGTCCGATGCCAAAGACGACGCCGCCCAACAGTGTCACACTAAGCCACAGAAATTGCAGCAGAATCACGCGATACACAGCAAGCAAGAGATCATTGACTCTTATTATTTTATCAAGATTCATCAGGGCACCTCTTTCTTAATAGATCCCGTCTTCACCGATTTTTTTGGCCAAACGATTGGCAAAGACCACTAAGATCAGACCCACAAGGCCTTTAAACAACCCAACAGCAGTTGAATAACTCAGTTGACCATTTTGGATCCCGGCGGTAAAAACAAAGGTATCAAAAATCTGTGCAACTTCTCGATTCATCGAATTCATCAACAAGAACATATGCTCGAAACCCATATCTAAAATTGATCCGATCTTCAATATCAACAGCGTAACGATCGTTGGTCGAATACAAGGCAATGTGATATGCCACATTTTGCGCAACTTGCCTGCGCCATCCATATCAGCAGCTTCATATAACTGTTCATCGACATTGGTGATGGCTGCCAGATACACGATCGTTCCCCAGCCGGCACCTTTCCAGAGATCTTGGAAAATATACATCGGCCGCAACCATGCTTTGCTGGTCAAGAAGGCAATGCGTTCACCGCCAAAACTTTCAATAATATTGTTGATCACGCCGCCTTCAGTCGTCAGTAAAACATAGAAAATGGATACCACGATCACCCATGACATGAAATGCGGTAAGTAGATGATGGTCTGGATACTTTTCTTCAAACGTCGGTTATTGACTTCATTGAGTAACAGCGCCAATAAGATTGGAAACGGAAATGAAATGGTGATGTTCAAGAAGAACATGATCAATGTATTCCGCATCAGCATCATAAACGTGTCTTCTGTAAACAAACGAATAAAATGGGTCATGCCCACAAAAGGGCTGTCTAAAATCCCCAAAAAAGGTTGATAATCTTGAAAAGCGATCACTAATCCACCCATTGGCACGTATTTGAATACAACGAAATATAAAATGCCAGGTAATAGCATCAAATACAGTGCTTTGTTTTTCTTGATTTGCGCCCATTTCTTCTTTTTCATTCGTTCTTGTAATTCTTTTCCCGTCGGTGGTGAAAAAGCCGTGTCTATTTTTGTTTCCATAGATAGTCCTCCGATGTCTTTTTGATTTATTTGATGTGTTCATGTTAGCTTGAAAGCGTTATTCCGTATATAATCATTTCTCCACTTGTGAAAATCACCACATGATTATCCTTCAAATAGATAAAACGTTTACATGTAAAACTGATTATATACGTTCTTTCTTAGCCATGTTACGTTTTAATTACTATTCATCACTAAAAAAAAAACGGAGGAAACCAATCATGCAGCAAACGAAGAAAAAAAAGTACCATTCCAACAGTGATCGACTTGTTCAAGGATTTATCATCGGTTTTTTATTGCTATTCACTTTGATGTGTCTGATCCCTTTCCTGAATATTCTAGGCAGTTCATTTGCGACACCAGCAGAGATTGCAACGAGAACATTTATTATCATTCCTAGAGAGTTCACTTTGAATGCATATCGCTACATTCTTTCCACACCCACGATCTTTCAAAGTATCGGCGTGTCATTGATCGTTACGATCACAGGAACATTCCTATCTATGGTGCTAACAGCATTTATGGCTTATGCCCTATCACGTAAATACCTTCACGGACGAGGAATCTTCAATTTTATTGTCGTCTTTACGATGTTGTTCAGCGGTGGGATGATCCCCACGTTTATCCTGGTCCAAAGTCTTGGGTTGATCGACTCGCTTTGGTCATTGATCTTGCCTAGCGCAGTCAGTGCCTACAACATGATCATTATGCGCAACTTTTTCCAAGGGATCCCTGATAGTTTAGAAGAATCAGCAAAAATGGATGGCTGCTCTGATTGGGGTGTCTTCTTTCGGATCATCCTGCCGCTCTCTCTTCCCTCGATTGCAACAATCTCGCTCTTTTATGCGGTCAGTTATTGGAACACCTATCAATCAGCGATCCTCTATATCAATGATTCTGCCAAATGGCCAATCCAAGTGTTATTGCGACAGATCGTGATCGTGTCAAGTGGCATGAATGCTGATGCAACCAGTGTCGATGTCGTGCCACCCGCGCAATCTGTCAAAATGGCCGTGATCATGGTCGCAACCATGCCAATGCTGATTGCTTATCCCTTTGTACAGAAATATTTTGTCAAAGGCGCAATGGTTGGTTCTGTTAAAGGGTAATCAAAAGAAACCTTTCCGCTATTGGAAAGGTTTCTTTTTGTTTAGCTGAATTTTTTGCGATATTCTCCTGGGGTGACTGATTCTTTCTTCTTGAAAAAGCGAATAAAATTTTGCGAGTTGGTATATTTCAAACGTGCAGCAATTTCTTTGATTGTCAGCTCTGTTTCCTCTAACCATTTTTTGGCTATCTTCAAGCGATAATTTTGCAAGTAATCTGCAAAGGTAACAGCCATTTCTTTTTTGAAAACATTACTCAAATAATTGGCGTTGTAGTGCAGCTGCTCCGCCACTCGATCCAAAGATAGTTCTTGGTCGTATTGCTGATGGATCAACAACACCATTTTTTCCGACAAAGAACGAATTTCTTGATCCGTCTTGATTTGAATCGTTTCAACAATAGGTATGACGAGTTCCGCATAAATACTTTGCTCAATTTTATACAAATGGTTTTGATTCAAAACCTGCTGATAAACGTTTCGACTCTTTTGCAGACTCGTATGATCGGCGCCTAACAACTGACCTAAACGGATAATATTGTTGATCAATTGAAAGAAAGCACTCTCGATCGCCATTGGATTCTTGTTGTCTTGAGTGATTTTTTTGACGACCTCTGCGTAACTTTCTTTGATCAGAGAAGAATCACCACTGCGCATGGCGTCCAAAAAGATACCCTCAGCATCCGTTGGATACTGGATGGCCGCAGATTTGTCAAAGCGCGTCGCAATATCATCGTAAAAGATGATGACCTCTTCCCCCAGATTCAATCGGTAACGTAATGACTCCTCCGCATTCTTGACAGCTACTCTTGTCCATTGCAATGACTGGAAGGTATCAGAGAGGCCGATGCTGATTTTGATCTTCAAATAATCTTTGGCAGCTTTTCTGATTGCCTGACAATACGCAAACATATCACTTTGGTTGCGTTCATGGGCACCTCTCAAGAGTGTCCCTTGTAATTCTTGCTTATAAATAATTGGTTGCAATCGCCTATCGGCTGGAATGATTTCGGCCACCAGATTTTGAAGCGCCAGTAAAAAGACATCGCCATGGATCGGATCACGACCGCATAAATCATCGATTTGGATCAGCATGACCCTAAAATGATCGTTTTTGGAAACCTGATAGCCAAATTGCTGCAGTTTCGACGGAATATCTTTTTCTGCAATACAGCCACGAAACAGATTTAATGAAAATAAAGCAGCCAATTCTGGTTTCTGTCGATCCATTTCACCTGTGAGGCTTTGGTTGTCATTAAGGATTTGATTGATCTCCGAGATCACTTGATTGACTTCTAATTTTTCACCAAGCTTTTTCGATTTCAGCACTTCACTGATGCGATTGATGGGTGAAGTGGCGATTCTAGCAATGCGATAAGCCAAGAAAGCCAATAATGCGATCAATAGGCAACCGATCCCAATCAAACTGATACGAAATGACCCAATGATCGTTGATACTTCTTGAGGTGCTAAACGCATCACATAGAACCACTGATTATACTCAGATTGCGTATAAACGTATGTCTGCTGTTCCTGCCCTGTGAGGATACCTGTCGATGGATGATCGCTGATCATATCACCAACCAATTGCCCATCGATCGTATCCCCATCGCTAAATAGAATCACACCTTCTGAATTGACAATATTGAGAAAGGAATCGGATTGATGTGCCACCAATTTGGCGATTGCTTGTTTGTTGATCTCAGCGATTCCTAATGCCTGGGTATCTTGACTAAACACTGGCAAGGTCATCACCATTCTTAAATGCTCTTGACCTGACTGCCAGTCAATATAGCGCTCTTGGTTGCCCATGGTTTGGTACGTCAGAATCTCCTCGTCAGTCAAGTGTTTGAGTGATCCCTGATCGATCGTCCATGCTTTATCGACATTGATCAGTTGATAACTGGCCTCTTCAATCCCCATAATACTGATATAGGCCAATTGCGAATTGATGTTTTGCACATCTCGAAACTGCATATCTGCATAATCGGTTTGCAAATTTTCTTTGAAACTTTGCGTGTTGCTGTAGGTCGAGAAGGCATATTCCACCATTTGTATTTTGTGTTCCAAATTGTTCTTGACTTGGTTGACTGCTTCACGATGCTTTTGCAAAAAGGTTTGCTGAACATTCGCATACGTCCGGTGATAAATAACGCTGCCAAACCCAATAATTAAAACGCTTCCAATTATAAATACTGAAAAAAACATTTGCTTGAATAATGTACTTTCATTTTTGAGCCTAGTCACCAATCTTATAAGCCCTCCCCTGTTTCACTTCTTCATACGTTTATACTACCATATATTCCAAACTGTGCCTATGTAAAAAATATTTTTTTCACGTGTGCATGTTTGGTATATTGACTTTTATACGATAAAGTTATATGCTAAAACAAATGAAAGGTGGAAGCATTTTCATGGTCACAATCAAAGATATTGCCAAGGTAGCTGGCGTTTCTCATACCACGGTCTCCCGTGCATTAAATGACAGCCCATTGATCAAACCTGCGACTAAAAAGAAAATCAACGAGATCGCAGAGACATTAAATTACATACCGAACGTCAATGCCAAGAGTTTAGTCAATCAAAAATCATACATCATTGAATTGTTTTTTTCACATCTTTCCAAAGGAACCTCTAATAGCTTTTTGGGTGATGTCATTAAAGGGATCAACGATACTTTACCCAAAGAATATAGTTTAGCCGTCCATGAGCTGCAAGAAGTGTCCCATGATTTTGACCATTTGAATCGGATCGACGGTGCCATCGTCATGAGTCAAAGTGACCAGGATGATGCCTTTATCGAAGCTTTAGCGAAGCAACAGATTCCACTCGTTGTATTGAATCGGCAGCTAGACAGCCCCCGTTTTAACAATGTCACCAGCAACGACGCCCAAGGGGTTTATCATATGATCCAGTATGCCATTGATCAGGGTTACACCAAATTCGCCTGCATTGAAGGTATTCCCTCTTTTCGTTCGACCATCGAAAGAAAGAAAGGCTTTGATCAAGCATTAGCAAAAGCCGGACTCACTTGTCCGTCAGGCTATACCGTGTCAGGCGATTTTTCTTTGGCGAGCGGGCAAGCAGGTGCGCAGCAATTATTGGCACTTTCTGATCCGCCAGAAGTGATTTTTTGTTCAAATGATGATATGGCGATCGGAGCCATCAACTATTGTTTACAGGCCGGGTTGCGCATTCCGGAGGATATCGCGATCATCGGTTTTGATGATATTCCTTTTTCGCCATTCACTTATCCGCCTTTGACAACGATCAGCAAGCCTGTTTATGAGATGAGTAAATGTGCAACCGAACTCCTTTTGGCAAGTCTATCAGAAGCCGATCAGCAAAAACAATTATTCTTAGATACATCGTTGACGATTCGTCAGTCCTTATAGCAACTTCTTAGGACTGCACAATAATGTTAACGTGTGCATATATATTTTAAACCATCGGAGGCTAAAACATGCAAAATATCAAAGATCAATCTGTTACGCAGTATCCCCCACGTGTCATCCAATTTGGTGAGGGAAATTTTATGCGGGGCTTTTTTAATTGGCAATTGGCCCAAATGAATAAACAGGGATTGTTTCAAGGAAGTGCAATCGTTGTTCAACCGATCCCCCAAGGATTGAAAGCCCTTTTAGACGAACAAGATGACCGTTATACAGTGATTTTAGAAGGCTTAGTCGACGGCGTTCCTATGCAAAAGGCGGAAATCATTTCCACGATCCATGAAGTGATCGATCCGTATCGACAATGGCAAGAATTTCTTGCATTGGCCGACAATGAGGCATTGGATATCATTGTGTCCAATACCACTGAAGCTGGGATTCGCTTTGACCCTTCAGATACGATCAGTGATACGCCACCCAGCAGTTATCCGGCAAAGTTGACCGCACTGCTCTACCGCAGATTTCAATTGAAAAAACCAGGATTTACCATTATCCCTTGTGAGTTGATAGATCGCAATGGTGAAAAGTTAAAACAAGCCGTTCAAGCGTATGCTGAATTGTGGGCATTGCCTAAAGCGTTTAGTGAATGGCTCAACTCGGATAATCAATTTTGCTGCAGTCTGGTGGATCGAATCGTACCTGGCTATCCAAGAGAACAGGCAGCGGCATATGAAACTTTGTTAGGCTATCAAGATCAATTGATCGTCACCGCTGAACCCTTTATGCTTTGGGTGATCGAAGGGTCAGAGATTGAAGCAAAGTTGCCTTTGGCTGCCGCTGGTCTAAATGTGATTGTCACCGACGATATGACCCCTTATCGTGAACGAAAAGTCCATTTACTTAATGGTCCCCACACAGCAATCGTGTCATTAGGCTGTCTTGCCGGTCTTGAAACCGTTGAAGATGTCATGAATGACCCAGACTTTGCTTTATATGTAGAACGCCTGTTCCAAAACGAATTGATTCCTATGCTTGATTTACCAGAAACGCAATTAAGAGCCTATGCCGAAGAAATCAAAGAACGATTCAAAAACCCTTATGTCCATCATCAATTACAATCGATTGCTTTGAATAGTGTCTCAAAATTCACTGCGCGGTTATTGCCGGTCTTGATGCGTTTCTACCAAAAGAAACAACAAATCCCTTTGCGGATCACAGCCTCTTTGGCGGCATTGCTTCACCGTTATCTAACAGGACCTTTCGAAGATGAAGCCCTTGTATCAGCTATTTTCACCGAGGCCAAGCAGCTGGCACCATCCGCACAATACGCTTTTTTGCTGGGCAATGACGCATTGTGGCAGATTGATCTGCGTTTTTTAACTGATGACATCCAAACCATGACCTCGATATTGGCCCTTGATGGACCTCGTGCATTGCTTCACTATGTAGAACAGCAAGAAGCTGTATCTCCTGTGTAAACGTCAATCATCGTCCTTTGGTGACCGTTGCCAGAAAATCAGCAACCACGATAGATTTACCTGACGAATAGACCCGTTCAATTGAACAAAAGAAAGGAAGAAAATCATGACAGAGGCACTGATCAAAACACCTGCACAGCTCTTAAAACTACACCCGAAAGACAATGTCGCGGTTGCACTGCAGCCCCTCGCCCAAAATAGTCGCTTGACCTTTGAAGGCCAAGACTTGTTTTTGACCGAAGATATTCCCCAAGGTCATAAGATTGCTTTAACCAACTTAGCAACAGGCGCGAATGTCATCAAATATGGCTACCCCATCGGTCACGTGACGACAGAGGCGGCGATAGGCAGCTGGCTCCATACCCACAATGTAAAAACCAATCTGGCAGGCACCTTATCTTATACCTATCAGCCCAACTTGCAGCCGGTCCATTACCCTAAAACTGAATTGACTTTTGCTGGCTATCGCAGGGCCAATGGCAAGGTTGGGATTCGCAATGATTTATTGATCGTCCCAACGGTTGGCTGCATCAATGGAATCGCCGAGATCATCGTTGAAGAATTCAAAGCACTCCACCCAGACCTCGGCTCTTTTGACCATGTGACGATTTTAAAGCATCCTTACGGGTGTTCACAATTAGGTCAAGACCACCAAAACACCCGCCAAATTCTGATCGATGCGGTTCAACACCCCAATGCAGGCGGCGTCCTGGTTTTTGGTCTAGGCTGTGAAAACAATACCGTTCCTGCCTTCAAAGAAAAGCTCGGTGATTATGATGAACATCGCGTAAAATTCCTGGTTGCCCAGGAAAGCCAAGACGAGATCCAAGTCGGGATCGAGTTGCTGGAAGCATTATTAGAAACTGCCAAAGATGATGTTCGTGAAGCTGTCCCATTGAGCGAGTTGAAAGTCGGCTTGAAGTGCGGCGGTTCCGACGGTTTTTCTGGTATCACTGCCAACCCATTATTAGGTGCTTTTTCAGACTTTCTCGTTGCGCAAGGCGGCAGTACTGTTTTGACTGAAGTACCAGAAATGTTTGGTGCGGAACAAGTCTTGATGGCACGAGCGGAAAATGAGGAAACTTTCGAGAAAATCCTTCATTTGATCAATGATTTCAAAGACTACTTTTTGGCCTATGGAGAGCCAGTCTATGAAAACCCATCCCCAGGAAACAAAGCTGGCGGCATCACAACACTGGAGGACAAATCCTTAGGTTGTACGCAAAAGTCTGGCACATCAGCGGTCGTTGATGTCTTGAAATATGGTGAAAAACTGCGAAAACCGGGATTGAGTTTGTTAGAAGGCCCTGGGAACGACTTAGTGGCTGCTTCTGCTTTGGCATCTGCTGATTGTCAACTTGTTCTCTTCACCACCGGTCGGGGAACACCATTTGGTGCCTATGTGCCCACAATGAAGGTCGCGACCAATCAAGACATCTTTCGCAAAAAGCCCCATTGGATGGATTTCAATGCTGGACGGTTATTAGAAGAATCGATGGATGTTGTACTGACAGACTTCATTCAAGCCATCATTGACACAGCCAGCGGCAAAGCGACACGCAATGAAGCCAACAATGTACGAGAAATTGCGATTTTTAAAAATGGCGTCACGCTATAAACCAATAGGAAGAAAGAAGGAAAACCGTTGTTTAAAGAGAATTTTTTATTAACAAACCCGATCGCTGAAACACTATATCATCACTATGCGGAAGATCTGCCCATCATTGACTACCACTGTCACCTAGACCCGAAAGAAATCTATGAAGATCAACCCTTTAAAAATATAACAGAAGCATGGCTTTCTGGCGATCATTATAAATGGCGTTTGATGCGGGCTTGCGGGATCGAAGAAGAGAAAATCACCGGTCCAGCATCTGATTACGACAAATTTGCGGCCTGGTGTCAGACAGTGCCGAAATTGATCGGTAATCCATTATATACATGGACGCATCTAGAATTACAACGTTTCTTTGACATTGACCTCCCCGTCAATGAAGCCAATACGGCAACATTATGGGAACAATGCAATCAAAAATTACAGCAAGCTGCTTTTAGCAGACGTTCTTTGATTGCCAATAGTCGTGTGGAGATCGTTTGTACGACAGACGATCCCATCGATAACCTCTCCTATCATCAACAACTCCGTCAAACAGAAGACCGTTTCACCGTTTTGCCAACTTTCAGGCCAGACAAAGCAATCAAGATCGGTGATGCCCATTTTCTATCCTATATCGCACAACTGGCTGCTGCTTCAAACCAAACGATTGAAAGTTATCCGGACTTGTTGGCTGCTTTGTCCCAACGCATCAGGTACTTCTCAGAAAATGGGTGTCGCTTAGCTGACCATGGCATCGATACATTGACCTTTAAGGATCAATCTGAATTATCCGCTGCCGACATTTTTCAAAAAGCACGCGCCAAAAAAACGTTAAGCGAGCAAGAAATTGCAGTCTTTCAAACGGCCTTGCTCTTAGAATTGATGAAGCACTATCATCAAGCAGGTTGGACGATGCAGCTGCATTTGCATGCGTACCGCAATTGCAATCAGCGTATGTATCAAACATTAGGACCTGATACTGGTTATGATGGCATCAATGATCGTTCTATCGTCAAAGATTTGCAACAACTCCTCAATCAAGCAGATCAAGCGCAATACTTGCCGCAAGTGATATTGTACTCATTGAATCCCAATGACTACGATGCCCTCGTGGCGTTGATGGGTTGTTTCCAAAGTACCGGCGCCAATAAACTGCAATTGGGCTCTGGCTGGTGGTACAATGATACCCGGGCTGGCATGCGCCGCCAACTCACTGCATTTGCAGATGGCAGTGTGCTGTTTAATTTCGTTGGCATGTTGACGGATTCTCGCAGTTTCCTCTCTTATACACGACATGAATATTTCCGGCGGGTACTCTGCGAATGGTTAGCTGAAATCGTGATCCGGGGGGAAGCACCCACAGACCTTCAGCAGTTGAAACCATTGATAGAAAACATTTGCTACCACAATGCTGCCCATTACTTTCAATTTAGGAGATGACAGATGCCAAAATTCATTATTGCCGGAGACTCAACTGCGGCAAACAAAAGTGAACGTGCACGACCAGAAACGGGTTGGGGAGAAAAACTGTCATGGTTTGTCTCTGATCATTATCAAGTAATCAATTTTGCCAAAAATGGTGCTTCAACGAAAAGCTTTATCAACGATCATCTGCTTGCAGAAGCTGAAGTCGCAATGCATAAGGGAGATTATTTTCTGATTCAATTCGGCCATAACGATCAAAAAGTCGATGATGACCGAGGAACGACGTTAGACGAATACCAAAAAAATTTAACTGTTTACGTTCAAACCGCACAAAAAAAAGGCGTTAGGCCTATATTGCTGACATCCATCACCCGCCTTCATTATCAAAAGCAGCAACTAGACACAGATGCCGTCGGGGATTATCCATCTGCTATGCGTGCTTTTGCAAAGCAACACGATATTTTATGCTTAGACATCTTCGCGGCCACACAGAACTATTTCAATCGACTATCGCAGATGGAGGCCAAAAGCCATTTCTTGCATTTACCTGTGGGGGTACACCCGAATTATCCTCAAGGGATCGATGACAACACCCATCTCAATGGACATGGTGCAACAGCAATTGCCCAGATCATCGCCCAATCCCTTAAAGAATCCGGGTTGCCTTGCGGCCAAGATATCCGGATTGAATAATCGTCAAACAACCAAGAAGGAGGAGTCATGCATCAACAGATGCCTGGCTCCTCCTTCTTTGATCCATGTTTTGTTGATTGTTTGCGGGTGTTACTCCGGTTGTTTGCCAATATAGGCTAAGATTCCGCCATCGACATACAACACATGTCCATTGACGAAGTTAGATGCTTCAGAAGCAAGGAATACGGCTGGACCAGCTAAATCTGTAGGTTCTCCCCAACGGGCTGCAGGTGTTTTTGCAACGATAAATTGATCAAAGGGATGACGTGAGCCATCTGGCTGTACTTCTCTTAACGGCGCTGTTTGCGGGGTCGCAATATAGCCAGGCCCAATGCCATTACATTGAATATTTGCTGAACCGAACTCTGAACAAATATTTTTGGTCAGCATTTTCAAACCGCCTTTGGCTGCTGCATACCCAGCCACTGTTTCCCGACCTAATTCACTCATCATCGAGCAGATATTGATGATTTTACCGTGGCCTTTTTCGATCATTGATGGTAAGACTGCTTTAGAAACGATAAAAGGTGCATTCAAATCGACATCAACTACTTGACGGAAATCTGCTGCTGACATCTCCAACATTGGAATCCGCTTGATGATCCCAGCATTGTTGATCAAAATATCAATGACACCGACTTCTGCTTCGATTTGTTTGACCATTGCTTGTACTGCTGCCTCGTCCGTCACATCACAGACATACCCATGTGCCTCGATTCCCGCCTCTTTGTAATTTGCTAAACCTTGATCCACTGAAGCTTGATCTAAATTGTTAAAGACGATCGTCGCACCTGCTTTGGCTAGCGCTTGTGCCAAGGTAAACCCAATCCCGTACACAGCACCCGTAATCAAGGCGATTTTGCCATCTAATCGAAAATCATTCATTGAAAAATCCATCATTATACCTTCTTTCTTTTATTTTAACTCATCCATTGCGATCATATCCATATCAGTGTAGGTAATGTTTTCACCACACATTGCCCAAATGAAGGAATAATTACTTGTGCCCACGCCAGAGTGGATCGACCAGCTAGGAGAAATGATCGCTTGCTCTTCGGCAACCACCAGATGCTTGGTTTCATCAGGTTTGCCCATCATATGAAATACTTTGGTGTCTTCATTCGCAAAGTCAAAATACACATACGCTTCCATGCGGCGTTCATGGGTATGACAAGGCATCGTATTCCATGCACTCCCTGGTTCTAAAATCGTATAGCCCATTTGTAATTGACAGCTTTCACAGACATTTGGGTGAATATATTGATAGATTTTCCGTTCGTTCAACGTCAATCCTTCCCCTGTTTCCATAGGTTTGACTTGATCGATACTGATTTTGACGTTTGGATACTTTTTGTGGGCAGGTACACTTGAAAGATAGAATTTGGCTGGATTTTCGGGATCATCAGAATAAAAGACCACGTTTTTTGTTTCTTTGCCAATATAATAGCCATCTTGTTTTTTCATGGCTTCTTTCGTGCCTTCGATCGAGATCGCCCCTGGTCCGCCAATGTTGATCACACCCAATTCCCGGCGTTCTAAGAAATAATCGACACCTAATTCTTTCGTCAATTCGATTTCTAAGCCTTGATCTGTTGGTGTGACCCCACCGAAAATCATGCGGTCATTGTGGGTATATGTCAGCATGATTTGACCGGGTGTGAAGATTTTCTCCACTAAAAATTCTCTGCGTAATTCTTCCGTACTATAATGTTTGATATCTAACGGACTGTGGGTATACCTTGTTTCCATATGTTGCATGTGTCTATTCCTCCTTAGCGAATCATTTTTCCTGATCCATTTTTGATAAATGCCTCAACGTCTGACACTGAAAAAAGATTACAATCTCCATGTACAGTGTGCTTGAGTGCCGAAGCTGCAGTTGCAAAGTCGATCAATGCTTGATCGCTGCTTTGATTGGCGATGCCATGTAAGACACCAGCGGCAAACGCATCTCCGCCTCCGACGCGATCGACGATCGGATCGATGGTATGGGCCTGTGACACCACGTAATTGCCTTGATGCCACAGTCTACCTATGAGCACATGATGACTGGCTGAGATCACTTTGCGGTGGGTACCATAAAACAAGTCAATGTTTGGATACAATTGATTCATTTCTTCATAATAATAGCGATCGTCTGTTGCTTCTGCTGACGCGGGTATATCCATAAAAACTTGCGCATCAAGTTTGCCTGCCGAACAAAAATCGACGAACGGCAATAGTTTTTTTAAATATTGCTTTGCTTCATCCGTTGTCCATAATTTGCCGCGAAAATTGATATCTAAACTGATTTTGACACCTGCTTGTTTGGCAGCTTTGACTAAGTTGATCAAGGTAGCCTGCCAATCTTTTGAGAGTGCTGGGGTGATGCCGGAAATATGAAAGATATCGACATCGTCAAACAGCGCTTCTGGCCATTCGTTGGTGGTCATTTCAGCAAAGCTGGATCCTTTGCGATCATAGACTACTTGTGCCGCTCTTTCCCCGACCCCCGTTTCAACATAGTAAGTCCCCAATCGAGACCCACCTCTCAGCACATAACGACAATCAACTCCATATCGCTGCAAATGCTGCTGGGCACCATCGCCTAAAGCGTTTGCAGGAATCTTGCTGGCAAAAGCAACACAATGGCCAAAATTGGCCAAAGAGATCGCAACATTGGCCTCTCCGCCGCCATAATGAGCAAAAAATTGCGTGCTGGATGCGACCCGTTCACCCACCGTCGTGGATAACCGCAACATGATCTCGCCTAAAGTAAGCATCTTTCCCATAACTATGCGCCTCGAATCTCTTTCAATTGTGCCGCATATTGTTTGGCGACTTCTGTTACCGCCGCAAAATCACCTGTGGCAGCTGGTGCAAGCAGATTGCCGCCAACGCCTACTGCCACGACACCAGCGTCAAACCACTCGGCCATATTCGCTAGACTGACACCGCCTGTAGGCATGATATTCAATTGCGGCAACGGCGCTTTGAAGGCAGAGATAATACTCGGTCCATACGCACTGCCAGGAAACAACTTGATAATGTCCGCCCCAGCTTTCAACGCTTCCTTCATTTCTGAAATCGTCATACAGCCGGGAAGATATGGCACTTGATACAGGTTGCACATCTCAGCTGTGGCTTGATCAAACGTTGGACTCACCACATACTCAGCACCCGCCATGATGGCTAAGCGAGCGGTCACAGCATCCAACACAGTTCCTGCCCCGATCACCACATCATGTTGATCACGATAGGTCTCGGTTAATTCAGCAATCACTGCCGCAGCCTCTGGGACGGTAAATGTCAATTCGATCCCAGTGATGCCCCCTTCAATGATTGCTTGACTGGCTTTGAAGGCTTCTTCCTTGGAAGCGCCCCTCACTACGGCTATCACTCCGCTCTTTTGCAATTTTGTTAATCGTGCGACTTTATCCATCAAACCCCTCCTAAATTTCTTATTTGGAAAATAGAATTTATTATAAAGAAACTTACAAATTTATTATACCGTTCTCCAATATTTTTGCAAGGGCTTTCTAGACTTTTATAATGATTTTTCGATGGCTTGTTTGGTTTCGCGAATTGTCTCAATCAATGTTTGCTTATATGCTGGTGTTAGGCGATATTTAGGTAAACTAACCGAAAAGGCCCCAACGACTGCGCCATCGTGGATCAATGCTGTGCCAATACAATAGATCTCTTGTTCCATTTCTTCGTCATCAAACGCGACTTGCTCTTCTCTCGACCGTGCAAGTTCTTTTTTTAATTGGAAGGGATTGGTGATGGTATTTTCAGTATAGGCAATCAGTGGTGTGTCAGCTAAATAGTCTGCGACTTCTTCTTCTGAAAACAACGCCAAAACTGCTTTACCCATTGCCGATGAATACAATGGTCTCGTGATCCCTACTTTAGAAGACATGCGGATCGTCTGGTGCTTGGGCTCCAACTTGTTGACATATAATATCTCATTTGCCGCCAAAACCCCTAAGTGGATAGTTTCATCCGCTTTTGTCTGTAACACTTCTAGATGGGGCAAACTTCTTTCGACTAAATCTAATTCCTCCACACTATGATTGGCATATTTGATTAGTTTAGAACCCAGACGATAATTCTTTTCTTTGCTTCGCTGCACGTAGCCTATCATCACAAGTGTATCTAAGATTTTCAGCGTCGTTGATGCAGTCATTTCTGTTGCAGCGGCAATCATCTGCAGTGGTTGGTTTGGATGCTCAGCTAAATGATCCATAATCAGTGCCGCCTTCAATAAAACTGTGCCGTATGGTTTTTGTGTCATATTCTCCACCTCATTTTTTCTATATAAGAAATTATAATCTCTTTTTGAGAAATGCACAATCTTCTTTGATTCTTTTCCTCTAGATGATGATTTACATTTGCTGATAAAAACAAGTATGATAAAGGAGAAGGATAAAGGAGTGCGTATGAATGGATCTGGATGTGTTAACCAAAGGAAAGAAACTATCCGACAATGAAAAACAGATCATCGACTATCTGATGACCCATACAAAAGAAATCGATGGCTGTCCACTAAGAGAAATTGCCAAGCGAATCTATACCTCACCTGCAACAATCGTTCGCTTAGCACAAAAACTGGGATTTTCTGGCTATACCGAATTCTTTTACTTTTTAAAGAATCAGTTGAAGCAGCAGCAAATCACTGAAGCGACGATCGACTACCAAATCGACAGCGCAAGTATTGATCAGATGATTGCCTCCATTCGAGACATCTATGCAAATCAGCCCAATAAGTTCATCACGATATATGCCACAGGCTTTTCCGGGATCATTGCGGAGTATTTGCACAAAAAAATGCTGGTCAACGGCATCAAAACATTATTGGTCAGTGCTTCAGACTCAGGCGGCATCATCAGCAACAATATTGAAAACATCAGCATGCTGATCACGATCAGCAAATCAGGGGAAACCCAAAAAGTCATCGAAAAAATGACGTTGGCCCAACAAAACCATATCCCAACGATTTTGTTTTGCGGCAACGGGGATCATAGTGCCAATCAACTAGCTACTTATGTTTTTGAAGTCACGGATGAACGGCCTTTTGACACCCAAAATATCGAGTATAGCAGCTTTTTTGGCAAACTGCTGTTACTCATGGAATATATCGTTGCTGCGATGACCGTAACAGAAAAAACACCACACAAATAAAGCGCCTAGCAACAGTCGGCTTTCTCAGCGAACTGTTGCTAGGCGCTCAAATTTGTGGTGTGCGGTTTTAGCGTTGGAAGTAGGACGGAGCGATTTGCTGATAGGTAGTGGCTGATTGCGGATCAGGTGTGATCGTCTCCCCGATTTCCACCGCCACGGTTGTCGGATCATACAGATCATACAACCCAAAGATCGGCTCATTTGCTTCTGAAAGACAACAAGCAACGCCCAAAACATCCGCTGTCATTTGGGCAAGAGCCCTCGTTTGAAAAAAGCCTCCACTGACGGTTACCTGATCCGCCACTTGAACCAAGTCCTTCAACAACCGGATATTCATCAACATCCCCTCGATCGTCGCTCGAATCATCTCTGGACGTCGATGGGCAATCGTCAGATGGTAAAAACCAGCTGTCACTTGATTTGTCCAAAACGGCGCCCGCTCTCCATTCAAATAAGGGAAGAAACGCAGCCCTTGACTGCCAATGGCGGTCTCATTCAATAGGTGCGGCAACGCTTGGAAAAAATCGCTGCCATTTTCGGCAAAGGTCTCCTTCGCCCAAGCCAAAACTGATCCGCCATTATTTGAAGGTGCGCCCACGACATAGACCCCCTCCTTTAAATAATAGCAAAAGTTTTGTTTGTCCAAATCAAAGCTCGGTGTGCTGGTCACTTTACGGATCGCGGCACTTGTTCCAATCGTCAAACTGTTCGGGATACCCGTAGATCGATAGCCCGCATAAGCAGCCAAACAGCCATCACTTGCCCCGCACATGACCGCCACTTGTTGGGAAAGACCCAATTGTTCCGCCAATTCCGGTACGATCAAGAAGCAATCCGTTGGTTCGCACAGTGGCGCCAACTGCTCTGCTGTCACAGAGAGATACGCGAGAATGGCATCACTCCATGTTTTTTCTTGCAATGCATATAATCCCGTAGCAGAAGCGGTACTGCGATCGATTCGTACTTCACCAGTGAACAAACGCATGGTCAACTCTTTTAACCCATAAAAATGATCATAAGATGAAAGCAGTCCCTGCTCCTTGAGATGGAGCAATTTGGCAAATGGCGACATGGCATGGATCGGTGTACCCGTTTCCTGATAAAAAGATCTAGCCTTCTCAGTTTTTCGGAACGCTTCGATTGTTTGGCTGGCTTGATTGTCTGACCAAATATAAATCGCATCCCCTTGCCCATTCTTTTCTGGCATGAAACTATGCATCGCTGTACTGAACGCGATGGTCTTTATTTGTGCTTTTAACACAGCAGGCAAGGCCTGTATGCCCTGGCGCAATGCGCTTTCGATTGCCTTCGCCGATTGTATCTGCGTTGATCCTTCAATTTGCGTAGTCAGTTGGATCGAATGACTGTGACGAATGTTGCGCCCACTGATCACACCAAACTTGATTGCTGTGGTGCCGATATCGATACCTAAAAACATGTCTTCTCATCCCTTTTCCATACAAATTATGCTTTATTTTACCATAGATTGGCACAAGGAAACGTTGCGGGTTTGGGTTAAGGAAAGATACTGCTTTACATGGCGCAAAAGATCGTCTAGAAACATCCCACAGGACACTTCTCGACGATCGATCTGCGCGGCTTCCTTATTAGATGTTTCTCAAATGTGAAACAAATCAGTGCAAATCTGGCCAATAATCGCCATTCTCAGAAACCAAATCTGCCAATAATTCTTTGGCCACTTTTGCGCTAGGAATGGTTTTGGAAAGGGTTAACGCTTGCCACATCTTCTGGTAGCTTTTTTCCACATATGCTTCCACAACCAACTTTTCGACCATCACTTGCTGGTACATGAGTGTTTGTTGGAAAGCGGGTATGTTGCCTTGTGCCAACGCTTCAGGGCCGTCTGAGCCAATGATACAAGGAACTTCCACCATCGCATCATCCGGGAAATTGGCAATGGCTCCATTGTTCTCAACAATCATGATCATCCGCTCATGGGTATTAAAAGCGATCGCTCTGGCTAAGTCGACGATGAAGCTGGCATGGGCATCGATCTCAAAGGCAATACCTTGCGCAGATCCGTTTTCGACGATTTTTTTGGCATGGGCAAACACCCGCTTTTCTCTTCCTTCCATGACCTCATTGGCGCGGGTATGTTCAGGATGATCTTTCATATGATCAAACATTTCATCAGGATACAGATAATATTGCAGATAGGTATTCGGCAAGAATTCCGGCGTCAATGCCAACAGATCTTTGGCTTTTTTATGGGTTTCTTGCCAACTAGGATCTGTATGCTGGGTATCGACTTCCACTTGTGTCAAATAGCCATGTTTGGCCACATAGGAACGAATGTCTTGAATATATTCCGTTCCCGCTTTGTCTTTGATACTTGTCCACCAGCCAAAATGGTTCAAACCAAAATAACGCACCTCTAAATCTTCCGGTTGTTTATTGATGATCTGCGACATACGCCGCAATGTGCCCACTGGCATATCACAAATATTCAATACTTTCGCATGTGGTCGCAACACCCGACAAGCTTCAGCAACGATCGCCGCTGGATTAGAGTAATTCAACATCCAGCAATCCGGTGCATAGGTTTCCATATGATCAATGATTTCCAGCATCCCTGTAATACTGCGCATCCCATAAGCAATCCCACCAGGACCGCAAGTTTCTTGACCGAAAACACCGTGTTTCAGCGGGATTTTCTCATCTTTTTCCCGCATTTCATATTTGCCGACGCGAATATGCGCCATACAGAAATCCACATCGGTAAAGGCAGTTTCAGGATCGGTTGTAAAACAAAACTCGATTTGCGGTGCTTGTTCCTTCAATAAGATCGCTAAGGCTTCTCCTAAATTCCCTTGACGCACATCGTCATTGTCATACAATGTTAGTTTTCTTAAGGGGAACCGTTCTTGATTGTCTAATAACATCATCACGATTCCTGGTGTAAACGTACTACCGCCACCAGCAATCACTACTGAAAAATCTTTCATTATTCATTCTCTCCTTCTCGACCTAGATAAGCTTCTAAATTTTCACGTACTTTCGGGACTGTTAACCCATATACCACATGCACGTTTTCGCCATTTTTAATGACCCCTTTGGCGCTCGTTTGCTCTTTCAAAAGTGTTTCATTCACCAGCTCAGGATCATTCAGTTTTAAGCGCAAACGCGTGTAACAATTATCGATCGTTTTGATGTTGCTGTCGCCACCGAGCCCTTCTGTGATCAATGCTGCGATTGAATCTTGGCTCGAGCTAGCAGCAACCATGCCGTCGTTGCCAGCCAACTGCTGTTCTTTGTAGTCTTTTTTCGAATATAATTTTGTTTCATTGCCTTCATCTTCACGCCCCACGGTTTTTAAATTCATTTTTGTGATCAAGAAACGGAACAAGAAATAATAGATGAAGAAAAAGGCGATCCCAACGAGTACATAGATAGGCCAGCGGGTCTTTTCAATACCCAACGGTATATTATATAAAAGAAAATCGATAAACCCATTCGGTCCGATCGCTCTTGAACCAAATAGATTCAAGGCAACCATACTCAAGCCGCTTAAACCTGAATGGATCACAAACAACATGGGCGCCACAAACATGAAAGAAAATTCGATGGGTTCTGTTACACCTGCAATAAATGACGTAATTACTGCAGGAATCAGAATCGCTTTGACTTTGAATTTATTTTCTGGCTTCGCCGTATGATACATCGCCAAACATGCACCGATCAGTCCGAACATTTTTGAGATCCCTCTGGCATCCCAGATCACACTTTGCGACAAGACCGTCACGGCTGGATCCGCAATTTCTGCGAAGTAAATATTCCGCGCACCTTCAAAAACTTGCCCACCAACATCAGCTACCCCGCCCAATGATGTATATAGAAATGGAGTATAAATCAAATGATGCAAACCAGTCGGAATCAACAAACGTTCCAATGTCCCATATAAGAAAATACCAAAGTTCCCGGTTTGTTGGATCACTCCCCCTAAGTTATCAATCCCTGTTTGAACAACCGGCCAAACAAACGTTGAGAGAATCGATAAACCCACTACCACAGGAATCAATACAATAAATACAAATCTAGCGCCCCCATAGACTTGAAATGCATTGGAAAATGTCTTATCGATAAAGCGATTATGGATCAGCGCCGTCACGACACCCAAAATAAGACCCAAGAAAACCCCCATATCCAAAACCTGAATCCCCAACACAAGCGCTTGTCCCGATCCTTGCAAGGCATCTGCAGGGACGAGCATTTCCCGTAATGCCATGAATTTGTTCATCGCATTCAAGAAGACAAAGTACCCCAATAAAGCTGTAAAAGCCGCCTCAGCTTTTTTCTTCTTCGCCAAACCTAACGCGATACCCACACAAAAGATAATGCCCAAATTGGTCAAAATGGGTAAAAGTGCGGCAGACAAGATACTGCCGAACCCAATGGTGATCGGATTATCTAAAAATGGAAAACGCTCAATCAATCGAACATTGGTAAATACATTCCCAACTGCAATCAAAATCCCAGCAATCGGTAAAATCAATACCGGCACAAACATCGCCTTTGAAAACTTCTGCATTGCATCCATCACTTTTTCTTTCATTGATGAAACTCCTTTGTTTTGTATTTGTAGGTTCATTATAGGAAATAACGTTGACCATTGATAGGGCAAACGCTTTCAAATCAATATGTTGCATGATTTGGAATTTGTTTCAAAAAAAAGCAAAGAATGATCATTTCTTCTCATCCGTTGCTTCACTATGCATCTTATTCTATATTTGAACCACGTGGTGATAAATCATAGGAAAAATCTTTAGGTATGCGGCTTCCGTTAAGTGTATGCCATCATTGGTGAAAGAAGCATCAAGTTGACTGAAATTATCCATGAGCAAACTATTGACTGTAACCGTATCAAAATCATACAAATCCGCTAGTTCACTGACTTTTTCACTTGCTTCAATCAAGCGTTCATTTGTTCGATATAATGCGGCCTGGAATAACCATTCCTCATTGAAATGTCGGGCTGTTTCTTTAATTTTTTCCGTATTAACTGGATAGAACATGATAAAGGTTACTTTGCATTGAGGTAAAGTTTTTTTTAGTTTGCTAAAAATTTGTCGATAACTACCTAATAAGCTGTTGATATCAAAATATTTATCTGCTAAATCATTCGAACCAATATTGATGAATAGATGAGTTGGATCCAAAGGAAATATTAATTGATCAAAAACCTCAAGATATTCTTTAGAGGTTGCCCCACTAATTCCACGATTATAAACGATCATATGTTGATCCATAAATAGTTTTTCTAAAGGGAACTCTTCCATCAAAGAAGAACCAGCAAAGACAATTTTTCCTTTTTCCGCATACTCATTTTTACGAAAGTAGCTATTCAAATCAGCCATTCTTTCTTTACTCCTTTTTGTTAGATGTTTCAACAATTGTCATAGCAGACTTTGCTGGCAAATAAATTGTATCCATTCTTAAGGAATCTATCGTTACTTTAACAGACGCACCATTTTCACTATCATTAAATAATATAACCACTACAGTTTGATTCTCATTTTGAAATGCAACACTTCGAATACTTTCATCATTTGAACTGGCAATCCGAACAGATCCTGGATGTACATATTTACTAAAATGAGCTAATCCAAAATAATCAAGCGTCATCTCATACTCACTTGTTTGTTGGTTCACTTTTATGAGGCCTCGACAAGTACTTCTTCCGAAACCAGGAACAGTAGGACCATTATTTTCATCCAACGCTACATTCCAAAGCGTCATAGATTTTGCACCATTTCTGAAAATGTCAATCCCAGTTCGTATTAAATTACTGAATGCAGGTTCGAAAGCTGGTATCCATTCTCCTCCTGAACCTTCCGTAAAATGAATTTCTTTATTTGGATAAAAAGCAGCAACTCTAGATTGATTGACAACATTGCCTCCATACCAATGCCATGCTATACCATCAAATGCTTTTTCTGCTTTATCTAATATTTCAAGTGGATAATCAATACGATCCCAGTTATGGTCATAACCAAATATCTTCACATTGATATTGTTATTCTCAAATGTCGGCTTTAAATATTCAGCAACGAACGTTGCTTGTTCATCTGCCAACATCTCCATTCCTGGATAATGCGGCGGTAAAAACAAAGGTTCATTTTGAGGTGTAACAGCATAAGTCTCTAAGCCATGCAGGAGATAACTTTCAATTACTTTTTTGAAGTAATTGGCATATGTTTCATAATACATCGGTAGCAATTTACCACCAATCATTTTTTGAGAGTCTTTCATCCATCCCGGAGCACTCCATGGAGAAAGAAATAGTTTAAGTTCAGGGTTTATTTTTTTTGCATATTTCGTTAACGGAATGATGCTTTCTTCATCATGCACAAATGAAAAATGTGTAAGATCCACATCTGTTTGCTCTTTTTCCATATCATCATAACTATAAATAAACCGTGCATAGTCAGAAGCGCCCATAGGATTTCGCAAAATGGAAAGCCCTATTCCTTTGTTCCGATCAAACAATGCCTCCATGACTGTAGTTTGCTGTTCCTCAGACAAGCATTTATCCAGTAAATATGCAGAAGCATCTGTGAATGATGCCCCCCATCCATCTATTGTCTGAAAAGTTTGTTTGCTATTGATATGAATTTCAAATTCACTTTTATTATTTGTAAATGGTGATCGTTCACGCTGAAACATATTTTCTTCATCTGTTGTCACATAGTATTCAAAACTCAATGGATCACTCCTACTCTATTTGTTTTACAACTATCTGCTTCATAATTTGTTTATAGATGAAAATTTGGAAAAGCATAGGGAGACTTATTCCAAATAATGCCCATATCAATCCTAATTTCGGCAAAAATATAGGTATTACAAAACTAGACAGCATAATCGCTAATCCGATACTATTAAAACCTGCATATTTCAATGTTATTCCGAAGGCATATTGCAGTATAGATCTAAGAGACATTTGATTGTTACTTACAATAAATGTATTTGAAAGGAAAACTATAAAAAAAGCAATAAAGAGTAGTATTAAAAATTGAAACATAGTCCCTCTAGTGAAGGCCAACAAAAGAAATAGCATGAAAAAAATAAATAAGAAAATGATTGTTAGAACAATTGAAAGAACAATACTTTTTCTGAATTGCTGGATATATCTTTTTACAGTAATTTCCTGCTGATTAAAATCTTTCAAAAGTTGGTAGCCAGTAATCAACGCGCATGGCAACGTAACGATTGGCAAACTTGTCATAACGATCAATAAGTTAAGTAACATAAATTGATACATCTTATGAAGAAAACTGTAAACCTCGCCATCAATATTAAATAATTGCTTCATTACTGGCTACCGCCTTTCTTAATCTAAACCAAGTTTTTCTTTATTTTCGGCTATTTTTTCATTTCTAATCGTCTCGATATCAGACCAGCCATTTTCATCTAAAAACGTTGTATATGAAGAAAGTATCTGATCAAAATCTTCTTCTGAAGAAGAGCGAATCAAACTGACTAGCGTTGTATACCAGTTGGTATTGATTGCCGAGAGATTGCGTGCTTCTTGAGTCCCAGAACTAGGATCAATATTCTCTAAAATAAAATGAGGATATAATTTTCCTTCTCCCCATTCTCTAGGCTGAATCAAAGCTGGTGTCTGGGTACTTTCACTAGCCATAGATTGATACTTGTCATGACCAAAGAAAATAAATTCACTCAGTCGATACTCTTTTTTAAACCGATCTGAGTCATTGTCTTTCATCTCTTGAACTTCTGGAAGCAACTCTATTTTTCCTTCGGAATCATATTGGAACGTTTCACCTTCGATACCAAATGTAGTTAGAATACCACCATATTCGCTCTGTAAGTACGTGAAAATTTGCATAGCTTTGGCTGGATCTTTAGCACTTTTACTAATGTAATTGATCATCCAACCAGTGATTCCGCTTTGATTTAATTTAGGCTCATTGCCTTCACTATTCTGCGGTCCATTGATAGCAATGTACTCACCATCAGGATTTTCCGATAACCAGCTTTGCAAAAAACCGCTCATTTGTGCAGTGCCGCTAGCCATGATCGTTGCATATTGACCAGATTTCACTTTTTCTTCAAAAGCTGTACCATCATCAGAAAAACTATCATCAGACAAATTCCCATCATCATGGATTTGACGTAAAACTTTTAACCATTTTACATACTCTGGATCTAAATTACGATTGTAAAATCCGCCATCTTCTGTTTCAAGATCAACACCCAAGTAGTCTTGAAAAACGTCTCCTAAAGAGCCTGCGCCATCACCTAACGCATTGAATCCGAAAGGTACTAGGTCTGGGTATTTTTCACTGATTGATTTCATTCCTGCGATAAAGTCATCGGCTGTTTCAAAATTGTTTTCACCAATTGCCTCATATACATCTTTTCGGATCAAGAAATTCGTGTTCGCCGGAATTAAACCGCTATCATAATCTTCTGCTGTATTAGAATAATTAGGATATCCATATGTTTTCCCATCATCTAATTGAAACCAATTCAATGTATCTTCTGCTGCCACAGTTTGCCAATAAGGATCGTATTTTTCTGATAGATCATCTAATGAGTATGCCCAACTATCCGCCTTTTGTGCTACTTGTGAGTTTGAATCAAATATTGTGACAATATCTGCCATATCATTACTCGAAAACATAGTATTTAAGTTGGTATCATCACCTTTAATAAATTTTATTTTGATGTTCAGATCTTCTTCCATCTGTTTAGTTACAACATCATTACCCCATTCATCATTCCACCAATCAGCATTTACATACCAGGTCAATTCAGTAACTTCTTCTTTATTATCCAATTGCCAAGCCGGTGTGTTTTCATCCAGTGTATAACGATCACTAATATCCACATCTTTTGCTTCTTGACTTGCGCTATCTTCTCCGCCTCCGCATGCACCTAACAACATTACTGAACTAGTCAAAAACAGCATATTTTTCATATTTTTCATTTTATGATTTCTCCTTTTCTATTCTTTAACAGCTCCGACCATCATTCCAGCAATGAAATGTTTTTGGAGTAATGGATAAATGATCAATATCGGAATCGTTGTAACCACGATTGTTGCAAGTTGGACACCTTTAGTCGTACTTTCTGCAACAGCAGTTCCGATGTTTTGCATTCCTTGTGTCTGTGATTGAACAATGATTTCATAAAGTTTCATTTGTAATGGGTAAAGTGACTTATCGGTAATAAAAATTCTCGCTGTCATAAAATCATTCCATTGATTTACACCATTGAACAATGCAATTGTCGCTAATGCTGGTTTAGAAAGAGGCAAGAAAATTTGCAGAAAAATTCGCCAATGGCCTGCACCATCGATCATTGCCGATTCTTCCAAAGAATCAGGTACATTTCTAAAGAAATTCATTAATATGATGACATCATAGTAACTTAACAGAGCTGGTATAATATACACCCAAAAACTATTTAACAAACCAATTTGCCTAAACAACAGATATGTTGGAATCATGCCTCCTGAAAAAAACATGGTCGTAATACCCATTGCAGAGTACAATTTTCTACCCTTTAAATTTGCTTTACTCATAGCATAAGCCATCATTGCACAGAAAAAAACATGAGTGAGCACGCCTATAATTGTTTTAGATACTGAAATAAAGAACGCTTGTAACATACTTCCATCTCTAAACACTGCTCGATAATTCTCTAGGGATAATTCAGATGGCCAAAATACAAAGTCCCCTTTAGCAAGTACACGCCCAGATGCAAATGATGATACCACCACATTCCATAAAGGAATAACGATAATCAATGTAAAAATAGTTAAAATCAAAATATTGAACATATCGAACAAACGACTATCTATATCTTTTTTCATTACTTTTTTTTCCACTAAATTCTCCTTTCTACAATACAGATGTATTGTCGTTTAGTCGTTTTGTCATTTGGTTTGAACATATCAACAAAATGACTGATACAATCGACACACCTAATCCAACTGCAGTAGCATATGAAAAATCTCCTTGTGCGATCCCCATTCTAAATACATATGAATTGATGACTTCTGCTTTAGCCTGATTTTGATTATTCATCAAAACCATTGTTTGATCTAAGTTAGACCCTAATAATCCACTAATAGTCAAAATCAGATTTAAACTTATGATTCCTTTTAGCATTGGTATTGTAATTTTCATGATTTGTTGAAACCTGGTTGCGCCATCTATTTTTGCTGCCTCATAGTAAGAGGGATCGATTTTAGATAATGTCGCTAAATACAAAATAGTACCCCAACCAGTATTTTTCCAAATATCTGACAAAACGGCGATCCACCAGTATTTATTCACAGATAAAAGAAAATTTTCATGCTTTATAGAAAATCCAAGTCCACTCAATATCGTGTTAAGTAATCCATTGGTGGATAACCAATTGATCAACATACCACCTAATACGATCCACGAAAGAAAATATGGCATATAAGAGATTGTTTGAACCAATTTTTTAAAAACGCCTTGTCTGAGTTCAAAAATCAAGATTGCTAAGATAATCGGCAAAATAAATCCAATCAGTAATTTGAGGAAGCTTATACCCAATGTGTTTACCACTGATCCCCAAAAGAACTTATCATTCAATATAATCTGAAAATTTTCCAACCCAACCCATGGTGCTGTTTCGAGTGTATCAATGACCGTATATCTTTTGAAGGCTATGATCAGTCCGTAGATAGGAATAAAATTAAAAATAATCATAAAAATAATTCCTGGCCAAACCATACTCTGCAATTCCCATTGTTCAAAAAAAACAGCAATCCATCTTTTTATCTTCATAGAACGTTTTACATTTCCCACGGAGTTTTCCATCTGTTCTCCCCACTTTCAGATTTTAGCTGCGCCAATATGAATCATTTTCTTTATCTGATAAACTGCCCCAACCATTCCAGCATCATTCATTAATTTCGCAGCTTTGATTGGTGCAATCGTTTTATCCATTAAATAATGAATACTATGGTGTCTTGTTGCCACTTTGGAAATGGTGGATTGTAACCGCTCTAAAAACACCTTATTCGCACTGATACCGCCTCCTATCAATACTAACTCAGGATCAAAACAACTAATTAAGTTCAATATACCGATAGATAGATCTTCATAGAAATTTTGAATAAGTATATGTGCGTCATTATCATCATTTTCTTTTGCAAAGATTTCTTTCGCATCCCATATTGGTTCAAAGGTCGAATCGCTTTTTAACTTTATTTGATTATATCGATAACACAAACCACCAATCACTGCTGCACGTTGGTTTAAAGACATCGCTTCTATATCACTACTGTCATCGATATCCTTAATTACCATCCAACCAAATTCTCCGGCCATGCCATGGGCACCTCTAATTAATTCATTTTGACAAATAATACCGCCTCCTATGCCTGTTCCTAAAACGATGCATAAGTAATTCGATACACCTTGAGCATGGCCGATCCATTGTTCTGCGATAGCAGCAGCATTGGCATCATTCTCAATAACAATAGGTAATGTCGTTATCTTTTGTAATTCCTGTTTCAAACGAACCCCATAGATTGATTTGATGGCGCCTGCTGTAATCATTGTGCCATCCTGGTCAATAATGCCTGGCGCACTAATACCAATACCTTCAATGGTTTCTTGCCGTTGACTATCTTCGATAATTCTTTGGAGATTGTCTAAAAATTGCTGTTTATCGTCAACTGTTTTGATGCTTTTTTTATTATAAACTTGCCCTTTATCATTGATAAATCCATATTTAATCGTTGTTCCGCCAATATCAATTCCTAAATACATGTACATCACTCGTTTCTATTTAAACTGCAGAACAGATTCTGCTTCATATAAAGTTCCTTTTAAAACAAAAGACTTGCCTTTATCTTCTCCATTGATCAATTTGATTAAATGCTGTGTGGCAAGTTCACCTTGTTCCTTGATTGGATTCACAATTGTCGTTAGTGATGGACGAAAGTACTTCAATAGCTCGATTCCATCGAAACCAACAACACTAAAATCATGAGGGACATGATAACCCGCTTGCTCTATCGCTTTGGTTACCCCAATCGCACTAAGGTCATTTCCCGCTAAAAATGCTGTTGGCAAATCATTTTGCTGATGTAAAAACTGTTTCGTTGATTGATAGGCACATTCCTCTTCAAATCTACCTTCTAATAAATAATTTGCTTTCAATGGGATTTGAGCTTTCTTTAATGCTTGTTGATAACCCTTAAATCGCTCATCGCTATCAAATACACCATCAAAACCTTTAACAAAAGCAATATCACGATGTCCCATAGCTATTAGATAGGATGTTGCATATTCAGCACTTTCATTCGAGTTGAATACAACACTACCAAATGTATGATCTTGAATGTTCCTATCTATAAAAACAGCATTGATTGCTTCATTGCGAATCGTTTCTAAATCCTCCTGATCAAGCATATCTTCGAACCCAATGAATCCGTCAACAGCTCCACCAAGAATGCTAGTGAGCACAACTTCTTTTTCCATTGATATAAAAACATTTAGCGCATAACCATGTTTTTCAGCTTCTCTAGCGATTGATTCAATCAAAACGCTAAAATATGGACCTTTAATACTTGTGGTATAAAAACCAATTCTTTTTGTTTGATTTGTTTTCAACTCTCTCCCCATTAGATTAGGTACATAATGAAGATGCTTTGCGGCCGCCAGCACCTTCTCTTTAGTAGATGCTTTCACTACATCTACACCATTTAAAGCTTTTGAAACTGTAGCTATTGAAACATTTGCTTCTTTCGCAACATCTCTAATCGTTGTTCGTGTATTCATTTGCACCACCAAATAAAAACGTTTTTATTTTTTGTTAACCTTATAATTGAACTATAAATAAAAACGTTTTCATTTTCAACGGATTTCATTAAGATTGGTCAATGTACCACCTTAATGGCTTTTGTACCTTAATGAAACCCCTCGTACCAAACACCTATATATTTTCTCCGTTAGATGCTATAACACTTTGATACCAATTAAATGAGTCTTTTTTTAAACGTGTAAGCGTCCCTTGACCAGCATTATCTTTGTCAACATATATCATGCCATACCTTTTTTCCATTTCCCCAGAACCAAAACTAACAATATCGATAATGCCCCACGGTGTATATCCTAAAAGATTGACGCCATCTTCTAATACAGCCTTCTTCATCTCAGCTATATGCGCTTGGAGATAATCAATACGATACTGATCATGAACTTGATTATTTTCGACTGAATCATAGGCACCAAATCCATTCTCAACAATAAACAATGGTAAATGATATCTTTGGTCAAGAATATTTAAAATATATCTCAAACCAACAGGATCAATTTGCCAACCCCAATCGCTTGCCTCTACATGCGGATTGCGCAACCATTTGGTTTTTGGGTAGTCAGTGATCAAATCACCTTTCTCATCTAATGTAGTTACAGTTCCTGACATGTAATAACTAAAACCTATATAATCTACTGTGCCTTCTCTTAATATCTTTTTTTCTTCTTCTGTAACATTGATAGAATATTTTTTTTGTTTCCATTCATTTAGTATATAATTGGGGATTACACCTATTGCATGAACATCACTATAAAAGAAACGTCTATTCATTACTTTCAATGCTGCCATCTGGTCGTCTGGCTTGCTAGAGAAAGGGTATACAGGAACATATGCCATCATACAGCCAATTTGAAAATCTGGGTTGATTTGATGCCCTAGTTTGACTACTTTTGCACTGGCAATCAGTTCATTGATGGCCGCTTGATAAATGACTTCTTCCTTTTTGGCTTGGGATTCATTCTGATTGAATAAAATAGCGGAGTTTGTCCAAGTATGTAGATCATGCTGACCATCTGCTTGATTATTAATTTCATTAAATGTCATCCAATATTTAACTTTATTTTTGTATCTAGTCATGACTGTTTCTGCGTAATGCACAAAAAAAGCAATTACTTGTTTATTTTTGAAACCACCATATGCTTCGTACAAATGAAAAGGAATTTCAAAATGTGATAGGGTAATGACCGGCTCTATACCATTTGCGTGTAATTCATCAAATAAATCATCGTAAAATTGAAGTCCTTTTTCATTTGGTTCTTTGTCATCGCCATTTGGAAAGATTCTTGTCCAATTGATTGAGGTACGTAACACTTTGAGTCCCATTTCCTTAAACAACTGAATGTCCTCTTTGTAACGGTGATAAAAATCTATAGCTTCATGATTTGGATAATATGCTCCATCTAAAACGCCATGTGTGATTTTTCTGCCTATGCCATTACCACCCGCAGTCATAACATCCGCGATACTTACCCCTTTACCATCAAGATTCCAACCACCTTCAACTTGATGCGCAGCTACTGCACCACCCCATAAAAAATTTTCTGGAAATTGATTCATACTTCTTCATCCTCCTTGCATTTTTCTTGAGTATACAAAAAGATTTGCTTTCACTGTGCGTTTTTTTTAAAAGTGGTACCTGATAACGAAAATAGAAAAAAAAAGCACCTTGGTACACCTAGTACCAAGGGCAATGATGAAGTTAGAGCTTGTCTAAAGTAACTATTTGGCGAACTGCTTCGGATAAGGCTTCAATCAAAAAAATACAAGGGATTTGACTGGTTAGATCCTCATGTTTGTTGATTCTCTTCACATCTACTGAATAGTCTAGAACAAAGTCACTCATTCGTCCTAATGCGCTAGCAGCATCACTTGTCACAACAACTGTTGTAAAATCTAGATTATTTTTAAATCCATTGAATAATTCAATGATTTCGGTCGTTCCTCCCGTAACTGATAAAGCCAAAACCATATTGTCTGATGTATTTTTCAGTTTGGCAAAGATGGGGTAAGTATGGTCAACCAAAGCAAAACTATTACAACCTAAAATTGAAAATCTACGCGCAGCATATTCACAAATCGATGCTGAGGCACCTATGCCATAAAAAATAATATTTTCACACTCTACTAATTTCTCAGCAACACGCCTTAACTTACTTTCAATATCACTTGGAAAGTGTTCAGCACTTAATAAGTCACTACCACTAAGTATATCCGAATCTTCCAGTTGCGGTATTCTAGCATGCGAACGAAACTCAGTAAAACTTTCAAAGCCCAGTTTTCTTATGAAGCGCATCACAGAAGATGCAGACGTATGTGATTCTTTCGCGATTTCTCTCACCCGCATATAAGGGATCTTATCACTTTGACTAGACATATAATGATAGATTGCACGATCAGTTTCAGACAAATCATTAAAATCTATTTTTCCAAAAAAAGACATATTGACCTCTCCTCATCTATATTCTACCTTTAATGTACCATAAATGTCTGAAAGCCGCCTATTGCTATATAAGCATAGCATGCACTGAAGGTATCCATAGCTAGCCGATTTGTTTAGCTTCCACATTTGATGGTTTATTTCTGTTCGGCATAATCCGCCAGCAGCGCCAGAAAAGCAGCCCCATACTTATCTAATTTGTTTTGCCCGACCCCTTTGATCTGTAAAAACTCGATTGGTGATTTCGGCTGGGTTTCTGCCAACTCACGCAATGTTTGATCAGAAAAAACCACATAAGGCGGCAAGTTTTGCTCTTGCGCCAAGGTTAGGCGCAGTGATCGTAATTGGTCAAACAACGCATCATCGACGACCAATTGTTTGACTTTGGTTTGTTTGCGGAAGACTTGTGCTTTGCCTAGCAAAACATCGATACCGGCATTGGTCACACTTAACAGCGGATACTGTCCTTCTGAAGGCAATAAATAACCTGAAGCGGTCAAATAATCGATCAACTGAGTGACATCTTTTTGCGACCAGTCTTTGAGCAACCCATAGGTAGGTAATTTTTCAAACCCCCATTGCTTGACTTTCTGATCGCCTGAACCTGTCAACACTTTACCTACCAAAGATTTGCCGAATCGTTCACCCATCCGTTTGACACAAGACAAGACTTTTTGTGTATCAACAGTGATATCAACTTGTTCTCGTTCATCTAAACAATTGCTGCAGCGTTGACAATCCGCCCCATCTTCGCCAAAATAGCGCAAAATATACCGCTGTAAACACAGTTGTGTATGCCCATATTGACTCATTTCTCGCAGTTTCAAATATTCGTTTTGACGGTAATGAATATCTGATTCCGATTGATCAATGAAGAACTGTTGGATCTGCATATCCTGCGGGGCATAAAGCAAGATGGCATCACTCGGTTCGCCATCCCGTCCTGCCCGACCGGCTTCTTGATAATACGATTCGATATTGCCTGGCATCTGGGCATGGATCACGAAGCGGACATTGCTCTTATTGATCCCCATCCCAAAAGCATTCGTCGCCACCATCACCTGGATACGGTCATAAAGAAACTCTTCTTGAAAAAATGACCGCTCTTCTTCAGACAACCCACCGTGATAATAGCCGACAGCTATTTTTTCATGCTTCAGCAAATGATAGATCCGTTCAACTTCCTTGCGGGTACTGGCATAAATGATACCAGATTGCCCTTGATTCATTTTAAGATATGTACTGATATAGGTATCTTTTTGATCTTTGACCACTTGAAAGGCCAAATTTTCTCTAGCAAATCCTGTTTTGACCTGATTTTGCGCCGGGATCGATAATAACCGTTCAATATCTTCTGCTACTTTCGGGGTTGCCGTCGCCGTCAGCGCAACGATCGTTGGTTTGTTTTCTAGCAAACCAATGGTTTCAGCCAAACGCAGATAGCTCGGACGAAAGTCATGTCCCCATTGGGAAATACAATGGGCTTCATCGACAGCGATCAACGAAATCGGTACTTGCTTCAATGCATAGCGAAATGCTTCAGAATCTAGCCTTTCTGGTGATACATATAAGAGTTTCAGCTGTCTATTTCTAGCTTGCAGCATCCGTTGATTGATCTCGCTACTGTTCAACGTAGAATTGATATACGCTGCTGGAATGCCCATATCCCTCAAGCTATCCACTTGATCCTTCATCAGAGAAATCAAAGGCGAGATCACTAATGTCACACCTTCTAACAAAAGTGCCGGCAATTGATAACAGATCGATTTCCCGCCGCCAGTCGGCATGATCCCCAAAACGTTTTGTTGTGTTAAAATAGATTGGATAATGGTTTCTTGCCCTTCACGAAAGTGCGTATAACCAAAATGTTCTTTTAATACTGAATGAATGTCCATAATACCCTCTTTTCCAATTCTTTATTATACGCAATTAATTACGCAAAGGAAATGGCTATGAGAAGAAGTTTAACTTCTGACCTCCATAGGCCAGCAACCAAGCAGCTTTAAGGAGTGAACAGATTGAAAAAAATCACGATCATCGGCGGCGGTATCATCGGTATGACCCTCGCTGTTTATCTCGATCACACGCAATATGAAGTGACCGTGATCGACCACTTAACAGGACAAGCAACCAGTGCCAGTGCAGGGATCATCTCACCCTGGTTGTCAAAAAGACGCAACAAAAAATGGTATCGTTTGGCCCAAGACGGAGCTGCCTTTTTTGGAAAATTGGTACAGGATCTTGCGTTGGATCAAACGATCTATGCGCCTTCTGGCACCCTCATCTTGCGACCAGAAGGAGAACTGCTAAACTTGGCTGAATTAGCTGAGACCCGCAAAGAAACTGCACCGGAAATTGGGACGATCAGACTGCTCACTCGTCTAGAAACCAAGCAAGCATTGCCTTTGTTAAAGCCGCAACCGTCGTTATCAATCAGTGGCGGGGGGCGCTTAGACGGTCGCGCCTATCTTTTGCATTTGAAAAAGATCGCCCAGAAAAAGAACGTCAAATTTATTGAAGGCTCTGCAGTGATCCAGCAACAATCTGATGGATGGCAGATAAAAGTGAATGAACAGCGCATCTTCTCAGACATCCTTTGTGTCACAGCTGGCCCAGGTATCGAGCAGCTATTGGCTCCTTTGGGTTATCAAGTAGACGTCCGACCGCAAAAAGGACAACTCTTGTCCTTTGCTACACCATTTCACACGGATAACTGGCCGGTAGCCATGTTGGCAGGTGAAGGTGATTTGATTCCCTTTGCCGATGGGACTATTTTGCTAGGCGCAACCCATGAAAACAACGCAAAATGGGACTTGACACCGACAGAGGAGGCAAAACTACAGCTAACAGCTGGTATCAGCGATTTTCTGCAAGACCCGAACAGCCTCTTTTCTATGCCCCTTTCCTATCGCGTAGGCACTCGGGCTTATACATCAGATTTTGCGCCTTTTTTTGGCGATGTTTCTGGTCAAGGCACCTTATTTGCGGCAAGTGGACTGGGATCATCGGGGTTGACCACTGGCCCTTTCATCGGCTATTTGATTGCACAATCTTTAAATAGCCATATGCACCATGCATCACATTTTTCTCAATACAGCAAACCTATGACAGACTATATCACCCACTCCGTGGATTTGACATAAGAAATAACACAAAAAAACTGGCCGCAGCCAGTTTTTTTTTAGAAAAATTCACCTGTATCCCAATATTCAGCAAGTTGTTCATTCAACATATCTCTATCTAATGGTTCTCTCACATCATCAAACATGTCTTCCACCGGTACATCTCCCACTGCTTTGATACATACAGGATAATAAGGTACATTGACTTCTTCTTTTGTCAGTCTTTTTTCGATCTTGATTTTATGTGTCCAATCCGCCCCCATATCGTAAATATAGGTCAATGATGTGCATTCTTGAAAATCTTGATCGATCGTTGCCTTTTCACTGGAAGAAGAAATACCAACACCAAATGACTTTTGGCCAGCAAAAAAGAGATAGACATGGTTGTTCATCCACTCAAAAGCGATCTGGATCAAGAGATGGAGCTGCTCATAACTGATCCCTGCAGGAACGACCAAGCGACGCCAGATTGGCGGACGATATCCTTCTAGATCGATTCGAATTTGATAGGCCGCTGGTTGATCATCGGTCTCATCAAAGACGGTTTTTGTTATTGGAAAAGGCACCACTTTTTGAGAAGCAGCTGCGATCCGAGGATCATCGACGGGCAACAGATCATGCTCTTCCGGTTCCACATCTCTGATCATGCGCATCATAGCCGCTTTCTTTTCTTCCGACCAAAATTGCGGTTTTGACATTCGTGCAAAAAAAGTCGGTTGTTTTTCTGCGAAAATAAAGACGATTTCTAAGTATTGGCTTTTGGTCAAGTGTTTTTCTTTATATAAACAGTAATAAAAATCTTCCATCGCACTTTTGGCAAAGGGGAGATAACGCAAACTATACGGCACTTCTTGCGGGATCAACTCGGTGTAGAGTTCAGTCACAAATGCTTTGTCCTTTAATTGACTGAGCCCACCAGCAGTTTCTGCACAAAAGATCAGATAAAAGACGGGGTCCAAATAATGTTCTAGATCATCATCACTGACAATGGTTGGTCCACCATACAAGTCTACATGATCCATCATTCGGTCGATGACTTTCGCTAATCGCTTTAATGTTTTTTCCAAATCAAAACCGCTCCTTCCTATCAGCTTTACTTTGACGAAAAGAGCGGTAAATGTCAATCTTTTTTTTAATGTGCCAGCATTTCCTGAGCAATCTCCAAACCAGTCATCTCAGATGGATAATAAGTTGGCCAATGGTCCATCTCTTTCAGCAAGGCTTCTTGACTCTCATTGCCAAAATAAATATGGAAATGGTGCGCTTCTTCAGATGCGATGGCATGATCACTGAATTGAATATATTTAAATGCGGCATCTTCATCATCGGTCTCAAATAAATAGCGTACGCCGCGATTTCCCGCTTCATAAGTCAATATTTCTTTGCCTGCATAGGTATACGTTGCTTCTTTTTCAGTTCCGTCATCAAACATAAAGCGCATGGTTTGATCGGTGATGTTGATTGAAGCAACATCTGTTTGATAACCAGTTGTATAGTAGGCTTTGTATTCTTCCGCAGTCATCTTTTGTGTTTGTTTGGCTTTGTAATCAAAGACTTGATCCAATGTCCCATCTTCCAAGAAAGGATATACGGATTGCCAATCGCCAGCCCAATCAGATAAGGGACGATCTTCAACTGCATGATCGTCAAAGTAGCCATTGTAGACGGTTTTTTCTTTTTCCGTTTCCGCAATTTCTTTGTCATTGGCTACATCTGTCGTTTTTCTTAAAGCATCACGGTTTTGTTCCATAATAGAAATATAGTTTTCACCATTGTCCATTTGTTCTTGTGTCAAGCCTTCTAACGGATTCAGCACCGCCAGTTCAACACCGGCTTCTGATGCCAATGTCCGGGCAATACTATCTTTGGCATTTTCCTCAAAATAAATCGTTTCGATCCCAGTTTCAGTCACAAAGTCTTTCAATTCAGCAATTCGTGAAGCAGATGGCTCTTCACTTGGAGAAAGTCCAGAAATCGGCACTTGTGTCAATCCATATTCTAGTGCCAAGTAGCCGAAAGCCGCATGTTGTGTGACAAAGTGACTTTGTGCTGGATTGCTGAAGGCTTCTAGATATGATTCATGCAATGCTTCCAGTTCCTCTAGGTAGGCTGTTGCATTTGTATCAAAAGCAGCTGCTTTTTCTGGATAGGCTGCACTTAATTGATCACGGATCGCTTCAACTTGTTTGATTGCTAAACTCGGCGCCAACCAGACATGAGGGTCTAATTCGTGAGAATGACCATCATCCCCGTGGTCATGGTCATGGTCGTGGTCATGATCGTCACCGTGGCTATGGTCATGATCGTCATCGCCAGGCAACAAAATCATGCCTTCTGTCGCTTTGACAACTGTCACATTTCCTTCATCGAGTGTGGTTTCAATCGAAGGCACCCACATTTCCATATTTTCATTGTTATACACAAAGACATCGGCATCTTGGATCGTGGCCATATCTTTTGCGGAAGGTTCATAGTCATGGGAATCTGTGCCAGCAGGCATCAGCAATGTCACTTCCCCTTCGTCGCCAACAATTTGCTGGGTAAAGTCATACATTGGATAAAAAGTCGCAACGACTTGGATAGGATCACTGACAGCTTCAGCAGAAACAGCTTCCGATTGATTCGTGCTATCAGTCCCTCCTTGACCGCAGGCTGCCAACCCAAGCGCTGTTATCGATAATAACGTTATTTTAAAAAACTTCTTCATTTTTTTGAAACACTCCTTTTCATTTTCCTTCTTTCTTACTGACGAAATAAATACCATGAAATCAATTACGATTTACGAAAACAAAACGTAAAGATTACGTTTTACTCTCAAGTCACTACTTTACACAACTAATTTCAACCTGTCAATATCATTTTTCATGTTTTTTTATATGATAGATTCTTCATATAAAATCGCTTCAGTCATCAAAAAGAAGTCATTGTATCTGTTGCCGTCTTCTTCTCTATAGTTGTTCTTTCTCAGTTGATGTGCTACACTGTGGTCATTCAATTGAATATTTATCCACTAGGGGCGCTTTATGCTGAGATAGACTTTGGTCTGGTCCCTTTGAACCTGATTTGGTTAGTACCAACGTAGGGAAGTGGCGACGCACAACTTTTTGCGTTCCCATTTTTCTGTCTGCATGTGGATAGTTAAAGGGGGAACGCTTTTTTTGCGGGCAGAATGATCAGAAAGGAGAGTTTAAAATGGAAGCATGTCAAACAGGAATGATCGATATTACAGGGTGTCGGGTAAGTATATATCCAATGAAAGACCAGTTCGCCACCCAAATTTTAACGAGTATCAAAGAAACTGATACCAGTGCAGTGTGGAAGCAAACGGATCTCTTCAGCACGTTGTACCGAGGAGAACCGGCAAGTGTGGTAGATGCGGCAGCAGCATTGATGATCAACGCCTATGAGCCACACACACATCTTGTTGGTGAATTTACATTTTCGAAAGGATGCCCAGGGGATCATGCTGGCGATAGTTACTTGAATGGCCAACAAGCAAAACCAAATGATGCCAATAACATAGCAAAAGGCGATTTTCTCGTTGATTGCAAATACTCCTTCTATGCGTTTGGTGAAAACAATTATATGGAGGAAATCGCCGCCATCGTTGCTTTGGCAGCTGATCATGGATTGAAGCCTCGCTCGGCGCACTATGTAACACTCTTATCGGGCACTGCCAGTCAATTATTCACCTATTTTGAAGCTGCATTGGCGTATGCGCATGCGCACCTTTCCCATTATGTCTTAGAGGCAACGATCTCTGTCAATAGTCCTTCTAAGGAGGTGGCGGCACATGTTTAAATGGGCATTAAAAGATGTGATCATGGTGGGGATCGCTTCATTGATTTTTGGGGTCATCTATCTGGGCGCCGTTCATTTTGGCCTGCTTTTAGGGACACTTCTGACCCCTTTTGGCCTATCAGTTCTGGCCAATGAATTCATTTTTGGTGTTTGGTTCATGGCCGCAGCTTTTGCAGGCTATGTCTTGCGGAAACCTGGTGCCGCGACGATCACAGAAATGATCGCTGCTTTGCTTGAAGTCTTTATGGGCAACTTTTATGGCCCAATCATTTTTATTAGTGGGTTTGTCCAAGGAATTGGTACTGAAGCAGGATTTGCGTTGGGGGGCTATCGGCGCTACGGCTGGTTCCCGTTGATCACAGGTGCGATCGGTGCAACGATCACTAGCTTCATATGGGGTATCATCCGGTCAAATTTCGTTGATCTGAAATGGCAGCTCCTACTGACGATATTTGTGATTCGCTTATGTTCTGCCTTATTTTTCTCGGCATTTTTGATCAAGATCGTCTGTGACCATTTGACACGTATGGGTGTATTGAACAGCTATCCAATTGCTGCAGATCCGACCCTACAGGTCGCTGGAAAGACGTCTCGATGAGCTTACAATTAACAGATTGTCAATTTGCTTGCGATCACCAGACAATCACAGCTTCTTTCGAATTACATCCGGGAGAAACCAAAGCCATCTATGGCCCTTCCGGATCAGGAAAAAGCACCCTCTTTCGTATTCTTGCAGGATTGAGCCAAGAGGGCTTCTTATCAGGAAGCTATACGATTGATGCCCATTCAATCGATGATTTATCCATTCGTACACGCGCCACACTGATTAGTCTGATGTTTCAAAATCCCGATACTCAGTTTTGCATGCATACCCCCAGAGAAGAATTGCTTTTCTGTTTAGAAAATCGAGAGATTGCACCAAAAGATATGCCGCAACGTGTGGAGGATGCCCTTTCTTTTTGTGAGATCGAGGCCCTTGCCGACCAGCCATTGCGCACGTTATCCGGTGGCCAAAAACAATTGGTTGCTTTGGCTTGCTGCCTAGTCATGGAAAGTCGGTATTTATTGTTAGATGAACCTTTTGCCAACCTTGATCATCAGACGCGCAAGCAATTGATCCAAAAATTACGTCAGCTGCAACGCACGCACAATATCGGTATCCTACTGATTGATCATCAAGTTTCATATGTCACAGATTGGGTTGAACAGTGGTTGATGATCGAGGCGCAATTCCTTTCACTCGATCAAGAAGCCATTTTGGCGTTGGAAAATGCGATCACCAACAGATTGCCAGTTCCTTCTATAGAGGAACCCGCATCAAAAGAAGCACTAGTTTTAGAAGATCTTCGCTTTTCAGCGGGATCTCACTCAATCCATCTGCCAACATTTCACTTGCCAGCCGGTGGCCTAATCGGCATCACTGGTAAGAGCGGGATCGGCAAATCAACTTTCTTGAACGTCTTGTTGCATGACCATCCTTATCAGGGCGTCGTTCGGGTCAATCAAAAAAACATTGCCACAGTCAAACAAGCGTTCACCCAAATGAGTTGGATCATGCAAAATCCCCAAGATCAGTTCATCGCCACCACAGTTGCAGACGAATTGCGGGTTGGCAATCAAGACATTTCAATTGAGTCCTGCTTGGCCCAGCTGCACTTAGATGAAAAAAGCCACACCTCCCCTTTTCTATTGAGCCAAGGGCAACAGCGGAGATTGGCGGTTGCCAGCTTTTTGTTTCGCCCTGTCCCCATCCTGCTCGTGGATGAGCCGACATATGGCCAAGACCTTGAACAAGCCTGGCAGATCATGCAAATGCTGGCAGATAAAGCCAAATCTGGCACGCTGGTCCTCATCGTCAGCCATGATACGGAACTATTGCAGGCATTTTGCAGCCAGATCATTGATTTCAATCTTTATCTAACGGAGGATGCCTATGAAAACACTCAACCCAAGCGTCAAGTTATTCGTGATTTTAGCACTCGCATTGGTCATTTCTTTTCAAACAAATAGCAGATTGACCCTTTTGGTCACGATTGTTTTCTTATTGCTGACGCTCAAAGAATTGACGATCAAAAAAACTTGCTTGTTGTTCAGCCTCTTATCTCTGTCCGCATTGGGTGTATTTTTTACCGGTCTAATTTTTTATCAGAATCAAACAACGCAAGATAGTCAGACGCAAGCGATTCAGTATGGCTTAGACATGGCAGCGCGCGTCTATTGCTTCGGGATATTAGGGACGGCCTTTACTGCCTCTACAAAAATTGATGACTTGATTTATTCATTACAGCAACAAGTGGCTTTGCCACCTGTCTTTGCCTATGGCTTAATGGCAGCTTTTCAAATTGCCCCCATCTTGCCCACCGAATACAAACATATCAAGCAAAGTCTGCGGTCTCGCGGCATGACTGTCGGCCCCTTCTCAATGACCTTCTTGATCCCACTGCTCGTCAAGTCAGTCCGCTGGTCAGAGTTATTGGCCGATGCGATGACATCAAGAGGTTTTGATCCTGCTGCCAGCAGAAGTTATGCAAAAACCTTTACGATCACCCGTCGAGATTGGCTATTTATCCTTTGCTGTTTGACCGGCAGTTTGATTGGTACATTTTATTTATCGTAAGGTGAAAAGGACCATTTCAATATGAAATGGTCCTTTTTAATGATCCAGTTTTGACTTGATACAATGTCACAAAAATCGTCGTTGTTAACACATACAAGGCGAAAACACTATATAAGCAATGGATAAAGAACATCGTCCGTTGATTGATCAAGCGTCCCAGATGCGGAAGATGAAAAATAGGTTGCCCAATCAATTGGCTTTTGTGGATAGCCTTTTGCTCCAATTGCTGTTGATTGTCACCAATCGTGTAAATCATCGATTGATCGTCTTCTATCGCCACGATCCGGCGGGTTTGCATCTCTTTTCCTTGATTGATGTAATAGGTCACTTCGTTCCCAACAACCAAATTGTCTTCAGTCGCCTTTTTGACGAACAACACCGTTCCTTCTGCATACGTTGGCATCATTGCATCTGTGGTAACGACAGCCATTGTGAAACCAAATACTTTCGGCACCACGATCATCAATAATGAACAGAGCATGAACAGTAAAAAAACAAATGAGAACAAAATACTTTGCCTTGAAAATTTTTTCAACGTATCACTCCTCTATTTGGTTACTGATTAACTTCATTTTATAACATATAATTATTTTACACAACATCAAATAATAAATAAATTATCGATAAAAATAAATAAATGAGTTATTTTAATTTTCTGAATATGCAAATACAATTGACTTTAACTTCTTTTTTATATTATTCTAAAAAAGAAGTTAAAAAAGGGGTTTTAATCATGAAGAAATTAAATAACAATATAAATATTAAAATAATTTTACCGTTTTTGCTCGTGTTGATTACTTTCCTCAGTTTGGTGTTGATTTTGATCTCTCAAGCGATGTTCCCTACCGATGATTTAGCCTCCATGAACAAAAAAGAAGAATGGCTCTATTTTCCTGAGAATCAACCTGAAACAGTATTTAGCAGCAATTATGTGAATTCATTACCAAACATAAAAGCCAATGAAACCTTCATTATGGAACGAGAAATGACCACCGACCATTCCTTTCCAACGCTATTGCTGATTGGGGATCACCAGAAAATCACCGCTTATCTGGACGACGAGTTATTGTTTTCAAACGATTATAGCCCTGACAACATGATGACCAGCCACCCAGGAAAAACACTGTCTTTCGTGACATTACCTCAAGATTATCAAGGGAAAACCTTGCGTATCTATGTATCCAGTCCCTTTGACAGTTTTGCTGGATTTCCAGCTGATGTGTATGTCGGCACAGCCAACGCCTTGATTGCTTATGTCTTCAAACACTCGATCCCAAATATCTTTATTCTTTTACTCACAGGGCTGATTTGTATATTTACTCTGTTGAGTATCGGATGGCATTATATACGCCATAGAAAAATGCGTGTATCTGCTTTGCTGCTCAGTTTGTTTTCACTTTTTGCTGGTTTAGAAGCGGGATTTAGTGATATGTTGGGTGGATTGCTGTTTCGGTCTTCTTTCAACTCATTGATCTTGAACCTATTAACGATCGTGACACCCATGTGTTTGATTGGTTTTTATTATGTCAAAATGATTTATGCCCGCAAATACTATGGCAAATGGATCTTGTTCCATTACTTGTTTGGTCTTACGGTGATGTCATGGAGACTTTACGCCCCCCAACAAATGCCAAACATGCTGAATTATATCCTGTTGCTGAACATTGCAAGCACTTTCATCACGGCTTTTGCTGCCATTTATGAAGCGGTCAAAAAGAACCATTTTTACGTTTTATGCGCGCCATGGGTAGTCGTGGCAGCCATCGGCCATTGCTTTATTTATATTCTTGATGTCTTGCATCTTCGACAATCTGCGGTCAATTGGTCATCTTTGCTCTTTATGATGTTGGTGGTGATTTTCACATGTTATCACTTATTGGATTATTTCTTCTCATATGAAGAAAAAACAAAGGAAAATGACACCACCACCATGAAAATGCGTTTATACGAAGAGCAGCAGCGCCTCTTTCCTCACAAAACCGCGAAATGGCATCAGACGATCGATGCTATTTCACACCAAACGCAAGTGATAAAAGAAAAGCTTGAAGAACAGCAAATGATCGCGGCTTTCGAAGGCATATCCGAGATTGAGCACCAAATCGATACCCATAAACTGGAACAGATAGACGACACACCTTCTCTACTGACGATGCTTTTGACTACTTATGCGCGCAAAGCCGCCAAAAAAAGTGTTGCCTTTGAACAGCAGATCGACACCAGTCTGTTTGCTGCCTTCCAGGAAGAGGATCTGTTGCCATTATTTGTCCACTTGTTGGATTATGCATTTAGACAGGCATACCAACATAAGGATCCTAAACAACGCCAAGTTGCATTGCGTACGGAGGAAAAAGAGCAGCAACTCATTCTTGCTTGTTCCTTCTCAGTGCCTGAAACGCAGCAATTGCATAACAAATCAGCAGACTTGCGGCATAAGCAAAACCACCGTGATATGCTAGGGCTCAAGCGGATTCTTCGCACCTATCAAGGGGAATGTACCATAGACGATCACCATGATACCCGCAAAGTGACCCTCGTTATCAACCGCTACGAAAAAGGATTGATGGATTAGGTCTTATTGACGGGTGCCTCTGTCGCAAAAAAAGCTTGCATTTTCCGATTGAAGCATATAGCATATAGAATAGATAGAACACATAGGACAAGTAGATTTATGATGGTTACAGAGAGTCGAAGCAAGCTGAAATTTCGACACCCGCTGATAAAACGAACCTACCGATGTGAATGACCGCAAAACGGTCGGTGGAAAGGCCTTATCCTTTAGCGAGTTGGACTAGCAATAGTCAACAAAGGTGGTACCGCGAAATCCAAGCATTTCGTCCTTTTATAGGACGGGATGCTTTTTTTATTTTTAAGGAGGAATATGAATGACACAAAAAAATGACTTTACAGAATGGTATATCCAAACGATCCAAAAAGCTGAACTGATGGCCTATTCTCCTGTGAAAGGCTCGATCATTTTTCGCCCGGATGGCTTTGAATTATGGGAACATATCCAAGAAGAATTCAACCGTTTCTTGAAAGCTGAAGGCATTCGCAATGCCTACTTCCCAATGCTGATCCCACAAAGCTTCTTTATGAAAGAAGCAGATCACATCGAAGGTTTCGCCCCTGAATTGCCTTGGGTCACTGAGGTTGGCAATGAAAAATTAGAAGAACCGCTTGCTCTGCGTCCAACTTCTGAAACCATGATTGGTTCAGCCTTTTCAGATTGGATCAACTCTTATCGCGACCTGCCTTATGAAATCAACCAATGGGCCAATGTCTTCCGTTGGGAAAAGAAAACTTTGCCATTCTTGAGAACCTCTGAGTTTTTATGGCAAGAAGGACACACTGCCCACGAGGGGGAAGAAGATGCCCGCCAACGGACGATGCGCGTATTAGACGAATATGCCCGCTTATGCGAGGAATTTTTGGCGATCCCTGTATATAAAGGTCAAAAAACCCCTTCCGAACGATTTGCAGGTGCTGTCGATACCTACTCTATCGAAGCCATGATGAAAGATGGAAAAGCAGTCCAAGCAGGGACGAGTCATTACATGGGGACAAAATTTGCGGAAGCTTTCGATATCACTTATTTATCAAAAGAAAACAAACACGTTCATGCCCATACTACCTCATGGGGGGTCTCTACACGTCTGCTCGGGGCATTGATCATGACCCACGGTGATGAAAATGGTCTAATCTTCCCACCAACGATCGCGCCAACGCAAGTAGTCTTGATGCCTGTAGGTCCATGGAAGAAAAATCCAGCTATTTTAGACAAATTAACCGAGTTGCAGACTTCCTTCAAAGCAAAAGGCCTGCGTGTCCGGTTAGATGACTCTGACAATTCGCCGGGATTCAAATTCAACGAATGGGAATTGAAAGGCGCTTGTCTGCGTATCGAATGCGGACCAAGGGATCTTGAAAATGGACAAGTTATGGTGAAAATCCGTGATTTAGCTGACAAGCAAGCGGTCGCACTCACTGACCTGTCTGCTTTTGTCGACGAAGCACTAGAAGCAATGACACCACGTCTATTGGCTGCTGCCAACGCCCGCAACCGTGAAAATGAATATTTGGACATCGACACGTTAGATGCGCTTAAAGCCCATATCGAGACGTGCCAAAAAGAAGACAAAGTCACTGGATTTGTCTTGATCGGCTGGGATGGCTCAGAAGAAACTGAGGCAAAAATCAAAGAAGAAACAGGGTTCACTACCCGGAATATGCCTTTTGATGTCCCAGTTGAAAAAACTGTCGATATCGTCAGCGGCAAACCAGCAAAACATACAGTTTGGATTGCTCGCGCTTATTAATACAAAAAACAGCAGCGGCTCATCTTCATCATGGATGAGCCGCTGCTGTTTTTTTGTAGTGCATCTGTCTTAATAAATCAAGCCCAATAAATCCTCTGGCGTGATATTTCCAAAGTATTTTTTGACATCGATGGTGTCAATTTTCGCTTGCAGATCATCTTTGGCATAACGGGTACCCACCAAAATATGTTCCACATCCTGGATATCCCCTAATCCGAAGAAATCACCAAAAATCTTCGCATCGGAAATCCGTCCTTCTTGCACATTCAACCGGATCTCGATAGAACCAATCGGAAAACGATGGCGACGTTCAATATCGAACGCAGGCGATTTCCCATAATTCCAATCCCAATTGCGGTAATATTGGTCAGAGATCTCATTGATTTTGACCCAGTCTTGATCTGTCAAGGTGATCGTATCAACATCGCTGATGGATGATACACCAAAAATCTTCAACAAAATCTCATCTCGAAAGTCTTCTGTCGTCATTTCCTGCTTCTCAGCTGGCAGAAATGGTTTGATATTCGTGACACGAGATCGGATCGATTTGATCCCCTTCGATTCGATTTTATCTTTGCGCACTTTCAGTGCATTGACAACTTCATTGATGTCACTATCGAACATGATCGTTCCATGGGCAAACATACGACCATTTGTCGCATACATCGCATTTCCGGAAAACTTCTGGTCATTGATCACCAAATCATTGCGTCCTTTTAATTGGGCGCCTTCTACGCCCATCTCATGTAGCGCTTGAACGATCGGTTTGGTCAATTTTTCGAAATCTCTAAATGAGTTGCCGTCATCTGGCATGATAAAACTGAAATTTAGATTGCCGTAATCATGGTATACCGCCCCGCCTCCACTAAATCGGCGTACGACATGGATATGGTGTGCATCAACGTAGTCTTGATTGATTTCTTCAATCGTGTTCTGGTTACGGCCAATAATGATCGATGGTTCGTTGATATAGAATAACAAAATAGGTTCATCGATCTTCTTTTCTTGCAGCAAAAATATCTCTATCGCTAAGTTGATCCGGGGATCATGCAAATCATTTGGTACAAAAAGCATAGTCAAACTTCCTCTCTATTTAAATATCGAAACTTTTTTGAACAGCCGCCAATTCTACTGGAATGCCGTCTGCTGCTAAAGCTGCTTCTTCTTTCAATTGTTCTAAGTTGCCATGTTGAGGCAGATGCGTCAATACCAGCTTTTTAACCTGAGCAGCATGGGCGATTTCCCCCGCTTCGGTTGAAGTGAAATGGGCCTTGTGCCGTTCATTGCCAGCAAAGAGATAGGTATCTGCCAAAAATAGATCCGCTTCTTGTGCAAAATCAACAAAAGAGGCTAAATACCCAGAATCCCCAGTAAAAACCAATACTTTGCCGGTTCTTTTCTCAACAATACGCATCGCATAACAGATGACTGGATGGATCGTTTTCATAAAAGTGATGGAAAAAGGACCTAAATCTAATTGTTCCGACTGAAGATAATCATAGCCTTTCGTCACACCTGGCAATGTTAACGCATCAAAATGTACGGCATCTTCGCCATGTCCATAGATCGGCAGGACTGCCCGTTCATCAGATTGGGGAAAAAGTTGCCAGTAATACTGCAAGACGCCCAGATCGGCGATATGATCATGGTGGTAATGGCTCAATATAACCGCATCTAAATCAAGCGGATCTAGAATTTTCTCCAATTGGACCAATGTTGTGCTGCCTGCATCTACTAACAGATGAAAGCCGTCAGCTTCCAATAAATAACCTGTCGTCCCTTCTCCTTTGTACGGATAGGCACCTAAACAGCCAAGTACAGTCAATTTCATGTTGCTTCCTCCTTCATGACTTCTCTGTGTTTCTTGACGCTTCATGACACTATGCTATCATAAACTGATTATTTGAACAAAGAAAGAAAACAACGCTTATCAGCAAATCGATAAGCGTTGTCCTTTGATTAGGCAATCGTCATGGCTTGATCTTCTTTCAGCGCTTCATAAAATGCAGCGTTCACGCCATAGGCATAGGCATTTGCCCACAGAATACCGATCACTAAAGCCAGCAGCCCCAATATAAACCAGCCAATCAATGAAAGCTGCAGCCAAATATATTGCCACAATACAGGTCTGAGCATCCGCCAAGCCTGTTTCAAAGACTGCATCAGGCGCAAATCAGGGTAATCATACTGGAGATAGATCGCAATTTGAAATATTCCACTGATGACTTGCGAAAAGAACAAGAACAACAGCACTGAAATGACTAAACTGACCATAAAAGCAATCGATTGGTTGAGTAATGAACGGTCTGTTGAAAAACCATGATTGAAAGACAGGACCAATTCCAGATATTGATTGAAGCCGGTCATCACAAATTGCGGCAAGAAAATCAATAATCCCAGCAGATAGTTCACAAATACATTCAAAAGATTTAACCCGAAATAAGCTGGATAAAGTCGCTTGTCAAAAACCAAAAAGATATTTGACACATTGACACCGACACCGCGAACCAAAAGCAGCGCCATGATGCTTAATCCTATCGTAAGTGCAAAAAAGACAACATTTTCTAGTATAAAATCAATCAACGTTTGATTACTGTTGCCACTCCCGCGAAGACCAAGTGTTCCAATAATACTGTTAAGAACAGATTGGATCGCGATACTCGCTAAAATACTTAAAACCATCGTCCCCCAAAAACCCCGCAAGGCATTTTTAGCGGTTTGACGAATCACATCGTTTTCTCTCATAGCTGCCCCTTAATAACTGCGCAGTGCTTTGACGGTTTTATCATCCAATCGGCGCACAACTTCAGTGACTAATTTAACTGTATTCAAGTAATCATCTTCATGAATGATCGATGTATGAGAATGCAAATAACGCACAGGTACCGTGATTGCGATCGAAGGAACACCATCACGCGTCAAATGCATTTGACCTGCATCTGTCCCACCACCTGTGATCACCGTATATTGGAAAGGAATCTCCATTTCCTCCGCTACAGAAATCACGAAATTCAATAGTTTTTTGTGGGGGATCATGGATGCATCAAAAATCAAGACTTGCGGTCCTTTACCTAAAACAGAATCGGCCTCTTTCGATGTCATACCAGGCGTATCACCAGCTGTACCTGTATCCAACGCGATCGCAATATCTGGATTGACCAAATGGGTACTGGTACGTGCCCCACGCAAACCGACTTCTTCCATGACATCACTACCGGCAAAAAGACAATTGGGATGGCCTTCGGCAGCCAATGTTTCCAATACCCGCAACGAAACTGCTGTCCCGATCCGATTATCCCAAGCTTTCGCCAATAAGAATTTACTATCATTCATTCGCTTGTATTCAATATATGGCGTGATCATATCTCCCGGACGGACGCCCCATGCCTTGGCTTCTTTGTCGCTGCTGGCACCAATATCAATAAACATGTCTTTGACATCATATGGTTTATTCCGCGTTTCCGGACTCAATACATGAGGTGGTTTCGAGCCAATCACACCATGGATCAACTGACCAGCTTGTGTTTTGATTTCCACTTGTTGGGCCAACATTACCTGACCCCACCAGCCGCCTAGCGTTTGGAACTCAATAAACCCCTTTTCGCTGATTTTGGTCACCATAAATCCAACTTCGTCCATATGGCCCGAAATAAAAATTTTAGGTCCGCCGCCGTCCCCAACGTGTTTGGCAATGACACTGCCTAACCCATCAAAAAAGATATCTTCAGCAAAGTCTTTGGCATACGCCTTAAAGACTTCCCGTACCTCCTCTTCATTACCAGGCACGCCTCGGGCACTGGTCAAATCGATCAAAAGCTGCTCTTCTTTTTTCTCCATGTTTATGCTTTTCCTCCTTTGTTTCGTTCTCTATGATTATACCATTGTCTTATGTAAGACGTGCAAATAAAACAAAAAAGAGCGGAAAATCTCGCTCTTTTTCAACGTTCAATGATCCGCAAACTCAGCTTGACAGTGATCAAATAGGCCAGTAAATAGACCACAGCCGCTGCGCCAGCAAATAAGTAGGCCACCCAATATCCACGACTATCAATAATTTGCGTTAATGTATTGATCGCAAATACCGCATGAAGGATCGCCAACAAAGTACCAGGCATAAAAACCCAAATATTTTGCCAATAAATCAACTTTCGAATCTCCTGCCGACTGTAGCCTAATTTTGTCAGCAGTTGATAATTGCGTTTTTCTCTTTCAGTGTTCGAGAATTGACGGACGATCAAGCTGCTAGACGTGGTGATCAAGACGATCACGCCAACAAATAAAGAGACAAATAGAATGATACCGCCTTGCCGTCGCACGCTGCGCATCGTTGTAAACCGATCAGCACGATTCAAACGATAGACGGTCACTTGATCTGTATGCTCCTTTTCTGCAGTGGTAAATACCGCCTGAGCGCCATTCTTCTTCTTGACCAACCGATAGGTGATCGGTTCGACCCATTCTGTTTTACCAGCATCACTGATTGTCTGATGTGCGGCTTCTGACAACCTCCCTTGAACCTGAAGATACGTCACCGCATACTGATACCCGTCGAGGTGTTCAAAGGCAGCATCGCTCACGACCAGCACATTCGCCAAGGCATAACGCAAGGAGTCATCACCTAAGTAATCAAGCTCCGTCTGTACCAATGTGAAGTTTGCTGTGCCAGCCACCAACACCTGATCCCGATACGACCTAAAGGCCTGAGTTATATCATATTCACTGTCAAACAAAGCAGCCTCTTGCCCATTGATCTTAACTTCTGGCGATTCTTTCAAAAGTTTTCGCAATTGATTGTATTGGCTAAGAGACAGCAGATTGACCATCACTTCTTCCTGATTATTGTCAGTGGTCTCTCCTAAGTATCTCGTATAGACAGCCATATTGGTCATCTTAAAAGTGACCGTTTGATCAGCCGCCAATGCGACTTGGTTGTCTTTCAACGTATCCCGCAACTGTTGGGCTTGCGATTCGGCCACTTGATAGGAGACTGGATACAAGCGGCTGGTCGCTTGATAATTCAAAGAGATCATCCCCATCGTGCCGCCAATCAACGAGATCGCAATAGCTGTGAGGACAGTCAAAAAAGCAAAACTCTTCCATGTCCGTTGCAAATACGCCCGTACATTGTTGTAAGCAATCAATTTGGCACCTTTGATATTGCGTTTTTGGGGCTGACTCAGCCAATGCAATAAAGCCGGCAGGGTACAATCAAAAAAGATATAAGTAGCCGTGATACAACAAAACAAAATCAATAATGGCACCCAAATAATCGCCGAAAAATCTTGTGTATAGGTAATATAAGATTGCCATGTCTCCTTCAAAAATAAAGACAAATAATAACCAACACCCAGCAGAATCAACCCTAAGATCCCCATCAAGATGCGAAAAGGGGTCATCTTCATTTTTTTGATGGGCAAGGAATAATCCGTTTTTAAGGTTTCACTCATTGGTGTGCGCCACACAAACAGCAGCACTTGCAAGCTCAAGATCAGCAGCGCAGCGAAGAAAACGACAATCGTTGTGACGATCGAGCGGGAAGAATTGAAGAAATGACTGGTCAATGTCAATCCCATTGCCCGAATCAAAATCATCGAGAAAAATTTTGAAAAAATGATTCCCATAAAAATACCAATGACCAATGAGAAAAAATTCAGCAAAAAAGTTTCCCGCAGCAGCAACCAGGCCAGCCGCCCTCGCCGCAACCCGAGCAACTGATAAATACTGATTTCCTTTTGTCTTTGACTCAGAAAGAAATGATTGGCACTCAGCATAAAAAACAACACCACAAAGGCCACAATACTACTGCCAAAACCCAATACGCCCTCGATGCGAATATCTTGTTGTACCCGCTGCGTCAGTAAGCGATCATTCATCATGGCGCTAAAAGAATAAAAAATCATCACAGCTGTCATCATACAGATGAAATAAACACCATAATTACGACTTTGCCTTAAAAAACTGCGCCAACCGATTTTAAACAACATGTCGAGGTCCCCCTCCGATCGTTGCCTGCATGTCGATGATCTTCTCAAAAAAATCTTGCCGTGACCCTTTCTTTGTCACTTCTGCAAAAAACACGCCATCTCTGATGAACAAAATCCGATTACAATAACTCGCAGTGAAGGGATCATGGGTGACCATCAGGATCGTGGTCTTTTCCTGTTGGTTGATTTGGTCCAAATAACGCAGCAATTCAGTGGCTGCTTTCGAGTCCAATGCCCCCGTAGGCTCATCGGCAAACAAGACCACCGGTTGACTCACGATCGCGCGTGCCGCAGCGATACGCTGCTTTTGACCCACAGACAATTCTTCCGGATAGCGGTCTAAGAGATGTTCAATGCCCAGCAGTGAGGCAATCTGAGAAATGCGTTGATCGGTTTCTGCGATCGACAACCGATCAATGGCCAATGGCAGCAAAATATTGTCTTTGGCGGTCAATGTATCCAATAAATTAAAATCCTGAAAAATAAAGCCAATTTCTTTTCTTCTAAAATCGCTCAAGCGGTTTTCAGACATGCGGGTGATATCTTTCCCATTGATATAGATGGACCCAAGACTCGGACGCAAAATGGAGGACAATAAATTCATCAATGTCGTTTTCCCCGCACCACTAGGTCCCATAATACCGACAAACTCCCCTTTGTCCACGACAAAAGACAGGTTATCCAATACTTTGGTTTGGTTGAAGCGGGTGCCATATGTTTTGGTCAAGTGTTTGACATCGATCATATTTCTCATAAAGAACCCTCCTTTATCATAAATTCTCTTCTATGGTAGCATACTTTTCTCATGAAAACAGTTTACGCAATCAAAGCCAAAAAATTTTTTTCGCTATTTTTTATTCATTGTGTGAAACATGAAACAATCCAAACATTGTTGTTATCAACTTTAAAGCATTTTCGTCAAATGAATATGCACTACATATTGTGTATATCCAAGAAAGAGATCCATAAACCCCACTATATATAGTTGCTCATTCGCCTATTTTGTTTTATCATATTGATGAAGATAGGAGTGGTTCTAATGATGAACATTAAAAGAAATCCTGAACAAGGACTGGCTAGACAGCCCCATTTAGCAAATTTAAAAATCGTCAAACGAGATGGTCGGCTGGTCGATTTTGATGATCAAAAGATCTATGATGCTTTGGTCAAAGCCCAAAGAAATACGCAAGGTGAATTAACCCCCATCGACCATGAACATATCATGGATATCGTAGAAAGTATTGATCATGAAATCGCTGCTCGTTTTCAAACAAACGTCAAAATATACGAAGTGCAAAATATCGTTGAACATATTTTATTGACTAAAAATGCCTATGCGTTAGCGGAAGAATATATCAATTATCGTACCCGTCGTGATTTTGAACGCAGCAAGGCAACGGATATCAATTTCACGATCAACAAATTGATGAACAAAGACCAATCAGTGGTCAATGAGAATGCCAATAAAGACAGCAATGTCTTCAATACCCAACGTGACTTGACCGCAGGGATCGTCGGTAAGTCCATTGGCTTGAAGATGTTGCCGCCCCATGTGGCCAACGCCCACCAAAAAGGCGATATCCATTATCATGATTTAGATTATCATCCTTATACACCGATGACGAACTGTTGCTTGATCGACTTCAAAGGGATGTTGAACAATGGTTTCAAAATCGGCAATGCTGAAGTTGAATCACCGAAATCGATCCAAACAGCGACTGCTCAGATCTCACAAATCATCGCCAATGTTGCTTCTAGTCAATATGGCGGCTGTTCTGCTGATCGTACCGACGAACTATTGGCGCCTTTTGCAGAATTGAATTATCAAAAACACCTCCGGGATGCAGAAGAATGGATCGAAGCGCCCGACCGTCGGGAAGCCTATGCGAAAAGTAAAACCCGCAAAGATATTTTTGATGCGATGCAAAGTTTAGAATATGAAATCAATACTTTATTCACTTCGAACGGACAAACCCCCTTCACCTCATTAGGGTTTGGTCTAGGAACGTCATGGTTTGAGCGGGAGATCCAACGGGCGATCTTGCAAATCCGGATCAACGGACTAGGTAGTGAAAAAAGAACAGCGATTTTCCCTAAATTGATTTTCAGTGTGCGTCGTGGGGTCAATCTTGACGCGACGGATCCAAACTATGATATCAAAGAATTGGCTTTAGAATGTGCCACCAAACGGATGTATCCTGATATTTTAAACTATGACAAATTGGTCGAATTGACTGGCAGCTTCAAAGTGCCCATGGGATGCCGCTCTTTCTTGCAAGGCTGGAAGAATGAACAAGGGGAAGAAATCAATGTCGGTCGAATGAATCTAGGCGTCGTGACCTTGAATATCCCACGCATTGCCTTAGAAGCCAATGGCGACCAAGACAAATTCTGGGCCATTTTAGCCGATCGTTTGCAGATCGTGAAAGATGCGCTGGTCTATCGTGTGGAGCGATGCAAAGAAGCCAGTCCAGCAAATGCGCCTATTTTATACATGTATGGTGCTTTCGGTGAACGTCTAGACCGCAAAGACAACGTGGATCAACTTTTCAAAAACAAGCGGGCGACTGTTTCCTTAGGCTATATTGGGTTGTATGAAGCGGCTGCTGCCTTTTATGGCGGCGAATGGGAACACGATCCTGAAGCAAAAGCCTTTACCTTATCGATCGTCAAAGAGTTGAAAGCACATGCAGATGCCTGGGGCGATGAATACGGCTATCATTTCAGCGTCTATTCGACACCTAGCGAAAGTTTGACTGATCGCTTCTGCCGTCTAGATACCGAAAAATTCGGTGAGATCGACAACATCACGGATAAAGAATATTATACGAACAGCTTTCACTATGATGTCCGCAAAAATCCAACACCTTTTGAAAAACTAGATTTTGAAAAAGACTATCCGCAATTTTGTTCAGGTGGTTTCATCCATTATTGTGAATATCCTGTGTTGCAGCAAAATCCAAAAGCCTTAGAAGCTGTATGGGATTTTGCCTACGACCGCGTGGCATATCTCGGTACCAACACACCAATCGATCATTGTTATGCCTGCGGGTATGAAGGAGACTTCAATCCAACTGAACGCGGCTTCGAATGCCCCCAATGCGGCAACCATGATCCCAAAAGCTGTGACGTCGTCAAACGGACATGCGGTTACTTAGGCAATCCCCAAGCACGTCCAATGGTCAATGGCCGCCACAAAGAAATCTCGGCCCGGGTCAAACACTTACAACAATAATCGTATCTGCAAGGAAGAAAAACAACGTTGTTTTTCTTCCTTTCTTCCAAACAATAGAAAGAAGTTTGATAAATGAGAAACCCAAAACCAAAAGAATGGCAAGCACAAGATTACAGCCAGAATAGAATTGCAGATTATAAAGCCTATAATTTTGTGGATGGCGAAGGCATCAGAAACAGCCTATATGTCAGTGGGTGTTTATTTGCTTGTGAGGGCTGCTTCAACAAAGCTGTCCAAAATTTCAACTACGGTGTGCCCTTCACGCCTGAACTAGAACAACAAATCATTGATGATCTGCGGCCAGATTATGTTCAAGGATTGACCTTGCTTGGCGGTGAGCCTTTCTTAAATACACCTGTCTGCTTGCAAGTCGTGGATCGTGTCCGAAAAGAATTTGGACGCAGCAAAGATATCTGGAGCTGGTCCGGCTACACGTATGAAGAATTGCTTGAGGATACAGATGACAAGTTAGAACTGCTTAGTAAAATCGATATTCTGGTGGACGGTCGTTTTGAACTGAGCAAACGTAATTTGAATTTGCAATTTCGCGGCAGCAGCAATCAAAGGATCATAGATGTGGCTGCCTCAAAAGCACAAGGCGAAGCTGTTATTTGGGCCAAATGCAAAGATGCTGAGGAAAGTTATGAGCAAATAAAGAAACAGATTTGAGCCATAAACGAAAAAAACCATAGTAAACGCCATGACCTAAGCGTTTACTATGGTATTTTTGATTGCCTTCATGCGTGATTTTTTTCCTCATCGATTTAAATACTTGCTGGCTTCTCGGATACTAAGGGGCGACATTTGATCACGATACGTAGCTATAAAATGTCGCACCCATGCCGGATCTGTTTTCGCATAGTCTCTTAAACTCCATCCGATCGCTTTATTGATAAAAAATTCTTTGGTCCCAAAATTGTTCAGGAGAATGATCCGCAACAGTTCTGTGTCCGTCTGCTTTTTCAAGAGGAGTTGATGAATGATCGCAGAACGTCGCAACCATAGGCTCTCTGAGGTACTCCAACGCAACATCTCCTGTTTCAACACAGGTTCTTGAATGACCATCTTTGAGATCAATTCACTAAAAGCATCAATACTATCCCACCAAGGGTGTTGCAATAGCATGGCTTCAATCTTGGACAAGTCTTCTTTTTTTAGATACGCAGTCATCGCCACCAAATAATCGATTGCCAAATAATGATGCTCGCGGTATTGGCTTTGCCAACACACATCGACAAACAACCAATCAATCACACCTGCGGCTTTGGCCTGTCTTAATGCCGTCTTAGCCGCTTGGCGGCGAATCGGGGCAGTAACACCCAAAAAGGTGAATTGATGCCGCATGTAGGCCGCCATCTTTTGGCTTCTTGTGTCATCTTGCAAAGTGATCAAGGTTTGATATACTTCGTTCATTTGTCGATTTTCCTCTCTTTTATTCTTCTTCTGCGATCTGCCAAAGGGGCAAGACGATATTTTCGTAAGTCAAAGGATCTAGATTGGTCACAGTGATCCCCAACAAACGAATCCCCTGTTCTAGACCCAATACTTCCTCCCAGATCAAACTAGCTTCTGAAAAAAGTTGTTCTTTTTTGTGCACATAGACCGGCAATGTCACCCGTTTCGTAATGGTCGAATAATCTGTGTAGCGGACTTTCAAGACGACTGTTTTGCCATGTTTTTGCGTCCGTTTGAGGGCTTCAGCTACTTCTTCTGCAATCGAACGCAACTGACTCACCACTTGTTCTTCTGTGGTCAAGGGATTGCCGTAGGTATGTTCTTTGCCGACAGATTTACGTTCTCTCGTGACGCTGACAGGTGAATCATGGATTCCCCGCACTTTACGATACAATGAATATCCCATTTTTCCAAATGCGCGAATCAATGCCATTTCACTCATTTCATACAGTTCCGCACCCGTATAGATCCCCATCTCATGCATCCTCGGAACCGTTTTTTTCCCGATACCATGAAATTTTTCGATCGGCAGCTGTTTTAAGAAAGCAACTGCATCTTCCGGCAACACGACAGTCATCCCTCTTGGTTTATGATAATCTGAAGACAATTTGGCCAAAAATTTGTTGTAGCTGACGCCTGCTGAACACGTCAAATGGGTTTCTTGCCAGATATCCCGTTGAATCATGCGGGCAATCTTGATTGCAGAAGGACAATCGATTTTATTACTTGTGACATCAAGATATGCTTCATCGATAGATACCGGTTCGATGACATCGGTATAGCGATGAAAGATTGCTCTGACCTGATGAGAAACTTCTCGATATTTTTGATGATTACCAGGTTTAAAAATTGCTTGCGGACACAATTCAAATGCTTTTTGCGCACTCATTGCTGAATGAATACCATATTGACGCGCCAAATAATTGGCGGTCGTCACCACACCCCGTCCCCCAGTATCACTTGGGTGGCGGGCAATCACTAAAGGGTGTTTCGCCAACTCCGGATCATCTCGTTCTTCCACAGATGCAAAAAAGGCATCCATATCAATATGAATGATTTTGCGGCTCGTGTCATGATGTAAAGGAAATTGTAATTCAGACATATGTATCACCTCGTCACTTCTATTATAAACGAACAAAAGTTCCCTTTCAATAGTTGCGATTCAGCAAAAAAAAAAGAATATCAGCTACGGCCGATACTCTTTTTTTGAAACATTCATCTAGTCCATTTTATAAAGCCGCTGATCCTCGTTCTTTGGTCCGGATCCGCACCGCCTCTTCTACAGGATAGACAAAAATCTTGCCATCTCCCACTTCATCGGTACTGCATATAGCTATAATTAGGTCAATGACAGGTTCAACATTTTGATCTTCTACCACAAAACAAACAGTCACTTTTGGTAACAAAGTCGTGATTACCGCTTGTCCACGGATATATTCTTTCAGCCCTTTTTGTTTTCCATACCCCAGCACTTGATTGACTGTCATCCCGCTAGTGATTTCTGAAAGATCCAGCGCAGCTTTCAATTCTTCGATTTTTTCTTGTCGAATAATCGCTTCAACTTTTTTCATATCAGTTCCTCCATTATTAAGAATCTAAGCCCATAAAGGTCGGGTAGGCCGTTTCATCATGTTCCACTCGGTCCATACCGACTGCTTCTTCTTGTTCAGATACGCGAATCGGCATAAATAATTTGATCACACGGATCAATACGTATGAAACGATCCCAGCAAATAAAATAGTAAAGACAATACTTTCTAGTTGAGCCACAAATAAATCTAGCCCGCCATAAATCAAGCCTGAATGTCCGCCTACCGCAGGATCAGCGAAAATCCCTGTCATAATTCCGCCAAAAATCCCACCAACACCATGACAGCCAAATGCATCTAATGCGTCATCTAGCCCAAGTCGATGTTTGATCACCGAAATGAAGTAATAACAAAATGGACTTACCAATGCACCAATAATAAATGATGACCATAGTGAAACAAAACCGGCACCTGGTGTGATGGCCACTAAACCGACTACTGCCCCTGTACAAGCGCCTACGATCGTTGGTTTACCTAACATCAATTTCTCGATCAGCATCCAGGATAACATCGCACTGGCAGCTGCCGTATTCGTGGTCATTAAAGCATGAATCGCTAAACCGTCCGCAGCTAACGCAGAGCCCGCGTTAAAACCAAACCAACCAAACCACAGCAAACCGGCGCCTAAAACCACAAAGGGAATATTGTGCGGTCGATACTCTGTTTGATGAAACTCACGCCGTTTCCCTACGACGACTGCTAAGACTAAGCCGCTGATCCCAGAACTGATATGCACGACATTGCCTCCCGCAAAATCGATCGACCCGATGGCATCCAAGAAACCACCGCCCCACACCATGTGTGCCATTGGGAAATACACCAAGATCAACCAAAAACCAATAAATAAGAAAATTGCCGAAAAACGCATTCTGCCAACAACTGACCCAGTGATGATCGCAGTTGTGATCAAGGCAAACATCATTTGGAATCCTGCAAATAACCCTTCTGGAATACCTTCGCCTTCCGTCATCGATACATGACTAAAGAAAATTTTGTCAAGATTGCCAATAAAGGATCCTGATCCGCTGAAAGAAAGTGTATAGCCCAACGCTACCCACAATACAGAAGCCAAGCCCATCGTACAAATGACCATCATCATGGTATTCAAGATGTTTTTCCTACGCTCCAACCCACCGTAAAAAAATGCCAATGCCGGTGTCATTAAAAATACCATACCGCTGCAAATCAAAATAAATGCTATATTCCCTGAATCCATATTGAACGCCTCCTTTTCTATCTGAGTGCTATCCTACCATCTGTACATCATAGAAAGCTAGCGTTTTTTGAAAATTTGCAAAATTTTCTGAAAATTCATTACGCTCCATGTTAGAAAAAGTGACATAAACAAGATGCCTGTTCCAGAAAGAATAAAAAACTGCCCAAATGGACAGTTTATCCTCTATCGTTCTAACAGCAACTGATTTCGCTTAGTCAGCGGAATCGATTGCGTGATAGTCGTTGTAGACCACTTGCTTTTTGACTTGATTGCGTTTGGCTACCTCTTTAATGGCCTCTTTTGAAGAAAGGCCTTCTGCGATCAACGCCTCTACTTGTTCAAGATAGCTGCCTTCATAGACTGCTTGTACCGGTTCATCTGCGCCTTCAACCAGCAAACAACATTCACCCTTCAATGACTGTTCACTTAAATAAGCTGATAACTCCGATAAAGTCCCGCGAAGATATTCTTCATGGATCTTCGTCAACTCTCGACAAATGACCGCCTGCCTGTCACCGAAGACTTCTTTGATGACATCGATCGTATTGCCGATACGATATGGGGACTCATAGAAAATCATGGTACTTTGCTGAGCAGCTAATTCAGTCAGCACAGCAACTTGCTCTTTCTTTTTACGGGGTAAAAATCCGTAAAACAGATGCGGTTGTGGAGATAGACCTGAAGCAATCAAGGCAGTCAGACCCGCTGTTGGGCCAGGCAATGCGATGACCGCGATGCCTTCAGCGATACAAGCTTTGACCAATTCATGCCCAGGATCACTGATCGATGGCATACCAGCATCACTGCATTGCGCAATCGTTTGACCTGACTGCATCAACGCTATCAGCTGCGGTACCCGTTCTTTATAATTATGTTCATGCAAACTTTTTTGCGGCGTTGTGATGTCAAAGTGATTCAACAGTTTTTGGGTATTTCGGGTATCTTCACTGGCTATCACATCCGCTTCAGCTAACATTTTGACACAACGCACAGTCATATCTTCTAGATTACCGATCGGGGTTGGCACCAAATAAAGTTTGCCTGCATCTTGTTTGTAACTTTGTTGTTTCTGCATTACTGCTCCTCTCCAAAAAAAGACCAGATTTACCTGATCTTTTCCTTTGCCGCTTATGGTTACTTGCCGCTTTCACGATAAATCACTTCTAGACAAAACGCACATGGCTCGTCATGCTCTCTTCTGGATCCATATAAGTCATAACAGACATGGAACCCTTCCTCATAGATTTTCTCTAAATTCATCCGTGATTTGGACAGCTCTTGTTTGGCACTTTCGGCAGGCGCATCCGCCACGAGGTTCAACTCGCGAATATGTTCACGCAACCGTTGGTTTTCCAATTCCAAAGTGGTATTTTTTTCGACGATTTCTTGCAGCGATTGTTTCATTTCCGCTAGATTGTTCAAGGAGTTTTGCAACTCCGATTCTAATTGATTCAGTCCATCATAAAGGGATCGTTTATCCATGCTCATTATAGTCACCTGCTTATTTTGTCACTAATTCTTCATAGCCATATTCAACAGCAGTTTGTCGGTCATGCAAGCGCACTTTGACAACACGGCTCAATAAATCTAAACCAACGACACGCCCTTTTCCATCAGGGGTCTCAACTTCTTTCCCTCGATCAGGCATCTCTTTTTTTGCTTGTTCGTATTCTTCATTTTCGTATTTCAAACAACACATCAAGCGGCCGCATAGTCCAGAAATTTTGGTTGGGTTCAATGACAGCCCTTGATCTTTCGCCATCTTGATCGACACCGGGATAAAATCCCCTAAAAAAGTGGCACAACAGAGCTTACGGCCACAAGGACCGATCCCGCCTAAAAGCTTTGCCTCATCCCGTACACCAATCTGTCTTAATTCGATCCGGGTATGGAATACATTGGCCAAATCCTTGACCAACTCGCGAAAATCGATGCGCCCTTCAGCTGTAAAAGAAAAAATCAACTTATTGCGTTCAAGCGTATAGGCCGCATTGATCAGTTTCATTGGCAACCGGCGATCCCGGACTTTGCCTTTCGCGATCTGCAATGCCCCTATGGCATCTTCGGCATTGGTCGCTTCTTGCGCCAAGTCTTGACTGTTGGCTCGGCGAATGATCGTCTTCACTTCATGAGGCAAATCTTGCCGATCCATCTGCTGTACAGGCGTCACGACAGTGCCGATACAGCGTATATCTTGTAATGCGACAATTACTTTATCATTTAAGGCATACATTTCTTTTTCGGGCGCATAATAATAGATTTGGCCAACCTGTTGGAAACGTATCCCGATCACTTCAATCATCTTAGACCCTCTTTTCCGGCTGTCGCGGATCTCCATAGATGATTTTCACACAAAATTGCTCTGCAACACCTTGAAAAGCAACATTCGCCTGCAATTTCTTTTGGGCTTGCAACGCAGATTCAATGGCACGATTGATTTCTTTTCCCCATGATCCTTGCATAAGCAGCCGATCTCTTTCTTCTTGCAGGTAAAATAACAAGAGTGAAAAAACTTCTATTTGCTGACTTTTCTCTTTTGCCTGACTCAGCAATCTTTTTTGTACAAATATAAAAGCTTGCGGATCTTTTTTCAAAAGGTAATCTAACCAGCGTACAACAGCATCCTTAGTTTCATTAAACCATTCATTTTGAGAGATTTCAACTGCTTTATGATAACTATTTGTAAGATAACTAAGAAGTCGGCTCGTTTCTTTTGAAAGCCCTTCATCTTGCAATTTTTTCTGTAATATTTCTTTTGATAAGGGCGAAAAGTGGATCATTTGACAACGGGATTGGATTGTTGGCAAAATCCTGCCGACACTTTCGGTTTCCAGAATCGCAAGAAAATTGCCAACCGGTTCTTCAAGGAATTTCAATAAACTGTTGGCGGCACTTGTATTCATTTTTTCGGCTTGTGATAAAATGAAAATCTTGCGTCGGCCTTCAAATCCGCTTTTCGTAAATTCTTCTTGTAACTGACGGATTTGATCCACTTTGATCGTTTGGCCATCAGGTTCGATCAACAGCACATCTGGGTGCTCGCCTTGGGTGATCCGTTGACAGTTGCTGCAAGTATTGCAAGGATCCTCATCCCCTTGCGCATTGGTACAAAACAAACGCTTCGCCAGCCAGATACTTGCCTCATGTTTTCCTGTTCCTTTATCCCCTTCAAAAAGATAAGCATGGGCGATTCGCCCATGCTTGATGCTTTTCTTTAATTGGGCATATACTTGTGGTTGGTTTTCTTGCAGAAATCGTGCCTCCATGAAAAGCTCCTTCTTAATATTGATGGAATCCATCAACCGGTAAAACAAAGACTGTTGCACCGCCAACTTCAACTTCTACAGGATAAGGTACTTGACCATCTAAAGAAATATCTAACGACATCGGCGTCGACACATATTGTTTACGTGATTGACAGGTCTTTTTGATCAATTCTAACGCATCTTGGACCCGATCATCTTCCAATCCAATAATGAACGTACTATTTCCCGCTTTCAAGAAGCCGCCTGTAGAGGATAGTTTGGTTGCTCGGATGTTGGCATCGATAAATTCATTTGCCAAACGATTGCTGTCCTTGTCTTGTACAATAGCCATAATCAATTTCATGGGATCATCTCCTTATTCGATTCAATCAATTTATTACAAAGATTTAAAAAAGGCAGGATACGCTTCTACGATTGCTGAATAACTTGATTCAACAACGTCTTGTAACCCCATTCTAGCATCAATCTTATGAATTCGTACAGGATTTTCTTCTGCCAACTTCAAATAAGCATGCCGTACGCGTTGATGGAACTCTAGTCCCTCTGAATCCAAACGATCATATTGGTGGGCGCGATTTTTTTGGATTCGATGCAAACCAGTATCTGAATCGACATCCAAATATAAGGTGAAATCAGGCGTGGTGCCTTCCGTCGCAAATTCGTTGATATTGGCGATTTCCGGCATGCCAATACGCCGTCCCGCGCCTTGATAAGCCAATGAACTATCGACAAAACGATCACAGATCACGATATTCCCCTCATTCAAGGCTGGCAAGACGACCTCGATCAAGTGCTGGCGTCTCGCAGCTGCATAAAGCAATGCTTCTGTTCGTTCATCCATCTCCTCGTTTTTTGGATCTAAAATGATTTGACGGATTTTTTCGGCAATCCGCACACCGCCTGGTTCCCGTGTTTTCACGATTTTTCTTGTTGCTTCTAATTGTAAACGGGGATACAACTCTTCCAAGACGCTCGTCTTTCCAGCGCCATCTGGTCCTTCGATGGTAATGAACAATCCATTCACCTTGTTTGCCTCCAATATAGTTATAATTCTCGTCGTCCTTCGACTGCTTTTAATAAAGTCACTTCGTCTGCATATTCGATATCGCTGCCCACCGATAAGCCATGGGCTAAACGCGTTACTTTGATCCCAGCTGGTTTGATCAATCGTGAAAGATACATCGCCGTTGCTTCACCTTCTGTTGTGGCATTCGTCGCAATGATCACTTCTTTGACTTGATCATCATGCAAACGCTGGATCAAAGAAGAAATATTGATATCTTCAGGACCAGTACCTTCCATTGGGGACAATACCCCATGCAAAACATGATAAAGGCCGTGATATTCCCGAACTTTCTCAAGCGCCATCACATCTTTAGGTTCCTCAACCACCAAAATGGTGGTTTTGTCTCTGGTTGGGTCGCCGCAGATCTCACAAGGATCTTCTTCTGTGATATTGCCGCAGATACTGCAAAAATGCAGATCACGTTTGACACTGATCAAAGATTTGGCAAACTCATTTACGACTTCATCCTTCATATCGATGGTATAAAAAGCCAAACGAGTGGCAGTTTTTTGGCCGATTCCTGGCAGTTTCATATAACTGTCAATCAATCGTGCAATCGGATCTGGATATTGCACGCTACATTTCTCCTTTTATAGACCCGGAATCCCTTTGGTATACTTGCCCATTGTTTGTTCCGTTTCTTTTTCAATTTTTGCTAAACCGTCATTGATCGCCAAAATGACCATATCTTGCAGCATGTCGACATCTTCTGCATCGACGATGTCTTCATTGATCACTAAATCTTTTAACTTTTTGTTTCCTGTAAAGGTTGCTTTCACATAGCCATTCGTTGATTCACCTAGAAATTCTTTTTGGTTCAACGCTTCTTGTTCTTTCACCATTTCTTTTTGCATTTTTTGCATTTGTTTCATCATGCCTTGCATATTGCCCATGCCTCGCATCATTGTTCTTCACTCCAGTCTAATTTTCTTCAATACTTGTTAAGCTGCCAAATAGTGCTTGTGCTTGCGTGACCACTACGTCATCGCCAGATTCAGCTGCCTCTTCTGGCACATCGCCCGCTTCTATTTCCAATTCTGTTTCAGCGACAGCTTGTCCACCAGCTAAGAACTCTCTGCGTAACAACGGCCAGCTTTCTTTGGTGATAAACACCGCTTGAGGCGCATAATCTTTGACCATTCGAGAAATCTGATTATGGATCATCAGCTGAAATTCTGGATCATTGCTGGCACGCTGACAAAGGATCTCGTAATCAAACGCGATCACAACGCCCGTTTCACTGGCAGCTTTGGCTTCACTCGCATGCAACATCGCCCGTTGGGTAACGGACAATGACATCAGTAAATCATCCCAAATATTACGAACATTTGCCAAATCTTTCTTGGTTGCACCTTTTAAGACTTGGAACACTTTTTCCTTTGGCAAGCGGAAAGAACTCGCTGTCTTGGTCTTTTTAGCGGCTGCAGGCGGTTCAACCGAACCTGTCGGCCGATTTTCCTGCAAGCGCTGGATCTCTGCTTGCAATTTCTGAACAGCGATCTGCAGCTGCTGTACTTCTTGGCTGGTATCCGTCGCCACAGCACTCGTGCCCACAGCTGCTTGCTCTGGGTCATTGGCCAGTTTCACCATCGCCACTTCTAAATAAATCGTTGGGTTATTGGTGAACTTTACTTCGTTTTGTGTGTCATTCAAAACCCCGATCCAATGATAGATCTTTCGCGGGTCCGTCTGTTGGGCCAGCGCTTTGAACCCCTCCGTCAATTGTGTAGATTTGTCCGCAACCAATTGGGGGGCTTGTTGGTACATCAGAACGTCTCGACAATAGACCAGCAGGTTTTCCAATAAACGCCGGGCTTCCTTCCCCGAAGCCAACAGCTCCCGCAAAATCGTCAGTGCATCGGCGACTTCTTTGTCTGAACAAGCTTGCATCAACCGATCCATCATGTCAAAAGACAGGCTGCCCGTGACTTCAAGTGCATCTTGCATCGTGACCGTGTCATCGCTGAAAGCAATAGCTTGATCTGTGATACTCAGGGCATCTCTCATGCCCCCTTCTGCAGCTCTTGCAATCACTTGCAAAGCTTCTGGTTCATACGCAATTGCGCTTGTATCTAATACTTTCTCCAAGTGAGAAACGATATCTTGCGTATTGATACGCTTGAAATCGAAGCGTTGCGTCCGGGAAATGATCGTCGCAGGGATCTTGTGGGGTTCAGTCGTTGCTAAAATAAACACGACATTCTTCCGTGGTTCTTCTAAGGTTTTCAGTAATGCATTAAAAGCACCCGTTGATAACATATGTACTTCATCAATGATATAGATTTTATATTCTGCTTGCGTTGGGGCATAATTGGCCCGATCACGGATAAAACGAATTTCCTCGACACCATTGTTGCTCGCAGCATCGATCTCAATCACGTCTTCTTGGGTACCAGCTGTAATCGAACGACACATCTCACATTCATTACACGGTTCTCCGTTAACTTGATTGGGACAGTTGATTGCTTTGGCAAAAATTTTCGCGGCACTCGTTTTACCAGTCCCTCGTGGACCTGTAAACAAATAAGCATGGGAAATCTGCTTTTGATCGATGGCATTTTTTAATGTTTGGGTAATTGCTTTTTGTCCTACGACATCGTCGAATCGCTGTGAACGCCAAACGCGGTATAGTGCTTGATAAGCCATAATTTTCCTCACTCATTTCAAAATTCGCTACCTTCTATTATACGTAATATTTGCAGAAAAAACTACCTTTTCACCGAGGCAATTGCAAAAGATAACTAAATTTAATCTACGCTGTTCGTCTTGCAAGATCCTTTGTCACGCCAATCAATTATTCTCATTATCTACACCTTTGGTCTGATGACGTGATTCTCGCCCCCTATGGTATAATGAATATACATTCATCTATTGACGATGATGACAATTCAAAGGAGGACTGAAAATGGGTATTATCAAAGCGGCAACAAGCACGATCGGCGGCGGTTTAGCAGATCAGTGGCTAGAGGTTTTCGAACCTGACAATATGGGCGACACGACGGTCATGACTAAAGGTGTCAAAGTACGACGCAATGACAAACGCGGTGCCAATAAAAAAGGCACAGACGATGTGATCACTGATGGATCCGTGATCCATGTCTATCCGAATATGATGATGCTGCTGGTAGATGGCGGCAAAATCATCGATTATACTGCTGAAGAAGGGTACTATACAGTCAAAAATAATTTGGCGCCATCGATGTTCAACGGCTCCTTGAAAGACGCGATTTCCGAAACCTTCGATCGGTTCAAATTCGGTGGTGTCACACCGCAAAAGCAACAAGTATTTTATATCAATCTGCAAGAAATCAAGGGTATCCGATTCGGTACGTCATCCCCTTTGAACTATTTTGACAATTTTTACAACGCCGAACTCTTTTTACGGGCACATGGGAATTATTCATTGCGGATCACTGATCCCATCTTGTTTTATACCAATGCGATCCCGAAAAACAAGAGCCAAGTCGATATCAATGACATCAATGAACAATATTTGGCAGAATTTTTGACAGCGCTGCAAACAGCGATCAACAAAATGTCTGCAGATGGCGAACGCATTTCTTATGTCCCATCAAAGAGTATGGAATTAAGCAAATACATGGGAGATGTGCTAGACGACAGTTGGCGTGAACTGCGCGGCATGGAAATCGTTTCTGTGGCTGTGGCAAGTATTTCGTATACCGATGATTCTGTCAAATTGATCAATATGCGCAACCAAGGGGCCATGCTAGGTGACCCTTCTATCCGTGAAGGGTATGTTCAAGGGTCGATCGCCCGTGGGATGGAATCTGCCGGCAGCAACGCAGCAGGTGCCACAACCGGATTTGTCGGCATGGGCATGGGGATGAACGCCAATGGCGGTTATTTGAATCAAGCTGCACAAAACAATCAGCAACAAATCCAGCAAAACCAAGAACAGCAAAAACAACAAGCCCAAACCAACGGTAATCATTGGGATTGTCCACAATGCGGGACGACCAATACCGGCAAATTCTGCAGCAATTGCGGGACAGAAAAGCCAAGCGGTGGTGCACCAAGCTTAAAAATGAAATGTGCCGACTGCGGGGAGATCATTGATCTGGCCAGCGGCATTCCTAAATTCTGTCCTAATTGCGGCAAACCATTTAAAGGCGTTCCCATCGACTGAACAAAGGAGGAACTCTAATGGATGTAATCACCCATAAGTGCCCCAATTGCGGGGGCGCTTTGACGTTTGATCCAAGTGATCAGAAATTCCACTGTCCTTTTTGTTTGAGCATCTTCACCGAAGATGAGGTCACAGCTTTTGAAGAAAAACAAAAAGAAGCCCAAATGGCTGACCAGCCGACCGTCGGTACCCAAACGATCACGGAAGATACTGAGCCGCAATTGCAAGAAGACGTACAGGCGCAAGCAGACGCAACCGCTGCACAGATGGACCTCTTTCTCTGTCCCAGTTGTGGAGCCGAAATCGTGACTGATGCAACCACTGCAGCGACTTACTGCTATTTCTGCCACAATCCAGTGGTCTTATCTGGCAGATTATCCGGCGAATTTTTGCCAAATAAAGTCTTGCCTTTTGCCGTAGAGAAAGAGGAAGCCACAGAAAAATTTCTGGCATGGGCCAAAAAGAAATGGTTTGTCCCTCGAGATTTCTTTGATCAGTCACAAGTAGAAAAATTGACTGGGGTCTACTTCCCCTATTGGGCAGTTGATGCTGAGATGGATGGGCAGCTAACTGGTACCGGCACTTCCTTGCGTATTTGGCGTGTAGGCGAGATCGAATATACCGAACACAAACAATTTGCCGTCACCAGACAAGGCAAGATCCGCATCAAAGAACTGATCAAAAACGCGCTATCAAAAAACGTGCAGCAAAAAATGGTGACTGGCGTCCAACCTTTCCCTTTGGAGAAAGCCGTTGATTTTCGCAGTCAATATTTGGCCGGTTTCCAAGCCGAAAAACGTGATATTGAATATCAAACCTTATCTGATGAGGTCAAACAAGAACTTTCTGGCTATGCTGAGCAATTATTGAGTGATACTGTCAATGGCTATACCAGCTTCAATCGAACCCAGCGTTCGATCGATATCACTCAGCAACACAACAACTATGTCTTATTGCCGGTTTGGTTAGTGACCTATCGGGCGGATGATCCGAATAAGAGTGCCTTTTATTATGCCATGAATGGGCAAACAGGAAAAGTCAGTGGTGTGTTGCCGATTAGCTACCAGCGTCTAGGTTTGATCAGCGGCGGTATCTTTGCAGCCATCGCTATCATTGGGATGATCGTGGGGTATTTCATATGAAAAAAATTCCTTTGATTTTCCTAATCACCGTTGGCTTTTTCTTTGCGACTGCGCCGGCATTTGCAGCTGAGGACACCGTATCTGATAGTGCCGGTTTATTTACCGCAGAAGAGATCCAACAATTGAGTCAAGAAGCAGACACTTTGAACGAAACAATCAAAGGTGAAGTCTTTATCGAAACAACGAATAGCGCCACGGATGACATTGAATATTACACTGATCGTTATTTAGCAGATCGTATTGGCAATGATAATAATGGGTCTGCTCTGGTCATCAACATGGGCATCCGTGAATTTCATGTCTCTACTTCAGGAAATATGATTGACTATCTTACAGATGCGCGATTGAATGATATGTTAGATGATATGTACGATGCAGCTAGTGCGGGCAATTACTTTCAAGTAGCACAGATTTATTTGCAGCAATCCGCGTCTTTTGTTGACGCAGGTGTGCCTGGCGGTCATTATCGCGTCGATCGTGACACGGGCAAAATCACGTACTACAAAGTTTTGACCCCTGTCGAGATTGTGATCAGTCTGGTTGTCGCTGCGATTGCTGGGATTGCTTTCTTTGTGATCGTCAAGTCACGGTATCAATTAAAAATGGGCGGGTATAAATATCCCTATCGCGAAAAATCAGCGATCAAATTGACCCAAAAAGAAGATCGATTGGTCAACTCATTCGTCACCACCCGCAGAATCCCCCGTCCGCCAAAGAACAATGGTGGCGGTGGTGGTTTCGGTGGTGGCGGCAGTACGACCCACTCGTCAGGCGGCGGTACATTCGGCGGCGGCGGACGTAGTTTCTAATAAAAAAAAGAATTCCTTTGCGGGAATTCTTTTTTTGTTGACATTTTCCTAAATACGACCTATATTTAGGAAAATGTAGGAAAAGAGGTTAAAACATGATTGCTATCATCAAAAAGAATAAACGCTTTATCTCGTTCAGTGTTCTTCTGGTTATCTTCACTGCAGTTAGTGCTTTTGTGTTTCCATTATTGATGCAACTGTCAGATCATTATTCATTGTCACATCTTGTGATTTTACTAACAATCACTTTGACCGCTACTTATCTCGCACAATTTCTTTTGATTTTACTTAAAGAACGCTTTGCTGCAACTTTAAACAAAAACAATTTATTTGATCTTTTGCTTCAAATGAAGCATATGCCTTATCTACAGTTGTCAAAAAAACAGCCCACTTACTTATTGAATCGAATTTTCGGTGTCGTTGATGCTTACTACTTATTTATATGTGGCAGTTTTAGTGAGAGTATTCGAGGATTACTTCTTCTGATCGTATCCATTTTGATGTGCTTGCGTATCCACCTATTATTAGGCATCCCGCTTCTTGTTCTCATTCCCCTCAATCTTCTGGGCTATTTCCTGATCAACAAGCAATTAGCACATAGAATGGCCATCATGCAAAAAACGGCAGCCAATACGAACAAAGAATTGTTGACTTCCCTCAATCATATCGACACCATGAAACAATGGAGCGATCAGATCTACAAACAATTATTTGCCAACGAACTAGAGTCGATGTATCAGGCACTTGCCCGTACCAATATCTTTGCACAGTCTGCTAGTTTAGCGATCAGTATGGTGAACCAAGTCGCTCAAATAGGCATCTACTTATTTGTTATCGAAGGTATTTTACAACAATCACTTCCTTCTGATGCGATTATTTTGATCGGTATTTTAATGCCTATCTATTTTTCTGCTTTGAGTGAATTGACGAAAGTGAATCTTGATACCACAACATTAAAAACCAATCAGCGATTTGTACAAGAAGAACTCATCGCTGCCATCCCTCATCCTAATCTCAAAAAGGGGCAAGAAATTGCTCAATTGACGCTTAGTCATCCCAACATAGCGTTGGAGAAACAGTTCTTCCAGTTTGACATCGACACAACTATTTTAAAAGGTGAACATATTTATCTCTGCGGTTCTTCAGGAAGCGGGAAGTCAACACTTTTGAAAGCAATCGCTGGTTTTTATCCAGCTGAAGGAATACATCTTACTTACGTCATCCAAAATGATCTGTTGTCTGATCCTCCTCTGATGCCCAATGAGCGAATCTTATATTTAGCACAAGAACCAACCATTTTATCGCGAACGATTGAGCAGAATATCACGTGGGGCAGACCCATGACGCTAGAAGAGAAAGCGTATTTGGAAGAAACCAATATTTTGACTCCACTATTTACCCATAGAAATTGGGATAGTTATTTGAAAGAAAATGGGGCTGATTTATCAGGGGGTGAGAAACAACGTATCGCAATCGCCCGCGCCTTACTTAGCTCTGCAGATATTTTACTCTTAGACGAAGCAACGAGCAGCCTTGATGATGATGCTGTACACATCATTATGAAAGCATTAAAAATCCATGCAAAGGAACGCATAATCATCTATACTAGTCATAAGAAAGATGACCTCGCTTTTTGTCATCGCACAATCGTTATTTAGGAGGTAGGCATGAAAGATTACTATACCGTGGATGATCTTGCAAAAGAATTGGGTGTGACGACCAGAACGATTCGCAACTATCAAAAATCTCATGTCATTGAAGGGATAAAAGTAGCCGGCCAATGGCGCTTTTCTCGCGAATCCGTCAAATCTTTACTCGGTGAAACCTTTACAGATCCCTTATTGACCTTCAATCATAAGAGAGCTGAAAAAACACATAGCGAGAGTTTGCTTGCCATTGATGTCGCCATTTCATCAGACACGGCGCTTAGAAACCAAACACAACAAATCATCAAGCAATACAATCTGCTCTACTCAGGAGAAACCCGCCAATTTTTCTATGAAAAAATCAACGATCAGCTTGCCCGCTATACGCTTGTCGGTCCATTGAAATATGTGCTGACATTTGGTCAATGGATCGAAGCTTTCCTGGAAGAAAATGCGAGTCATGATTGACGCAACAATAAAACCCTAGGAACCACCAACTTGCAGCTGTCACTGGTTCCTAAGGTTCATTCAATGAATTGGATACTCCTTCAAATCAAATGATTTCTTTAAACACCGAAAAATCAATATTCCCACCCGATACGATGGCAACAGTGTTCTTGCCTTTCAACAAGTGATCGATCTGCCCACTGAGAATTGCTGCCGTACTCAGGGCCCCAGCCCCTTCGGCAATGACTTTTTCTTTCAAAGCAAGATAATGAATGGCCTGTTCAATATCTTTTTCTTCAACTAATACGGTTTCATCGATTCTAGTTCTTAAAATATCATATGTCAACTCCCCTGCCAGAGCGACGTCACAACCGTCTGCCAATGTTCGATTTCTTCGATTGGCTACTAATTTTTGCTGCCAAATAGAAGCAATCATGCCATACACTCCATATGATTGCACGCCAATGATCTTGACTTCTGGTCTTAATGCCTTTAATGCCAAGGCGATACCTGCAATCAGTCCGCCACCGCCAATTGGGACGATCACATTATCGATCAAAGGCAGATCCTCCAATAGTTCCAAGGCAATCGTTCCTTGTCCCTCCATAACAGCTGCATCATCAAATGGTGAAACAAAGACTTCTCCACTCTCTTTCATGGCTTCTAAAGTGATCTGTTTGGTCTCATCGAAAGTCTCCCCGGCCAACACAACTTGTGCGCCATAATTTTGGGTCGCCTCAATTTTGGTTCTGGCAGCAGTCAGGGGCATAAAGATCCGCACTTTGATGCCTAACAAAGACCCCGCCAATGCTACGCCTTGGGCATGATTCCCAGCAGAACAAGCAATCACGCCACGGCTGCGTTCATCCTCAGTCAGAGAAGACAATTTATTATAGGCACCGCGGGCTTTGAAAGAACCTGTTCGTTGCAGATTTTCCAATTTGAGAAAGATGGCCCCCTCTTTCTCCTTCCCTAAAATATTTGATGGCGCCAGTGGTGTATGGATCATGATCGGTTTTAACCGTTGATAGGCCTCTTCGACACCTGTATAGTCTGTCCTTAATTGCGTTGTCACGTTCAAGCCTCCTTATTTGTTTTTTTACCTCTTTATTGAAGCACACAAATTTGAGAAATACAATCGATTGAATCTCCCTTTCTTTGCAAAAATTTACGCCTTGCATAGGGGAACTTTAGAAAATACCGGTAAATTTTCAGAAAATAATGACTTTTCAAATCGTTAGTGCTATACTAATAAAAATTAAAAAAGGGTGTGAACAAATGACAACGATCGATTGGTCAAATTTGGGATTTTCTTATATCAAAACGCCATGGCGTTTTCTTGCTACATGGAAAGACGGTGAATGGAGTCAGGGTGAATTAACAGAGGACAATTATCTGCATATTCACGAAGGTTCTACTGCCTTGCATTATGGGCAGCAATGTTTTGAGGGATTGAAGGCCTATCGCCGCAAAGATGGCGGTGTCAACCTTTTTCGCCCAGACGAAAACAGCAAACGGTTCAATCGCAGTGCGTACCGCTTGCGTATGCCACAAGTACCGGAAGAAATGTTCTTAGCGGCTGTGAATCAAGTCGTGAAAGCCAACCAAGAATTTGTCCCGCCTTATGGCAGCGGCGCAACATTATACCTCAGACCTTTATTGATCGGTGTGGGTGAAAACATCGGTGTGAGTCCTGCACCTGAATACATTTTCACTGTTTTTTGTATGCCAGTTGGGCCATACTTCAAAGGTGGATTGGCGCCTACCAACTTTATCGTGTCTGATTATGACCGGGCAGCACCCAATGGGACTGGCGCTGCAAAAGTCGGCGGCAATTATGCAGCCAGCTTATTGCCAGGATTTGAAGCCCATGAACGCGCGTTTTCCGACTGTATTTACTTGGACCCTGAAACACATACCAAAATTGAAGAAGTCGGTTCAGCGAACTTCTTTGGGATCACAGGCGATGACCAATTCATCACACCGAAATCCCCTTCGATTTTACCTAGTATCACCAAATATTCCCTGCTCTATTTAGCAGAACATGCATTAGGCTTAACTGCCATCGAAGGAGATGTATTTGTTGACGAGCTTGATCATTTTGTCGAAGCTGGTGCCTGCGGGACTGCTGCAGTGATCTCGCCGATCGGCGGTATCCAAAATGGGGATGATTTCCATGTTTTTTATAGTGAAACTGAAGTTGGCCCTAAAACAAAAGCGTTATACGATCAATTGACTGGTATCCAATTTGGTGACCTTGAAGCACCTGAAGGATGGATATTTGATGTTGCCCTCGACTAAAATGTTTACTGGATATAAGTCGTTTTCGAAAGGAAACGGCTTTTTCTGTGTGTGCACACGTTTTTCTAAAGAAAACATTTGCCCCCTCTTCCTTCACTTGTTAAAATGGTGAAAAAGGGGGTTATCTCAATGGGAAAACGTCTGGCTTATGCCCTACTAGCCACACTCCTGTATTTGTTTATTTCCAATATGGGTAATTTATTCTTTGGGATCAGCCGCAATTTCAGCTGGACCACAACGCTTTGGGAATCTTTGTTCTTTTTTATTTTTGTTTTTTTATTCCAGCAATTCCGCAAAAAATAACGTACAGTCAGCATGGAAGAATGCTGACTGTACGTTATTAGCTTTTTTATACTGTATTTCGCTAATTCCCATCAATCGAACAATCACGAGAATCATGCATAGAATCAATATGAGATAGTCGCACGTGAATTAAAAAAGATCCTTCATTGAAGGACTCCTTCTTTTTTATGCTACTATTTAGTTATTCAATTTCAAGGAGGAATGTACATGAAACAAAATATTGCCCATATCGCTTTAGTGGTGAATGATTACGATGAAGCCATTCAATTTTACACTGAAAAACTTGATTTCATCTTGATCGAGGACACTTATCAACCCGAACAAGACAAACGTTGGGTAGTCATAGCACCACCAAATTCAACCGGTAAGACAGTTTTATTAGCCAAAGCCTCTAAACCGGTTCAAGAAAATTTTGTAGGAAACCAAGCTGGTGGAAGAGTTTTTCTTTTTCTCGCCACTGATGATTTTGAACGTGACTACAACAAGCTATTAGCAAAAGGGGTGACTTTCGTTAGAGATCCGAAAACAGCAGATTATGGCAAAGTAGCAGTTTTTAAAGATTTATATGGTAATTTATGGGATCTCATTCAATACGGAGAAAATCATATCATGCAATCTAGACTACCTTAAACTTCACCTTATCTTATCTGATCCATCCAATCTGCATAGATTAGATGGATCAAATTTTTTCATCATAGCCTGTTTTGTCATCTCCTTTATTCAGCTTAAATTTACTATAAGCCATATAAAAAAACATACTTCCAAGAAAAGAACATCCAGAAATGCGATACCCAACAGTAACTACCCGTTTCAAACAACAAAAGACAGTGCTAAGAAATGATTATAAGATGGTTTATCTTCTAAATATTTGACTACACGGATGGTCAAAAAAAAACAAAAAAGAGCTGGAACCTTATCGACTAAGGATTCCAGCTCTTAAAAATCAAGAGTGATTATTTAACTGTTACTGAAGCGCCAACTTCTTCTAAAGCTGCTTTCAATGCTTCAGCATCGTCTTTAGAGATGCCTTCTTTAACAGCTGTAGGAGCGCCATCAACTACTGCTTTAGCTTCTTTCAAGCCTAAGCCAGTTGCTTCGCGGACTGCTTTGATTACTTTAACTTTTTGATCGCCAGCTGCAGTTAATTCTACAGTGAACTCAGTTTGTTCTTCAGCAGCAGCGCCGTCGCCAGCTCCACCAGCTACAGCTACAGGAGCTGCAGCAGATACGCCAAATTCTTCTTCGATAGCTTTAATTAAATCGTTTAATTCTAAGATTGTCGCGCCTTTTAGCTCTTCGACAATGTTTTCAATGTTCAATGCCATTTTGTTTTCCTCCATTTAGTTGAATAGTTTTATTTGTTTAATAACTGATGATCATGCGGCAATTAAGCTGCATCTTCTTCTTTTTCTGCCACTGCTTTGACAGCGTAAGCCACGTTGCGGATAGGTGCTTGTAGCACAGATAGCAACATAGAAAGAAGTCCTTCGCGGTTTGGCAATTTCGCCAATGCAACGATTTCTTCGACAGAAGAAACTTTGCCTTCGATGATACCGCCTTTGATTTCTAATGCTTTAGCATCTTTTGCGAAATCGTTAATGATTTTTGCAGGTGCAACAACGTCTTCGTTACTGAATGCTACGGCTGTTGGTCCAGTGAATACTTCACCTAAACCTTCAAGACCAGCTTTTTCAGCAGCACGAGAAAGAATAGAATTTTTGATAACTTTCATTTCAACGTTTGCATCACGCAATTGTTTACGTAAGCGTGTTACTTCATCAACAGTTAATCCACGGTAATCAACAACGACTACTGATGCGGCTGCAGAGAACTTTTCACTTACTTCATCGACGATCGCGGATTTTTTAGCGATAGCTGCTTCACTCATTTATATTTCACCTCCTGATTTTGATGGAAGAGTTTCTTGTGCTTTGTTGACCAAAACATAAAAAAACCCTATGCCACCGTAGACATAGAGGGACTATTGAATACTCTCAATAAACGTCCTCGGTAGGAAATTAAGGCTGACGCCACCTACTGTCTTCGGTACAGTTAAACTTTTAACCTTGACTACCTTACCATAGATAAGGCAGCCAAGTCAATAAAAGTTTTTGAATTTTTTATTTTGAATTAGAAAGAAGCTTGCTCAACGTGGATCCCAGGACCAAAAGTAGTCGTTACAGTAATATTTTTCATGTATTGACCTTTTGCTGCTGAAGGTTTAGCTTTCAACAATGTGTCATGGATTGTTTGGAAGTTTTCGATCAATTTCGCATCATCAAATGATACTTTACCAATTGGTACATGGATATTTCCAGCTTTGTCAACACGGTAAGTCACTTTACCAGCTTTTACTTCGTTGACAGCTTTTGTTACGTCCATTGTTACAGTACCAGTTTTAGGGTTAGGCATCAAACCTTTAGGGCCTAATACACGACCTAATTTACCAACAGTAGCCATCATATCTGGCGTTGCAACAACAACGTCAAAATCAAACCAGCCACCTTGGATTTTTTGGACCATATCGTCGTCACCAACGAAATCAGCACCAGCTGCTTCTGCTTCTTTGGCTTTTTCGCCTTTAGCAAAAACTAAAACAGTTTGTGTTTTACCAGTACCGTTTGGTAATACGACCGCGCCACGGATTTGTTGGTCCGCTTTTTTAGGGTCTACATTCAATTTGTAAGCAACTTCAACCGTTGCGTCGAATTTTGCAATGTTTGTTTCTTTTGCCAAAGCTACTGCTTCTTCAACTGAATAAGCTTTTGTAGCATCAACTTTTTTCAATGCATCTTGCATTTTTTTGCTTTTTTTAGCCATTTTGTTTCCTCCTTGATGTGGTTATAACGGTAGAACCTCCCACGTGTCCCATATTTTTCAATATAGAGCCGACTGAGAAGCTACTTTCTTAGGACTGTAAAAATTATTCTACAGTGATTCCCATGCTTCGTGCAGTTCCTTCAACCATGCGCATTGCTGCTTCAACGTCAGCTGCGTTTAGGTCTTCCATTTTCAATTCAGCGATTTCTTTTACTTGATCGCGTGAAACTTTTGCAACTTTAGTTTTGTTTGGTTCGCCTGAACCTTTTTCAATGTTTGCTGCTTTTTTCAATAATACTGCTGCTGGTGGTGTTTTTGTAACGAAAGTGAATGAACGGTCTTCGTATACAGAGATCACTACGGGAATGATCAACCCTGCTTGCTCAGCTGTACGTGCATTGAATTCTTTTGTGAATCCCATGATATTGACGCCCGCTTGACCTAGCGCAGGACCTACTGGCGGAGCTGGTGTTGCTTTACCTGCAGGAATTTGCAATTTAACGATTTTTTCTACTTTTTTTGCCACGAGACATACCTCCTTGAGTCCGTGATGTGGTGTATTGGAGATCCAAATTTCTCCTCCCACTAGATGGTTCATGTGCACACACAAAAAACATGTGACGAACGCACACTGGAATATTATAGCATCTTTAAAGATAATTTCAAGTATTTTTTCTTTCATTTCTGCCACGATCTATAGAATATGACAGCGATCATTAGAAAAATAATTTTTTACGTATTTTGCTTTCCTTTACTTGTACTCTCCTCTTTCTATGCTACACTACTACTGAAATCTTTTTGAATCATGAATCCTGAGGTGAAAAAATGGAACAATTAAAGTACCGCAGTGTATTTGATATTATTGGTCCGATCATGGTAGGCCCTAGCAGTTCGCATACCGCTGGTGCAGCACGGATCGGAAAAATCGTTCGCAGTATTTTCGGAGAAAAACCGGATACTGTCGATATTCTATTATATGAATCTTTTGCGAAAACCTACCGGGGCCATGGTACAGATATTGCCCTTGTCGGTGGTTTACTGGGAATGAATCCAGATGATGCCCGTCTGGCTGATTCTCTGAAACTAGCTTATGAAGAAAACATCGAAGTTTTATTTGTCCCTAAAAAAGAAAAAGCAGAGCATCCCAATATGGTCAAAATGATTTTGACTAAGGGAGACCACAAATTGTCAGTGACGGGTATCTCAATTGGCGGTGGCAATATCCAAATCTCTGAATTGAACGGGTTTAAGATCTCTTTGACATTAGGTACGCCAACTTATGTGATCGTTCACCAAGATGTGCCTGGTATGATTGCCAAAGTAACGAATCTGTTGTCTGAGGCAGCCATCAATATTGGGACGATGACCGTTACCAGAGAATCTGTCGGCGACAAAGCCATTATGATCATTGAGGTCGATCAGCGGAACGATCAATTGGCCCAACAGATCAAGGTCCTTCCCCACGTATTTAGTGCGGCTTATTTTGATTAAAGGAGCAAAAAGATGTTTTATACAATTGATGAACTTGTAACCCAAAGCAAAGACTATTCCTCTGTCGCAGAAATGATGATTGCCGTTGAAATGGAAAATACTGGACGCAGCCACGAACAAATCGTTGCTTTAATGGACAAAAACTTAACCGTGATGGAGCAATCCGTGGCTGAAGGTGTCGCTGGTGTGACTTCGGTCACCGGATTGACTGGCGGGGATGCGGCAAAGATGAATGATTATATCGCAGCTGGCGACTTTTTGAGTGGCGATACGATCTTACAGGCAGTCCAAAATGCGATTGCTGTCAATGAAGTCAATGCCAAAATGGGCTTGATCTGTGCGACTCCTACTGCTGGCAGTGCCGGCGTTGTTTCGGGTGTCTTGATGGCTGTGCGGGAACGATTGCGCATGACACGTCAGGAACAAATCGATTTTCTATTTACCGCTGGTGCCTTTGGCCTAGTGATTGCCAACAATGCCTCGATCTCTGGCGCTGAAGGCGGTTGCCAAGCAGAGATCGGTTCAGCCAGCGCCATGGCTGCGGCTGCGTTGGTCTGTGCCAAACAAGGTTCCGCTCACCAAGCGGCGCAAGCGGTCGCTATCACCTTAAAAAATATGATGGGCTTGATCTGTGATCCGGTGGCAGGACTTGTTGAAGTGCCTTGCGTCAAGCGAAATGCCCTTGGCTCATCCCAAGCCTTCATTTCGGCAGATATGGCCTTAGCAGGGATCGAAAGTGTCATTCCCCCTGATGAAGTCGTAGCAGCGATGTACCAAGTGGGGCGGCAAATGCCCAGTATTTTTAAAGAAACGGCAGAAGGTGGCCTAGCTATGACGCCGACAGCCCAACGTCTGCAGGCTGAGATTTTAGCCAACAGTCATTAATAAAAAAGAACCACACAAAACGCCGACAAACAGTGATTTTCAGCTGGTTGTTGGTTTTTTGTGTAGTTCCTTAGCGCTGTTTGCTAGTTGTCTCTCGTTAGCGACAGACGCGTTTCTTGGGGTTCCTCGGATGTGGGTTCTTCCTCTTGCCTTATGGGATGAAGCACGATACCGGCTTTATCTAGCATCGCGTCTTCGACTTGGTCAATCGCTCTTTTATTCCTCAGTTGCTGTGATAAGTCCAGTAAAGGAATGATCATCATCGCAACCAATCCGCCAGAAAAGCCATTATTATACAGGTTCAAGCCCCCATGTAAAACATCGATATTCAACACCATCGAGGTATGGATGAAGCCAACGATCAAGCCACCCTTCCAGCCATAGGCATTGGTAATGGCACAGAGCATCATCGCAAAAATGGCTGCCGTCACTGTTACCGTTTCATTCATGGCGTAAATATTCAATGTGTTAGCCAAAGTCACCCCCAGTAATAATGGTACCGAATTAAATACATGCGCACCGCAGGCAGAAAAGCCAATCACACAAAAGATCGCGCCTAAAACAGGGCCATTCATCACGGCGTCGATCGTCATAACATAGCCTACCAATAAGAGTGTCATCAACCCCATATTGATCATGGTATTGTAGACGCCAGTATCCCTCAAAATATCTAATTCGATTTTCCCGCTGTGGGACCAAATCGCACGAAGATTCAAGCGATGGCGTTTTGATGCCATTCTCAAACCATACCCGCATAAAAGCAGACCAAAGATCACTAAAAAAACAATCAATTCGGGTTGCTGTTCATTGGACACAATGCCTCTAAGGTCAATCTGTAACCCAAACATGCGGCAAATACCCGCAACCATCGTACACAGCATCCCAGAAGTGAAACCAGCACTATACAAACTGACCCGTTTAAACAAAGATTGGAAATGCAGTGCCAAAGGAACCATGATAAAGCCAATCACGATCCCAATCAAATAGCCCACCCCAATGCCCAAAACAGGTGAAAGCCTTTGATTAAAGGCAAAGAAACTAACCACAGGTGATACAGATGATCCATACAAAGCAATCAGCAGAAATTTCTTCAAAGGCTCGTTCATGAAATAGGAATACAGCCGTACCCCCAGAAATATTGGGATAAAGTTCAACAGATTTTTGCCAAACAAGCCATATCCCGTTACCATAAAGATCGCTGATACCGCCCCGCCGGTCATCGGCACACGGTAATGATAGCAGATAAAAATCGCAATAAATGTCATCATGCTACTGTTAAAAAGTGCGGTACCAACAGAAGTCAGCGCGATATAATCCGTCACCAAATGACTTTCCGAAAAGAGGATCAATTGCATTTCAGCAAGCAATTGCCTCGGTTCCATCAACACCACAGCAGCCGAAAACAAAAATAAATTGAACAAAAACAATAGACGATATCCATTGTGGACGGAAATTGTTCCCTTCTCTGGAAAATGCAAATCATTGCGGAACTTACTCTTCAATAAACCAACAATACTTGACATAGGACCCCTTTCTCTTTTAAAGCGCTTACTTTATTTGTGAAAAAAAGTGGGCCAACGGATTGGTCCACCATGTATACTTTTAGTTTAATGCATTTCTTCAATAGATAACAGTCTCAGCCGGATCAAATTTTGTCGACTTGTTCGAAATCAAGCTCAGTACTGGTTTCCCGACCAAACATATCGATATTGACTTTCAGTTTTTCTTTCTCTTCATCGATCTCAGTCACTTGTCCTTCAAGACCAGAAAAGGCACCTTCGATGATTTTGACAGTTTCGCCAATTTCGACTTCAAGTTCCACTGTGCGTGTACTCATACCAATCGAACGCAAGATTGAATTGATTTCTTCTTGCAATAATGGCGCTGGTTTGCTGCCGGCACCGTGCGAGCCAACGAAACCAGTTACACCTGGTGTATTTCGAACGACATACCAAGAATCATCTGTCATGACCATTTCAACTAAGACATAACCAGGAAATGTTTTGTGGACGATTTCTTTGGTTTTGCCATTTTTTTCTTCCGTTTCAACTTCTTCTGGCACGACAACACGGAAAATAAAATCCCCCATGCCCATGCTTTGTGCGCGGGATTCGATATTGGCTTTGACTTTGTTTTCATAACCAGAGTAAGTGTGCAAGACGTACCAATTTTTTTCAAAAGATTCCATTTTTTTTCGGACTCCCCATCTTTTTGTAAAATAAAAAAACCTCAGCTAGACCGAAGTTTTTCCTCAAAGCGATTATACCACGTATCTGTGATTATGACTAGCGGATAAACAAGAAGACTTGCTTATTTCAAGATCCAATTGAAAACAGTTTGAATCAACGTGTCCATCACAAAGAACATCACAGCAAAAATCAATGTCGTTTGGATAACTACAAAGGTATCTCTGCGCAATTGTTTTCTTGATGGCCAAGAAACGACTTTCATTTCTTCGACAACACTTTTCAAAAATTTCATTTGATTCCCTCCCTACTTGGTTTCACGATGCAAAGTATATTGATTGCAATACTTGCAAAACTTATTGATTTCAAGGCGTTCGCCTTTCTTGCCTTCACTGATCGATTTCGAATAGTTGCGGGATCCGCAGACAGAACAAGCCAAAGCTGCTTTTTTTTGTGCCATCTCAGTGTCCTCCCCCTTTATACATAGTTTTCCAACATTAAAAATACCATTATTTCCAGATTGTGTCAATTTAAGGATTGATTATGCAAAAATATAGTTTTCGCCGATTTTATGGTATGATAAAGTGGTGAAATGGTTATATTAGGAGGGGAAAACTGATGTTATTAAAAACTATGGTCTACAAAAAACGGGATTTGACCACCGTCAAAGAAACAGCCACTTTAGAAGAAGCATTAGCGATCTTAGAAGAATCCGGGTATCGTTGTGTACCGATCCTTGATGAATCAGGCAAAATTTTTAGAGGAAATATCTATAAGATGCATATTTATCGCCATAAAGCCAATGGCGGCGACATGACGTTACCAGTCACTTATTTGTTAAAAAATGCCACCAAATTTATTTACGTCAACTCGTCTTTCTTCAATGTATTCTTTACGATCAAAGAATTGCCTTACATTGCTGTTTTAGATGAAAACAATCAATTTTATGGCATTTTGACCCACAGCTCATTATTGAATATGTTGGCACAGTCATGGAGCGTAGAGCAAGGCAGTTATGTTTTGACGATTGCCTCTACTGGCCAGCAAGGAGATTTAGCCATCATTTCAAAAATCATCGCCAAATACAGCAGTATTGCGAGTTGTATCACATTAGACGTTGGCAAAGATGAATTTATTCGTCGGACATTGATCACATTGCCTGCCCGAACATCAAAAGAATTATGTGATAAGATCGTCCATCAACTAGAGATCAAAAATTTCAAAGTCGTGGAGATCGAAGATTTAAATGCAGAATAAAAAAAACAGCGTCCGCTTCATTAAGCAGACGCTGTTTTGCTGTTTTTTGAGAACCATCCAAGCAAAAAACAACGGATAATTTAAAAGCGTTTGTCGAAACCGACCGCTTTATTTACAATATACATAAGTGGTGCTGTCAGCGTCATAATGATCAATTCGCTTAATGCTGTCGTTCCGAAAGTCAGCCAAAAAGGCAAGCCCAAAACCATATTCAACATCCATGCAACTAAGACCATACTTGCTGAGAAAACGATCGTGTTAAATGCCAAACGCATAAACACGTTCGGTACTTTCTTATAGATCAATGCAGTGGCACCTAAGGCCAAGAAGGAACCTGCCCCACCAAATAAGGCATCGATCACACCTAAACCAAAAAATAAATTATATACGACTACGCCGCCAACGACGCCCCACATCAATTTGCGATTGAACACCACTAGATGATTCAATCCTTCTGAGATCCGAAATTGGATCGCACCTGAGGCAAACGGCGAGACCACGATCGATAAGACAATATACACGGCCATGATCAATCCATTGGCTACCATGACGCGCAGCCGTTGATTGCTGAAACTCCTTGATTTTTCCATAAAAACCCTACTTTCTCCAAGTTTTGATTACGCGGGATGGTTGATGAACCGCGTTGTGTTGAACACGAGTACTTATTATACAGGAAACTGTTGATATATCAAGGTTATATTTAAACATCAAAAAATTTGTTTGAATTGTTATACTGTAAATTCACATTTTTTTGTGGCAGAATTGTTGCAATAAAAATGTTATTGATTCCACTTTCAGCCACTGTGGCTATGACTATATGCCTTTACCGTCATCAAAAATAATTGAGAGCGGACTTTTCCTATATTTTCAATTAAACACCAGAATCTATCGACATTCATATACATCCGATATATAACACGAATATAGCAAGGACTTAAAAATTATTAAGGAAACAACGAAGGGAAAAAGAAAAGCCTGAAACGCAAGAGCAACTATCAGTCAAAATTGGGTCAGTACTCGCAATACTAGCCATAATTGAAAAGTTACTCGAACTGCTAATCAAGCATCTCGACAACTAGGGATAGGGGGAAACCCTCTCTTCCCTTTAATTATATCTTAATGAAAGGAATGAATCCAATGTTGAAAATTTTAAAAAGAAGAAAAATTTTAAATTTCACCTTGGTGATACTTATGGTTTTAATCATCCTTTCTATAAGAATGAAACTTATCCAACTATTTTAGAAACGAGCTCTCGCATTGACCGAAAAGAAAACTTCTGATGCTCAACTTAAAGCATCCAGGAAATGGCAAGAAAAGAATCAAGAACAAATGAAACATGTACGCAATCGTTCAGGTGCCAAGGGATATATTAAAAATGCATCTCTCGAGGAATTGCAAGCCTTAGAACAACTAATCGAAGAACATAAAAAATAGGACGATAGTCCGATCAATAATACCGATTATGTAATAATAATGATAAAATAAAAAAAGAAGAGTACTAGGTAAAATTGGAAAGACTTCCCCAAAAACTTCCTGTCTTAGTAATCTTCTTTTTGTACATGTTGCAAAGTAATCTTACGTTAAAATAAATATTATCGCAAACTCCCACCCTCTTCTTATATAACTCTTATTTAAATACACTTGATATTTTTTTACTTACAAAAACGTTAGCATAAAATTTATATCCATTATGATATTCTAATATACTATTCAACAATAAAACTAAGGAGGGAATATCATGAATGGAAAATTTAAAGTAATTGTTTTTGTCAGTATTTTATCACTTTTTGTAAGTTTAGCGTATCCAGGTATAAATATTTTAGCTGATGAAGAGCAGAATGGACAAGTTTCACTGTGGGACATTGAAGAAGAGAACGAAGTTCAGTATGATAAAAAAGAAGCTTCTGCTACAATTGATATAACAAAAAACAAGCTCATCATAAATGGCGTGACTTATAACAAAGTAAAGTTACTTCATTTACTAAACACCGCTTATGAGCTATCCTCATCAAGTAGCTGTGATCGTCAGCCCCGTTTTGCTGCAGTAGCTGGAGTTTATTTGATTCCTGGTGTTGGCGAAGTTGCACTGGCCGCTACTGGTGCGATCATTCTTGGCGGTGTGACAATTGGTGCTGGTCACTGGGCATATAAAACCATAACAAGTTATTTCTCCAATAAAGCAAGTGGTCCCGTTGGAAAATCCAATCTAAAAAAACAAGGTCGCGAGTTGAATAATAAAGCAAGAAATAATAAAAATTTCAAATCAAGGTCAAATAAGAATCCAAATAGACCTATGAAAAAACATACACCAAGTAAAAAACACAATGGGGGAAAACAGTGATAAAATTATCTGTAAGACCTACTGTCAATAAGCTCATAGCAAAAAAGATAACCAACTATATCGAATGGCTTTCAAAAAATTACGATTTCCCTCTACCAGTAGATATAAATATTACAGGGGCTAAATTTGTATATAATAGCATAACTGTTGAAAAAGTACTTGGAACTTTCTATGCACCCTTTAATAAAGAGGAAAGATCAAGAATAAAAGTTTCAACAGGTGACTTTGCTCACTTAATGAAGTTACATGGAAAAGAAGATGCTATCTTCTATATATTGGAAACTATCTCCCATGAGGTTCAACACTATTATCAATGGGTTGATGATTTAGATTTTGACGAGGAAGATGCCGCGTATGGTGCAACCGATTTAACCAAAGAGTATATGGATAGTCTAATATCTGATTGAAGTTTTATACCTAAGTTCTTCCCATTGAAGTTAACAAAAAATCCCTCCTACTCGATTCTGAGTAAGAGGGATTTAATTTACGTTCAAAAAGATTCAATTTCTGAAATAATCAGCATAATCTTATCTATAACTATCATCACAGGATACTTTTCCAGCATTTCTTCTCCATCGGCGTTACTAAGGAAGCCTGTTTAAGCAAGCTTGACGATGTCTGTATGCTTTCTTGATATTCTTTTTCGTCCAACAGAGTTACTCGCTTACTTGTTACAAGTTCTTTCACTTTTCGAAGCTCCCTATCATTCTTCACTCTAATTGACGGATTTTTTTGACATCTAGCCTCATTCGGATCGTCTCATTCACATCGAAATTATAACAAAAACCGTCAGCTAATTTTCAAGCTAAATCCATAGCTAGTTTCTAAACTAATTTTAAAATAAGAAGAAAAATCCTGTGGATGTCTTTGTGGATGAAATTGGTTTGAAAATAAGAAATATGTTGATAGATCAACATATAGGGACACGTATGCGAATCGGTTGATGAACCGCGTTGTGTTGAACACGAGTACTTATTATACAGGAAACTGTTGATATATCAAGGTACATTTGTTTAAATAGAACGATAAAGATTTCTAGAAGAAAGGAGATCCATCATGAACATCAAACATCTCTCCACCCCCTTATCGGTCATACAAGTCGCAGCATTCGATCCGGCATGGTTGACCATCAAGCCGCTTTTTCTGGCTCAGACCCCAGAAGAATGCTCCATCGTTCTACCGACAGCCGCTGTCCCTAAAGAGACGTTAGCCCGGGAAGATGGCTGGCAAGCACTGATGATCGTCGGTGTGCTGGATTTCAGCCTTGTCGGTATCTTGGCTGATTTGTCTGGTCTATTGGCTGCGCATCAGATCAGCATCTTTGCTGTATCTACTTATAATACTGATTATCTATTGATCAAAGAACAGCAAATCGAACAAGCAAAAGACATCTTGCAGGCGCACGCATATACCATAGTGGCTGATACCAGCGCCTGATACCTATGCAAAAAAAGACAATCGCAGATTCTGCGATTGTCTACGTTTCTATAGCTGAAGATGCTGTTTCATAAAAGCAAGCAGCCTACACCACTCCAAAAAACAACAAGTGCGAGAAGAATGATTCGCCATATTTGATAGGATTTGAGTTCGATTTTTTTCATGTTGCATCGCTCCTTGTATCTACACTACGGCAAAAATATGGCTAAACGAAGAAAGAAAACTTAAAATTTGTATAAATCGACAAGTGTTTAAAAAAGGTTTAAGACCTCATCACGCTTTTGTAAACGCTTGCAATATTGCGTTTTTCTGCTATACTATAAGTGTAAGGAGCAGGAATTCCCAGTAAAGCAGACGATGTAGGTTCTGCAAGAAAAGAATTGTTGTCAACTTAAAATAAAGCACAAAGGATGTGGGAATTTGGGTTACTCCTTACTAATTGAATAGGATTCGACGAAATGTATTGAACATTATGATCAAAGTGGACATCAGAACCTTACCGATCATGACTGGCACTTTCGTCGAATCTATTTTTTTGTCCTCTTTTTCGCATACTTCCCTATCCACACATTTGGTGAAACATGCTATAATAGACCGCATTGAACGTAAACTAGTATATTGGGGATTATATGCCATGAAATATTATTATCACATCATCGCCAACCCTGCTTCAGGTAGTGGACGCGGCAGCAAGGTAGCAGAGCGCATCAAAAAAATCTTAGATAAACATCACTTTCCACACCAGTTTTATTATACGCAACAAGCTGGCGAAGAACGCCTGACGACCCAGAAGCTGCTTAAAGAAACACTGTTGCCTTGGGATGAGGCTTATATCGAGAATAGCGACATGCTATTTCCGCTATTGGTGGTCATTGGTGGCGACGGCACATTACATCAAGTGGTCTCTGAAGTCCAGCAAGTCAACGAACAACAGATTCCGATCGCCTACATTCCAGCGGGATCAGGCAATGATTTTGCCCGCAGTCTGGATTTTCCGAAAGAGCCTGAAAAAGTTTTTTGGCAAATCGCTGGAACTAGCCGGCCGCAAGAACTGACAGTCATCCACTACCACGAACAAATCCAAAATGAAGCGGGTGTGGCCATCAACAATGTTGGGATTGGCTTAGATGCAGCCATTGTATATGCGGCCAATCATTCAGCGGCTAAGTCAAATTTGAACAAATTTAATATGGGTTCTTTTTCTTATATCGCAGCGATTTTAAACGTATTGTTCCGACAAAAAGGCTTTCCGATTTTGGTCGAATGTAATGGGCAGCAATTAAGTTTCTCAAAAGCTTTCTTGTGTACAACGACCAATCATCCTTATTTCGGCGGCGGGGTGTCGATTGCACCCACAGCGACGATCAAGGATAACAAACTGGATTTTGTTTTGGTCGAGCGTGTCGCCATGTTCAAAATTTTTTGGCTGATCTTATTGCTGACCCGCAAGAAACATATGAAATCTCGTTATTTCCATCATATTTCGACTGCTAAAATCCGAATCATCTCAACGATTCCGCAACATGGGCAAGAAGATGGCGAAGAAATGGGCAAACGATCATTTGATTTAACATTGACTACAGCAAAACAATTATTTTGGTGTTAAAAAAGGTGTGTCTCAACATTGAGGCACACCTTCTTTCTATTGGCCAAACACTTTCCTACTCAATTACCGCAAATACGATTTGTCTTTGCTCATTACCAACTGAACAATGAGAAACACTGCTGCGAAGGCCAGCAAAATACCAGATTGCGCAATAAACGTTTCTAAAAACGCCGAATTGATCGTCAAACTTTGGCTAATCAGTTGATTATTTTGGATAAACCAATAGGTCGGTGTAAATGCCGCAATGTGATTGACGATAGCCGGCAATAAATTTGACGGAACAAAGACACCGCCGATAAAACAACTGCCCATAATGAAAATAGTACTAATTCCCCCGATGGCTTCACTACTCTTGATAAGCGAGGTCATACAGGAAGAAAATGCAATCACCGGCAGGATGAAAACAAGCACATTCAACACATGCCAGCCAATCGCATTCGACCACAGATGACGGGTCAGCAACAACACCAATCCACAAAAACCAATAGTCAAAAGAATGGAATAGCCAACCAATGCCAAGGTGATTTGCCGATTGAACTTTCGTTTGGACAACGGTGCTACCTGATTTCGTTGACTGATCATCTTCCGGTTAAAGGCCAAATTCACAACGCCAAAACCGCTAAAAATCGACATGAATAAGCCATACGCCAATAAATTGAAGGTCATACCAGAGAATAACCGACCCATACGCTGACTATATTCTTCACTAAGCACCAAGTCGCCCTGGATCGACAGAGTCTCCCTTGTTTGAACCATTGCTTCTTCAGGAGCAAGCGTTTGTGCGTATGCCAGATACGTCTGGAGATACGTCGTTACTTGTTGCGTCACGAGGGTCTTAGAAAAAGCATCTGGTCGCGCTTGTATATCAATGTTAGGCATTTTACCTGAAAGGATTGTATCTGAGAAGTCATCTGGGAGATATAAGACGATCCCTACTTGCTGAAAATACAAGGCATCATCTATTTCCTTTTGGGTTGGAGAATCCATTTGGACGACCGTCTGCGTTTCTGCCAAATAATCCGTCATGCCATCTATAATAGGCGCTTCATGTTCAGACAGAATCAAAATCTTTGCCTCTTGCAACTGCGTATCCCCGACATCAATACTTTGGGCGTAGAAGAAGGTAATCACCAATGTAACGATCACACCAATCATTAAGTTGGTTTTATTGGTTTTAAGCAGTTGCCAAATCGTTTTATAAAGCATCATATTGAACCCTCCTTTCAAACAACCCATTCATCGCAGCAATCAAAAAAATAATGCCAATCAGCCAAATGAGGTTTAGATAGAAACTGGAAAGATCCTGATAATAATACAACTTATATAAGCTCTCGCTAATCAAGTTGACCAAATTGATTTTTCCTAAGAAAGGTAGATTGACGTCAATCCAATACTTCACTTGCTCAGAGCCCATCATCCCAGCAAGAAAACTCAAGGCCATCGTGACCGCGGTGGCGATCCCTTCTTTTTGTGCCAAAGCCATCTTAGGAAAGGCATTCCCCATCAGCAAGCCCAATAACAAGGCACTGAGGGCACCTAAAGCGACCACGAGAAGCAACCACTGCCAGCGTGTGCCGAAATCAACACGATAAACAAAACGATAAACAGCGATGATCACTAACAACTCTAAATAAAAGATGGTAAAACTGGCCATAAGATTGGCCAACGTCACTTTCGCTTTGGTGATTGGCATCATTGATAAGCGTATGCCATTGGCAGATTGATTGGCGTGTTGATCCAAGGCATGTCGCAATCCCCACATGGTGCCATAAAGGATCGCCATGCCGATCAACGTAAAGAAATAGAAACTCTTGATACTCATCTCGGCCTCTCCATAACGGGTTTGGAACGTCGGCGTATCCAGCTCTTGCATGATATCTGCTGCAGCGAGATCTCCCGATTCCATCGAATATGTGTGGCGTGCCATTTGCTGAAGATATTGATCCATGACGCTTTTCATGATAGTCTGTCGCAGTCCCGCTTGTCCTACATGTAAGGTGATCTGCTCTTCTTGTAGGACATAATACCCTGCAATCTCGTTGGCTTCCAATTGCCTTTGTGCTGCATCAGCCGTTGCAGTGTGCAGCGTGAATAAAGCTGCACCGTCAGATTCGATCGTAGTTAACAAGTCAACGAATCTGTCGGCCGATTCATGTTCTTCTTCAGGAAGGACAACAGCAGCAGGAATGGCTTCTAAAGTGGTTCCTTCATCCAATTGGTCAAATGCAGCAACAAACATCAAGCCTAAAATGATGGGAAAAGCCAATGTCCAAAACAAGAGCGATTTATTTCTTGATAAAATTTTTAATCGATAAAAATACATATGCCAAAACATCGTCATCCCTCCTAATCCCGCAACGCTTTGCCAGTGATCTCTAGAAAAACATCATTCAATGTGGCCTCTTTGGTACTGATTTTCCCGTAGGTGAGGTTTGCTTCTTGCAAAATCGTTAATATCGGCAATAGATCATCTTTCAAATGCGTAGAGGTTACAGATAACACCCCATCTACGTAGTGCATGTCTTCAAAAGAAAGCTGTGCTTTGATTTTTTTGTGCACCTCTTCTGGTAAAAATGGGATATCGATCGTTAAACGATCTGAGGTACGGACCATATCCTTCAACTCATCTTTGGTCCCTTTGGCGATCACTTGTCCTTGATCCATGATCACGATGCGGTCACACAACAATTCCACTTCTTCCATGTAATGGGTCGTGTACACAATCGTCGCACCTGATTGATTCAAGGCCTTGATGCTTTCAAGAATCTTATTTCTACTTTGCGGATCGACAGCAACAGTCGGTTCATCTAAGAAAATCAAATCAGGCTTATGGGCAATACCGCAAGCAATATTCAACCGGCGTTTTAAGCCCCCGCTCAACGCATGAGGATAAAACGACGTGAACGTTTCTAACCCAACCAAAGCCACAACTTCTGAAATCAACGATTGCCTTTTCTTCTTATCCGGCACATATAAGCCACAGAAGTAATCAATGTTTTCATAGACTGTCAACTCTTCAAAGACTGCTATTTCTTGCGGCACGATACCGATTCTCGCTTTGACAGCATAATTATCGGCTGTCATTTTCTGTCCAAATAACTGAATCGATCCTTTATCAAATCGCAATAAGGAAAGCATACAGTGAATGGCCGTTGTTTTGCCGCTGCCATTTGGCCCTAGCAATCCCAGGATCTCTCCTTCCGCCACTTGCAGATCGACATGGTTCAATGCAACCAACGTGTCATAACGTTTCACCAATTGATTGATTTCGATCATCATCTTCAAAAACCCCTTTCAAATTTCTCTATGTTCCGACTATAATAAAGATAGCTGTCACATACTAGTGACCTTTGACCAAACTAGCCATGACAAATGTCATAAAAAGGAGGCTTTCATGGACAAAAGCCGTACACTGACTGAATCCAGCCTATTTCTATTGATTTCTTTGTCCTTGATGATTGGACAAGGATTCGCTGCTCAGCAAATCAGCTATCTTTTAGCAGCGATTTTTTTGATGGGGATCAGTTTTTTGTTACCAAAATCAGCCAGTTGGATCATGATTATGGCGATCATCCTTAGTTGTTACTTGTGGCCAGGACTCACTTTTTATCTCCCTTGCTTCTTGAGGACATTGCCCTTGCGTTCGCTAGCCATCGAAGGAGCAACCTTATTGTGCTTGACAGGTATGCTCTTCTTTCAACAACGAGGGGCCATTCAGATCGCCCTTATGGTGCTTATGCTTTTTAGCTTTTACTTGCGTCAGAAAGACCAAGCAATGACAGCCGTATCTCAGGACTACCTCGCCTCAAAAGACAGCCATTGGGAAAAGCAGCAGCAATTAGCCGCACAAAATAAGCAACTGCTCGAATCTCATGAAACTCAATTGGCCTTGCAGATTGCTGAGGAACGTAATCGAATCGCCAGGGATATCCATGACAATGTCGGTCATTTGTTGTCACGGGCACTCTTGCAAATCGGCGCCCTTCAAGCGATCAATCAAGAACCCGCTTTACAAGAACCATTGGAACAACTGAAAAGAACAGTAGATACAGGCATGGATCATATCCGGCTGAGTGTCCATGACTTGCATGCAGATTCGCTTTCTTTTGCCGACGCGGTCCAACACCTACTGACGATCGATGCACTTTTCACAGTTGATATTCAAGGCAAGGTATTTGAAGACTTATCAGACAGACAAATAAATTGTCTGCTGATGGTGATGAAAGAGGCTTTAACGAATACGATCAAGCATAGTCAAGCAACAGTGTTGACTTTTTATTTCAAAACATTGCCCGCATTTTATCGGTTGCAGATTCGCAATGACGGCGTCCATACATCTGATCCATCAAAGCCAGGCATTGGCTTGCAGACGATCCAGCAACGGGTTCGGTCACTCAATGGACAGGTCCATATCATGCAGACCGATAGCCATTTTCAATTGACGATCACCATACCAAAGGAGACAACCTGATGATCAAAGTAATTATTATCGATGACGATCCTTTCGTCACAGCTTCCTTAAAAACGATTTTAGAAAGTACAGAAGAAATCACAGTCCTGCATGTTGGCCACTCTGCAGAAGAAGCAAAATTACTGTATCAAACACATAGACCCGATGTGCTATTGACAGATATTCGCATGGGCCAACAAACAGGCTTGAAGGCTGCAAAAGAAATATTGGCGCAGTTTCCGGCAGCAGTCATTTTGCTGCTGACAACATTTAATGACCAAGACTATATTCGAGAAGCCATCGCCATTGGGGTCAAAGGCTATTTGATCAAGCAAAATCTCGATGCGATCATCCCTTCAGTCAAAGCAGCGCATAATGGACAAGTCGTCTTTGGTACCGAAATCGTAGATACGTTTACGCAAATGATGGCACCTGCACCCGAAATGACCTTCTCACAATCTTTGACCGAACGTGAACTGCAGATCATCAAAGAAGTCGCCACTGGCAAAAACAACAAAGAAATAGCTGAAACACTTTTCCTAAGTGATGGCACAGTCCGAAACTATATCAGTCAACTATTAGAAAAATTGGCCTTACGTGACCGTACACAATTGGCGATTTATTACTACCAACATCTCCGAAAAACCTAGGACAACACAAAGAGCATTGACCCGCAAGTCAATGCTCTTTCTCTTTATCCCTGTTGATCATTTCTTCTAAAAGCTTACGGATTGCCTGGATTTCCAGGATTGATTGGATTGTTTGGCGTGTTCGGTGGAATGATTGGTGCTTTGTCTAACGTCTTTTCCAACTTAGATTCGCCTTCAGATGTACCCGCTGCATCTGGACTTTCGTCAAGTTTGTACTCTTTTTCCATTTCATCTAGCTTTTTGAAATCATTGCTTGACTCTTTTGCTAATTTTGCTAATTTGTCTTCCGTTTCTTTGGCCATAAAACAACGCCTCCTTTTGATTTTAGCTTAGCATATCTTCGCCAAAAACCAAAAGAAAGCGCTCACTTCTCTTGTCTATTCTTTATTTTCCCCACAACTTTTTCTTAAAAATCATAAGGCGTTGTTTTTCCCATACCAATCATCGGATCCACTGTTTGGTTGGTGATCATCGCAATTGTCAGTGGCCCTGAAGCTAATGTTTCTTCCACTATATCATCAGGGGTAAGCGATGCTGGTTCAGCAAACGCCGACTGTTCTTTTTTCAAGTCGTCTGAGAACAAATCAATTGACTGTCTGGTCACCACATCCGAATCACTGGATTCTTTCACGACTGGTTTTTCAACGGTCTGTAATGGCTCTTTGGTTGTTTGCGGATCATTGAAAGGATCATCGCTTTCTTCATACTGGGCTAGTTTTTGCCGCTGCAGGGTGGTCATTTGATCAGTGCCATTGATTCGTTCTTTCAATGTGGTCAAGCGGATCGCTGACTCATTGACCACACAAGTCTGATACGCCTGCGGTTCACCAAGCAAAATCAACATATCTTTACTGCGGGTCACTGCTGTATAAAGCAGATTCCGCTGCAGCATGCGTTGATATTGATGAACCATTGGCATGATCACCATTTGAAATTCACTACCTTGAGATTTATGGATCGAACAACAATAGGATAACGTGATCTTGTTCCATTCATTGCGCTTATACGTCACTTCATTGGCATCAAAACGAATCGTCAATTCATCGATTTTGTCCTCAGACTGCTTGGCTAAGGTAATGCCGACGATCTGGCCCATATCGCCATTGAAAACATTGTCTTCTGGCGCGTTGACCAATTGCAAGACTTTGTCGCCGATTCGATAGACTGTATCATTGAAGGCGACTTCTTTTTTCGACCCATCATTTGGGTTAAAAATCTCCTGCATCATCTTATTCAAGGCATCGATCCCCGCCGCTCCTCGATACATCGGCGCTAAGACTTGGATATCTTGTGGTGTGAATCCTTTGTCTTTGGCTCTTTTGACGATTTGCGCAATCAAAGGTTCGATTTTATAAGCATCGCAGGCAAAAAATGATCGGTCTTTTTGATTCTTGGTGAAATCAGCTGGTAATTGACCATTTTTGATCGCATGGGCCAATGGAATAATACTTGATCCATCCCCTTGGCGATAGATTTCTGTCAATTCTTGTTGCGGAATCGCCTCGATTGCGAGCAGATCATGTAAGACCTGACCAGGTCCGACCGAAGGCAGCTGATCTTTATCGCCAACGAATATCACTTGCATATTGGTGGGGATCGATTTGAATAGCGTATTGGCCAACCAGGTATCGACCATCGACATTTCATCTACGATCAACAAACCGCCTTCCAACTCTTTGGCGCTGACACTAGGGGCCTTCTCCCGGCCATTCAATCCAAGTAAGCGATGGATCGTGCCGCTAGGCAGACCTGTGGTTTCATTCATTCGCTTGGCTGCGCGACCAGTGGGTGCTGCCAGTAAAATCGGAAAGGTGTCTTCGCTGTATTTGGATGGGGTCAAATCAAGATCGTTCAAAGCAGCAAATAGTTGAACGATCCCATTGATAACCGTCGTTTTACCTGTTCCTGGCCCCCCTGTCAAAATAAACAACGGGGAACGGATGGCTTCTTTGATCGCTGCTTCTTGGGAGGCGCCGTAGGTGATGCCCAACTGCTTTTCAATCTTGCGAATCGTTTTACTGATGGTCTTTTCAGGATATTTGATTTCTTTTTTCCGTGCTAGCAGACGATCGATCGAACTGGCGATACCCCATTCTGCAAAATACAAACTATTTTCATACAGCTTGGTTTCTTCCTGCTGGATCTTGCCTTCTTCTACCAATTCAATGATCACATTCGCCAATGCTTCCGGTGGAATTTCCACTGGTCGGCTCGTTTCCAGCAAACGCAGCGTTTGTTCCAATAAATCTTGGGCATCACTATATGTATCGCCGCTTTGCAAGGCGTGGGCAAAGATCTGATGCAAGATCGCCGCTCTAAAACGCTGAGGCGCGATCGCCTCGATGCCAAGTTGTTCCGCAATCCCATCCGCCCGCTTGAAGCCGATACCTTCAATATCTTCAACCAAACGATAGGGGTTTTCTTCAATGATAGACAGCGCTTCATTGCGATAGGCTTGGTAGATGGCAAAGGACAATTGACTGCCGAAGCCATAACGGTTCAACCCAACGATCACCTGATCCATACCGTGATTTTGACGGATCGTATCAATGATCATCTTTTGCTTACTGTCGTTCAAGCCATGGATCTGCCCCAGCAATGTGGGGTCTTCCAGCATCCGATCAATGGCATCTTCTCCTAGAAGGTCCACGATTTTTTCAGCTGTTTTCTTGCCGATCCCTGGGAATTTCTCGCTGGATAGATAGTTGATCAAGCCCTGTGCTGAAGTCGGCTGTTCCTGTTGATAACTCTCTGCCTTCAACTGCACGCCATACTTAGGATGGTTGACCAACTCACCAAAAAATCGGTATTTCTCTTCTTCTTGGATCTCGCCAAAACTACCGGTCACAACGATTTCGCTATCCTTGTAATCCGCATTGTTTTCCGTGACTTTGACCAACATGACTTTATAAAAATTGCTTGGGTTTTGAAAAAAGATGGCGGCAACATGGCCGACAAAAAACAATCTTTCTGGAATCATGGTGCCGCTCCTTCCTATATTATAATAAGGCGTCTAATCCAGCTTGATCGGCTAAGAAGCTGGCATCATTCCATTGTGTCAGCTGGTATGGCAGGTTTGCATCTTGACCTGTGTCTAAAATACTCAAACTGTTATTGACCAATCCGCCCTGTTCTCTTAACTGAGCAAGGTTTTTTCCAGCCAGCCACTGGATCGCAGCAGTCAGTGAGGCACCATGACCCACAAATAATAAAGGCCCTTGATGTTTTTTTACAGCGTTGACGACTACTTTTTCAATCCGGGCCAAAGCCGCTTCGATTGGTTCGCCATGAAAGACACTCGGGTCATATTGATCCAAGTGGTTGCGTAAGCGATCCAATGCTTCTGGATATTTGGCGTGCATCTCATCGATGGATTGCCCTTCTAAGTCGCCTAAGCCCAATTCCCTTAAATCATCTGTATAGATGATCTCCACAGGCTGTGACAATCGCGCTTGGATGCCCTGAGCTGTTTTCATTGCCCGCAACGAAGTGCTGGCATATATTTTTTCAAAAGGAACAGCAGCTATATGCGCCCCCAACAAATCGATTTCTTGATAGCTTTGCGGCAATAGCGGCGAATCCCCCATCATCCCTTGAAAGCGTCTTGCTTGGTTCCATTCCGTTTTGCCATGTCGTGTAAAATAAAGTTGCATCCATCCGTCCTCGCTTTTAGTCGATTTTGTCGTTTTCATAATGGTGCGTCAATTCTAATTCCGGAAATCCTTGTTGACGCAGCACTTCATAAATGATCAACGCAGCTGTGTTTGACAAGTTCAATGACCGAACGTGGGTATCGTTCATTGGGATACGCAAACACTGTTGGGCATGTTCCCGCATAAAGGTTTCTGGCAAACCAGTGGTTTCTTTGCCAAAAATGAAAAATTGGTCATCATCTGCCGTATAGTCGACTTCAGAATAGACGCGATTGGCAAATTTAGAAATCAAGTACAATGGGCGTTCTCCTAAGAATGCCATAAAGGCAGGCAAATCTTTGTGGTAGGTGATGGCAACATCTTGCCAGTAGTCCAATCCTGCCCGTTTTAAGTGTTTATCATCCGTAGAAAAGCCTAAAGGCTCGATCAAATGCAACTGTGTATTTGTCGCTGCGCAAGTGCGGGCGATATTTCCCGTGTTCGCTGGAATTTGTGGTTCAAAAAGAACGATGTGATTCATGAAATATTCTCCTTTTCACTCGGTATTCACCAATTGATTGTTATTGTATCTATAGTATCATATTTTGGTCAAATTGTTTTTAGCGATTCTTCTCACATAAAGGACATTTTGGGCATAAAAAAAACGTACCAACTCGGTGTCGATCACTGCGAGTCGTTACGTTAGTGAAGCTCTTTTCACTAACTTTTATCAGAACAGGAACCTGATAAAAACCAATGAAAAATGACTTGAGAACAATATATCACTCCCATGGCATGAATGCAAGGGTATATAACAAAAAAGTTCAAAATATTTTCAGTAAATTTTCGCAATTAATAGGTCAACATCCACTGTGATTTTTGTCAGCGGTTTTTTCCGCAACGCTTCTTTCGCAGCTTCGGTTGCAGCCCATTCCAAAGGGGACATCGCCAACAAATCTTGCTGCAAGGCTTCTGGGATCGCAAAGACGTGGGTTACCCGCTGCCGTGTGGCGGTTGGATAATGCGCTAGAAATTTATCTACCACCCGTTGATTGGAATACGTTTGCTTCGCCAAATCATCAGGAAAAAAGGCGATTCGCAATTCTTTCAAGTAATTTTCAGCCGGAACAACTTTGATTAATTGGCCGCCTTTTTTAAGAATACGATTAAATTCCTCATAATTCGAAGGGGAAAAAATATTCAATACCGTATCAAAACTGGCAGCTGCAAAAGGTAGATTGGTCAGATCCGCCACACACCAAAACGCCGGTACAGCTTGATTGGTGGCTAGATTGATGCCTTCTTTGGCTATATCGAAACCAACCGCGGTCTGGGTCGGTGCGCTGATCAACTGGTTCAAGAAGCTCCCTTCGCCACAGCCAACGTCCAAGACACTGTCCCCAAGGCTCAAATGCTTTTTGATCAGCGCCAACACAGGCTGATACATCCCGCTTTGGATCATTCGTTGTCTAGGCAGGAACATCGACTGGTCATACTCTGTTTTGACCGCATGGTCTAAGAAAAACAAGGTCCCTTTCTTTGACAAATCAAAGCGATGGCGATTGGCACAAACCAACCCGCTATCGGCGGCAAAAAATCTCTGCTGACAAATGGGACAGGCAAACAGCGCTTGGTGGACTTGTAAAAACAAACGACCACGATCGATTTTTTTTAACATCAAACACTCCTCCATCTCTGTTCTACTTTACCATAAACTTATGGTAAACTACTAGTATAGAATAACAGCTTTATCCATGGAGGGTCTTTATGTTAAAAGAGTTTTGTGCAGAAAATTATACCAATATCCCATTAGCGATCGCCCGAGGTGCGAATCGGATCGAACTATGCGACAATTTGGCTGTCGGCGGCACCACCCCTAGTACAGGTGTCATTGAAGAAGCCTTAAGCTATGCCGGAGAAAAGAATGTCCCTGTGATGACGATCATTCGTCCGCGGGGTGGTGATTTTGTTTACAACGATACAGAATTGAAAATCATGCATACCGATTTGATCGAAGCCAAAAAAATCGGTACCGATGGCGTTGTTCTAGGTTGTTTGACTCCCAGTGGCTGGTTGGATGAAGAAGCCTTAGAACTATTGCTAGACACAGCAGAAGGCCTACAAGTGACTTTCCACATGGCCTTTGATGCAATTCCTGCTGAACGACAGTTTGCTGCGGTCGATTGGCTGGCGGATCACGGGGTCGAACGCATTTTGACCCATGGCGGCGCAGCTGGCACCCCTATTGAAGATAATCTTTCGCGTCTGCAAGAATTAATCGACTATGCAGCAGAACGTCTGACGATTTTACCAGGGGGCGGGATTTCATTTGAGAATGCGCAACATGTCAGTGATACGCTAGGTATACAAGAAGTTCACGGGACCAAAATCGTTGATTTAAGTGATTGATGTTCTTACTGCTTTCTTTCGAGAAAGCAGTTTTTTTGTCGTTTTTCATTGAACAAGCACTTTCAATCCTTCTTTACTCTTTTTAAGTTCCCATTAAGCCGCCTCAGCTATCCTATGTGCAAGAGGTGATTTCACATGAATGTCCTATTAATGATTCCTATCTACGAGCCGTCAAAAAAAACCATTACATTTTTTGACACGTTGCTTCAAGCAACTACCTGCGATATATTGATCGTCGATGATGGCAGTGGTGCGCACTATCAAGAAACTTTTCACACCATTCGTCAACTTTCTCCCCGCATTCATTTTTATTCGTATCCCCAAAACCACGGCAAGGGCTACGCGCTGAAGTATGGGTTACACATGATCCAGCAACACTTTCCTGAAGTAGAAGGAATTGTGACCGCCGACGGGGATGGGCAGCATCACCCGCAAGATATCCAACGTCTGATCCATGCTTTGCCCAATCAGCCAAGCCGCGCCCTGATACTCGGCGTCCGCTCATTTGAGAAAAAAACGACCCCTGCCAAAAGCTACTGGGGCAATCGATTGACATCAGGCTTTTTTTGGTTGGCTACAGGTTTGCGTTTGCAAGACACCCAAACAGGTTTGCGGGCATTCCCCACTACCTTGATGCCCATTTTGACCGAAATCAATGGCGCACGTTTTGACTATGAAATGAATGTCCTGTTAGCTGCAAAACAGCAGCAACTTACGCTGATATCGATCCCTATCCAGACGATTTATGAGGACAACAATCAGCATTCCCATTTCCGTCCAATCCATGATTCCTTGTTGATCTATGGACCGTTGCTGCGTTTTATCGGTGCTTCACTTATTTCAGCACTCTTAGACAGCAGTTTGTTCCTGCTATTGACCTTGCTTTTGGGTCGTACCTCTCTGCCATTATTGATTGCGACGGTTTTGGCCCGTTTGACTTCAGGGGTAATCAACTACTTATTGAACCGTCGCTATGTATTCCGGCAACCGCGTCAGTCAGCTACTGCTTTTCGTTACGCCTGTCTATTTTTGGCCATCATCTTCTTTAGTTGGATCGGGGTCAATTGCTTAGCGCAGATTTTGCCCTCAATCTTTTTGTCTAAACTGATCGTGGACGGCCTCTTGTTCTTCTTGAGTTTCCAAGTACAACAGCGTTATATTTTTGTAAAGGGGGCCTCATAATGAATTGGCTAAAAAAACCTTACCGCTGGGCCTGGCTGTTTTCACTCCTGCTGACAGCAAGCAGCTGTTGGATCCTTTTAAAAGCGTTTGTTTTGCCTGATCGCCAAGTAGCAGTAGCAACGGTGACAGACAGCACCGCCGCCTCGACTGACAATAGCACTGAAGAGACGACGGCCAGCAGCGAATCGGTCGTAGCCACCGACACAAGTTATACGAGTGACGGCCTGACGATCACGTTGACAGAAAAACGTGTCGATGAAACCACCGTCTATATCGCCGATATCCAAACAGTCGACAGCAGTCATCTGCAAACTGCTTTAGCGGAAAATACTTATGGCAGAAATATCAAAGAAACAACTTCTGCGATGGCAGCCGAAAACGAGGCTGTTTTGGCGATCAATGGCGATTATTACGGATTTCGCAGTACAGGTTTTGTTTTGCGCAATGGTACGTTATATCGCGATACGGCAAATGGGGATACTCAAGCGTTGGTCATTGATCAAGATGGCAATTTTTCGATCGTTGATGAAAGCACCACGTCGGCTGAGTCCTTGACCAATGCACAGCAAATCCTTTCTTTCGGTCCGGCATTGATCGAGGATGGTCAAATCGCAGTATCTACTTCTGCCGAAGTCTCGCAATCCATGACCAGCAACCCCCGAACGGCCATCGGACAAATTGGCGAGAACCACTATGTGATCATCGTTTCTGAAGGAAGGACATCTGACAGCGAAGGATTGACCTTGTATCAATTGGCAGAGCAATTTGAAGAACTAGGTGCTACAACTGCCTATAATCTAGACGGTGGCGGCTCATCGACCCTTTACTTCAATGGCAAAGTTGTCAATCAGACCGTCGGTGGTAGTGACAACAGCGAGGAACGAGCAGTCAGCGATATCCTCTATTTCAAGTAAAGGAAGTGACCGACATGAAAAAATTGATTTCCTACGGTAGCATCAGTCTTAGTCTATTTCTCTTCCAATTGGTGTATCATCACTTTAGTCACGGCGTCAGCTCCGCCTCGCTGCGCTACGCTTGGCTGATCATGGCTGGTGCAGGCCTGATCTGGTGGCTGATTGGTCGACTATTCAGCAACAAACAGCTGCGGCTTTCATCGAATCTCTATCATTCGGGTTTGGCCTGCTTCATCACATGGTGTCTATTGAACGGCGTATTGGAGATTGCTGGAAGTGATTCACCTTATTTGTGGTTGTATTTGCTTTTTGGCGGCGGGTTTATCTGTGCCAGTCTGATCACATTGAGCTGGAAGGAAAAATCTAAGAGCTGAAAATTTAGCGTAGATGAGAAGAACCTGCCGATTGATTGGCAGGTTCTTTGTATTTAGCAGACTATTTCAGTTCCCTCATATGAAAGTTAATTGGGTTTTATGATCAACTGAACATTCCTAATATCATCCGTATTTTGTGTAATTTCAACATGAATTTGTTCACCGTAATCAATGTTGACTTCCCGACTTTCAAGTTTTTTTTCAAAATCTGAGTAATCAAACTCGACGCCAAGTGCCTTGAAAAGGGCCGTCATTACTTCATCGATCAGCTGTTTCTTTTCACCAAAATTTCTATAGCTTTCGTTGATTTGAATCATAATGGCAGAAAAGTATAGATTTCTACTCTCTTCTCCAGCCGCATAATCCACTGTAATAAAGCCATCATCTGCTTCTACACCGTCGGGAACAAGAACAAAAACGCTCGAATCTGCTAATTTCCGATCTAAATCAGCCGCTTGAATATCAAAAACCACCCTATGTTCCATTGCCTGATTTTCTTCCTCAATCGCTGCTTGCCGTTGACTTTCACTGACCGATTCTTCTTGTACATCAGGGGCCAGACTGCCACAACCTGTCAGCAGTAAGCAACCTATGGCTATATAAGCACATTTCAACTTACGCAATATAGGTGTCCTCCTTCAATTTCATAGACACGATCACAAAGCGCATCAATTTGCCGCTCATCGTGGCTTGTTAAAAGAATTGTCTTCCCTTGTATTTTTAACTCTTGCAACAATTCTGATATTTCAGCAACACCTCTTTTATCCAACCCGTTGAAAGGTTCGTCCAAAATCAAAATCGCGGGATCTTCCATTAACGCTTGCGCGATCCTCAGTCTTTGTTTCATCCCCAAAGAAAAATATTTGACTTTTTTCCCTTTGCAATCTACTAAACCAACCTGGACAAGGACTTCTTCCAACTGTTTCGTGGAAACTTCCTTTATCAAGTCAGCCAATAGCTGTAAATTTTCAAGTGCTGTTAGATACCCAATCATGTCTGGTTGTTCGATCATAATGCCACTATCAATAATAAATTGTTTTCCAGCTATGACATCTTTTCCCATGACATTGATTCTTCCGGAAAACGGCATAAACCCGCAAATTGCTTTCAGAAGTACAGATTTCCCAGACCCATTGTGTCCAATCAACCCAATACACTCTTTTGCGCCAATCAGCATATTCACATCATCTAATATACTTTGACTTTTTATTTTAATCGTTACATTTTTCAGCTTGATTCTCATTGTTGATCACTTCTTTCGTTGAGTTTACAAATGAAAAGGCATAAATATTGTCATGAACTGTGTTAAGAGTAAGATGATGCCACTAAAAATGATACTTATCACCCAATGCAAATCATGCCAAATGAAAATAATAGATAGACTGGGAAATGTCAGATTGATCATAAAAATGATAGCCAATACACCCACTAGCATGAGGACAAACCCCACATCATCCAACATCAAATAAACAAAAAACAGGAACCGATACAGTGCCAACAGGAAAAGTGTATGGATGATCAATAATAGGACCATTTGCAATAAAAAGGTTTGGCTATCTTCCTGATAATTAAATGTATTGAAAACAATCAAACAGATAATAGCCATGTGATAACTGAAAGAGAAAACAACTAGGTCATATGTTCCTTTCTGCATCATTCTGCTAAACAATCTTCGACTTGTTTTTAAACGAGCGGCATAATATTGAAAGTATACCTTTCCTCTGCTCAAAAAAGAAAGTGCCCCAACGACAATAGCTGAAAGCAGAAAGAAATAAAATGGCATTAAATCAAAAACATTCTTTCCTTCCATATAATCTAACCGAGTATAATCGGGAAAGATAAACAGTTTATGCACAAAATATTCTTTATATAGCTGACTATTTGTTGCCATACTGTACTGAAACAAGTTATTGCTGACATAGACATAACTGACGCTAGCAAGCAACACTGCTGTTAAAAACAGGAAACAGAATTTTTGATATCCCTTCATATCGACCTCCGAATAACGCTATTTTACTTCCCGACGTCTTAAAATAAATAAGATGACACACGCCAGCATCATAAAAATGAAAATTGGTGTAAACGCTTGAAGCGTTGTTAATTCCGTATTAAATGCTAAATATGTACCGTAATAATTCAGTGCTGGAAAGCTTGCGATATTGGATAGAATTCCTGAACCAAAACAAATGAACATCGTTAATATTAAGACTTGCCATTTACGGTGACAAAAAATGACGAATGTTCCTGCTAAAAAGTTGAGAACAAAAAATGAAACGAAATATATAGTCCAGATCATAAATAAAAAGAAGAGAAATGGAGAAGACTGGTAAAAGTTGGCAGGTAATATGGAAGCATAGTCGCCAATATCATCAATCGATCGAACCACGAATAATCCTGCTATACTATAAAGACACGTCAAAGCCAAACAAAGTGCGCAGGCTGAGATAACGGAATAAATGGAAATTGTTTGTACTTGATATTTGAAAAAATGTTGTATTCGCGATCTTCCGTAAGCATGATACAACTGAAACTCGTCAAAAAATCCTAACATGGGCAATACCACCAAAACCGGTAAAAAATCAATTATGTGATACATAGAAGAATCGACAAAGTTTTCCCATGTTAAGATAGATCCTAGTAAGCTTTTTTGGATAATGCTTTTCGGAACTGACTGGTCAAGATCCGGAGCAGTGTAATCCATTGTCAGAATCTCAAAAAAGTTGCTGGCAAAAATCCAAGAAATCAACATCGATACAGTAAGTAAGATCATACTTGCTGCTAAGTATTTGTTTTTATAGCGAAATTTTCGAATTGACATGAAACGCCTCCTAAAATATACGAATATAGACTTTCAATTGAACAATGCGTGTTAGATATTCGTGCCCCTGTTATACGTCCATAGCCAGTATGCCATATTGTTCAAAAGCCAGTAGAATTCTCCAACCAAAATAATTCCCTTTAAAAATAGAAAACATGCCTGTTTGGCACATTGATCACTCTCTGTTACATTTGATTGCCCTTTGACTTGTTTAATGTCAAATAAATCATTGTAAGCATATAGTAAAACATGGCGATGATCAGCATTGTCAAAAAGAAGACATACAGCCGTTCAAAATTCAGTCCAAACGACATATACAAATCCCATTGCAGATTCTTGTCACTAATCTCAAAGATTAGGAAACCAAAATACGATGAGTAATACCCAACCTGTCTATGACTAAACAATAAGTTCAATAAACTAACGACCAAAATTACCCCAGTTGAGGAAAATGAGGTTGCGAGACACGCTATTAGTATTCGACAATTTATCATATGCTGCTTCCTCCATTAAATACATTATTCTTTACCAATTTACTGCAACAGTGATTTTTTGCTCACTGAACTTTCATGTGAGATCAAATCCTTTACCAAGTGATTCAATCAACCTAATGCTCACAGTATATTCTATCTTGTGACAAAACAGATGATTTCTATCTAATAGTGCCTTTTTACGTCCTAACTGTTACTAAAACTGAAATTTATACAGTTAGGATAACCTCATCTCTCTCAACTGCTGATGATGTCTATTAGATAAATATCATTTAATTTCTAATACACCCTGACAAAAATTGATTTTTAGTTACATACACATCTAATTACATTAAAATATAAATATTCTAAAAAATATGTCGTTAGTTGCTAATTATTCAATCAGTCATTTTCAAATCATTTTAGCTGAAAACACATATGGTAGAATTATCAAAGAAACAACCTCTGCCATGGTAACGTCAACCTCTTTTCAAATTCATCCAAGCGCCTTTCCTTTTGTTTCAACAGTTCATCAACCTTATATAATGTAAGGGAAGTTCCTTGGGAAATCTATTTCACTGCATGGGCTTCTTTTATTTCACCAAAAAAAAGCCAGAAATGAATGATTTTTCTGTCATTTCTGGCTTATTATATTCAGGACTTATGTGACAGTCCCTACTATTTGGTTTTAGAAAAGTTCATAAACAAGTTCTATTTCCTTTTCATCTAGGTTATATGATTCGACAACATGCTTAAGACCTGCTTTGAGGAAGCTACTCTGTCTACCTTCCGCTGTATTGACATATGATTCAATTGCCAGAACTGCTAAAAGACCATAATGATTGATCTTTTCTATTTTTTCTTCATCATTAAGGAGTTCAGATTGAATAATCGTTTCAACATTTTCTGTAACAGTATCTTTTATCTCTAACCACTCAGTTGTAAATTCATGCGCATCTTCCCACCCAAAATCTTCATTTCCTAAAATTTCATTGACATTTGTGTGACTGATATCCTCAATGGCAATAGAAATTATATACTGAACAAGACCATTTTCATCTGAGCTGACTAGACTATTTTCTAGTTCACAGAGCGCAGCTACACCTAATTCTATAATTGCATCATAATATTCATTTTCCGCAATATAATCATAGGGATTAGAACTCAGTGATAAAAGTGTATGGTTCTCTATTTGGTCTTGAATAGATTGATCAAGTTTTTCTAAATTTAGTCTTACTTTTTCTGATGCAGAAATATCTCGAGGATTAATCACTAAAGCTAAACATATAATTATTGTAGATAATACTCCTACAAAAAAATATATTCTTTTCATAAATTTATCCTTTCACCTACTATTTAGAAGCTCAAAAAGAAAGCGCGTCATAAACATTGTTTGACAACATCGCTAAAGTATCATACTTAATTATCTTCTCAGATTTCCCAACAATTTCGGGTACATCTGACTGAATAATCGACTCAACGATTTTATTTTCATTTATTCCCTCTTCTTCAACTTTTTTATTGCAAGACGATCAACTTGCCATTTTTTTGTCCACTTCCAAGTCAGTGGTAGCGAAATAATTACCTAATCAATATTCGCAATCGTATTTATTGGAATGACTTTATCTGCTCTCTCCCAAATACTTTGATTATGGGTAGCGATAATAATCACACGACTTTCATTTCTCAATGAAAGCAAGATCGACATGATTTCTTCTGAAGTAACTGGATCAAGTGCCGCAGTTGGTTCATCTGCTAAAATCAATGAAGGATTTTTAAGAATTGTTTTCGCAAGTGCGACACGTTGCGCTTCTCCACCAGATAATGTATATATTTTTTGGCCTAATTCAAGATAATCTAAATGCACCATTTCCAATACTTCTTTTTCTAACGCAATCTTCTCTGATTTCTTTAATTTCTTTGCAATCAACCCTAAATCTAAATTTTCTTTAATAGATTGGCTCTCTAGCAACCCAAAATTTTGGAAGAGATACCCCAATTCATTACGAAAATAGATATGACTTTTTATTTTCTCTAGCGGCTGATCATGATAAACGATTTTCCCATCATCGTATGGTTCAAGCTGTGCCAAAATATTTAATAATGTGGTCTTTCCGCTTCCACTGGGACCAATCAAAGCATATACTTTTCCGTTTTCAAAGGTTACATTCGTTTTCGAAAATAAGTAACGGTTCTCGAACTTTTTGTTTAAGTTTTCAATCTTGATCATCTTATTTTCCTTTCAAAACTGATATTGCCAGTTTATTTTCAGATTTCATCTGACGATAAAGAATCAGTAGCCCATTGATTACAAAAAAAAGGCATGCTGCTATACTGGTCCATAGACTTTTGGTGATAAAAACAATCAGGCAAAATCCAAGAAAGATCACGGTCAACTGCGTGATTAGATAGTTTTGATGAAGCGCCAAAAATCGTAATCCAGATAATCGTTTAATAAAAATATCCCGTCTAAATTCTTCAAAATAAAGAAGATTCATAGAATTAAACAAGAGAACAGAGGTAGCAACACCAATAACAGTACTAGCTATAAGTGTCAATAATTCCATACGTAGTTTGCTGTACTGTTCATAATACATTTGACGACTATTCGAAACAGTTGAGACTGAGGAATATAAGTCCATTTCTTTCAGCTTACTTACAGTTTTGTCAAAGCCTGAAAGATAAAAGTAATCGCTGATCATGTCCATCCAAAACAATCTAGACGAAAACGTGTTTCCTAAAGATGCTGGGGTCACAATCACTATAATAGGATCTAAAAGAAATTGCTTTGATGAGATGGACGTATGGTTATAAATGAACCTTAATTGATTATTTGGTACGTATCCAACCACAGCAGAAAAATCGAATAGTATTTCAGCATTTTCCTCGCCACTATCCAACCCGTACATTTCCATATGGCTTTCATACATTTTTCGGTACTCATCACTATGCTCTTTCAATTTCTCGGGCATTAATAAAACAAATTGACCTTGCTCTAAATCTTCCAACTGTGTGTACAGTATATCGTCTACTGAAATATTTTGTTCATTCAAATAATTAGGTGTGACAAAAAGAGTATTGCCTAAAGGTACGTAATCAGTTAATCGATTTCCTTGAGGATCAACATCACTGAATATATAATTTAATAAATTATGATTCACTAAAAGCGCATTTTGATGTTCTATTTCATCTCGCACGAAAGGGTACCATAGCTTTGCTTCTTCATCAAATGCTTCCATACTATTGATTTCTTTACCAACATTAAAAGAAATATTTACTAAGTCTTCATGAGGATCCCATTTTTTTGTTGCGCTTTGTTGCTCTTGATATGTATTAATCAGCAATGGAATCCGACTAGTCCCCCAACCAATGACGATCATCGCTAAAAATTGACAGAATAAAATGATGCCTACGAGTCGATGAAGTGGTAATTTTCCTTTAATGATGCTAATCAGATTCATGCTTTTTAGATTAAAGAAATAAATCCCGCTCAAAATGATTGAAATGAATACCAGAAGCACTATATATAAGGATTGTCCCGCAAAAAGAAGTAGCAAAATCCGATCCTGTGAAATTCCTTGCATGACTAATATTCCCCATCCTAATAATATACAGGATAGTAAAGCGCCAATCATATCAACAAAGTCTGATCGAAGGCTACGAAAAATAATCGACCAAATCGTTTCTCCAGATATCAAGCGAATACCTGCAAAGCGTAAATCCTTTATGCGTAAAACCAATGTTAATGCTGTAAAAGTAAAAACTAAGATCAGTAATACTGATAAAGAAGATCCTGCCAAAAATGCAACTACAATACTAATCACAGATTCTTTTTCAAAAATTTCTACTTGATAGCCAAAATTATAAAATTGATTCGCTAATCGCTGTTCTTCTAATTCACCTTGAATTACTAAATATTGTCCAAATACACTACTGATCCCTTGAATATTATTCGGTGCTTCAGGAAACCCTCTAGGAAGATCGCCTGCGCCGAATTTTTGATAGACAAATCGCTGCCCTTCCTTAGTTGGTTGCACAATGCGTTTGACAATAACCAAATTATTTTCTCTAGAGAATTCATCCAAGGAATCGTTAACTGCTTGTTTATCTAATGCATTTGAATCCGCATTCTTTACATAAATAAAAGGATAAGTAGCGAAAGATAACTGATCAGGGGAATTTATTAATGTCCATACCATAAAAGCCATAATGATAAGTGTGGAAAAATAAATAAAAAAACGCTTGATTTTCACTTACGCATTCTCCTTTGTCTTCTCGTCTATACGTCAGCTTTTGATTAAATTTTTTTAAACCTTATCAAAAAAATAAATCACATTATGTATATTTTATTTATATAGCTAGAATAATTTTATATATCCATTCTAAATGAGAGAATAACCGTCATTCTCTCCTTTTAAACGATTAAAATCCAAAATCAAAAGAAGCTTTTTCTCCCAAATTTGTGTTAACAAAAGCTTTAGAAGTACCACCTTTAGAAGCTGTGCCCTTATTAGACTTTAAATCCCTATGCCTAACAACACTTGACCAATGCCATTTGTCTTTGTGATAGTAATTTGAGAATGCTCCCCAGTTAGTAGGATTATGCTGACCACCATATGACCATGTTCCACCTTGAACAGAAACTGCAGCAAATGCTGGGGCAGCAAGAGAAAATATGGTCGTAGCAACAAATAAAGCTGTGATAATTTTTTTCTTGATTTTCATGTGTATTTCCTCCTCGAATTATGCTAGAAACGTACCGAACAAAATAACAACATCTTACAATTATTATTTTCCATACTTGAATCTGGTTCAGAATAAATAAATCAACTACATTTAGGCGCGCAAAGATAGCTTATACGACTGACTAAATCTATTTCTAAAATGATATTCTATGAAATACATTTCTTCAATGAAGCGTCTCTTTTAGTCTTTGGACAATCATTTGACAACGAGAAACAAGTTTTTTTGAGAAAGAAAAAACTTGTATACTAAGTGACATATCAGATATTCTTTTTTTCAAATCGATTTGATACCCTAATCATATTGGAAATGTAGCCTCGAAAACCAAAGATATCCTAATTCATTGATTAACTATCCTAAATGAAGAACAGACGTAAAAAAAAAACATCTAGGAATACCTGAATGTTTTTGTCTTAAATCCATATAAATATGATAAAATATAATCAAAAAACAACAGGAGATTCTCATGATCTTTAACTTAATCATTTTTTCGGAATTATTTTTTATATTAAGTGTTTTTATGATGCTGGAACCAAACATCATAAAAGATAAATCGTTGCTTACCTGTATCTTTTTTCTTCTGCTTATCTGTTGTTTTATTGAAATGCATATCAACTGGCTGGGACTTTTTATTTTCATCATTGGATTGCTGATCATCACGTATTCTTCGCATTCAAACCAATCCTTTTTAAATCCGCTTGCAAAAGTATTGGTTGCTTATTATTTAAATTGGTTGCTAACAAAATTGTTCTCAACGTTGATATTTATGATGGTCCTCTCAGAAAACAATCTGTATTATTTATTGTATTTAATCACAGGATTACTGCTTCATGGCTGTTTAGGATATATATTACGACCTTACCTAACGGTTGCTCTTCAAAAATATTTTCTGTTGAAAAAAACCGTCTACATTCTCGCTATTGTTTGGTTTCTGACGCAAAGTTATCAACTATATACTTATTTATATTTCTATCCGCAAAATTTTCAAATACAATCATTATTCAGTGCTTTAGCAGCAATTTTGCTATTTGTTCTGATTGTCATGATGCTGATCATTTATTCCTTATACAGTAAAAAAAAGCTGCAACAAGCGCAGCAACAAACGCAAACCGCTTATGAAGAGATTCAAATATATAGTCATGCATTAGAAACCAGCTATCAAGATTTACGCGCATTTAGGCATGATTACAATAATATCTTGCTTTCGATCCAAGAATACATCAATGAAGGAGATCTAACTGGTTTGAGGGATTACTATCATAGCCATCTCAAAGCAACACAAAATCTGGTTACCACCTCTTTCTTTCGTTTAGACGATATTCAAAACATTGGACTGTCAGAAATTCGCAGCATTCTTTTGCATAAATTGAACTATGCTCAGGTTGCAAAGATAACTATCACACTTGAAGTTCCTTATGAGGTACTAATGGAATCAATATTCGACACAATTCAGCTCGTTCGTCTGCTAGGTATTCTTTTGGATAATGCGATTGAAGCTGCGCAAGAAAGCACGACCCCCGATCTCTCAATTGCTGTGTTCAAGCAAGAAGGAGATGAGGTGATCATTATAAGAAACACGTATTCAGCTTCTCTTCCTAAAGAAGATTTGCTGAAGAAAAATAACCTGTCAACTAAGGGGCCTGACAGAGGATTAGGTTTGCAAAATGCAGCAGCAATCGTCAAACAAGAACATAGTCTGTTTCTTGAAACACAAATCACCGATCGCTATTACACACAAATGATTACCATCCATCAGGAGGAATAATAGATGTTATCTGTATATATCTGTGAAGATGATCCAAAGCAATTAGACATGTTGACCCATTTTGTTCAGTCATACATCATGATTGAAGAACTTGATATGGAAGTGACATTAGCGACAAAAGATCCCCATGAATTATGGACATATATCAAAGAAAAAGATGCCTACTATGGTATTTTTTTCTTAGACATTGATTTGCGAACATCGATCGACGGTATTGCCCTTGGTTCGAAAATCAGACAAAAAGACCGCAATTGTAAACTTGTTTTCTTAACTACCCACGATGAAAAAATGCCTTTAACCTTCAAATATAAGCTTGAAGCGCTAGATTATATTAGTAAAGATGATAGGAGTCTCATACGTGATCGCGTTCGTTCGGCCTTGATTGAAACACAAAGCTTCTATACAACTAGCCAGTCGAAGGATACCGAGATTCTTCCCTTTAAAGTTGGCAATCAATCCCGATTTCTGCCTATTGATCAAGTCATTTATTTAGAAACATCAACTGCAAAGCATCGTTTGATCCTTCATCATGAAGAAGGACAACTTGAGATATATGGGAACTTAACAGATATAGAAAAGCTTTCGAATCATTTTATCCGTGTGCATCACGCTTTTCTCGTAAATAAAAAACATGTACTGCGTTTAGATAAGTCTACCCGAGAAATAATGATGACAAATGGATTAACAGCTTTCGGTTCAGTTCGCTTGATAAAAAATTTATTTTAGCAGTTAGGACTTCTTATTTGTCAATCCACGCTCCCGTTAAATCGAATATCCACCTAAGCAACTATTTAGGACTACTCACACTTTTTCCCCAAAACTAATGATATGCTTGCATTAGCAATTATTTAGTTTATACAGAAAGGTGTGGCAAAATGAAAAAAATGTATTTAACGCTTCTGGTCGTGTTGATGCTGTTTAGTGATGCGGGAATTGCTTATGCACAAGCCTCGAGTGAAGGATTCATTCTGGATAATCAAATTTCTGAAAGAGGTATTCTGCTAACTTCTTATAAATTTTCTTCATATCCCCCAGCAACATACCGAGGAAAACCACTCATTCGTGCTGAAAATAAAGGTTCATATTATGTAGGTTATTATAAGAGTTAGCATTTCTCCATATTTGGTTTAAAGAAAATCTTTTTACTTCATATACTGCGAATTATCTTATAATCGACAAAACGACTCTCAACTCATTGAAGTTGCAAGTCGTTTTTTATGTCTAAAAACCTATTTCTTGTTTAACATACTTGATAATAAATAAATAAAAATACCGATATTCCCAGCTATAGCTATCAGCAATCCAAATAGGTTAAATATTTGAATAAAATTGATTGTTTGAGAAATCAATAAAAAAAACTGGAAACTGATAAAAAGAACATGAATAGTGAAAGCGAGTATTATAATCTGATTATTATTAGTAATAAAACTGCCAACTATAATGAACTCATATAAGCAGAACAGCCCCATATACATCAGTGAAGAAGAAATAAGACTAATCCCATTTAACACTTCAATACTGAATGTATCAAGGTTTGAATTAAAGCTCCAAGGTAAAATTAGGGAAACAATGAAAGCAATATGAAAAAAGATTGCTTTTTTGGGAACAGGCGAATGGTTAGATTTAAAACTAGTCATATATATGCCCTCCTTGGTAATATATTATTTAAATTATTTTTAATTATAGGAATACAAATATTAATACTGAAATAATGAATAGTTAAGTCGACTTAACACTTATAGTTTACTTTCTATTTTGAATAAATTGTCGATTAAGTCCTAAAATGATTTTTTCACTTCCTATCTGTTCTAATTCAATTCGAAATTTCACTTAGGAACGCCTAAATGCTTCTGCAATTAGCATAAAGGTCAATGCAAAGATTTAACTGTTCTCCCCATTCGAAGGCGATAACTTTTAAACGATACCTACGTAGCTACAATCAATAACTATCATCATAAGTATATTTGTCAAAATCCAGTATTGTTTATTCTTATCCAAAGGTTTCGTCTTATAACTGCAATATCCGAAGTCGATATTCCCTGCACTTTTTATACTAAAGAACTTATAGTAAACGAATACAGTTTCAATTCGAAAAAAGAACCTCTCGGTTTTCCGATTTGCCATTAATTTTTAAACTGAAATGGATGACAAATTGGATCCTTATTTCGAGACTTTTTTGAAAGCAGGATACTAATTCCCTTTTACTAGGTAATGACTTCACTACTATCTACAGCAAAACCTTCACGCTTAGTTAAACAAAAATCCATTCTCTCCAAAAAGGCGCACCTCATCACAAGGTGCGCCTTCTTCTCGATTAAATTATTTTCACTTATCTCATATCGCCTGCAACAAATCATATTGCGATTGATACAAATGATGATACAACCCTCTTTGGGCCATCAATTGGTCATGATTGCCTGATTCCGCGATCGTACCGCCAGCCACATAGAAAATGCGGTCCGAGTTTTTGATCGTTGACAAGCGATGGGCAATAATAAAGGAGGTCCGACCTTCTAAGAGTTTTAGTAAACCTTCTTGCAGCAGTTCCTCTGTTTTGGTATCAATGCTTGAAGTTGCTTCATCCAGAATCAGAATCTTCGGATCTGCTAGCAGCGCACGCGCAAAGGATATCAATTGCCGCTGACCTGCAGATAACGTACTACCCCGCTCTTCCACCACCGTATCATAGCCATCTTTCAAATCTTTGATAAAATCATGGGCGCGAACGATTTTGGCTGCTTCGATGATTTCTTCTTCCGTAGCATCTAATTTTCCGTAACGAATATTCTCAATGATGGTACCAGAGAAAATAAAGGTATCTTGCAGCATCACACCCATCTGAGAGCGCAATGAAGCCAATGTGACATCACGGACATCCATGCCATCAACTTTGACACTGCCTTCATTGACATCGTAAAAGCGGCTCAACAAATTGATGATCGTGGTCTTACCCGCGCCGGTTGGTCCAACCAAAGCAATACTTTCCCCTGGCGTAATCGTAAAGTTGACATCTGATAGAATATTCTTGCCTTCTTCATAGCGGAAAGTCACATCTTCAAAGGCCACTGCCCCTTTCATTGCTGGCAAGACTTTGGCATCAGGTTTGTCTTCGATATCTGGTACTTCGTCCATGGTTTCAAATATACGTTCCAAATAGGCTGTTGCTGTGATCAATGAATTGTAAAAATTCCCGATATTAATGACCGGATTCCAAAAATTGTTGATATAACTGATGAAAGCAATCAGAGTTCCGGTACTGACTTCCACCCCGATTTGGCGGATACCGACAAAATAAATCAAGCAAGTGGTGATGACTGAGATATTCTGTACGCCTGGCCACATCAGAAATTGAATCCGGACGGCTTTCATCCATGAAGTCCGATAGTCATTGCTGACTTCTTCGAAAATACCAGCATTCTCTTCTTCTCTGGCAAAAGATTGCGTGATTTTGATGCCTGCGATGCTTTCATGGATATAGGCATTCAAATTAGATTGTTTATTGCTAAGGGTTTGATACGCTTTGCGCTGTTTGTTTTTGATGACCATCACCATCACAAACAAGACTGGCAGCAAAGCCAATGAATACAGGGTCAATCTGAAGTCAATGGCAAACATGAAGATCAAGGTGATCACGACATTGAAAATATCCGAGATCAGATTGATCAACCCATTACTCAACAGGTCACTCAAGGTATTGATATAATTGACGATGCGGATCAAGATTTTCCCATGTGGCCGCGTATCAAAGTAGGAAAACGGCAAGCGTTGCAAATGCTCAAAAATATCATAGCGCATGTCTTTCAACACGTCTTGACCGATACTGGTGATATGATAGATTCGATAGCGCATGCAGACGCCAATGATGACCAAGGTCACCAGAAATGCCACGCCGATCAATAGCAACTGACCAATACTTCCTTCAGGAATCGATGTATCGATCGCAATCTTGGTGAAGACCGGCGCCATCATCCCTGCAAGATTGGCCAAAATGATCGTTGCCAAGACTTTGAAGATACTTTGCTTATACGGAACAACATAACGTGATAGGCGCTTGAAGTCTTGCCAACTAAATTCCTGTTCTAATTCTTCATCGACATCAAATGTGTTTCTCGCCATCGTCTTCACCTCCTGATAAACCTAGTTGTTTTTGATACACTTCATAATATTTACCACGTTTGGCAACCAGTGCTTCGTGTGTGCCTTGTTCGACGACACGGCCCTTTTCCATCATGAGAATCACGTCGGCTTCTCTAACCGATGAAATACGATGGGCGATGATAAATGTGGTCTTTTCGCCTGTTAACTTGGTGAGTTCTTGCTGGATCTTCGATTCCGTTTCCATATCGACGGCTGACGTCGTGTCGTCCAAAATCAAAATCGATGGGTCTTTGGCCAGTGCCCGTGCTAGAGAGATCCGTTGTTTTTGCCCACCAGATAGTCCGACACCCCGCTCACCAATAATCGTTTCATAGCCTTGCGGCATCCGTGAGATGAAGGTATCTGCATCGGCTACGACAGCCATTTGCCGAATAAATCCTTCATCTGCCAATGGATTTCCAAAGGCGATATTGTCGGTGATCGTATTTGAGAATAAGAAGACATCTTGCATGACCATCGAAATGTTCTCCCGCAATTGACGGACGGGGTATTCTTTGGCATTTTTGCCATCGATCAAGACTGTTCCTTCGGTTGGATCATAGAATCGCCCCACTAAATTGACTAGTGTCGTTTTTCCTGATCCTGTCTCGCCTAAAATCCCCAGCGTTTGTCCTGGTCCGATGCTGAAATTAATATCTGACAAAACATTTTGATCAGGATCATCGGAAAAGTGGAAGGACACATCTTTAAATTCTACATAGCCCTTGATCGGCACCAGTGTTTCTTGATGATGCACTGGTATTTTCGATTCCTGTGCCAGCATTTGCCGGATCTTGATACACGCCGCTGAAAAGCGTTGGGCATCATTGATCAACCAGCCGCTCATCCGCATCGGATTGTTCAGCATCCACAAGTACCCATTGAAGGCCACCAAATCCCCTAACGTCATCTCGCCATTGATCACGAAGATCCCACCCAGAACCAATGCAATGATCGATAAACTACCGGCCAATCCGTCTAGCCATGGCAAGTAGGTTCTGGATACTTCAGCCGATGCCATATTTTTCGCTTTAAAGTCTTCATTATATTGCACAAATTTTTCAATCTCAAAATTTTCTCGGGCAAATGCTTTGACCACCCGATTGCCGCCGATATTTTCTTCTACCATCGAATTCAATCTGGAAAAACTCTCACGGATATTGAAGAATAGCGGATGGGCTTTTTTCGACATTTGATTGGTCAATACAAAAATAAAGGGCGTAATGGCGACAAGTGCCAACATCAATTTCCAATCAATAAAACTCATGACAACGATTGCCGAAAAGAACCATAAAACACATTCTGCAATATTGTAAGTCACCCAGGAAACAAAGTGGCGAATCGCATCGGTATCGCCGGTCATCCGGGCCATGATATCTCCTACTCGGGTATGGTTGAAGAAATCAAAGTCCAATTCTTGCAATTTTTGATACATATCTTCTCTGAGATCATACAGCGTATTTTGACCCACGCGTTCAAACAGCAATTGATACAAGTACCGAACGATTGTCCGTACCACGGTCGTTCCTATCATGATCAATAATAATGGCAGTAACAGTTCTGATTTTTGCTGATTGATCACATCGTCGATCACCATACCCCCTAAATATGGATTAACAACGATCAGCGCTGCATTGATCACTAAAAATAAAGTTGCCAATAGAAGTTTGCCGCGGTTCTTTTTTGCATAGCGCCAGATCCATTGTGTGTTACTCATCGAATTCCCCCTCTCGTTGTTAAGAATAAAGGTTTGAAAAGCGATTAAAATGGTTTTTCTTACTCATTTTGATGTAGAATATTACTAAGAAGAGCCACGCCTGATTACTTCAGGACGTGTAGCCCGAATTGGAGTGAAGCAGCCATGAATTTAGTCAATCCGCGCACGTTTAACCCAGAAATCATTTATTTGTTTGATCCTTGGACCCAATCCGAAAGCCATGGTGACATGCACCACCATGATTTTTTGGAGATCAGTATTTTATTAGAGGGAGAAAGCAATTATCATTTTAATCAAGAACCCGCAAAGAAAATTCGGGCGGGCAGCGTGATGCTTTTTAATCCGGGTGTGGATCATTGTGAATTTCAATTGCCTGGTACCCGCTCCCATCAATTGCATATAGGGTTGAAAAATATTTCTTTAGAAGGGTTTACACGCAATGTCTTTCCAAATAAACACCCGCTGTTAGATCTAGGTCAATACCACCATCAAGTGTTGGAAAAAGCTTGGCAGCTGGTCAAAGAAAGCAATGAGGAACGTGATGAGTTTCAGCTGATCCAAAAAGCGTTGCTGATCGAGATGCTGGTCTATATTTTACGCGGGCTCAATGATGAAGACAGCAACGTTGTGCCCTATCTGTCGAAAAGCCAACAGCGTCAGCAAAAGATCGTGAACTATACGATCTATTATTTAGAAAATCACTATAAAGAAGAGATCACTTTAGAAAAACTCGCCCAAGATCAATTTCTAAGTCCGACGTATTTATCGAAGATTTTTAAAGAAGCGACAGGCATGAGCCCGATCAATTACTTGATTGAGATCAGGCTCAAACGGGCGAAAGATATGCTGAAGAATGACCAACTGACGATCAAAGAAGTCGCTTCTGCGGTGGGTTATCAAGATGCCTATCACTTCAGTAAGTCTTTTAAAAAACTTTATGGCATCTCCCCTTCTGGCATCTTGCCGAAATTCAAACATTAAAAAGACCGCAACACGAATCCTCACTAGGAACGTGTTGCGGTCTTGCCTTTGCTTCATTGTATAAAGTAGCGCATAAACAAACTTGCGATATTAAAATAAATCAAGACACTGGTGAGATCACTCAATGTGGTAATAAATGGGCCGCTGGCAACAGCCGGATCAAACCCTAATTTATCCATCAGCATAGGAATCAAACTTCCTGCTAGGTTGGCCACTGTGATCGCACACATCATAGCCATCCCGATCACAAAACCCAGAATCGGATTTTGTTTCCAAACTGCCACGATCGCAAAGATCGTCAGACCCGTGATCGCACCGGTAAATAATCCCGTCAGAACTTCCCCGACGACGGTCTTCATAAAGCTCTTTTCTTTGTCATCATTGATGGCCAGTCGTCTAACAGCCACCGCCAATGATTGGGTACCAGCATTTCCCGCAGTCCCGGTGATCAAAGAAATAAACACGGCTAAGATACTGGCTTCACTAACTAATTCTTCATAATGGCTGATCAAACTGGCAGTTGCCATCCCCAGGAACAACAACGTGATCAACCATGGTAAACGACGGCTAGACGCTTTGATTGGGTTTTCGCTGACTTCTTCTACGTTGACCCCAGCCAAACCGGAATAGTCACTTGCTGCTTCATCATCGATAACATCAATGATATCATCGACGGTCACGATTCCCAGCAAATGGTCATCGTAGTCTGTGACTGGTAATGCCAAGAAATCGTAATCCCTAAAGGTTTGGGCTACATCTTCTTGGTCATCACCGACATGCACCGACATCACCCGTTCATTCAAAATATCGGCAATCATGGTGTCATCTTCATTGATGATCAGATCCCGCAACGAAATAACCCCGACCAATTTGTCATCGGTATCCACCACATAGATATAATAAATCGTTTCGGCCACATCCGCCGCATTTTTCAACACATACATCGCAGAGCGAACGGTCTGATTCGCCACGATCGACACAAATTCGGTGGTCATCAAAGAGCCCGCTGTTTCATCCTCATAATGAAGCAGTTCTTTGATCTCGCTGGCTTCATCAGCAGTCATTAAGCTGAGATATTTTGCCGTTTGCTTTTTATCTAATGTATTCAACAAATCGACCGCATTATCCGTATACATTTGCGCCAACATATCGGCCGCATAACTAGGCCGCATCTCTGTTAAATAATCCACCATATGTTCATCATCTTCTTCGATCACATCGAACATATCCGCCAATTCTTTGGGCGAAAGATACGTATAAACGATTTGACGCGCACTGGCTTCCAGAGATTGGTAGAACTGCCCCTGCTCATAGATATGCAGATCTAGAAATTCATCTCTGAACTTCTGGATATCCATCTCTTTCAGCGCTTGGGTCAGTTGATCAAACCGTTCGATTAATTCTTGATTTTCATCCAATCTCTTCACCTCATTTATTCTCTTAGTTGAATTCTTTTAGTTGAACTCTCTTCATTGTATTCTCTTAATGGCTTGTTGCGACAATCGCCATGTCGGTGGCTAAAGGACAGTCAAAAGCCATGCGCGCTTCTGTGAAGGGATGCAAAAATTGCAGCTGACAGCAGTGGAGTGCTTGCCGCTCGATGCCTAGATCCATTCTGCCGCCATACATGTCATCTCCCAAAAGCGGACAGCCAATTGCCGAAAAATGGACCCGTATTTGATGGGTTCGACCCGTATGCAGTCGAATATCCACCAATGCCCACTGAGGCTTTTGTTTGGCTACCCAATATTCGGTACGGGCTGGCTTACCTTCTGGAGAAACTTTGCGTTTCAACAGCGAAGTCAAATCGCGGGCAATAGGCTGATCGATCTCCCCATGATCCGCTAAGACAGCCAACTCACCGGCAATCAGTGCCTGATATTTTTTGATGACTTTTTTTTGACGCAGCTGTACATCCATCTTGGCATGGGCGAAGCCGTGTTTAGCAAAGAGCATCAAACCAGATGTATCCCGATCCAGACGTGTCACCACATGGATCACTTGGTTTGGATACTGTTGCCGGCGGTAATACGCTTTGACCCGATTGGCCATCGTTCCGTTAGGATGATACTGGGCCGGGATCGAAGATACACCCGCTGGCTTATTGACGATCAACAAGTGTTCATCTTCAAAAACGATCTCGATCGGTGTCTCATCCAGCAGCATGGTTTCATGTTCGCCTTCATCTGGAATCACAATAGTTACCCTATCATGTTGTTTCAATGAAAACAAGACATTTTGTTCCTCTTGATTGACAAAAATGCTGCCTCCTTGAAATTTGATCTTGGCAAGGAGGCCTTTGGAAATCCCTTGTTCTTTCAAAAAATACTTCACCTGTTGCGGCACTGTTTTCGTGTAATGATAGGTAAATTTCATCTCGTTTATTCTTCTCCAATAAAGGAATCTTTCACTCGATTCCAAAAATGCATATGCCGATAAGACGCGAAATGAATCCGTTCATCGGCAATTCGGTAATAGATCGCATCGATTTCTTCTTGTTCGATCGTAAATTGATCGATCGTCACCAAATAATCGGTACTTTGTTGCAATTGGACTTTGACCCATTCGTGATGACCGACCACGATCGGTGAACCCAATGTCCTGAAGACACGATTGTTCAAAGAAGCAATCTCAGCCAATTGAAACGCATTGATACTCGGGTGCAGCACTGCCCCGCCGACGCTTTTGTTGTAAGCGGTGGAACCAGTTGGTGTCGAGATCGACAGGCCATCGCCGCGGAATTTTTCAAACAAATCTTCTTTGATCGATATATCTGCGACCATCGTGCGGTTGCCTCGTTTGATCGTTGACTCATTCAACGCCAAAAAATGTTTGTCTGATTTGCCATTGGCGTAAGTGATCCGTACGTCTAACAAAGGATAACTGACCGTCTTTTGCCGATCGTTGCATAAAGATGCCACCATTTCTGCTAGTTCATAATCCCGCCAATCGGTATAAAACCCCAAATGACCGGTATGGACACCTAGAAACTGGACTTGATCCAACTTATGATTGAATAAGTGAAAGGCTGAAAGCAGTGTGCCATCGCCCCCCACTGAGATCACAAGTTCTGGATTGTCTTGGTCGATCGTATTTTCAGAAAGCTCTAGCAGCTCCACCAAACGTTTGGTGACACGCAACGATTTTTCTTCTTGATTGTTGATGATTGCTACTCGGATACCCTTCATTTCTGATCCTCCTCGAGGGATTGCGGTTGGTCCCGTTTCGAACGCTGGCCTTTCCCATGGGAAAATAGTCGTTGCGCTTCCTGGATCTCTTCTCGAATATTGGACATCTCTTCATCTAACTGATAGGCGGCTTCCGCTGATCTGCGCAACCGTTCACTGATTTCAACAGGAAATTCACCTTGGTATTTGTAATTTAATGAATGTTCGATCGTTGCCCAAAAATTCATTGCCAAGGTACGGATTTGAATCTCCGCGAGAATAATTTTCTCGCCATCGATCAATTGGACGGGATACTCGATCACTAGATGATAGGAACGATAGCCGCTGGCTTTTTTGTTGGTGATATAATCCCGCTCGATGATCACTTTCATGTCTTTGCGGGTGCGCAGCAAATCAACCACTTGATGGATATCTTCCACAAACTGGCACATGATCCGCAAACCAGCAATATCCGACATTTCGTCCTCAAGACGCGCTAAATCAATTCCCCGTAATTTGCTTTTGGTCAATATACTATCGATTGGCTTGACCCGTCCGGTCACGAATTCAATCGGTACATGTTTGCTTTGCTCGCGATACTGCTTACGTATCCCTCTTAATTTCACTTTTAATTCAGAAACCGCTTGTTCATACGGTGCCAAAAAATCTTCCCAATCTCGAATCATATTCATACCTCGATTCTTTTCATCACATACTCTCTTATTCTACCATACCTTACAGCCAAATCTGAACCACATAGGCAGCAACAGCAAGAATTTTTTTTGCACATCCGCTTGAAGATTGCTTCATATTAAAAAGGCGTTTTGTTTGACACAGTTTTATCCGAATTGTAAAATTGGATAGCTGATGAAAGCGAGTGGCCTGAATGACAGAACAAATCGAAATTGAATATAAAACATTACTTTCAAAAAACCAATATACGCAATTGATTGCCCATTATCAGTTAACAGCGCAAGCCTTTAAGACGCAGGTCAATCACTATTTTGATACACCTGACCAGCAACTACGCAGTTTAGGATTTGGACTTCGTGTGCGGACGACCGCCGTTTATGATGAACTGACCCTTAAAACCCCGGTTGAAAATGGCTTGTTGGAAACAACGGACCAGTTGACCAAAGCAGAGACCGCTGAGATTTTGCACTCAGGGAACATCTTACGCACCGGTGCTGTTGTCAAACGTTTGTTGGCTGCATCGATTGAGCCAATGGCTATTGTTCCCCTTGCGACCCTAACCACTAAACGGGCTGAATTTTCGATTCCTGAAGGTTTGCTTGCCATCGATCACAGCTGGTATGGAGAAAAGGAAGATTTCGAACTTGAGTTAGAAGTTTCTGATCCAATCGAAGGGAAACGAGCCTTTCTGACCCTTTTAGATACCTTCAACATCCATTATCAACCAGCCAAAAATAAAATCGAACGGGCAATGTCAGAAAAATCACATATTTAAGAAGGTTTACTTACTTTTTTCGCTAACATTTGTTATATTTATTAAAATGTACGATTGTTTAACATAAAAAGAATCTTATTTGGGGAGAGATTCAAATGATTGAAATATTTTTATTTGTCAACCCCATTGGTCCGATTTGCTATCAAGTTGAAAAGGAACTATTGGAGAATTTGACAAAGTACCGCAAAAAAATCCATTTGCAAATATTGCCATTGGTCAATTTAACATCTGTCGGTGTATCTATGGAATACTTGTCCATGGATAAAACTGATTTGCTTTTGCGCAACGATCAAACAAAACTGATTTATACAGCTTCGCTTGATTATAAAGCCGCTCAATTACAAGGCAAAAAAATCGCTAGAGATTTCTTGTTGAAATTGCAGCAGCACGTCGGCGTGGATAAGAAAGACTATAGCGAGCAATTGGTGCAAGAATTATTTTCAGAAACCCGAGGTGATCTGTCTATGTTCTTAGAAGATCGCCAATCTGAATTGGTCAAAAAGAATTTTTTGACTGATCAGACAGTGGCAAAAGACATGGGGATCACCATCACCCCTTCTGCTGTCGTATATAACTTCGCATGCGAACGTGAATATGGCGTACTTTTAGAAGGGGCAAAGGCCTTAGCCAGTCTGCCGGCACTGTGTGAAACGTCCGATGATCAATTCGCGTTCCTTGAACGAAAAAATGCGCTAAAAAAGCCAACCCTCTCTACATTACAAGGCGTTGACCATAAACTAATCTTATTATGATCGATTCAATCAAAGAAACCGCCCGATCGGGCGGTTTCTTTTTGATTGAACTGCAATGGATTTACGCTTCTAGCTCACTGACCAGCGCTTCAAGTTCATCCAAACGCTGCGCAAAAACTTTCATTGCATCTTTGATATAATCTGCCTGTGTCATATCGACACCAGCTTTCTTCATCACTTCGATCGGATAATCAGAACGACCGGCTTTCAAATAATTCAAGTAATTGGTCAATGCATCCGGTTCCCCTGCCAAGATTTTCTTCGCCAAAGCAGATGCAGCTGAGAACCCTGTTGCATATTGATAGACATAGTAGTTGTAATAAAAATGCGGGATCCGTGACCATTCTAAACGAATCTCTGGATCTTCAGCCACTGCAGGGCCGTAATATTTGGCGTTTAATTGGGCATAATTTTCACTTAGATACTCGCTCGTCAATGGTGTACCCTTGGCGTCTTCTACGTGCATAAAGTGTTCAAACTCTGCAAACTGTGTTTGGCGGAAAATCGTTCCTTTAAAGCCGTCCAAGTAATGATTCAAGACATACGCTTTGACTCTAGGATCGCTTTCCGTTTGCAACATATATTCAGTCAAAATATTTTCGTTCGTAGTCGAAGCGATCTCGGCCAAGAAGATCGAATAATCGCCATAGGCATAAGGCTGATTGCTGCGGGTAAAGTAACTATGCACACTGTGCCCCATTTCATGGACTAAGGTGAACAATTGATCCAAACGATCATTCCAGTTCATCAAAATATACGGCAATGTATCATATGCACCAGATGAATACGCACCGCTGCGTTTTCCTTTGTTTTCAACGACATCGATCCACCGGTTGTCAAAAGCTTCTTCTACAACTGCTAAGTATTCTTCACCCAAAGGCTGCAACGCTTCTTTGGCTTTGGCAACCGCTTCATCATAGCTGTATCGAATGGGTGCTTCTCCAAGGATCGGCGTATAGACATCGTACATATGCATGGTATCCACTGCCAACAAACGTTTTCTCAAAGCCATATAGCGATGCAGCAATGGCAAATGCTCATTGACCACATTTACTAAGGTATCGTAGACACTTTCAGGGATATGGTTGGCACTTAATGCCGCTTGTCGGGCGGAGTCAAAATGACGGGCTTTCGCTTTGAAATTGTGGCTTTTGATGTTGGTACTCAATGTCTGTGCAAAGGTGTTGCGGAATTGCTCATACACGCCATATAAGCCTTTAAAAGCTGCTTCTCGTACAGAACGGTCCGTACTTTCCAACAATTCGCCATACACGCCATGTGAAAGTTGGACTTTCTCTCCGTTTTCATCATCAACGATTGGGAAAGTCAAATCAGCATTGTTCAATACAGAGAAAATGTTGCCAGGTGCACCGAATATTTCTCCTGCGCCGGCAAGCAATGCCTCTTGTTCCGCTGGCAGGACATGAGGTCGCTCATTGATGGTTTTTTCGATCATGTGGCGATAGACCGCTAATTTCGGTTCCTGATCGAAGTAACCCCATATGGTCTCATCTGACATCGTCAACAACTCAGGATCAAACCAGGCAATCGCTTCGCTGACTTGTGCCAACAAGCTGCTTGCTTTTGCATACAAGCCTTGGTACGTGGTATTCGCTGTATCTTGGTCGTTTTTCAAATGGCTGTAGACGTACAATTTCTCTAATTTGCGCGATAAATCTAAGACATATTCCAACGCTTTCAAAAAAGCCTCAGGTCCTTCAGTAAGCGTACCTTGGTAGTTCTTGGCGGCTTGGGCCTCTGCGGTGATGTCTTGATAAGCGGCTTCAAAAGCTGCATCATCGGCATAGATTTTGGTCAAATCCCACGTTTTCTCTTCCGGGATCGTTTCACGAGCAGGTAATTGTTTTGGTTCTGACATATCGTTCACTCCTTTGATATTCTCTAGAAATATCTTACCATATTTTGAGTGGGAACCAAATCATTCGTTTTGAAAATGAAATCTAGCCTCTAATTGTTGACATTCCTCAAAAAAGGCGCATAAGATCGTTGACTGATCGATGAGGGGATAAGGCCATGACCAGTCGATCATCCGTAATTTGTACAGCCACTGTGCAAAAGATTGCTGCGGATCGAGGTCAAAGCAAACCCGCATCACCAGCACCCAATGTTCAAATAAAAAACCAAAGCGACTGTCTTGGTAACACCAAAAAGGCAATTGGGCAATGTGCCTGTTAAGGGAATACACCAATGCCTGAACCTGCATGATTCGGGGTGTTTTTTTGATCAGTTGCTGCAAGAGCCAAAATTGATAGGCATTGGGCTGCCAAAGTCTTCTGACAGTATGCGGCTTTGTTTGCGCAGTATTGATTGGTCTTAACGTTCCTTTATCAAAGGAACAGCTTTCAGAAAACCACGTACATTGATAGCCCACGCCATATTGATAATGCCAATCGATCGCCGTATAATGGATCAAACACTGACGCCCCACATCGATTCCCCATAGATTAAACCCTTGATCATCATACATGCAACTTGCTTTAGCAATTGTGTGCCAAATTTTCTTTGGCTGCAGTCGTAACCCTAAGATCCACCATGGCTGATAGCCAGCTTTCAGATAACCGGCAGTGCGGACAGAAAAATCCGTCAATGAAATTGGCGAACATTGGACCTCGATCACCAGTTGCTGATACTTTAGATCTGGCCGTTGCGTCAATTCTGGCAAAAAACATTCGATTTTGACTGGCAAAGGATCAAACCAATCATATAAGTACGCTTTGGCCGCTAAATGTTCTTCTGTTTCTCCCTCACTGAAGGTGCTACATTCGGCATTCTTGCGGTGGGCAAAATGGGCTCGCCGTTTTGGACCGCGCTTCCATGTCACTTGTTCTTGACAACCAGGACAATGAAACTTGTTGTCTTTCATTTCAACGGTATCCGCACTGCGCAATTGCTTCTCCTGATCATAGGCATACAGCATCTCTTCACCACCTCAAAGATAAGTACGCAAAAAAACCGTCTACATCAAAAAGATGTGACGGTCATTTCATGATACAGCAATTATTCAGTTTTGAAGTAGTACCGTGTCAAAGCCAACGCATCATTTTCCATGATCAATTGACCATATTCAGAAAGCACTTCAGGAGTGACACTTGTCCGTTGGGCAAACTCCATAAGATAAGACAGTGCATTCTCTACTTCGATATCTGTGACTTCAGGATCTGTAAAACGCAATTCAATGAAGTATTGGGTGCCCATTTGATAGAGATTTGACGCAACACCGTCTAAGTAGACTTCTGAAGCCAATTGGATCATATCTTCGAAATGGGCGAGTTCAAAAACAAACCGAGTCCCGATCTCTTCAACTTGATCCGCTTCTTGCAATTGAGCCGCCACATGTTTCTTCAACATATCGGTAATATCTTCATTTTCATTGTCTGCCATTTCGTCAAAGCCTTCCATTGCTTCTGGCGGAAGGTTCTTGCTGATAAACAGTTCTAATCCATCACCTTTTGGCAAAACTTGGAATGTGACTGCTTCACTTCCTTTAAATTCTTCATCGATATCGACTTCTTCTAAAATACTATAAAAGAAGTTTTCAATTTCATTATGGTTGCCTAGAAGGTCAAGAAAAGTGATACCTCTCGCAGCTAAGTCTTCACTTTTGATCAATACACGTATGGTGTTCTCATTGATATGTTCCATTTCCATATTAGCTACACCTCACTTTTGCTAATTCTTATAGGTTCATTGTAGCGAAACCAGTCAAAAAGTAAAGCGAAAACGAATATTCGCTTAAGAAAAGCGTAAATCTCTACAAAAAAACCCGTTCGGCTTAAGAACGGGTCAACGATATTGTTTTATAAGCCTGCCATTAACTGTGCATGACGAAGTTCCAATTGACGAACATCTCTAGGCAAGAATCGGCGAATTTCATCTTCATTGAAACCTACTTGCAGTCGTTTCTCATCGATCATGATCGGACGACGCAATAATCCTGGATTCTCTTGGACAAGTGTCAATAAATCTTTCAGGGGCAGGTCATCTAGATCCATGTTCAATTTTTGAAAAACTTTGGATCTGGTAGAAATAATTTCTTCTGTACCGTCTTCTGTCATCTGTAAGATTGCTTTCAATTCAGAAATATTCAATGGTTCTGAAAAAATATTTCTTTCAACAAAAGGAATCTCATGCTCTTGTAACCACGCACGAGCTTTGCGACAAGACGTGCAACTTGGGGAAGTGTATAGTGTCAACAACGTGCATCTCTCCTTTTTAAATAAGTGGATCGCAAGTCCTGTTCCCTTGCTTGATTCTAATTATACAGAAGAACCTAGAAAAAATCTAGTCTATATCTCATATTTTTTAATAAAACTCGAAAGTTATATTAAAAGAGAAACCTTAAAAACAAAAGGTTTCTCTGGAAATCGAATCCTTTAAATGAGAGAATTCAAATTTATTTTTAATATTACTGCTTTTATACAACAGTGTATCATTGGTGTATCAGATGGATGACACTTTGTTAAATAATCACGCATAAATATAGATACGTTTTTTAATTTTTTGCAAATGATTTACAACTGTAATTTCTTTATCAGCGATATAACGCACTTATTTCAAGCTTTTATTTTTAAGGTAAAAATCACAAAAAATCGTCCTTAAATAACAAAATACGCAGGCATAAAAAATTTTTGTTATTTTTAAAACGCTGGTCTTTCTCCTTCCAATGTAACAGAGGGAGTTTTTTTGTGCAACCCGCTTTCTCATCAAATCGCCCCTTGCACATACCTTTCCTCTGCTTTCTACACACCATTCACTATATTAAATAACAGCATTAAAAGAGAAGAAAATAAAAAAAAACAGCTTATCTCAACGGATAAGCTGCAAGTTGGTGGCTTAAAATGGGTGATTTACCTATAAAAACAGATAATCCCTTTTTTGATTCGGCCTTGCCAGTTTTATTTTTTGGCGAATTGGGCATCATGCAAGCGGCGATAATGGCCATTCAATGCCATCAGATCATCATGACTGCCCTCTTCTAAAATACCTTGGTCACTGACAACAATGATCCTTGTGGCATGCTTGATCGTCGCTAAACGATGGGCGATGATCAAGGTCGTTCTGCCATCAGCTAACGCATTCAATGATTCTTGGATCACTTGCTCAGTTTCAGTATCTAAAGCTGAAGTCGCTTCATCCAAGATGAGGATCGGCGGATTCTTCAAGAACATTCTGGCAATCGCTACCCGTTGTTTTTGGCCACCAGAAAGTTTGACCCCTCTTTCGCCAATCACCGTATCCAATCCGTCACTCATTTGATCGATCACTTGCTCTAAATGTGCCAACTTTGCTGCTTGAAGGATTTCAGCCTCTGATGCCTGCAATTTTCCATAAGCAATATTTTCGCGAATGGTACCTGGAAAGAGAAAGACATCTTGTTGTACGGTACCGATCTGCCCTCTTAAAGAAGCCAACGTCATATCTTGAATATTGATGCCGTCAATCGTGATCTCACCTTCTGACACCTCGTAAAATCTCGGTAACAAGTTGCACAATGTAGTCTTCCCTGAGCCGCTCTGCCCCACAAAAGCGACAGTTTCACCAGACTTGATCTCAAGGTCAATGTGATTCAAGACTTTCGTGGCATCTGCATACGCAAATGATACATTTTGATACGAGATATCGCCCTTCAAGTTTTTGACAATGACGGCATCTGGTTTGTCCTGGATAGCTGGTTGTTTATCCAGTTCTTCTGTCAAGCGTCGAAAGCCCGCGATCCCTTTTGGATAACTTTCAATCATCGTATTGACTTTTTCGATAGGTCTGACAAAGACATTGGATAGCAAGATAAAGCCGACAAACTGCCCATTGGTCAATTCTCCTTGAATGACATAATATGCCCCGAAAATCAGCGCAAACAAATTGATCAAACGAATCAAGAAGTAATTATAAGCAGAACTGATCGCCATGATTTTATAAAAAGTGATTTTCGAGCGGCGATACAATTGACTCAAGCCGTCAAACCGCTTGTGTTCGAATGTTTCATTGGCAAATGACTGTGTCACCCGAATGCCACTGACGGAAGCTTCGACACCGGCGTTGAATTCACCCAAATTATCATAGATCTCTGTGTTGACTTTGGTCATTTTTTTGTTGAAAAAAACCAGTGCGACAGTGATCAGTGGAATCAACGCAAATGTCGCGATAGCCAACTGAACATGCATATTCAACATCAAAATAAATGAACCGATCAGGGTCATGATCGTGATAAATACATCTTCTGGTCCGTGATGTGCCACTTCCGATATTTCAAATAAATCAGTAGTCAGCCGACTGATCAATTTCCCAGTCTTCTGATTGTCGTAATATTCGAAAGGCTGCGTTTGCAAATGACGAAACAATTCTTGCCGCATGTCCGTTTCAATATTGACCCCCAGTTTGTGTCCATAAAAGACCACTACATATTGCAAAACGGTATTGATGATATAAAAAAAGAGTAAACCTAAACAAGCCAACATAATCAAACGGAAATTGTTTTGCGGCATAATTTGGTCGATCACACGATTGACTGCTACTGGAAACACCAATTCCAGCAATCCGGCAAAAACAGCACAAGTAAAATCTAAGATAAACAGTGACCGATAGGGTCGATAATAACTAAAAAACCTTTTTAACACTTTTACCCCTCCTCCAATTCTTTCATTATAAAGAACAATCCATGAAAAGGCAAAATGAGAATCGTCTGAAAATGAGTAAAATTCACCATTATTATGAAAGGTTATTACTCCGCCGTTTGTCTAAAATAGTAAAATAAACCTTTATTTAACAGTCTTTTACATCTTTTTTTCTTCAAAAAAATCATCTATGATATAAACGAAAAACAAATGAAAGTTTTCATTAATTTTGAAAGGCGTGTCTTTTTTGATTTCTAGTATACTTTTTGATGTCGACGATACTCTTTACGACCAGCAACAACCATTTCGCCAAGCGATCATGACTTATTTTCCAGAAGTCCCTTATCCACAGCTCACTTCACTTTATCTGCAATTTCGGTTGCATAGCGATGAACAATTTGGCAAGGTATTGTCCAAAGAATGGTCATTGGATCATTTTCGCCATTACCGCCTCAGCACGTCATTGACTGATATCGGCTGCCAACCTATCTCATTGGCAGAAAGCCAACAGTTTCAAGCCCTCTATGAACAACAGCTTGACCAGATCACCTTACACCCTGCTGTCAAAGATACATTGGATTTTCTCGCTTCGCTGCCAGTCAAAATCGGTATCATCACAAATGGGCCGACCACGCACCAACAAAAGAAATTAGATCAATTGCAGCTGACCAATTGGATCAAACCAGAACACATGATGATCTCGCAAACTACTGGGTTTCAAAAACCTGAGTTGGACATTTTCCGCCTAGCAGAATGTTCCTTTGGCTTGGATCCAGACCAGACTTTATATGTCGGTGATAACTTTGACAATGACGTGATTGGCGCCAAACGTGCCGGTTGGCAAGCCTTATGGTTGAATCATCGGAATCGCACAGCGCCAGTTGGACGTGCATCGCTGCCAGATAAAACCATCGATTGTTTTGATGATTTATCAGAAGCAATCAGCACGCTCTTAGCCATACCAGAAATGCAATATGCCTAAAAAAGCAGGATGCCAGATGGCATCCTGCGTTTACATGTTTATCCATAGGTTTCTTCGCCAATACTTAAGATCAGACGAATATCTTCTTCAGTCATTTGCTGCAACTGTGTTTCATTGCCTTGGATCACTTTTTGGAATAGTTCACGTTTTTCTTGCTGCAAAGCGTCCATTCGTTCTTCGATGGTGCCTTCAGCAATCATCCGCCACACTTCTACCACCCGTTGCTGGCCGATACGATGGGCCCGACCGGCTGCTTGTTCTTCTACGGCTGGGTTCCACCAAAGGTCATACAAGATCACGGTATCAGCACCCGTCAAGTTCAATCCGGTACCTCCTGCTTTCAAGGAAATCAAGAAGACATCTTTCTCTCCGCTGTTAAAAGCATCCACCATCGCCAAACGTTCTTGCGGCGGTGTGCTGCCTCGTAGATAAAATGTGTTGAATCCTTCTTGCGCCAGCTCCGTTTCAATCAACGATAGCATACTCGTAAACTGAGAAAACAGCAACACTCGGCGGCCGTTTTCTTTGGCTGCGGCCAAGAGGTCTTTGACTTGTTCCAACTTGCCAGAAGATCCTTGATAATCCTCTACGAATAATCTCGGATCACAACAAATTTGGCGCAAGCGTGTCAACCCGGCTAAGATACTGATTCGATTCTTTCTAAAGGAAGCTGAATCCATTTGGGCAATTTCTTCACGCATTTGGCGCAGATACGCCAGATAGATTTTCTTTTGTTCTTCTGTTAAGACACTATAATAGTTGGTTTCCAGTTTTTCCGGCAGGTCATGCAACACCGATTTTTTATCTCGACGCAGAATAAAGGGTTTGATCATTTTGGCGATCTCTTGGGTATCTAAAGCTTTGAACCCTTGTTTGCTAGGAAAAAATCCTGGCATGATCATTTGGAACAATGACCACAATTCTTCTAAATTGTTTTCGATTGGGGTACCACTTAATGCAAAGCGTTGCGGTACTTGTAATGAACGCAATGCTTGCGCCGTTTTTGTGGCACTGTTTTTGACCATTTGTGCTTCATCTAGGATCAAACAGGTCAAATTCAATTCTTGATAGCTATCGATATCTTGCCGCAAACTGGCATAGGAGGTGATCCGGATATCCGCTGTTTGCTGCAATTGCACTTCCCGTTCTTCTTTGCTACCGCTGATGACACAGGCAGTCAAGCTTGGGGCAAATCGCGTTAATTCTTGCTGCCAGTTATACGTCAAGCTGGCAGGTGCAACGATCAAGGCCGACAGCTGTTGCTTTTCTTCTTTTTCAGATAATAAGTAACTGATGGTTTGCACTGTTTTCCCTAAGCCCATTTCATCTGCCAAAATCCCGCCAAAATGATAATGGCTCAACATTTTCAACCATCGGAAACCTGTTTCTTGATAATGTCGCAACTCCGCATTCAGTGCTTGAGGTAGTGAGACATGAAAACCTTCTGGGTGAATCAAGTCTTCTGTCATTTGTTTGAAGCCTTCACTAAAGTCAGCCTGTGCCGTAAATTGTTCTTGCAGCATCAGCCCTTGATTCAACGGCACTTGGATGGCACCGTTCTTGACTGACATGGCCATCCGCAATTGCTGCAACGCGGCACTGGCTTCTTGGAAGGCTTCAGATTCCAACGAAAGGACTTGCCCATTCTCAGTAGTATAAAATTTAGCTGATTGCAATAAGCTGCGCAAGACCGCATCGATCTCAGTTTCTGCGATCCCACTGATATCAAACTTGATATCCAGCCATGAGCCATTTTCTTCGATGGCGATCTGTGGACGATGGTGCTGGGCATCAAGATAAAGTTCCCGTAATTTCTTACCGATTCGGACCGTGCCTAATTGGCGCAAGATTGGCACTTCTTTGGTAAAAAAGGCATATAGATGTTCCCCTAACGGCAACTCTTTTTGACGATTTTTGCTGCTCGCTTGATAGCCTAATGTGTCCAGAACTTGTTCGATACGTGCCTCTTGCTTAAAGTCCCGCAGAATCTCTGGATGATCTGCTGGTGTGTGCTGATATTTGGGATCACTTGAAAAGACCACGTCACCATAAGTGAAATCAACTTGCAGATCGATTTGTCCTTTGATTTTACGCAATGAAAAAACGACTTGCAGTGCAGCTTCTTCGATTTCATTTCCCACAGCATCCCCTATCACAACTGTGCCGATTTTCCGCAAATGCGGCAAAACTTTCATGAATAGCGTGGCCAGTTCATCTTTGGGATAGTCAATGATTGGTTCTTCGAAACGCTTGAATAGCTGTTGCATGGTAAGATAAATCTCTTTTTGTTCTGACGTCAATTCAAAAAACTGACCCTCGATCAAGCCCCAATTATAATGATTCAACAAGTAATCAAAATCAGTCAGCATACGCAGGACAAATCGGTCTTCCACTTTTTGGACATCAAATTGTAGTGGATTGCCTGTTGCAAATACGGCTTCTTTGAGTTTGTGGTCGCCGATGGTGATCCGTCCAAAAACAGTATTCATCTGTGCCAATAACTCTTTGCCGTATTCGACAGGCAGCAGCAAATACTTTTTGTCCAACTTGCCATTGACCTGGATCCCTGCTTGACCAATCAATTGCTGTGTCTGGGCTATCCCTGCCAAGCGCTGTAACAGCGCTTGATTTGGCGCATCAAACGCATCGTCGGTCAACAAAAAGTCAAACTGTTTGTTAGCGGTATAACTTTTTTTCTCTTGATACATTTGCAAAAACTTGTAAATGTTTTTGACTACATAATTTCTAGTTGTCCCGCGATAACCGATTTTTAAAGAAATACCCAATAAATCTAGTTCTTGATGATAAGGATTGGTGGGAATCGTATCCACATGATACTCGATTTGAAGCGGGACAGTTTCATTGGCCGCAGCGGTTAATCTGGCAAACCCATTCGAGAACATTTCTGATGGGGAAAACTGTTTTTGGGCCGCAGGTTTTTCTGTGATCATACGGGTTTTCCCTTGCTTGCGCAAATACAATTCGACTGCGACGGTATGTTTGCAATAATGGTGTTCATCCCAGTAAGGACATTGACAATAATCCACTTCTTTGGCAGTGGCATCTAATGTCACTAGGTATAATTCAGCCCCTAAGACTTCTGCATGCCACACATTTTTTTCTGGATCCGGCGTGACAGATAGTACGCGGTCTTCATTTAAATAGGTGCGTCCTCGTTCGATGACTTTTTCTGGTATACTCCACTTCATTGTATCCCTCCTTCCTTATTCTTTGATACGAATCTGACTTTGACCACCGCCATTGGTTTCTACAAAAACTTGTTGCGTGATCCTTGTTCTGAGTTCACGTACGTGACTGATGATACCAATCATTCGCCCTTCACTTTCAATCATTTCTAAAGCCTCCATTGCCATTTCTAAAGATTCCTCGTCCAGGGAACCAAACCCTTCATCAATAAATAGGGCTTCGATCTCGATACCGCCAGCTTTTGCCTGAATGACGTCCGCTAACGAGATGGCTAACGCCAATGCAGCAATAAAGCTTTCGCCGCCTGAAAGGGTATGTGCCCGCCGAACTTGTCCGGCATTGTCGTCATAGATGTCGATTTCCAATCCTGTTGAACTGCGATAACTCCCTACCTTGTCAGCCAATTCAAATTGATAGCGCCCTCTGGTCAAACGCGCAAGCCGCGCATTGGCAACGATGAGTATTTCTTCCAGATAACGTTGCAGCACGTATCGTTCCAGACTGGTTTTTTTGCTATTTTCTCCATTGATCGTTTCTGCCAATTGCTGCAATTGACTCAACTGATCCATTGCCTGCACATTTTGTGCATAAATCATGTGCAATTCTTGATAAATCAACTGGTTGTTGCGCCTTTTTTCTTGTTTTTGGATGATTTTCTCCTGCATCTGCTCTCGGGTGGCTTCTAGTTGTTGAAATTGCTCAGACAAGGCCTCGCTATCAACCGGTTCAGCATCCGCTAAGCGCTGTTCAAGGGTCGCCAACCGTTGCTGGGTGGCGTAGAGATCTTGTTGATACTGCTTGAGCTCTATTGAAAGTGCCTCTTTTTCAGAAAGACCTGAAAGCAACGCTTCGAACTGTACTTCTGTGTATCCGGCTTCCTGAAGAAATCCATCGATATCCTTATTGGCTTGTTGCCATTCTTGCCGTTTCTCTTGAGAAAATGTCTGCAAATTGTCCACTTTCTCAGACAAAATGACTGTACTTTTCTCCAACTCAGCCCCTTGTGCGGCATCGCTGTCTATTTCGTTGGTTTGCTGCTGAATCAATTTCTTTATTTCGAGGCGCTGGGTTTCAATCTCTTGGATCGAATAACCAGACAATTGTTCCATTAGCGCAGCCATCCGTCCTTCAGCCAATTGCTGCTTTGTGGTGACTGCTGCTTCCGCTTCGATCAACACCTGCTTTTCGTTGCTGATCATTTTTTGTTGCTGGGCGAGTGTTTGTAATTGCTGCTGCGCTTTTTGGACAGCTGCCGTCTGCTGATCAAGTACGATCATCCGTTGTTTGAGATAGTCAGCCGCTGTTGCTTCAGTAATCTTGGCCTGCCCATCCTCCAGCACCTGTAATGCAGCAAAGAGTGCCTGCCATGCCTTTTCTTTGGCTTGTTGTCTTTCTTCGATCAATGTGTGTGTCTCAGCGAGTTGCCGCTGACACTGCTGCAACAATGTATGATTGGCCGACAACTGTTCTTTGGCGGTCGTCAATTCCTTCTGTGTTCGCAGGAGTCTTTGTTCGCTTTCCATGATGTCTTCGATAGTATAAGACGCATGGGCCTGCAAATTTGGGTGATCCGTGGCCCCGCAGACTGGGCATGGTTCATCTGGTTCCAGCAAAAGCTGCAAGCGCGCAATCTGCATTTTGGCATTTTGACTGGTCTCGGTCTTCAATGTCACCGTCAGCGCCGCTGCCTGCTTGTCTAAATGGGTTTGCTTGTTGATCAACGCTTGTTCTTGCACCGTGCGTTGTTGATGATCCGCAGTGGCTTTTGCATATTGTTCTTTGATCTCTAGCCATTTTTCCAGCAGATTTTTGCATTCCAACAGCTGGATCTTGACAGTTTGATGATTGCCTGCGGCCTCGATCTCGGCAGTCCATTGCGCTTGTTGGGCGGCAAACTGACTTTCTTCCCGTTCAAATGCTTGCCGCTTGGTTTGTTGCCGCTGGGCTTCTTGCCGCAAGTCAGACAACGCTTGTTGTTGCTTGTGGGCTTGTTGGGCAATTGGCAGCAAGCTGTCGAACATTCGTTGCTTCATTGTTGCTTGTTCAAGGGCTTCTTTTCGTTGTTCGATGATTGGTCGTTGCGCCTGCCAATCCTGTTGTTGCAATTGGATCGAGCGCAATTGGTCTTGCGCTGCTGCTGCTTGGTTTTGCGCATGGCGATAGGCTGCATCTTTTTCCATCCGCCGCTGCCAGATTGGCTGCTTCTCTGCTGCCCAGCTAAGTGCTTCCAGTTGGTGTTTCTTTTGATTGATCATCGGGGCAGATGCTTCTAAAGCGGTTTGCTGTTCTAACAGAACTTGTTGCTCTTGTCTGAGGTTTTCACGCTCTTTGGCTTGATAAAAAAGCGTTTGTGTCTTCTGATAGGCTTGATCGATTTCTGATTTTTGCGTTTGCATGGTGGCAATAGCGGCTGTTTGCTGCTCCAGATCTGCAGTCCATGCTTCGAGTGCTTCTGCAGTTGAGAAAACTGGCTGCTCCTGTTGCCAATCAAACCGACTGAGTAATTGTTCAGCGAGTTGCTGCTGTTGTTCCAGCGTCTTGTTTTGTGCTTTTTGCTGCTCTTTCAGCCATTCATTAAATCCTTGATAGAGCTGCGTTCCAAAAAGATTTCGCAACACCTTTTCCTTATCATTGCTGGTCGCGATCAAAAAGTTGCGAAATTCACCTTGCGGCAGCATCATGATTTGGAAAAATTGTTTGGCATCTAGTTGCAGCAATTCTTTGATGAACTGATCCACTTCGTTTCGCTTGCTGAGTTGCTTCAATTCTTTGCCCGCAGCATCAAAAATCGTCAGTTGGACTTTTGCCGCTTGGTTGGTGACACCATCTCCGCGTTTTTTTGACAAAATCTGTTCGGGCCGACGGAGAATCTCATAGAATAAGGATTGATGCGCGAAAGTAAAGGAAACACTTGTTTCCTCGCTGGGTGAGGCAAACATTGACCGCATTTCTTTGCCGGCCCGCAAATTGCCTGAGGTCTCGCCAAAGAGCGCAAAGGTCATCCCATCGAAGATCGTGGTTTTGCCAGCACCTGTCTTGCCGCTGATCAAAAAAAGCCCAGTGGTGGCGACTTGGTCAAAATCTAACGTTTCTTCGATAAAGGGACCAAAATTTTTCATGATCAATTTCTTTGGTTTCAATGGTCCACCCTCTTTTCTGTAGTCAATACTTCTGACAACCCTTGTTCGATCCACTGTTGTTGGCTTTCCATCAATGAATCACCGGTCATTTCATGAAAGAAGGTATTGATCAAAGTTTGAGGATCATTTGTTTCTATCTGTATACGTTCTTTTTTCTCTTTGACCGGCCCTTCCAGCCGTTCAACGGCTAAAATCGTAGGATAGATTTTCCGCAGCTGGTTCATCATATTGGGGATGATCGTACGATCTGTCAATGTAAAGTGCCAAAAAGCCTGACGATCTAATGGCATGTAAAAAGCCGGATCTGTCAATTCAGCAAACGTGGCTTCGATTGAATAGATATCTCTTGCAGGGTGCAAGGGCATAAATTCACAGGTATCGGCATGCGTGTCGATGATATAGACCCCTTTTTGCTCTTGCCATTCTGAAAGAGAATATTTCAGCGGTGAGCCGCTATATTTGATCCTAGGATGGTTCAGGGCATGCTTACTGTGTAAGTGACCCAGTAACACCCGATCAAATCGGTCAAAGGCATCTAATGGCACACTATCCAAGCCGCCTACTTGGATTTTCGTCTCAGAATCGGTTTGACTTGAGCCCGCTGCAAAGAAATGGGTCACCAATATCTGTTTTTTGGAAGGGTCAGCATGGGCCTTCATTTCATCGATGACCCGGACAACGCCCTGGGCAATCGTCGTGATCGGTTCATCAAAAAATAAGCGGGCTTCGATTGGCTCAAAATACGGCAGCAAAAAGAATTGGCTATCTGCAATCGTCACCGGCTTCAAGCTGTCCTCGATCGAGGTGGCCATATGAAATTGTGTACCTGTAAACCATTGTTTGCCAGTTTCCAAACGAATGGGACTATCGTGGTTGCCAGAGATCACAAGCAGTGGCAACTGGTGAGTCAAATTGATGGTTGCAATTTTTTCGTTCAATAATTTGACTGCTTCCACCGCTGGTACCGACCGATCATACAGATCGCCAGCAATCACGACAGCTTCTACCTCTTGTGCAAGGGCGATATCGATGATTTGATCAATGATCTTGCTTTGGTCCTCAATCAAATCGTACCCATGTAATTTTTTACCGATATGCCAATCGGCTGTATGTAATATTCGCATGCAATCACACCTTTTTAAAAATATCCTTCCCACCATTATACCACTTTGTGCCCTTCTTATATATGAGACATGCTGAAAATTCTTGATTTCCCTTCTCATTCATTTTCTGCTTTCACGTCATTCTTCTTACATCACGATGATGAAATTATTTTTCAAAACAAAATTATTAACTTGAAATATAATTACACATCTATTACAATAAGTGTGAAATCGAATTCATTACATGATTTCAACATCTATTTAAAGAAAGGAGAATCCTTATGCGTGGAATCGGATTGATGTCTGGTACGAGTCTGGATGGTATTGATGCGGCTCTTGTCGAGATAAATGGTAGCGGTTTAACGACTGCTGTTTCCTTGATCGATTTTGTGACAGTCCCTATCGACTCTGGGTTAAAAGAGCAGATCCAGTTGGCTTGTGACCCAATAAAATCGAATGTGCCATTGATTTGTCAACTAAATGTCCAATTGGGGCATGCCTTCTTAGATGCTTGCCGCAGACTTTGTGCACAAGCCAATGTTTCTCTAGATACCATTGATTATGTGGCGAGTCATGGGCAAACGATTTGGCATGCGCCCTCAGATGATCCATTGACCAACAGTACCTTGCAGATTGGCGAACCCTCGATTATTGCTTACGGACTCAAAACGACTGTCGTGGCAGATTTTAGAGTCATGGATATGGCTGCAGGCGGTCAAGGAGCGCCGTTGGTGCCATTTACCGAATACGTATTGTATCAATCCAATACAAAACATCGCCTGTTGCAAAATATTGGCGGGATCGGCAATGTGACTGTTTTACCCAAAGGCGGTACGATCCATGATTTACGGGCATTCGATACTGGTCCGGGCAATATGATCATTGATCAAATGATGCTCGATCTGTTTGATCAGCCCTTTGATCCATTTGGCCAGACTGCTGCAAAGGGAAAGATTATTCCTAAGCTCCAACAAGCATTGAGAAATCATCCATTTTTGACCCTTTCCCCGCCCAAAAGTACTGGTCGAGAAGAATTTGGTCAACAATTCACACGAGCACTATTGGCACAATATGCGGGTGAAACCGCGGAAGATCTGATTGCGACCGTCACTGATTTTACTGCTTTCACCATTGCGGATAGTTACCAAAAATTTGTCTTTCCCACTCTTGGTTCGACAGATATCGAGGTAATCCTATCCGGCGGCGGTGCCCATAACCAGACCTTATGCCACATGATCGGTCATTATTTGCCTGATGGTGTGCCCTTGCTGAACCAGGACGCTATCGGCGGTTCCAATGATGGCAAAGAAGCCGTGGCCTTTGCTATTTTAGGCCACGAAACATTGCAAGGTCATATCAATAACGCACCAGCTGCTACCGGTGCTGCACAGGGTGTGATTTTAGGCAAGATCATTCCCAATCCTTGGACACAACAATCATAGATAAAGAATAATTAGGAGGTAGACTATATGTTAGACAAATTTACCCAGTTTATTGAACAACATTTGGCTGGGCCGATGGAATTTCTTGGCAATCAGCGTCATTTGCGGGCCGTCCGAGATGGGATCGTATCAACATTGCCATTGATTATCGTCAGCTCATTTTTCATGATATTGGCTTTCCCGCCATTGCCGCAAGATTGGGGGATCTATCAATTTCTTTCCAGTAATGCCACAACGATTTTATTGCCTTATCGCATGACGATGTACATTATGAGTTTGTACGCTGCCTTCGGGATAGGGTATAGTTTGTCCCGTTCTTACAAACTTGATGGTTTATCAGGCGGTATTTTAGCCACAACTGCCTTTTTGTTGACATTTACACCAGTGAATATTCCTGCAGAAGCATTAGATGCAGCTGGAACTGTTGGCTTTGTGCTGCCAATGGCGAACTTAGGCAGTGCTGGTATGTTCGTTGCGATCATTACATCGATTTTGGCGGTTGAGATTTATCGTATCACCGATCGTTCAAAGTTCAAAATCACGATGCCCGCGCAAGTGCCGCCAGCTGTGGCGCGTTCTTTTGAAGCATTGACGCCAACGTTGGTGATTATTTTGGGGATGGGTGCGATCACCTATTACATTGGATTTGATTGGCATACGATCGTAGCAAAAGTCGTGGATCCATTGGTGAGCGCAGCTGATAGTCTGCCTAGTGTGCTATTGATCACTTTCTTGACAACCTTTTTCTGGTCCTTTGGTATCCATGGTGCCTCGATCGTTGGTTCTTTGGCAAGACCCCTTTGGTTGCAGCTTTTGGAAGGAAATACGACAGCGATGGCCTCTGGGGATCTCATTCCTAATATTGCGGCTGAACCTTTTTACCAATGGTTTATATGGATCGGCGGTGCTGGTTCCACGATTGGCTTGGCTATTTTGCTGGCTTTCCGCACAAAATCAGAATTTGGGTCTAAGCTTGGGAAAACCGCTTTATTGCCAGCCATTTTCAACATCAATGAACCCTTGATTTTTGGTACGCCGATTGTCTTGAACCCGATTTTGATTCCACCATTCATCATCGCACCTTTAGTGAACGGGGTCATTGCTTGGATAGCAACGTCAATTGGGTTAGTCAATAAAGTAACTGTCAATGCCCCTTGGACACTGCCTGGACCGATTGGCGCCTTCTTAGCTACCGGCGGCGATTGGCGGGCGATCGTCTTGAATGTCTTGCTGATCGTGTTGTCAGTACTGATTTATTATCCGTTTGTGAAAATCTACGACAAAAATGAGCTGGAAAAAGAACAATTGCCTGCAGAAGAAATAGGTTAACCAAATCGACTTTGCGTCAGGCAGCAAAACAGTACGTAAAAAAAGACCATTCCGCGGAATGGTCTTTTTGTGATTAATCTTCTCTTTTGGCTTCATCGATTTCATAGACAAATGTTGGATCGATGGCTTGATCCAATTGATCAAAGGCAAGTTGGATCCGCCGTTCAACTTCGGCTAATCCTTCTTTATCCATCTTCTTGATATCACTGACATCGATTGGTTCGCCGAACCGGACAGTCACACGCTTACGTTTGAATAAATCTTTCAATGTCAACGGTCCTTGATATACAGAAGGCACGATCCGGACTTTGGCCATTTTGGCAATCAAAGACATTCCGCCTTTTAATGCGGTCGCATGTCGCGTACCACTGGGAAACATGATCAAGCTTAGATCGGTATCTTTCAGTATTTTGACTGGCGTTTTGACTGCACTTGGTCCTGGTTTATCTCTTTTGACTGGAAAGGCATTGGCATGGGTCAAGATAAACCGTAATATTGGGTTCTTGAACAATTCTTCTTTGGCCATAAAGCTGAACTTTTTGGGACTGGCTGCTACCGCCAGATACAATGGATCCCACCAGGTGCGGTGTGGTGCAACTAAGATATAATTTTCATCTTGAGGCAATACTTCTTTATTTTGATAGCGGGCGTTGCCATTGATCAGGAACAATACGACCCGAACGACACCACGCATAAATCTAAAAAACATATTCATTGTCCTTTCTTTCTTCCTATTATCAGTATCCTAAAAAAAAGCCCAAATGACAAGTATTTTTTCCTTTATTCTGGAACGGCTCCCGCTTGATGGCTGGCGTCGCAAGAAAGACCTGGCTTCTAGTATCCATTATCTGAATTTGCTATAATAGGAATGAAAGTTGGCTCTGCTGCAGGGTGCATTGCAGGCGGGCCTTTCTTTGGAATCAAGTGTAGAACAGGAGTCTTGTGATGTTACAACCCAACGAACGAATTGATCAACTATATGCGGATGATATTCAAATCATTCAAAGCCGCGATGTGTTTTCTTTTTCTTTAGATGCAGTCTTGCTGGCAAATTTCCCTACCATTCCTAAACGCGGCTTGATCGTTGATTTGTGTGCAGGCAATGGCGCAGTCGGTTTATTTTTGAGCCGCAGAACAAAAGCCCACATCATTCAAATCGAATTACAAGCCCGTTTAGCAGATATGGCACAACGGAGTATTGCCTTAAATCATCTCGAGGATCAAATCACGGTTTATCCGATCGATCTAAAACAAATGTTTACAAAAATCAAACCAGATTCTGTTGATCTGCTGGTATGCAATCCACCTTATTTTAAAAATCTGCCAACCGCTGTCAAGAATCCGAATCCCTATTTAGCGATTGCCAGACACGAGATCACCACGGACCTGGAGGAAGTTGTTATGATGGCAAGCAAAGCCTTAAAAATGAACGGTCGTTTTGCGCTCGTGCATCGCCCTGATCGCTTTTTGGACATTCTTGATTGTATGCGACGCCACCGGATCGCGCCTAAACGGGTCCGATTCGTTTATCCAAAGGCTGGCAAAGAAGCCAATATCTTATTGATCGAAGGGATTAAAGATGGCAAGGCTGATGGCTTCAAAATCGATCCGCCTTTACTCACGTACGATGAGAATGGCCAGTATTTAACAGAAGTGCGGGGCATGCTTTATGGCAGCTGATCATCATTACTTCTATGTTTTGTCCTGTCGTGACCAGACTTTCTATGGCGGTTACACCACCGACTTGATGCGGCGAGAAAAGGAACACAATCAAGGCATCGGTGCCAAATACACTCGACCTGCCAGCCGACGTCCATTACAAATGATCCACGCAGAAGCATTCTCTAGCAGAAGCGAAGCCACTAAAGCCGAAGCAGCCTTCAAAAAATTACGCAGAAAAGACAAGGAACAGTATCTCACCCAACATCAAGCACAAAATGTTTTTCTGCACGTGTCATCCTAGCTAGACCAAAAAGGGGTTGATAAAAATGAAACAAGTTTGTTTAAGTTTTTGGTTGACTGGTCTTTTGCTGCTGAGCACTGGAATCACCACCGTTCAGGCGGTGCAGCAAGAAAACACCATGAATGATCGTACAAAAGACTCCATCTCTTCGTCCTTTGCTGAAATGGAGTCAACGCGTGTTAGCAGTGCTTCGACTGAAACCAGTAGTTCCAGTCAAAGCAGCGAGGGCAGTTCAGAAACACGCACGTCCGCGCCTAGTGAAGAAGCAGCCACAAGCGAGGTTGTTGAGCGCTTAGAACCGTCTACTTCTACAAAAGGCACCGTCCACTCAGACTATGATGGATTGCCGTATGCAACAGTCGTCGTCAAAGAGGGCGTTTTATACGATGCAGCAGAGCATGTGATCGGCACAGATTTATCTGCTTTATACCAACAGACTTACAAAGTTCAGACCACCGGTGAAATCGATGATCAAACCGTCTATGGATTATGGTCCAATCAGGGAACATTCATTGGTTATCTTCCCGAAGGTGCGATTACTTTCTCCGAGCAGCCATTAGGAGCCGCCTTGGCAACAGAGCAATTTGGGCACCTTTCAGCAAATAGCGTTCTCTATCAAGATCTGGCTTTATCTCAACAAGTGGATGTATCGGCATACCAAGAAAAAACGCTGCACGCTGGAACTTGGTATCACCACTTCGATGGCACAAGTTATCTAGCTGTATCCAATCAAAAACAACAGATCATCGGCTATGTACAAGAAAATCAATTTCTACACGCCAAAGGTCCCCAGGGCAATTATCAGCCTGTTGGCCGCTATATCACGATCACCCAAGATGACCTCATCCTCTTCCAAAATTTTAATTGGACTAAAAAAAGTACGACCAAAACATTGCTTGGCAAAACGTATTTGGCCAAAGGCAAATATACGCATTTCAACGGTACGATCTACCTCTCGTTGTATGATAGCAAAAACAACTGGATTGGTTACTTGCCTCAATCAGGGACCAAACAAGTGGACGCACCGCAAGGAAATTACCAAACTTACCAGAAATATGTGACCATTACTAGTAAGAATTATGATCTCTGGCAAAACTTTTCGTGGAAGTCTAAAAATAAATCCAAAAATTTAATCGGTCAGACTTTATACGCCAAAGGGCGATATCAGCATTTTAACGGAAGTACCTATCTGTCCCTTTATGATAATCATGATCGTTGGCTAGGATATTTGAATCAATCTGCCGTTTCTGTTGCCCCCGGCAAACAAGGCAACTATCAATCGTACGGTCAAACGATCACTATCACCAAAAATTATGACCTTTGGCAAAATTTTGCTTGGCAGAAAAAAGAGAGCGGACAACACTACTATAATCAGTTGCTGACAGCCCGCGGCAAATATCAGCACTTCAATGGTAGCACGTATCTTTCTTTGTACACCGCTAAAGGGAAATGGGTCGGCTATATCAATCAAAACGGCGTCAAACATGCTAATTCGCAAAAAGAGAAACTGAAAAAAGTCCAGAACCTGCTAAACGCATCTACGAATGATAAAATGAGTGTTTACGTGATGAGCTTAGTCGATGGAGAAACAGCCAGCCGCAATAGTACAATGAACGTACATCCCGCCTCCACTGGAAAGCTGCCGGCTTTATACTATACACAAAAGATGATCCTAGAGAAAAAATTAGACGCCAACAAAAAATACACCTACACAGATGCGATCAATCGAATGCCCTATTCGTATATGCGGGGCGGTGCAGGTATTTTACAAGGCAAAAAATTCGGCCAGCAGTTTAGTTTGAAGCAAATCCAAACCATGACAGCAAAATATTCCGACAATCAAGGGGCCAATTTCTTAGGCTATTATGGTGCCAATCAATATGATAGCAAAATGAAAAATGAAATCAGCCGAATCATCGGCAGGACTTGGACAGGGCCATTCAAGATCAACGCGAAAGAAAATGCCCTACTGATGCAAGCCATCTATAATCAAGGGGGCCAATTGATCAATGATTTGTCAAATACCGTATATGACAATCAGCGTATCCCTAAGTACCTGCCAGTCAAAGTCGCACATAAAATAGGTGATTTGACTAGCGTCGCCCATGATATCGCGATTGTCTATACAGATCAGCCCTATGTGCTATCTATAATGACCCGCAATACTTCTTACGAAACCATCTCAAAGCTGTCAAAACAAATATATGAGCTCATGAAGTGAATGCGCAAAAAAGCAGAGAAAACGGCCTTGTTTTCTCTGCTTTTTATGATTTATCTGTTGGTAAAGCCCAGGCTGACTGGCTTTTGCCAAATTCTTGCGGTATCACCGAATCAATTGATTCAAAGGTCAGTGCTGCCTGACTTTCCGGAATCTCGATCGTTTCAAGATAATTATTGGTTTCTGTTAAAAACCCGATTTTTTCATACGAAGAATCTGTCAAATGATATTGAATTCCCTTTAATGCTGCGGTGTCCTCTGCAACAAATGTCGGCGCCATCCGTGCATAATAGACTTGCTCTCCAACTTTGAAATAGACAGAATCATGGGCTGATCCCAAATAAGTGATCGACTGCGTGACTGGCTCTGATTGATAGATGCCAAATGAATCGATAGTTTCTTTGACTTGGATTCGTTGATAGACTGCCATAGTATCACGATCATAATATTTATAACCGACAAAGCGCTTTTCACGATCTCGGATACTGGGCGTGACCTGTCCATTCAGTTCTTTGAAGTCATGAAATACATGATCCCCTACCAAAAAGCCAATGCCGCACACCAGGATTAAGCCAATGAAAACAGCAATTGCTTTGGGATGGCGGTTTTCCTGATACAATAAGAAAATCATCAAGCCTAAAATGGCCACTAAGCCAATGACCAGCAACACCGGAACGACCGTATAGTAAAAGTATTCACTTTGCTGCCACAACTCCGCACTGATCATACCATTCATTTTGCGTTTCCTTCTTTCTATCCACTTAATAAATTAATTTTACCATATGTAAACAAAAAACATAACCTCGAATCTCACGCATACATCTCCTGTGTTCATCCATTGACATTCCTGCGCTTTTGATAGATAATAAACAGCGAAAAAGGAAATGAATGTCTTCCTCAGTCTTAACTGAAACCGCAAACTTGCTAATGACTTCTACCACTTATTTGAGTGTGTAGAAGTCATTATTTTTATGTAGAGACCGTGAAGGGCAACCAGAAAACGTGCATGGAGGGTTTGATGTGTCATGGAAAAACAATGGATAAACTATCGAGAATTTTTGCTTTTAAGTTTGATCAGTATATGTATAGGCGTGGTTGTGGGCTTGCTAGACGCCGGATTTGGAGAGGTTTTGCTGCTGTTGACTTCCTTCAGGATGGCTCACTTTTTATATTTGGTTCCTTTTTTGCCTTTTGCAGGATTGTTGTTTGTTTATTTTTTTCAAAAATATGGCCGAAAAAGTACGCAAGGCATGAACCTGGTTTTTCTGGTCGGACAGCAACAAGCGTCGACTATTCCATTAAGAATGATTCCCTTCGTAATGATTGGTACTTGGATCACGCACTTATTTGGCGGCAGTGTCGGACGTGAAGGTGTAGCTGTTCAATTAGGTGCGACGATCGCCAATCGTTTTGGTGCCTGGCTCAAGCTGGAAAAGTACAGCCAAACATGGATCATCATCGGGATGGCTGCCGGCTTTGCTGGTTTATTCGAAACGCCGCTAGCTGCGACCTTTTTTGCCTTAGAAGTTTTGGTGGTGGGCAAACTGTTCCACCATGCCCTCCTGCCGGCATTGCTGGCCGCTTTTACAGCGAGTGGTGTATCGCAGTGGGCAGGCTTAGAAAAGTTCAGCGTGCCTCTTTCAGGTACTTTTGATTTCACCTTTGCTGCCTTTGTCAAATTACTGTTTTTAGGGTTGATTTTTGGCTTAGCTGGTGCGGCCTTTGCTTTCTTGTTGACCCATTTGAAAAAATGGATCCAATCAAAAATGCCCAATGCATTACGCCGCATTTTCTTCGGTAGTGTTCTTTTGGCAGTCTGTTTGGTGCTCTTTTATCAGGGTAGGTATGCTGGACTGGGAACCAATTTGATCGCGGCGGCTTTTGCTGACCAGCAGATCTATAGTTATGATTGGCTGTTGAAAATGATGTTGACCGTTTTTACGATCAGTATTGGTTTTCTAGGTGGAGAAGTGACGCCGCTATTTGCCATTGGTACAACGCTTGGTGTGGTTGTGGCGCCCCTTGTTGGATTGCCTGTAGAACTTGTTGCGGCACTTGGCTATGCCAGTGTCTTTGGCAGTGCCACCAATACTGTACTTGCGCCGATTTTTATTGGCGGTGAAGTATTTGGTTTTCAAGCGGTGCCTTATTTTGCGGTCGTTTGTTCCGTGGCTTATTTCTCTAGCGGCTCGAATAGTATTTACGGATTGCAGAAAAATCAGGATCTTCGGTATCTACGGCCGCTTTGATCGACAACAAAAAAAAAGCGATGGAAAACAGCTACTGTTTTTTCATCGCTTCCTTGATTAATGATTATTTTGCACGTTTGATATACGTACCTTCTGCCGTGTTGATTTCAAGCAATTCGCCTTCTTCAACGAAGTCAGGTACATTGACAACCAAACCTGTTTCCATCGTTGCTGGTTTCCCAGAACCTGTAACAGTTGCGCCTTTGATCGATGGTTGTGTTTCAACAACTTTCAAGATAACAGTTGTTGGTAATTGTACACCGATGACTTCAGTACCGAAGAATTGGATTTTTACTTCCATGTTTTCCAGGATGTATTTCATTTCTTCTTCTACGACTTCAACAGGGATCTCATATTGTTCATATGTTTCTAGATCCATAAAGAAAGCAGTATCATCCATTGTGTACAAATATTGAACAGCATTTGTATCGATATGGGCTTTTTCAAATTTTTCTTCTGGGCGGAATGTGGTGTCGTAGGTTGAACCTGAGCGTACATCTCGCAGTTTCATCCGCATCACTGTATTGCCCTTGCCTGGTTTGTGGTGACTTGCATCTAATACTTTGATTAATTTGCCGTCTTGGACAAATGTCATCCCTGCTTTTAAATCACTTGCATTGATCATAAATTGATTTCTCCTTCACTCTGTGATAATCCTTGTCTATTGTATCAAATAAAAGGGCAGTATTCTAGCTAAATCATTCTTTTGGACGAACAAGTTGGCGGCGTTTCTCCATATAATGCGGATCATACTCATCGGTTTCAATATAAATATACACTTTTTTGTCCGCCATTTGATGGCGTATCTCCGCTTCGATTTCATTGATGATCTCATAACCGATCTCTTCTTGCTTGGCTGATATATCGACTTTGGCAGCAATCAAGATTTCTGCTGGTCCCAAATGAACGGTTTTGACATCGATCAAGCGATCAACATCAGGTCGCTCAAACGCTTTTTTGATGACAGCCAGATCACGTTTGGTCACACTTTCCCCAATCAATAAACTATAAAACTCCCGCGCCAAAAAGATAGCGGCAACCATCAGCAGCAACCCAATCAACAAGCCGCTAAAGGCATCAAAAAAGGCATTACCGGTGACCATAGTCAACAAGGTACCTACCAAAGCAATCATCAATCCCAAGATCGCGCAAAAATCTTCAGTAAAAATGATCAAGATTTCGCTATGACGGCTTTCTTTTAAAAAGCGATAGATGGGTTGCTTCTCAACATTCAATTCACGGATCTCTTTGATCGCAATCCATAGGGAACTGCCTTCAACGGCCATCCCAAACAACAAAATGGCGATAACCAGCCAAGTATTGCCAACTTCATGGGCAGGATGCAGCAATTTTTCCACTGCTTCCATGACACCTAATGCGCCCCCGCCAAAGAAGAGCATCATGGCAACGATTGTACTAAAAAAATATTTGGCTCTGCCTTCACCAAACTGATGCAGCTCGCTTTGTCCTTTCGTTGATCGTTTGTCCCCGATCAACAAAAAAATCTGATTGCTGCAATCCACCACACTATGGATGCTCTCATTCAACATGGCTGCACTGCCGCTCAAGGCATAGCCGACAAATTTACTGATAGCCACCAAAATGTTCGACACTAGGGCAGCGAAGACTGCCATCATTCCATTGGCTTGTTTTTCCATATCTCACGCATCCTCTCACAAATAAAAAACCTTTCTTATTATACTGCTGTGACATGTATTTGAACATCTTTTCTTTGTTTACTGTTGATTTTTTTGATGGATTTTTTGTTCCCGACGACTGATTTTTTTTGTCCAAAAACCGCCGGAAATATATTTGGGCTCATAACTGATGATAAAGGCTCGTTCTTCTACTGACTTGATCGTTTGATATAATTTTTTTTCACTTTTTCTTTGTGATAAAATCTCCAATATCAAACGCGGCCCTTCCAATCCTTCTCCATAACTTTGCGTGACGCCATATCCCTCTTGTCTAAGGATTTTAGGCAAACTTTTTTCTTCATCGGTATTGCTTGGCAGAATCACCGTCACCATGGTGTACCCTAAAGCCAGTTTGTCTTCGATCTTGATGCCGATACTGACACCTGCTGCATAGCCCAATGCATAAAACAACAGATTCAAAGGATTGTCTAAGCGGTCAAGGACCAGCGACAAGCCCAAAATATAAATGATGATCTCGATCATACTCACCAACGGTGCAATCACGCGGTAGCCTTTCATCGTTAGTAAAAAACGTAGTGTATTTAATGTGACATAGGCAAGATTGATAAAGAAAATCATTGCCAACATTTGCAGATCAATTTGCATGGAAATCCCTCCTATAGTAAGCATATCAAATGCACGACAAAAGTTGAAATGATTGAGCAGAAATCGGAGGTTTTTCCATTGAGGGAGCAGTAGAAAAAAAAGACCCATCTCACAAGATGTGAGGCGGATCTATTTTGTGATCAGGGACGAAAATACCCATTTTTTTCGTCATCCATTTTGTCGTCTTCGATCATGCCTTGCAGCGTGCGATCAAGCAAGCCTTTTTTTTCACCGGTTTTCTTGCTCACAGCGCGATATTGGCTGCGGGTCATCCCCACACCCTGTGGACGATTGAACTTCTTAACAGTTGGATCATTGGCTTCTTTGACTTGATACGCTGCCGGTTCTTGGTCAAACAATAAATAACTTTCTTGCGGCTTTGCCATCGAATCCAACAAATCATTTTGAGACACTTCAGGCTTTGGCTCATCCGGGATGATCGAGGCCGGGATATATTTCGGGACGAAATAAGAACGGCCGCTATACTCCTTTTTCGGTGTCGTCATAGGTTCAGCCTTGGCTTCTTTACTGGTCACTTGATAAGAAGAGCGCTTGGTTTGACTGCCAAAAAAATTGGTTTTCCCTGTTGGCTGCTGCTCTTTGACTGGCCGTTTTTCATACCGAGGCAAGTTGGCCCGATGTTGTGCAAGTTCTTCTTTTTGCTGGACATTATGCCCGCGGTTGCGTTGGCTCGAAGGCACTTTGCGCTCGATCATTTCTTTTTCAGGCTTTGGCCGACTTGGTGTATCTTTGATCTCGGTCAATATCCAATCATTTTCTTGACTAAAAGCAGGTTTGTGCTCTGATTCTAATTTAACGCCTTCTGCATCATCATAGGCTGGAAAGCGAAAATGCTTGCGCTTGACATCTAAATAATTCGCCACTCTACTCATCCTCTTACACGTGATTTTTTATCATCATACCACAAATGGTCATGAATTTCATTAACGATCATCGGCACCTGCACAAAGAATCAATTCGTTTCGGTCAAGCTCGCATCATGGGCATCCTTTACATGGGCAAACAATGGTTCGATCTGCCAGATATCATCTGCGTATTGTTGGACTGTTTTATCTGCGGTAAATTTGCCGGCATTCGCGATATTCAACAAGCTGATCTTCTGCCATCTACGGGTATCTCGATAGGCAATATCCATGCGATTTTGGGCATCGCAATACGCCGCAAAATCTCGTAGCACGAAGTATTCATCATTATATTTGAGCAATGAATCAAAAATTTCTTTGCCTTCCCATTCAATATTCGGGATCGTTCCGTCTATAAAGGCATTCATAATCCGCTGCAGTCGATGATCATTCTCGAAATAGCTATAGGCAGAGTAATTTTTTTCTGCATAATACCGGTAGACTTCTTCTTCCGTCAATCCGAATATGGCAATATTTTCATCACCGATCGCATCACGAATCTCAATATTGGCCCCATCAAGCGTGGCAATCGTTACCGCACCGTTCAGCATCAGTTTCATATTGCTGGTACCAGAAGCTTCTTTTGAAGCCAATGAGATTTGCTCGCTGACATCTGCAGCCGGAATGATGCGTTCAGCTAAAGATACGTTGTAATTTTCCAGAAAAACAATCTTGAGCTTATCTTTGATCGCCGGATCATGATTGATCATTGTTGCCGTTTCATTGATGGCTTTAATGATCGATTTGGCATAGTGATAACTAGGTGCTGCTTTTGCACCGAAAATAAAGACTCTTGGATGAAATGGTGCATCGGGATTTTCTTTGACTTCAAAATACAATTTCAAAATATGCATCAAATTGAGCAATTGTCGTTTATAGGCATGCAGACGTTTGATTTGGACATCAAAGATGGCATTGGGATCAACTTGGATGCCGCAATGATCGGCGATATAATCTGCTAAAGCGATTTTGTTGGTTCTTTTTGCATCAGCCAGTGCTTGTAAGACTGATGGATCGTCTTGATAATTTTTTAACAGTTGTAAATCTTCTGGTTGATGATGCCAACTTTCACCAATTGTTTCATCTAAGACTTTGGTCAAGGGACGATTGGCCAACTGCAGCCATCTTCGCTGCGCGATCCCATTGGTTTTGTTATTGAAACGTGCTGGATAAATGATGTAAAAATCATGCAGAACCACTGATTTTAGTAAATCGGAATGCAATTTGGCTACCCCGTTGACACTGTGGCTGCCAATAATTGATAGATTGGCCATATGCACTTGGCCATTACTGATGATGCGGGTTCTATTCAATAAATCACATGGATGGATCTTTTCCAGTCCCTCAATAAACCGGCGATCGATTTCTTCGATGATTTGATACATCCGGGGCAGCACTTCGTTGATCATTTCCACCGGCCATTTCTCAAGAGCTTCTGCCATAATAGTATGATTGGTATAACTCATCACTTTGATCGTGGTTGCCCATGCTTGTTCCCACGCCAATCCTTCCTCATCGATCAGCAAACGCATCAATTCAGGAATACATAAAGCGGGATGCGTGTCGTTGATATGGATCGCGATTTTCTCACTCATTTGTTCCATTGGCAGATGCAGTTTTTTATAGTAGCGCAAGATGCTTTGAATACCAGCAGAAACAAAAAAATATTCTTGCATCAGTCGCGTCCGCCTCCCTGTTTCGTTTGAGTCATCGGGATACAACACAGCCGTCAGATTTTCAAGTGCTTGCCTGGATTCTAGCGTTGCGTACTTGGCCTCTTCTTCTGCAGGAACTTCAACGCTCCATAAACGCAGGGTATTGAGATGTTGGTTTTGATAGCCAACCATCGCTGTGTCATAGGGTACAGCCCGCCAAGTAAATCCACCTTCATAGACTGGTTTCAAGACACCGGCCTCATTTTCTTTCAGATACACATGACCGCCAAAATGGATAGGCACAGCTTTGCTTTCTTTGCGCACTTCCCAAACGTTGCCGGAACGCAACCAATCATCTGGCAACTCGACTTGGTGGCCATCAATAAATTTTTGTTTGAATAAGCCGTATTTATAGCGAATGCCATTGCCATTTCCCGGCAGCCCTAGCGAAGCCAATGAATCCATGAAACAAGAAGCCAGTCTGCCGAGACCTCCGTTGCCTAATGCCATGTCTTTTTCTGTTTCTGCGACTTCATCTAATGACGTACCGATATCCTTCAGTACATCTTCTGCAATCGTCAATAAGTCTAAACTAAGCAAATTGCTTTTCAGCATTTTCCCTGGCAAAAATTCAATGGAAAAATAATAGGTTTGCTTTTGCTGTTCTCCTAACATATGTTTTCTCGTTTGGCGCCAGCCATCTGCATACGCCTGCTTCACTACATGGGCCAAAGCTTGAAAGAGTTCTTGTGCAGAAGCTTCTTCGATTGACGTAGCATACAGTTCATTGATACTCGTTTCCAGCAGTGCCCGCAACTGTTCTTTTGTCATGGGGTTCAACTCCTTATGGTGTTTGGATTTTAAAAAAAGACAGAAGCCTGCCGCTGCCGCCGTCCAGCTTTAGTCAAGCTGCAACAGACGAAGGCGCGCTTCTGTCAATCATGATTTATGCTCGTATTTGATTGTATACATCGATATAGGCATCTGAACTTTGGTCCCAGCTAAAGTCTTTCGCCATCGCTTGTTGGACCAATTGCTGCCAGACTGTCTGGTTTTCTTGATACAGTTGTACGGCTTGCTTCAGCGCCTGCATCAAATTGAATGGGGTAAAATCTTGGAAGCCAAATCCCGTACCAGCAGATGTGATTGGATTATAAGGGATCACTGTATCCTTTAAGCCCCCGATCTCATGGACCACTGGTAAAGTACCATAACGCATCGCCATCATCTGTGAGAGACCGCATGGTTCAAAAGCAGAAGGCATCAAGAAAATATCAGCCGCCGCATACATTTTTTGCGCCAATGCCAAATCAAACGTGATGGCAGCGGCACATTTATCCGGATAACGTTGTGCAAAATGGCGGAAGCCATTTTCAAAATCTGGTTCTCCAGTACCTAATAAGACAAACTGAACATCAAATTGCAATAAGTTGTCCATTTCAGCTAAGACCAAATCAAAGCCTTTTTGCGTCGTTAGGCGGCTCACCACAGAAATCAACGGAACATCCTTGCGTTCCGGCAAACCAAAAGCTTTTTGCAAGTCTTGTTTGTTTTTTTCTTTGCCTGACAAATCAGACTTGCTAAAGGTAAATGGTAGATAGGGATCATTTTCTGGATCATTGGTTTGGTAGTCGATCCCGTTGACAATGCCACTGAGTTTGCCTGTTTCCATTCGTAAGATTACTTCAAGCCCACAACCGAATGCGGGTGTTTTGATTTCTTCGCTGTAGGATGGACTCACAGTTGTAATGCGATCGGCATAGAGGATACCGGCTTTCATAAAATTCAAGCAGTCATTTAAGCGGACTGTCCCATCATCATAGCGCTCAGTGCCCATACCAAATAAATCAGGCAAGATATCACGACTATACCAGCCCTGGAAACCAATATTATGGATCGTCAACACGGTGCGGATATCTTGATAGGCATTGATCCAACTGAATTTTTCTTTCAGCAAGAAGGGAATCATCGCCGTATGATAATCATTGACATGCAAGACATCAGGAATAAAATCGACACGTTCCATCATCTCGATGACAGCCAACTGGAAGAACGCAAAACGTTCGCCATCATCATAAAAATCGTAGATCCGCTCACGACCAAAATAATAGAGATTATCGATAAAATAATAGGTCACTTCGTCAAGCTGCAATTTTTTGATACCGCAGTATTGTTTGCGCCATCCGACAGCAACTTCAAATGAAAAGCAGTCTTCCAGCTGCGCTTGATACTTGTCAGGCATCAATGTATAAAAAGGCAAGACAACAACCGTTTCGACCCCTTTTTTGGCTAGTTCTTTTGGCAATGCGCCGACAACGTCCCCTAACCCGCCGGTTTTGAAGAAGGGCGCACATTCCGCTGCTGCAAATAGTACCTTCATGCGGTCGCGCCTCCAATAATATCTTCGGTGATGTGGGCATTCTTTTTGATCACGATTGGGTCTTCTTTGGTGCCTTCGACTTTGACGCCTTCTGCTATGACCACATTCTTATCGAGTATCGCATAAGAAACTTTGGCTCCCGCTTTGATTTCGTTGTTACCAAAGATGATCGCGCCTTTGACCTGTGCATCTGGATGAATCGTGGTACGACGGGCAATCAACGAATTTTCCACTTTCCCTTCAACGATACAGCCAGAGGCAAAATGGCTATTGGTGACATCAGATGTTTCCGAATAATAAGTTGGCACTTCATTTTTCAATTTAGTATAGATTTTTTGATTCGAATAGAGCAGTGACGTAAACTTATGAACATCCAACATATCCATATTGGTCTGATAGTACGATGGGATATCATAAATATTGCTTAAATAGCCTGTATATTCATATAAACCAGTGTTTTCAATAGCGATCATTTCTCGTAAAAATTGACCTAAGTTCGGTGTAGCGCCCACTTGCTGCCCTTCTTTCAATGCCTCGATCAAACGCGCTGTTTTGATGATAAAAATATCGGTACACAAGTTGACTATTGAATCAACTGTGCCTTTTTTGGCTTGGATGGCTTCTTCAAGATGGCCTTGACTATTGACATTGAACAAGAGGTCACTGTCAGATACATTGCTGCCATTGATTCGTTTATAGACAACTGTCATGTCATTTTTTTGGACTTGATGAATTTTTAATAAAGCTCTTAAGTCGATATTGCATAGGATTTTACTCCCCATAAAGACCGTGTTTTCAGATTTAGATTTCTCTAAATAATCGATCACACTGTAATAATAATTTTCTCCTTGGGCTTGCTGTTTTAAAGAGTCTTGGAACAAGTGGATAAAGAAGCGATTTTGCACGCCGTCTAAATTCCACTCTTTCCCACCGCCAATATGATCGAAAACAGATTGTGTTTCCCCTTCATTGAAAATCATATAGACTTGTTTGATACTGGCGTTTTCAATGCTAGATAGATTGAAGTCGATCAAGCGATATTTGCAATCAAATAGTAAGGTGGATAACGGTCTGTTTTCTGTCAAAGGCATCAATTCTTGGTAGCGATTCAAATTGCCTAAAATAGCACACATTTTATTAGTTTTCATCAATCGTCACTCCTATGACTTCAGAATAGCCGACAACAGCAATTTCTTCACTGCCATCGATTTCAGCGTCGTCTCCGATCACTGCATTTTCGCCCACGATCACGCGGTTGAGTTTTACATTCTTACCAATCACTGCCCCAGGCATCACCACACTGTCTTTGATGGTGGAACCTTCTTTGACTTGCACATTTTCGGATAAAATACTGTGGTCGATCTCTCCAGCCACATAACAACCGTCCATCACCAATGAATCTCTGGCAGCGCCAGTCTCAGTAACAAAATGCGGTGGTGCGATCGGGTTTTTAGAGAAGACTTGCCAGCCTTTATCTCGAATGTCTAATTCCATCGCTGGATCAATAAATTCCATATTGGCTTCCCATAAAGAATCGATCGTACCAACATCTTTCCAGTAGCCAGAAAAACGATACGCAAATACGTTGTCGCCGCTTTCTAGATACGATGGGATCACGTGTTTCCCAAAGTCGACCATTTCACCATCTTTGGTGTAATTGCTCAACAACATGTTGCGCAAACGGCTCCAGTCAAAGATATAGATCCCCATTGAGGCCAAATTGCTTTTTGGTTCTGCTGGTTTTTCATCGAATTCGATGATTCGGTCATTCTTGTCGGTATTCATGATCCCGAAGCGTGAAGCATCTTTCATCGGCACTTCTAAGACGGCAACAGTTAATGAGGCGTCATTTTCTTTGTGCTGCTCTAGCATATCTTCATAATCCATTTTGTAAATGTGATCACCAGACAAAATCAACACATATTGTGGATCCATTTCATCGATATAGGCGATGTTTTGATAAATGGCATGGGCAGTTCCTTCAAACCATTTGCCGCCTTCTGAATTTGAATAGGGTTGTAGAATCGTCACGCCTGTACTGATGCCATCCAATCCCCAACTGGCGCCATTGCCAATATGGCTGTTTAGTGCCAACGGTTGATACTGCGTGACAACCCCAACATTCTTGATACCGGAATTGACACAATTGCTTAACGTGAAATCGATGATGCGGTAACGCCCGCCGAATGGAACTGCGGGTTTCGCTATATTTTTGGTCAATTTACCCAATCTTGTTCCTTGTCCTCCTGCGAGAATCATTGCTAACATTTCTGTTTTCATACATCTGGTGATTTTACTCACCTTTCCCCCCTTTGATCGTTTGCTTATTTGGTGTTGCTTTTTTTCTGGTGATTTTGATTTTTTCTGGTTTGATGATCAACGCCCCGAGTGCCGGCAAGATCGTTTTGATTTGATGGTCGTATTGTTTGAAAGGGATTGCTTCTGACACTTGGTCTGCGTTGTTGGCGATCCATGTGCCGCCGAAGCGTTCATGTTCGGTATTCAAAAGTTCATGGTAGGTTCCTGCATAAGGGACACCGATAGCAAAATCATGCCGTTCTACAGGGGTCAAGTTCAGGACCACGATCAAGAAATCTTTCTTGGTTTTTCCTTGACGCATAAACGTTAACGTTGTTTCATCCAAATTGTCTGCATCGATCACTTCTAAAGAAGTTTCTTGATCATCTAACGCCCATAACGCGCCTTCTTCTTTATACAATTGATTCAAGGTTTGTGTGAAGACTTGCATTTTACCATTAAGATCATCAGATAAGTCCTGCCATTCTAGGCCATGATCAAATTTCCATTCCAAGTATTGTCCCCACTCACTGCCCATGAACAACAATTTTTTACCGGGGTGCATCATCATGTAGGTATATAGATTCCGCAATTGGGCAAACTGTTTGTATCGATCCCCCCACATTTTGTTCATTAGGCTTCTTTTGCCATGGACGACCTCGTCATGAGAAAGGGGCAAAATATAATTTTCTTGCATACGATACATGAAGGAAAAAGAGAGTAAACTCAAATGGTCTTTTCTTAGAATCGGATCCATTTCATAAAACCGCAGCACATCATTCATCCAACCCATATTCCATTTGTAATCGAATCCTAAAGCACCAGATTCGATCAAGCCGGTGATTTGGGTCTCAGAACTGCTTTCTTCTGCGATCATCAGTACTGAGGGGTGCGCCAATTTGATGACTGCATTGAGTTTTTGCATAAAATAATAGCCTTCGAAATTACGGTTGCCGCCTTCATGGTTTGGTTCCCACGGTCCTTCATCCATATCGCGATAAATCATATTGGATACAGCATCGACCCGAATCCCATCAATGTGATAAAACTCGATCCAAAACAGAGCACTTGAGATCAAAAAACTTTGGACTTCTGGTTTGCCCAGATCAAAATTAATGGCACCCCAGCGAATATTTTTTGCTCTCTGAGGGTCCTGATATTCAAATGTGGGTGTGCCGTCATAATAAGCCAGACTATCATCATTGACACAAAAATGTCCTGGAACCCAGTCGACGAACACACCGATATTCTCCAAATGACATGCTTCGACAAAATCCTGAAAGGCTTCTGGTGTACCGAAATAAGAACTAAGGGCGAAATAGCCAGTTAATTGATAGCCCCATGAAGCGCCTAAGGGATGCTCCATTAAGGGCATAAATTGAATGTGAGTATACCCCATCTCTTTGACATAGGGGATCAATTCATCTTTCAATTCGGAGAAATGATAAGGTGTGCCATCCTCATGATGTTTCCATGAACTAGCATGGACTTCATAGATGTTTAGCGGTCGCTGAAAGCTTTTTTGTCGTTTTTTGCGTCCTTGCCATAGTCCATCACGCCATTTTTTTGCGGGTACAGTATGCAGTACCGCAGCTGTACCAGGTCTTTCTTCAAAATGGATCGCGAGCGGATCAATCTTAAAAACGATTCGGCCATCTGCTTGCTTGACTTTGAATTTATACAATTGCCCTTCATTCGCCAAAGATGTGTCGATTTCCCATACCCCTGAATCCGCGCGTTTTTGCAGCGCCAGAGAGTCATCCCACTGGTTGAAATCACCTACAAGCCACACTTGCTGTGCATTTGGCGCCCAAACTCTAAAGACATAGCCAGTTGTTGTTTGATGGACACCTAAGAAATGTTGGAGATAAAAGTTTTCACCGCTTAGGAATGTTTTTTCTGCTTCGATTGTTTGCTGTTTGGTTACCAATTTTTCACCAGTCCTCCCTTATATATGTAAAGATGATTTTATGCGTACTTTTTGTTTTGCTTATTTAACCATGCTTAATCTATTCTTAGCATAGCATAAAAGCGATTTTCCGTAATGCGATAACTAGTAGATCTCGCAAAAAAATCTTGTCCATTAAAAAAACAGCTTGAACATCGCGTTCAACCTGTTTCAGCTCTGCTTATAAACTTCTGCAATGTGAAGAGGACGGCTACGAGCAACTGAAACATGGATAGGATGACAATCACTATCCCATAATCAAACGAAAAACAATCAATGATCTTACCAAACAGTACCAGTGTGCTGCATGCTGTGAATGCAGACATCATCTGCCACATACGAAAGCGGTAAAAGCTGATGACCATTGTATAAAAACTGATGATCCCTAGGAGAAATACTTGACTGAAGCGATCAAAGACAGTGTCAGAAAAATAGATGTTGCCGATCATGACTTGTTGTGCATCAAATGTTTCTGGTACTTGATATAATGCAAAAAGTGCGCCAATGATACAGGTCAAGCCAATCATCAGATGACTGCCGGCGACCGTTACCCGCAGATTTGTATTCACCCCATTCACACCCTTTAGAAAGAGAAGTCCCCACTTCCCTGATTTCTTTTCCTTGATTTCGCTATGCTTGATGCTTTACGCTTGCCAAAGTTCCTTGACTTGGCCATCGGTATATACTTTATACATCATTTTGGTTGCTTGATGTTGGTGGTAGCTGCCAATCAAGTAATACTGTCCATCACAATCAAAATCAAGTTCACCAATGACTTTGTACGACACATGAGCAAGATCGCCAAATTTGTGGGCTAGAAAACGAATCGCCTGTGCTGGATTCAGTAAATAGTTTTTGTTGACTAACCAATCAATCACAATTGGCAATACTGTATCTGCGTTGATTGCCTCTTTTTCTTTTAATGCCAAAATCAGATCTCCATCTGAAAAACGTGTTTCGTCAATCCCCGCTTCTTTGATCGTGTGACGTGCCGCTTCAATTTCTGCCATCGAAATGAAAGTAATCATCTCTGCTTTTTCGTTGTTTTTTTCAATGACTGTATGATTTACCTCTTTTAAACCTTCCATTTGAATTACCCCTTTCAAAATTTCTAACCTTATCATAACACCTAAAAAAAGAATATCCAAATGAAACGATTGTTATATTTTAATCTTTTTTAATCTTATTTTCATTTTTGATTCAACAAAAAAAGCTGACAGGTTCAACCTAAATCAGCTTTCAAAAAAATATAATGTTATTTCACAAAATTAAATTTACTCTTTTTCTCATTTTTAATTGAAAAAAATGATATCTTGTGAAACAGATCCACCTAATCCTGAAGCGAGTTGGATTCGTTGGGCAAAGAGGGTTTGGAGAGTGGGTTCGATCCATTGTGCGCCAGCGGATTCCGTTTTGTTCTGCGGCACAAGAAAGGTTGGTGGACCATCGTCAGATACGATGTCAGCAAGTTGTAGTGAACGGAGAAAAATAGTTGGCCGCACTTTCTTTCCCTTTTGTATCCGCTCAAAAATCACACTGATTTGATCTAAATAATAAGCACCATCGACGTCCCCCAGCAATGTCATCAGCTCTTGGTGTGCTGGGATCTGCAACTGACGCTGATTGGCAGCCAAAAAAGCAGGTACGGTTTTCGGCCACTGTGTCTGCGCAATCGTCCACCATTGAAACATAGGGTGTGATAATGCAATAATACGTGCTTGTGGTATCTCCCCTTCGCATGCATAAAAGTATCTCATGTCTTCTTGCAACCGATACACTTGCTGCAACCATTCGCTATTCAAGCCATCCTTCGCCACTGGTCCTTCTGCCTTCTCTTGCAGCGTTGCTTCAGCAAATTGCTGGTCTTGCTTCGCAAAGATGGGGAAATTGAGCTGGTACCGTTTATTTTCTCGCCGCACAATATCTTTGCTGATCAAGCGATCCAACATTTTGACAAAAGTGTTCTCTGTAAAGGTTTCTTTTAGCTTCCGCAAAGTTGGGGGAACATCTTGTGCCATGAGAAATTGGCAAAGCGCAGAGAATTCAGCAGATTCATAGTCGTTATAGCTATCTTGATAGTGTTTACTGTAGAAAAATTTCACATTCTTTTCCCCTTTGAGGTATGATAAAAAACTGACAATTCCCAACAATAGAGAACTGCCAGTCTATTTAGATCTACCTATTGATTACAGGCCGAATTGTTCTGTTAATTGCGGCACGATTTGTTTCTTCCGTGACACGACGCCTGGTAAAAATGCACGATGGTTTTGCAACGTGATATGGAAGGCTGCTTCAACAGGGGCAATTGGTTCACCCACAACCAAAAGTTCAGAATTGCTGTCTAAGATATCTGTGGCAGCCAACAAGAATAAATCATAGCCTTCGCGAAGAATTGCTGCCTGCATCGCTGCTTCCAACTCTGCCTGACGGTCAAATACTTCTTGCAAGTCTACAGTGTTGACTTGCGCGATCCGCACATTTTTGTCACCCATTGGGAAACTTTTTGCATCAAGAGCTAATAATTCTTCTGCTGTTTTGGTTTTCAAGTTCGTTCCAGCTTTCAGCATATCTAAACCATACGTGTTTAAATCAACACCTGCGATAACAGCAAGTTCTTTTGCTGCAGCGATATCTTCTTCGGTACATGTTGGTGATTTAAATAATAGGGTATCTGAGATGATCGCTGACAACATGATCCCTGCGATAGGTGCTTTGATTTCTACTTGATGTTCTTTGTACATTTTAAAGATGATCGTACTCGTACAACCAACAGGCTCTGCGCGATAGTATAATGGATTGGCTGTTTCAAAATTAGCGATACGGTGATGATCGACAACAGCTAACACTGTCAGATCTTTAATATCAGACACGCTTTGTTGACTTTCGTTATGATCCACTAACATGACCTCAGCTGTTTCATTGGCTGCTGTTTGGATGACACGGGGTGCAGGTAGTTTGAATGTATCTAGTCCAAACTGGGTTTCTTCATTGGGCGTACCTAAAGCAACGGCCTCAGTATCTTTCCCTAACTCTTTTTGTAATCCAGCAAAAGCAATCGCTGCGCCAATTGCATCTGTATCCGGGTTTTGATGACCAAAAACCAATATTTTCGACATAGTAATCATCGCTCCTATTTCATTTGATATTCACTGTTTAATGATAGCAAAAATACAAAAAGAATCAATAGCTATCTGCCGTTATCTCTGTCAGGAATCAAAAAAGACACAAGCATTCTGTTGCACATCAGAATGGCTGTGTCATAGCGATCGATTAGCGTGTCAAATATCCTTTGTAATCATTCACATGCAGTAGTGCTTTGGCATTCTTTACCCGTTCCTCTGTAGGCGGTTGGATACCATCTAAAGGATATTTCAATCCCATTTCATCCCATTTGTATTTGCCCATTGTGTGATACGGCAAAATCTCGACTTTATCGACATTATTCAACGTTTTGATAAAGGTATCTAATCGAATCAAAAAGTCATCATAATCGCTCCTGAACGGAACCAATACATGACGGATCCAGACTGGCTTATTGATTTCTGATAAATAATTCGCCATATCCAAAATATTGTCATTTGATTGCGTCGTCAATTCTTTATGGGCTTTATTGTCAATGTGTTTGATGTCAAAAAGCAGCAAATCTGTCACGGTCATCAGCTCTTGAAATTTACTAAAGAAAGGTTCTTCACGGGTGAAGGGCTTGCCGCATGTATCTAGCGTAGTGCTGACCCCAGCTTCTTTCGCTTTACGGAACAGATCAATCAAAAAGTCTAATTGCAGCAACGGCTCCCCGCCACTGATCGTGATACCGCCTTTTTGCCCCCAAAATTCACGATACTTCAACGCTTCTTCTAAGACATCGTCCGTGGTACGTTCCACACCGCTGCCAATTTTCCAAGTATCTGGGTTGTGACAAAATTGACAACGCATCCGACATCCTTGCATGAATACAATAAAGCGGATCCCAGGTCCATCGACGGAGCCAAAACTTTCTGTTGAATGTACTTGTCCTGTTACAGCCATAATGCTCTTCCTTTCTATCTATCAACGAACTGAAGGTTCGATAAAATATGAAGCAGGCGCCGGAGGTTCCCCTGCCGCCGCCTGTCTCATCAACTATTACATTGCGTCATGCATGGTACGTGCGATCACATCGTCTTGTTGTTCTTTCGTCAACTTGATGAAGTTTACCGCGTATCCTGATACACGAATCGTCAATTGTGGGTATTTTTCTGGATGTGCTTGCGCATCTAACAATGTGTCACGGTTGAAGACGTTGATATTCAAATGGTGACCGCCTTTAGCTGCATAACCGTCTAACATGGTTGCTAAGTTTTCTTGTTGCGTATCGTCATCGCGGCCAAGTGCTTTTGGTACGATGGAGAATGTATTTGAAATACCATCTAATGAATACTCATATGGCAATTTGGCAACAGAAGAAAGACTCGCTAACGCGCCATGTGTATCACGCCCGTGCATAGGGTTGGCACCTGGAGCAAATGGTGCGCCTGCACGACGTCCATCCGGTGTGTTCCCTGTTTTCTTGCCGTATACAACGTTTGATGTGATAGTCAAGATAGACGTTGTATGTTTAGAATCACGGTAAGTTTTCGTACGTTTTACTTTCTTCATGAAGGCTTTCAATAAATGGATCGCAATGTCGTCTACGCGGTCGTCATTATTGCCGTATTTAGGATAGTCGCCTTCGATTTCATAATCTTCTACGATACCATTTTCGTCACGTACAGTGCGTACTTTAGCGAATTTGATTGCAGACAATGAGTCGACTGCTACGGAGAAGCCAGCGATACCAGTTGCCATCGTGCGTAAGATATCCGTATCTTGTAACGCCATTTCAATTCTTTCATAAGAATATTTATCATGCATGTAATGGATGATGTTCAGTGTATTGACATACAGGCCACAGATCCAGTCCATCATTGTGTCATATTTTTCCATGACTTCATTGTAATCTAAATACTCAGAAGTGATTGGTTGTAATTTTGGTCCAACTTGCGCTTTTGATTTTTCATCGACGCCACCGTTGATTGCGTATAACAAAGTTTTCGCAAGGTTGGCACGGGCGCCAAAGAATTGCATTTGTTTCCCGATGCGCATCGCAGATACACAACATGCGATACCATAGTCATCGCCCCAATGGCCGCGCATCACATCATCATTTTCATATTGGATCGCTGACGTTTGGATCGACATTTTGGCACAGAATGTTTTGAAGTTATGTGGCAAACGTGTTGACCATAATACCGTCAAGTTTGGTTCTGGCGCTGGGCCTAAGTTGGCTAATGTATGCAAGAAACGGAAGCTGTTTTTGGTCACCATGTGGCGGCCATCTTCACCCATCCCTGCGATCGATTCTGTGACCCAAGTTGGATCACCAGAGAACAATGCGTTGTAATCAGGCGTCCGGGCAAATTTCACCAAACGCAATTTCATCACAAAATGATCCACGATCTCTTGTGCTTCGACTTCAGTGATCACACCATTTTTCAAGTCGCGCTCTACATAGATATCTAAGAACGTTGAGGTACGGCCTAATGACATAGCGGCACCATTTTGCTCTTTGATCGCTGCTAAGTAACCAAGGTATAACCATTGGAATGCTTCTTTAGCAGTTTGGGCTGGTTGAGAAATATCGAAGCCGTAGATCGTGCCTAGTTCTTTCAATTCAGTCAGCGCCCGTAATTGTTCGCCTAGTTCTTCACGTTGGCGGATAATGTCATCTGACATTGTGCCATTGCCGCAATACAGCAGGTCTTGTTGTTTTTCTTTGATCAAGAAGTCGATTCCGTAAAGGGCAACGCGACGGTAGTCACCGATGATCCGGCCGCGGCCATATGCATCAGGCAAACCTGTGATAACGCCCGAACGGCGTGCTGCTCTGATTTCTGGTGTATAGGCATCAAATACCCCTTGGTTATGGGTTTTACGGTAATCACGGAAGATATGTGATACTTCAGCATCGATTTCATATCCGTAGGATTCAGCTGCTTGTTCTGACATGCGAATGCCGCCGAAAGGCTGCAAGCTGCGTTTGAAAGGTTTTTCCGTTTGGAAACCAACGACTGTTTCCAAGTCTTTGTTCAAATAGCCCGGACCATGAGAAGTGATCGTTGAAACCACTTTTGTATCCATGTCCAAAACGCCGCCAGCATCACGTTCTTGTTTATTCAAGTCCATGACTTGATCCCAAAGTTTCGTTGTTGCTTCTGTTGCGTCAGCTAAAAATTCATCTGTTCCGTCATAAGGTGTGTAATTTTCTTGGATAAAGTCACGTACATTGACTTCTTCTTTCCAAGTTTTTCCTTTAAATCCATTCCATTGTTCCATCTGATGGACCTCCTTAAATTTTCTGTTCACTACTGTAACAGCTTTACGTGAACAGTATAACACAAGCGCTTTCGAATGCAAGTGTTTTCAAGATTATTTTTTAACAAATTAGGATAATTTAATCTAAAATACGATACAACAGTTGATAAAACAGCTTTTATTGAATGTGAAAATATTATTAAAGTATGTTTTTCGAAAATGTGAAAGATATATTATGACAAAAAAACAGCCAATCTGTATTGGTACAGATTGGCTGTTTTAGCTTAAATTATACTACAGGATTGTCCACGATCTCGGGGCTGATCACAGCACGGACGTCGTACACCTGTCCGCCATTTTTTTCATCTGTCACAAAGGAACCATTCGATGTGCGATCATTGATCGGAATTTGTTCCGTTTCGATCTCAACCGTCTGGCCTTTCTGATTCGTGATCTGGAGCGTAGTATGCTCACCAGGCCCCATATACACGATCCGATGCGGATTTTTCTTCAATTCTCTTAATACCATCAGCCCACGCTTCGCTCTGCCTAACTGGGTGATTTCTTGGGCTAGCATACGCTTGGCACCGCCCCGCTGCGTGATGATCACCACCGGTGTATCCCCTTCAGAGTAGACCACCAAACCATTCACGATAAAATCTTCGTCTTTGAGGTTCATCGCCTTGACTCCGGCTGCTTTCGGACCAACTACAGGCACTTCTGTCAATGGATAGCGTAAGCCGAAAGCTCTTTGGCTGACTAAGAAAATATCCATCGGTTCATTTTGATCGACAAGAAAGACATTCAGTAATTCATCTGCTTCATCTTTTAACTTCATAATGGTCAAAGGCCGTGTCTTATACGTACGCCATGGCTCAAACTCGGTCATACGCGACTGTTTGATCATCCCTTTCTTGCTGATCAGAACAAAGTTCTTCATTGGATCAAGCACTTTATAGGCGAACACACCGATGATCAGTTCATCTTGCGCCAAGGTTAAGACATTTTGAGAAATGTGCTCCCCAAGGTCTTTCCATTTCAAATCAGCTAATTCATGCACCGGACGGTAAATGACGTTGCCTTTATTGGTGACCAATAATAAGTGATCTAATGTGTTCAATTGATGGCTGTATAAAAGAGCATCTCCCTCTTTCATTCCAACTTCTTCAGGTTTCGATGCCCCGTAGGAGCGCAAACTGCTGCGTTTGATATACCCATCTTTTGTCACAGTCACAACGACTTCTTCTTGTGCCACTAAAACTTGCGTTTCGATTTTGATTTCTTCGATTTCGGCTTCGATCTCTGTCATCCGGTCAGAAGGATATTTCTTTTTGATCTCTTTCAATTCTTTTTTGATCACCTTCAGCAGTTCGCTTTCTTCATCCAGGATCTTCGTTAAGCGGGCGATCGTTTCTGCCAATTCTTTGGCTTCGGCTTGCAGTTGTGTGATATCGGTATTGGTCAAACGATACAATTGCAAGTTCACGATAGCTTCGGCTTGCTCTTCGGTAAAACCATGCTGCACGATCAAATTATTCTTCGCGTCTTTCTTATCCTTGCTTCCGCGAATCGTTGCGATCACTTCATCTAGGATCGACAATGCTTTCATCAATCCATCGACGATATGCTGACGTTTTTGGGCTTTTTGCAACTCAAAGCGGCTGCGCTTTTCGATCACTTCGCGTCGGTGTTTGACATAACTTTCAAGGATCCGTTTCAGGCCCACTTGTTTGGGCCGCATCTCATCAATAGCAACCATATTAAAATTGTAATTGATTTGCAACTCAGTATTTTTGAACAAATAGTTCAAGATACCTTGGGCATTGGCTTCTTTCTTTAATTCAACAACGATCTGCAAGCCGGTACGATCGGTTTCATCTCTGACTTCTGCAATACCGTCAATCCGTTTGTTCAAGCGGATCTCATCCATCTTTTTGACTAGATTCGCCTTATTGACCTCATAGGGGATCTCGTTGATGACGATTTGCTGCTTGCCGCCTTTGATGTCTTCAATCCGTGTTTTAGATCGTAGGATCACTTTGCCACGACCAGTTTCATAGGCTTTTTTGATTTCTTCTTTCCCTTGCAAGATCCCTCCTGTAGGAAAATCGGGGCCTGGGATATAGTGCATCAATTGGTCAAGTGTGGCATTGGGGTGATCGATCAGATAAATTGTTCCATCGATGATCTCTCCTAAATTATGTGTTGGGATCTCAGTTGCGTATCCGGCGGAGATCCCAGTGGAGCCATTGACCAACAAGTTTGGATATTTTGCAGGTAAAACGGTGGGCTCTTTTTCGGTATCATCAAAGTTCCAAACCAATTCAACCGTTTCTTTTTCAATATCTTTGAGCAACTCACCGCTCAGCTCGGATAAACGGGCTTCCGTATAACGCATTGCAGCTGGCGGGTCACCATCCATACTCCCATTGTTCCCATGCATTTCAATCAACACTTGTCGAAGTTTCCAGTCTTGACTCATGCGGACCATGGCATCATAAATACTTGAATCGCCGTGAGGATGGAAATTCCCCATAATGTTCCCCACAGATTTTGCTGATTTGCGGAACCCTTTGTCATAAGTATTGCCATCTTGGTTCATCGCAAATAAGATGCGTCGCTGGACGGGTTTTAACCCATCACGAATATCCGGCAATGCCCGCTCTTGAATAATATATTTTGAGTAGCGGCCAAAGCGATCTCCCATCACTTCTTCTAACGTTAATTCTTGAATATTGTTCTTGTGTTCCAAGAGATCACCTCCTAATCCATTGTCAAGCGTCGATCTTCAGCTTGTTCGGTATCTGTTAATTTTTCGTCTACTAATTCAGGGACTGTATCTTCTTTTTTGTCTAAAATACTGCCATCTTCTTCTAAACTGAACTGTACATGGCTTTCGATCCATTTACGTCGCGGCTCCACTTTGTCACCCATTAATGTCGTCACTCGACGTTCTGCTTGGGCTGCATCATCGATTCTCACTCGGATCAAAGTGCGGGTATCAGGGTCCATCGTGGTTTCCCATAGCTGATCCGCATTCATTTCCCCAAGTCCTTTATAGCGCTGCAGCATGTATCCTTTACCGATCTTCTTCGTCAATTGACTCAATTCTTCGTCCGTCCACGCATATTCCAAGATTGATTTTTTACCGGTACCTTTAGATATTTTATACAATGGCGGCAAAGCAATATACACTTTACCTGCTTCGATCAGTGGTTTCATATAACGGTAAAAGAAGGTCAACAATAAGACTTGGATATGGGCACCATCGGTATCCGCATCGGTCATGATAATGACTTTATCATAATTGCAGTCTTCGATTGAAAATTCAGGCCCGACGCCAGCACCGATGGTATAGATCATAGTATTGATTTCTTCGTTTTTTAGAATGTCTTGCATTTTGGCTTTTTCGGTATTAATGACTTTTCCTCGTAATGGCAAAATGGCCTGGAATTTCCGATCACGGCCTTGCTTGGCTGAACCACCAGCAGAATCTCCTTCGACAAGGTACAATTCATTTCGCTTCGGATTTCTAGATTGTGCCGGTGTCAACTTGCCTGACAATAAGGATTCGCCTTTTTTGCGTTTCTTACCAGTCCGGCTTTCTTCCCGCGCTTTACGGGCTGCCTCTCGTGCTTCTCGGGCTTTGATGGCTTTTCGCACCAGCATTTGACTCATTTCACTATTTTCTTGCAAATAGTAGCCCAATTGTTCACCGATCACGGCATCTACCGCATTTCGTGCCAAAGGTGTGCCTAATTTGCCTTTCGTCTGTCCTTCAAACTGCAGTAAGTTTTCAGGCACCCGAATAGACAAAACAGCTGCTAGCCCCTCACGGAAGTCGCTGCCTTCTAAATTTTTATCTTTTTCTTTCAGCAAATTGACCTTGCGGGCGTATTCATTGAAAGCTTTGGTCATTGACGTTTTCATCCCAACTTCATGCGTCCCGCCATCTCTTGTACGCACGTTGTTGACAAAAGATAAGACATTTTCAGAATAGCCGTCATTGTATTGAAAAGCCAATTCTACTTCAATGGCTTCTTTCGTGCCGGAGAAATAAACAACTGGTGTCAAGGTATCTTTTTCTTCATTCAAATAATCTACAAACTCTTTGATTCCATCTTCATATAAAAAGACTTCTGTCAGAGGTTCTTCTCCACGCTGATCAGTCAAGGAGATCTTGACGCCTTTTAGTAAAAAAGCAGATTCTCTCAAACGTTCAGCCAATGTTTCATACGAGAACTTTGTGACTGTAAAAATCGTGTCATCTGGTTTGAAGGTGACTGTGGTTCCTGTGGGTTTACGTGTCTTTCCGACTTTTTTTAATGTCCCTACTGGATGTCCGCCATCTTTGAATGCTGCTTGGTATTCCACACCATCTCTTACGATCGTCACAGATAAGTGGCTGGAGAGTGCATTGACAACACTGGCACCTACCCCGTGCAGCCCGCCGGAGGTTTTGTATCCTCCTTGACCGAATTTCCCGCCTGCATGCAAGACAGTGAAAATAACTTGAACAGTAGGTATCCCAGATGCATGCATCCCGACTGGCATGCCGCGTCCATTGTCACGGACACTGATGCTGTTGTCTTGATGGATCGTCACATCAATTTCATTGCCGTACCCTGAAAGGGCTTCGTCGACGGCATTATCAACGATTTCATAGACGAGATGATGTAGACCACGACCATCAGTTGAGCCGATATACATCCCTGGTCTTTTTCTTACTGCCTCCAAGCCCTCTAAGACTTGAATGGAGGCGTCGTTATATTCTGTGGTTTTCTTTCCCAAAGCCACCGCTCCTTTAATCTTGTTCAGTCCCTTTTTGTTGAGAGAAAAGACCGCAAAAAAAATCTTAACATACTATTTGCTTTTTTCAAGCGAACATTTTTCTAAATCATCTTATCCTTTTTTTCCCATTTAGACAAGTTTGTCTGCGATTGAACCACAAGTGCGAAATCACTTCCCCCAGTTTTTCTTATTGTTGGATAGGCCATTTCATGCTAAAATTGCCCTAGTCCTAAAAAGAAAGTTGGTTATTATGAAAACGATTCTATTATTCGTTGTTGCTTATCTATTAGGTTCCATTCCATCAGGCGTATGGATTGGCCAATTGTTTTTCAAAAAAGATATTCGCCAGTTTGGCAGCGGCAATACTGGCACCACCAATACATTTCGTGTCTTAGGTAAAAAAGCCGGGATCACCGTATTGGCTATGGATATTTTGAAAGGAACCCTTGCTACTTGCTTACCCGTGATTTTTCATATTGAAGGAATCAATCCCCTTTGGTTTGGTGTTTGTGCAATTATAGGTCATACCTTTCCGATTTTTGCCAAATTCAAGGGCGGCAAAGCGGTCGCTACGAGTGCCGGTATGCTCTTGGGCTTCAACCCGATTTTCTTTTTGTATTCGTCATTGATTTTTGTGATCTGTCTTTATGTAACGAGTATGGTCAGCTTGACCAGTATGATCGCTGCGTGCTTGATCACGCTATCCACAATTGTGGTGCCTTTCGTCGCACCTGTCATCTTACCTGAACAAAACTGGTTATTGACTTTCATCGCCGCGGGGGTAACGATCTTCATCTTTATCCGTCATCGTGAGAATATCACACGCATCAAAAATGGTACGGAAAGCCGCGTGCCTTTTGGTTTAAACAAACAATAGCAGAAGCTGAGAAAAAGCCTAATGCGCTTTTCTCAGCTTCTTTTTTTATTTGACTGTGATCGAATATTTCGTGGCAAAATCAGTAGCCGGAGGCAAAGATTGAATTCCTGCCTTCTCCTTCAACTCACCGGTACTTGCTAAGGTATCTGCGATTCCACACCATGGTTCGATGCATAAAAATGGTGATTCTACCGGATACGTCGACCAAAAACCAACATAAGGCATTTGATTATAGCTTACTGTCACGCTATGGGGTGATTTTTCGCTGCGGATCGAAAAAGACTGCAGCCCTTTTGTTTCAAAAATAAGGGCATCTTGTTCAAACATCTCATGTGTCAGGCTGAGATCCGTATTGGTCTGACCTAACGTGCGTTGTTCATAGTCGATGTAGTTGCCCTTAAGCGGCAATTTGACCCGCGATTTTCGCGGAGAAAACGTCAAATAGTAATCCTCAAAGGTCAACCCTTTTGCTAACGGAACATTGAAGGCAGGATGACCGCCTATCGAAAAGAACATATCTTTTTGACCGGTATTTTTGACATTGTATTTGACTACTAGGCCATCTCCACCTAGTTCGTAACTTACTTGCAATTGGAAATCAAAAGGATAGACAGCTCGTGTCGCTGCTGAACTTTCTAACTGGAACAGGACGAAATCATCACGCTGATCAATCACTTCAAAAGCCATATCACGAGCAAAACCATGACGAGGCAAGTGATAGGTTTCCCCCTCATAGACGTACGTATCGTCTTTTAACGCGCCAACGATCGGAAATAAAATCGGTGCATGCTTGCCCCAATGATCCGGGTCCGCTTGCCAAATGTATTCTAATGCGATCGTGGTATCAAATAAGCTTTGCAGCTCTGCGCCTTTTTCTGCAATCGTTGCTTGCAGATGACCGGACGTGATGGTAACTGTCATCATCTCATCTCCTAATATTGATGTTTCGTCAATTCTTCTTTGAAACGACTGTTAAGCACTTTTAGATACGTCCCTTTCATGCCTAAAGAACGTGACTCAATAATACCTGCTGATTCTAATTTGCGCAAGGCATTGACGATCACTGAACGGGTAATACCAATACGGTCAGCGATACTAGATGCTGTCAAGCGACCTTCATCCCCTTCTAGGGCTTCAAAAATGGCTTGTACGGCTTTCAATTCACTATAAGACAATGTGTTGATCGCCATTTGAACAGCTGTTGTACTACGTACATCCGCCTCAATACTGCGAGATTTTTGATAAAGGAACTGCATACCAACGACTGTTGCACTATATTCAGACAAAACCAAATCATTGTCGTCAAAGGATTTATCGATCCTTGAAAGAATGATGGTTCCTAAGCGTTCACCGGCCCCATAGATGGGAACGACAGTGGTCAACCCATTCGGATACAGATCCCGTACTTCAATAGGGAATGCCGTCATATCGTCGCCAATTGGAATATTGGCTTCAGTTGACGTCAAATGATCCACCAACTCAGTGTAATTTTTGGGAAACTGTTTTTCCATAAACATTTTTTTGATGCGCTCATTGTTGACATCATGATTTTCAACAAAACCTAAGACGCTGCCGTCACTACTGATAATGTACGCATTGCTGTCGAGAATATTTCCTAGAATGACAGCCATTTTATCGTATGGCAAATCTGAAGCTAAATTAAAGGTATTTTTTTGTTGTAATAATTCGTTGATCTGTCTTGTCTTTTCTAATAATGTTTTCATTGGTTTGCTCCCTTTATAAAATATAGCGACTTAAGTCTTGGTCTTCTGCAATCGAGGCTAGTTTGTCTTCCACATAGGCTTCAGTGATGGTGATCTCACCCATTTGCATCTCTGAGGCTTCAAACAACAAATCTTCTAATAGTTTTTCTAAAATCGTATGCAAGCGTCGTGCCCCGATATTGTCTGTGTCACGATTGACTTGAAACGCGATTTCGGCAATCTTCTGGATCGCTTCTAAAGTAAAGGTGACTTTGACATTCTCAGTTGCCAACAATGCCACATACTGTTTCACCAGCGCATTGTTCGGCTCTGTCAAAATTTTGACGAAATCTTCCTTGGTCAAATCATCTAGTTCGACACGAATCGGAAAGCGTCCTTGCAGTTCGGGAATCAAATCACTTGGTTTTGACAAATGAAAAGCACCCGAGGCAATAAACAGAATATGATCGGTTTGCAAGGCCCCATATTTGGTATTGACTTGCGATCCTTCCACGATAGGTAAAATATCCCGTTGCACGCCTTCTCTGGATACTTCCCCAGATTGCTGTGATTTAGAGGTTACCTTGTCGATTTCATCCAGGAAAATAATACCGCTGGACTCAGCCAAACGTAGAGCTTCACTGTGGATATCCGCATCATTGACCAACTTAGATGATTCTTCTTGGATCAGCAATTCACGGGCTTCTTTGACTGTAACCGTCCGTTCGATTTTCTTTTGCGGTTTCAATGCACCAAGGGTTTCATTCAAATCGATCCCCATTTGCTCCAAGCCATTGTTCATAGCAGGTGCTTGATTCTTCGGTTCATCGACTTCGATGGTCACTTCACGATTGTCCAGCAGTCCTTTTTCCAACTGCTCAAAAATCGCTTGCCGATTGCTGCGGATCTCATCCGTCAATTCCTCTTTTGGTTCTTCTGGTTGTTGCGCACCATTGAACATGTTCATCATTTGTTCATATGGATTGCCTTGTTTTTTTTGTTCCTTTTTGATCCCAGGTACCAACACTTTGACCAAACGGCGGTTGGCTTTCTTTTCCGCTTGGATGCGGACATTCTTGTACTGGTCTTTTTTGACGATTTGAATCGCATTTTCAACTAGATCCCGTACCATCGATTCGACATCTCTTCCGACATACCCTACTTCTGTAAATTTGGTTGCTTCCAATTTCACAAAAGGTGCGTCGACGATTCGCGCCAAGCGACGCGCGATTTCCGTCTTGCCGACACCAGTTGGGCCAATCATCAAAATATTTTTTGGTGTCACATCTTGCTGCATTTTTTCGTCTAACTGCAACCGACGATAGCGATTGCGCAAAGCAACAGCCACAGATTTTTTGGCAGCGGTTTGACCTACGATATATTCATCTAACTCTTTCACGATCTCGCGTGGTGATTTATTCTGATTTGTCATCTTTCCACCTCATTTAAAACTCTTCAACAATAATGTTGTGATTGGTAAATACACAGATATCCGCAGCGATATTCAATGCGCCTTCAGCGATTTCTTTTGCTGACAAGTCCCCACCATACCGTTTCATGGCACGGGCAGCTGCTAAGGCATAATTTCCCCCTGACCCAATGGCCAAGATGCCTTCATCAGGGGTGATCACTTCCCCTGTTCCTGATACCAGAAGCATTTCCTTGTCATTCATGACGATCAGCATCGCCTCTAATTTTTGCATAGATTGCTGCGTACGCCATTCTTGGGCTAATTCAACGGCAGCTCGTTGCAAGTTCCCATTGTACTCATTTAATTTACCTTCAAATTTTTCTTCCAATGTAAAAGCATCTGCCACACTGCCGGCAAAGCCAACGATCACGTCGCCATTGTATATGCGACGGACTTTTTTTGCAGTGCCTTTCATGATTACTTGTTCGCCCATTGTTACTTGGCCATCTCCGGCCATGGCAAATTTGCCATCTTTTTCAACGCCGCAGATCGTGGTTGAATGAAATTCTGCTGTCATCTTGTCTTCCTCCTGTATCTGTTACGCCCGTGGATGAAACTGGCGATAATTTTTTTGCAAACTGTCTTTGGTGACATGTGCGTAGATTTGCGTTGTTGACAAATTGGCATGTCCCAGAAGTTCTTGAACTGTCCGCATGTCAGCGCCATGATTCAATAAATGCGTCGCAAACGTATGACGCAGCATATGCGGATGGATCTGACTGTCTAAACTGCTTTTTTGGATCACTTGATTCAAGACATATTCAATGCCTGTCGGTGTGATCCCATCGCCTAGGCGATTGATAAAAACGAATGGATGATCTTTGTGAAATTTGTCTGTCAAATACTGACGGCCGTCAGAAAGGTAGCGTTTGACGGCTTTTTGGGCATAACTGCCAAAAGGAACATAGCGATCCTTGTTGCCCTTTCCATGAATCAGCAACACGCCGCTTTCCCAATCGATATCTGGTATCGTTAAATTGCTGCACTCGCTGACCCGCAAGCCTGATCCATACAACACTTCCAGCAACGCCAGATTGCGTTGTTGGAGCGGCTCATCACCGGTCACACTCTCAAATAGCGCAGCCATCTCCTGTTCATAAAAAAAACGCGGTAATTTCGCATTCTTTTTTTTCATATGGACATACGCAAAAGGATTTTCTTTCACGACTTCATGTTTCGTCAGATAGTGATAAAACGACCGCAAGCTCGCCATTTTGCGGCTGATCGAATTACGGCTATAACCTTGTTCGTTGAGGTAACTCAAGTAGACCCTCACATCGCGATAATCGATCGTTAAGAATGCACTGTTGCCGGAATCTGCCAAAAACTGAAAAAAATTCTCCATGTCTTCTTGATAGGCTTTCTTCGTCTTCTCAGAATACCCTCTTTCGAAAATAAGATAACGAAAAAATTCATCTTGAAGTTGTTCTTCTTGCAAAACAATCCCTCATTCCGTGATTCAAAATAACTCTATCACAGCCAAAACAAAAAGACAAACGAATTGTCAGAATTTAACCAATATTTCAAAGTTCAGACATAATTGTGAAAATTTCTTAAGAATCTTCCAACAATTTTCAATGTTTTTCAACTTTTTCTCAACAAAAAAAGACTGCAAAAAGTGTCAGCAAGACACGTTTTTGCAGCCTCTGTCAGATTATTCGTTGATCGGTTCCGCTGTTTTGGCTTGAGGATGCGCAGAGAGGGCACCAACCAATTCTTTGTTGCCTTGTTTGGTTGACATCGTATCGTTGATCAAACCTACCAAATCTAAGCCAGTGGTTTCTTTGATCGTATCGAAGGTGCGGGCAAGACCGGCTTCTCCCATGCCATGAAGGCCATCATTGCCGCCAAAACTAACGACTTTATCAATATTGCTCAATGGTGCATTGACTTCTTTGGCGATTTCTGGCAAGACTTTGATGAATTCCATCAAAATACCTGCTTCGTTCAGCTTGGTCAATGCGACAGCCATCTTCTCGCGGCTTTCCGCTTCTGCTTGACCGACCTTGGCGATCCGGTCGGCATCTGCAGAACCTAATTTCTCGATACGTTCCGCTTCCGCTTGCGCAGCCAATTTGACTTTTTCCGCTTCTGCTTGGGCATGAGCGATTTCTTTGGCTTTATCAGCCAATGCATTTTGTTCTACCACATATTTGTCGGCTTCGGCTTTTTTCCGAACGGTGGCGTTTAATTCTTTCTCTGTTAATTCGGCTTGTTTCTCTTGGATCTCGATATTTTTTTCTTGTTCGATCAGTTGGACTTTCATCTTTTCACCGACAGCGATTTGTTCAGCCTTCGCATCAGCAACTTCGCGTTCTTGTTTGTATTGCGCTTGTTTTAAGGCCATTTCTTTCGTGGCTTCGGCAATCTCGGTTTGACGGCGAATCTCTTCATGCTGTGCCAACTGTTCATTTTCAGCTTGCTTGATCCGTGTTTCCCGCAAAGCATTTGATTCAGCAACTTCAGCATTTTTCTTCACGACTGCGATTTGTGGACGACCTAACGCATCCAAATACCCATTGGTATCCGACACATCTTTGATGGTAAAGGACACGATCTCCAATCCCATCTTTTTCAAGTCTGTTGAGGCCACCTCTTGGACTTGTTCCGCAAAATCATCGCGATTTTTATAAATGGCTTCTACAGTCATCGTACCCAAAATCGCGCGTAAATGTCCTTCTAACACTTCTTGGGCTTCATCTTCCAACTCTGCAGTCGATTTGCCTAAGTATTGTTCTGCTGCTGTTTTGATTGATTCTGTACTGTTGCCTACTTTGACTAAAACTGTAGCACTGGCTTTGATCGGTACACCTTGCTCCGTATACACTTCTGGTGTGCCAATTTCCAATTTATGGGTCAGCAAGCTTAATTTATGGGCTTTTTGGACGATTGGGATCACAAATGTCCCGCTGTTTTTCAAGATTTTGATTCCTTCTTTGCCCAAGAAAGACCCTGTAACGATCAATGCTTCATCGGGTTTGCCGATGCGATAACGAACCATTAAAAACGCTATCAGTAATACCAAGAAAATAATACCCCAGAAAATAGGATTACTTAAAAAATGTAACGCTGAACCTGAATCTACCATTCGAACACACTTCCTATTCTATAAAATGTTTGCTTTCAACCACCAACGCGATTCCTTTTTGATCAACCTCAACAATGATGACTTTTGTGCCAACGGGTAACAGCATATTATTGCTGCGGTCTTCCTCTCGATAGAGCCGAGCCGGATAGACCGAACGGGCTGTTTGGCTGCCGATTTCCATCACTTCACCCATAGACGGTCCTGCGATTTTTTCGGTCAATTCCCCAATCAAAAAGTCCGACTGACTGATGACGTTGCTGTTGTTTTTGTCTGTTATGCGATTATAAAACCACATCAACGGTGCCAGTATGATGCTGAATAGCAGAAAAACAACCAATAATCCGCCAATGATCAAAATCAGCCAACCCAAAAATTGAATGACTGTCGGAAATTGTGCGAGATATGTTTGAATCATCGAGAACCATTTTTCGGCCACTTTGCTCCCCGCCTTTCATTGTTACAAACTATCATAAGTCAACAAAAGAAAAGTTTCAAGACAAATTAAAAAAAAATCCTCTTACTAATTTAAAGTAAGAGAACTGTTGATTGCTCACAATAATTCGGTTTTGGCTGTTTCTAAAGCAGTCAATGCACGATTGGCCAACGCTTCATAGCGAGATTTCTTATCCCGGATCCGCTCTGGTAATTCAGGTAGCAAGCCGAAATTGGCATTCATTGGTTGGAAATGTTTGCCTTCTGCATGGGTGATATAGTAAGCCATGCTCCCGATCGCAGTTTCTTGCGGAAAGATGATTGGGTCTTCTTCTTTCGCTAATTTTGCTGCATTGATCCCAGCAATCAAACCACTGGCAGCACTCTCGACATACCCTTCGACCCCAGTCATTTGACCGGCAAAGAATAAGTCAGCTCTTTTTTTCGACTGATATGTTTGCTGCAGCAATTCAGGAGAATTCATAAAGCTGTTACGGTGCATGACGCCAAAACGCACGAATTCAGCTTCTTCTAAACCAGGAATCATGCGAAAAACGCGTTTTTGCTCGCCCCATTTTAAATGGGTTTGGAATCCGACGATATTATACAGTGAAGCTGCTGCGTTGTCTTGACGCAACTGGATCACCGCATAAGGTCGTTTGCCTGTCTTTGGATCTTCTAGGCCGACTGGTTTCATTGGACCAAACAGCATCGTTTTAGGCCCACGACCAGCCATAACTTCGATCGGCATACAGCCTTCAAAGAATTTTTCTTTTTCAAATGCTTTTAACGGTGCCACTTCTGCTTCAAGCAACGCTTCTCGAAAGGCATAAAACTCTTCTTTGGTCATCGGACAATTCAAATAAGCAGCTTCGCCCTTATCATAACGTGATTTAAGGTAAACTTTGTCCATATTGATCGTTGATTTATCTACGATTGGCGCTGCCGCATCATAAAAGTAGAATCCCTCTGATCCGTTGAAGGCTTGGATTGCTTGTGACAATGGTTCCGAGGTTAGCGGTCCTGTGGCGATCACAGTGATACCCTCTGGGATCTCAGTGATTTCTTCTTCAAATACCGTTACTAATGGATGTTCTTTGACACGTTTGGTCACAAGGGCGGAGAAATCGTCACGATCGACTGCCAATGCGCCTCCTGCAGGGACTGCAGTTTCGTCCGCCGATGTGATGATCACAGAGTTTAGACGACGCATCTCTTCTTTCAAGACGCCGACTGCATTGGTCAAATTATTGCCTCTCAACGAATTCGTACACACCAACTCAGCGAAATTATTGCTATGATGCGCTTCTGTTGTTTTTTTGGGACGCATTTCATATAGATTCACGGCTACGCCTGCTTCAGCAGCTTGCCAGGCAGCTTCACTTCCAGCCAGTCCGGCACCGATTACATTTATTTTTTTCATAGTCAGACTCCTTTTTTTCAGCATGTGGTTAGATAGATGCCAATCACCAGGCAACAGGAACGGCCCATCCGACTGGATCATCAGGGCGTGGGCACAAGATGATCCAGCGGAGTTGCCGTTGTGGTTGTCTTATTTTTGGACTTGCTCTTCGTAGTCGCCATTGATACAAACGACCTGTTTGCCGCCTTTGACTTTCTTTTCAACTAAGTAGTTGTCACATTTCGGACAATTGCGTCCGACAGGTTTATCCCAAGACGTAAAGTCGCATTCTGGATAACGGGTGCATCCATAGAATAAGCGATTTTTCTTTGATTTGCGCTCAACAACTTGTCCTTCGTGACAGACAGGACATTCGACACCGATTTCCTTGACGATTGGCTTGGTATTGCGACAATCAGGAAAATTGCTGCAGGCGTAAAACTTGCCATATCGGCCTAATTTGATGACCATCGGATGTCCGCATAGATCACAGTCAAAGCCAGCTGGTTCATCTTTGATTTGGATCTTTTCGATTTGTTCTTCAGCAGTAGTCAATTCCTTTTCGAAAGGACGATAAAATTGATCAACGACTTTGACCCATTCTTCTTTTCCAGCTTCTACACTATCCAAGCTATTTTCCATTTCTGCTGTAAAATGGGTATCAACGATCTGCGGGAAAAACTCTTCGATCAACGAGTTGACGATTTCCCCCAATTCCGTTGGTTCAAAGCGCTTTTGCGCCAACTTCACATAATATCTGCGTTGGATCGTTTCAAGTGTAGGAGCATAAGTTGAAGGACGTCCTACCCCATTTTCTTCCAGTGTTTTGATCAATGTCGCTTCACTGAAGCGGGCTGGCGGTTGTGTAAAGTGTTGTTTCGGTTCGATCGATACAGATTGGACAGTATCTCCCTCAACTAAGTCAGGCAAGATATTTTCTTTGTCTTCTTTGCCATCATCTCGGCCCTCAACATAGACTTGCATGAATCCTTTGAATTTGATCTTAGAGCCATTGGCGATAAAAATCGCGCCATTTTGGTCCAGCGTCACTTTCATGGTATCCAAGATCGCCGGCGTCATTTGACTAGCGACGAAACGCGCCCAAATCAAACGATATAGTTTCATTTGATCCTTATCCAAGAATTTTTCGAGACTCTCTGGCGTCCGCAAGACACTGGATGGACGAACCGCTTCATGGGCATCCTGCGCCCCTTGGGCATTGGCACGTTTTTTGCCGCCATGGGCAGAAAATTCCGTTCCATACGTGCTTTCAATGAATGCAGCCGCTTCAGCTTTTGCGGAATCGGCGATCCGTGTCGAATCCGTACGCATATAGGTGATCAACCCAACGGTTCCTTGCTTGCCTAGGGCAATGCCTTCATACAATTGCTGCGCGACCATCATGGTTTTTCTGGTACGGAAATTCAGTTTACGGGCTGCTTCTTGTTGCAGACTACTCGTCGTGAATGGCGCTGCAGGATTGCGCTTGCGCTCTTTCTTTTCAACTTTTGTCACTTGGAAATCTTTGCTTGTTAACCGTTCTGTCACTTCTTTGATGCTTTCTGCATTCGGCAATTTTTTCTTTTTGCCGTCTAATCCCCAGAAGTTGGCTTTAAATTTTTTGGTTGCTTTCTTGAAGTTGCCATCGATACTCCAATATTCTTCCGGTACAAAATCGCGAATTTCTTTTTCACGATCGATAATGATTTTTAGGGCAACAGATTGCACACGACCGGCACTCAAGCCTTTTTTGACTTTACGCCACAAAATCGGACTGAGAGAATAGCCGACTAGACGGTCTAAAATACGACGGGCTTGTTGGGCATCCACCAGATCCACATCAATGGTACGTGGTTCCTTGAAAGCTGCTTTGACTGCCTCTTTGGTGATCTCATTGAAGACCACGCGATTTTGATCTTTCAAATCTAGGCCCAATAAGAAAGCCAAATGCCAAGCAATGGCTTCCCCTTCTCTATCCGGGTCACTTGCGAGATAAACTTTTTCAGCTTTTTTAGCTGCTGAGCGCAAGCCTTTGATCACATCGCCTTTGCCGCGTATTGAAATATAATGGGGTTCATAATCATTTTCTACATCGATCCCCATTTTGCTTTTTGGTAAATCTCGAATATGTCCTACACTCGCAACAACTTTATAATTTCGTCCGAGGTATTTTTCTATGGTTTTCGCCTTCGCTGGCGATTCCACAATGACTAAATATTTGTATGCCATATAAAGAATGGCTCCTTCCTGGATTTTTCCTACTATATATATACCTTCAATCAATGAATCTATCATATGTTTAGCAAACATACAAATCGTAGCTTATCATAGCTTTCGAAAAAAGTTTTGTCAAGGAAGGTTGATTACAAACATGATAAATACGTTAACTCTTGCAAGATATCCACCGCGTCAATCGTACATTTGGCTCCATCTTGAATCAATTGATGGCAGCCTTTAGATTGTGGTGAAATGATTTCTCCCGGCACTGCAAAAACTTCTCGTCCATTTTCTAATGCCAATTGTGCCGTAATCAAAGAGCCGCTTTTTTCTTTGGCCTCGATGACACAGACGCCTTGCGCAACGCCAGCAATCAAGCGATTGCGCATCGGGAAATGAAACCGTTTTGGTGGGGTTCCCATTGGATATTCACTGATCACCAAATGCGCGTGACAGATTTCTTCATACACATGCCGTGACGATGCAGGGTAACAGATATCTACGCCTGTACCAACGACTGCGATGGTTTTGCCATGATTCCGCAAAGCAGACTCATGGGCAAAACGATCCACACCTTTCGCTAACCCACTGAGGATCACATAATTTTTTGCGATTAACGGCGGAACCAATCTCTCGCATACTTTTCTGCCATACACAGAGGCCTCCCGCCCGCCGACCAGCGCGATACTTGGTCTTTGAAGCAACGATATTTCCCCCTGATAGAACAAGAGCACAGGAGGATCTGCTATACGCCGGAGTAAATCTGGATACGTTGGTGAAAAAAAAGTTATCAACTGTTGTTCACCCAACATCTGACGAAGCGTTGATTCTGACATCTTTTGCCATCTCTGATGGATCTGCTCGGCTTTTTGAGGGGAAAAACCGATTTGTTGCAAGTCTGCCGACTGGATGATCGTATGGCGCTGGGCTAGCCAATGTTTCACGATTCGCCAAAAACTTTTTGCCCCGATCCCCGGACAGTAGTACAACCTGATTATCTGTTTTTCAAAAGTTGAACATTCATCGTAGTGCACAATAAAAAACCTCATTTCTTTAGCATACTTAAAATAAGATTCGCTAAAAAAAGAGGTTTGTATGAAAATCATAGATACTGTTTGACTGGTGCAAATGTTTTGCGATGGATCGGACATATGCCGTGATCCTTCAATCCGTCCAAATGGGTTTTTGTGCCATATCCCGCATTTTTATCAAATCCATAATAGGGATATGTTTGGTGATAGTCCGCCATCAAATTGTCCCGATAGACTTTTGCGATGATACTTGCAGCTGCAATACTATTCGAACGGGCATCGCCTTTGATCAGACTTTGCTGTTCGATGGCCGTATCGATCGTCATGGCATCCACCAATAGATATTCAGGGGTCACAGCTAAGTCTTCTAAGGCGATTTTCATCGCTAATCGGCTCGCTTGATAAATATTCAAGCGATCGATTTCATCATGAGAGACAACGCCCATCCCTATGGCAATCGCATGGTTGTGGATCTCAACAAACAATGCATCGCGTTTTTTTTGAGATAGTTGCTTTGAATCGTTCAAACCCAAGATTTGACAGTCTTTGGGTAAGATCACTGCAGCGGCAACCACTGGACCTGCAAGCGGGCCCCGACCGACTTCATCAAGGCCTGCGATAAATCGGACACCTTTTGCATAGGCTGCTCGTTCAAAGATAGACATCTCGTTGGACTTTGCGATCAGTTGCTGTTGTTTGATTTGCTGATTTTCATATTGCGCAATCAGCGTTTTAACGCCGCTGCGGGTATCGTCGCGCAAAGCTGCTAGGTAAGCTGGATCATCAAATTGCTGATCAAATAAACGGGTTTTGATTTCCTTAATCGACTGTGTCATCTGCCTCATCTAACTCCTCTAAACGATCTAAAGTATACCGCCCTAGCTTTCCTTGGCGTATATCAAAGACAACGAGTTCAGCACCGCGATCATAGTTGTCTTTGTGCCCTCTTTTTTGGGTGATTTTCATCAAAAGTTCTGGCGCCAACAATGCTGCTTCTTCTGGTGTCAAATTGTAGCGAAGAGCAATCTTATCTGGATAATAACGGGCAAAAAAATCGAGTCCATACAAAGCGATATCATCTAAATGGATCAATTGATCTTTGATCGCACCCGTCAATGCCAACCGTTTGCCAATTTCAGGATCTTCAAATTTCGGCCATAGGATCCCTGGAGTATCCAATAATTCGACCTCATTGCCAAAGCGCAACCACTGCTGTCCTTTCGTGACACCAGGTTTATTTCCTGTTTGGGCGATTTTCTTGCCAACAAGACGGTTCATCAAGGTTGATTTACCTACATTCGGAATACCGATCACCATGGCGCGGATTGCGCGAGGTTTTAATCCTCTTGCTTTGTCGCGGGCGATTTTTTCTTGCAAGACTTCTTTGGCTGCAGGCACGATGCCTTTGATCCCTTGGTTATCTTGCGCATTGATTGCCAATGCAACATACCCTTGCTTTTTAAAATAGGCAACCCAATGTTTGGTTTGCTGCGGATCAGCCAAATCGGCTTTGTTGATCAAAATCAACCGCGGTTTTTGTTGTAATAATTGATCCAGCATCGGATTGCGTGATGAAATAGGTAACCTTGCATCAACCAATTCGAAGACGATATCAACAAATTTTAGTTTTTCACTGACTTCACGTCTGGCTTTTGCCATATGACCCGGAAACCATTGAATCGTCATGGTATATCCTCCTTCTCTTTCAGGCACATCAGCCAAAACGCAAGAACTTTTATCTTGCAGATGTGCGTTGTGCTGAGATCGCTATCAGCTTACGCCGATATTCTCTTGTCCGTTGATATTATACGGGTTTCAAGGGCATTCGTCTATAACAGAATCATGATTCACCAATATTCTTTCATCATTTGATCAGCAAGTTGACCGGCGAATAGATAGTGATTTAGCCCTTTCATTGACAGATGTGTCCTATTGTTTTTTTGAATGACCAACCATACGCTCGCGATCCTTTCTTAAGAAAAAGCAAAGATCGGCAGAATTTGACGAAAGCCTCCTAACCAAAACATCGTTTTGATTAGGAGGCTTTCCAACAGATAAAACAATCAAATGAAGCGAATATGTGAGAAAGGATAATAGACAAAGCGCGCGTTGCCCAAAATGGCATCTCCAGAAATCGGCCCAAAGGAGCGGCTGTCTTTTGACGCTCTGCGATTGTCACCAATCACAAAATAGCTGTCTTTTCCGAGTTTTTCTACACCCAACAGAGATTCTAAATCAAAATCATTCGTGTAAGACGCTGTTTCGTGATCATTGTTGCGGTTTTTTGCTAAGAAAGGCTCTTCAACAGGTTCGTCATTGATGTACAACTGATCGGCCTCATACCTCACAGAATCGCCTGGCATACCGATCACCCGTTTGATATAGGTTGACCCATCTGGCATTTGAAAGACAACCACATCGAAGCGACGAATTGGCGAAATCTTCTCAATGATCACCATATCTCCTTGTTGTAATGTGCCTTCCATCGAGTTGCCTGAAACTGGGACAGGAATCAACAAAAACGCACGAATCAAAAAAGCAGTTGCAAAAGCGATCAAGGCATATTTGAAGAGCAGCCAAAAACGATCACGCCACTGATGTTCAGTTGTCATTGCAGTTCCCTCCCTTTTTCAAATCAATCTTCAGCCAACAAGGACAACGCTTTGAGATATGCCGGATCCTCAGCTTTGATTTTTTCTGTTACAGCCTGTTCGATTGCTTGCGCCGTTTCTGCATCGACTTCGCCACTTTCAGTAAGCGACATTTTCTTTTGAAAAGCAGTCACAGCCGCTGCTGTCTGATCATTAAAGGTATCGCCTTCTGTATCATATCCTAACGCCGCTAGGAATTGATTGAGGTTGCTGACCGCATCCGAACTTTGCCCGGCTTTTAACGCATTGTCTCGGGGCAATGGCGCTAGGTAAGCATATGCCGGATAATCTGCCTCATAATCAGGCATGACACCCTGCTCATTGACCCATTCTTCATTGGGCGTCAACCATTTCATGATCGTCATTTTCAACTCGCTGTTATCGCCCAAATCTTTGATATTTTGCACGGTTCCTTTGCCAAAGGTTTCTGTGCCTACGATCGGAATCCCAGCCGATTCTTGCAACGCCGCTGCAAAAATCTCAGAAGCCGAGGCACTGCCGCCATCTACTAGCACAACGACTGGTTCAGTGACTTTGAATCCTGCATCCAATGTTTCGCTGGCTTTGGTCTCGCTGATCACTCCTGCGTTACTGGCAAATTTAACGATCGTTTGGCCGTCTGTCAAAAACATACTTGCCATGATCTGAACCTGATCCAACAATCCGCCTGGATTTTGCCGCACGTCCAGAACAAATGAGGTGGCACCTTCACTTCTTAGCGCAGTGATCACCTCTTTTAATTCCCCTGCTGTTTCCTCGCCAAATGATGTGATCTCAATTTTGCCGATCGCTGCATTTTCTGCAGCAATCTCACCATGGACCGTTTCTATCGGAATCGTATCTCTCGTAAGCGTCACATCGAAGGTTTCTTTCTCTCTTTGCAAGGTCAAGGTCACTTTAGATCCTTTTTCTCCGCGAATCTTTGCAACTACTTCTGACAAGGTTTGCCCTTGGGTATCTTCTCCATCTACCTTTAAAATGCGATCCCCCATGCGTAAGCCGCTCTTTTCGGCAGGTGTGTTTTTGATTGGTGCTTGGGCAATCTCAGGATATTCATCAACCAATGACAAAGTGGCGCCGATTCCTTCAAAACTTCCAGATAAAGACTGATCTAATTCATCTGCAGCAGACTCGCTCAAATACGTCGTATAAGGGTCATCCAGTGCGTCTGTCATGCCCTGAAGTGCCCCTTCGATCAAGGCATTTTCATCGACTTCTTGGTAATAATTGCCTTTGATCTGTTCAAAAAGTTGTTCTATTTTCGCGATCCCGCTCTCTTCTGTCTGTGTTTCTTCCACAACTGTTGCAGCGGACTGTTGTTCAGCCTGTTGCCAGATATAGACACCACCGCCTGCTAAAATCGCCACACTGGCAAGCGAAATAAAATAGCGGCTCGTTGAGATTCCTTTCATCTTGTTGCCTCCTTTGTTTAGCGATTGTTTTCCGTATAATCAGCCCATATCCGATCGAAGATATCCATTGAAGGCAAATAGTCCACACTGAGTTCCAAATAGGAAGAGATTTCTTCATAATCATCAGTATGTTTAGGAAACTGAATATCATGACTGGCATGGGTAGCAAAAATCTGCGCTTCGTCCGTATGACTTGGCCCTTTGACCGCCATTAAGTAACTATAAAAGCTCTTACGCATGGGCTTCATCCCAGTGATCCGCTAAAAATGCTGCACGGCGGGCATGATTGCGGGCAAAATTCTCAGGATTCTTTTTGTAGTAGTCTTGATGTTCATCTTCAGCCAAATAAAAAGGCTGCGCTGGCTCGATTGCCGTGACAATCGGCTCAGTGAATCTGCCACTCGCTTGCAGTGCGGCTTTACTTGCCAATGCCGTTTGCTGCTGTTCGTCATTGAAATAAAAAATCACCGGACGATAATTATCTCCTCGATCCTCAAATTGCCCAAAAGCATCAGTAGGATCTGTTTGCTGCCAATAAATCGTCAATAAATCATCAAAACTGATTTTTTCTGGATCAAAGATGATTTCCACTGCTTCTGTATGGCCAGTTTGATGACTCTTGACTTCTTGATACGTGGGATTTTTGGTGTGGCCTGCTGTATAACCCGAAAAAATCGACTCGATTCCATCTAATTCATCAAAAGGTTGGATCATGCACCAAAAACAACCACCTGCAAATATCGCTCTTTCCATTATTCATCCTCCGATTCAGCTGGTAGATAAAGACTCATTTGAATCTCATCATCCACCAGATTGATTTTATTGGCTTTGATAAATAAGCCATTTTGCATTCTAAATTGGTCTAAGCGAATCAGAATGACTTGCTCATCCGCATTGACCTCTATCCATTCCGGAAATTTAAAACTGCGTTTGATCATTTTCAAGACTTCGCTCGTTGGCAGATCTAATGTACCGATCGACAAACTTTTCGCTTTTAATTGGACGTTGCCTTCTTCAGTCACATAAGGGTCAAAGTATAAATAAAATGTGATCGGAAAACCCAATACTTGAAACTCACCAGTCAGCAAGGCTTCATTCCGCAATTCAAAATCATACGTGACATCCTGTCCTTTTTGGAAGTCTGACAGGTAAAAATCAATCAATTGATTGACCTGACTTTTATTGCTGTTGACCGTCAAAACTGGGCTGCCTTCCCGCTGCACCAATTCAGTGCTTTCGTTCAGACCACTTTCCCTTTGTTGAAAAATTCTTGAGGCAAAAAAGACGGTCGTCCCTATTAATAGTCCTGCTAGGACCAGAAAAGCAATTTTCCAGTAATTGATTGTTTTATCTTGCTTAACGAGTGTTTTGGGTTCCGGCTTCTTTTCATTGGATTTCATTTTGATTCCTCCTGTACCAGCCATTTGTCTTGTGTTTTGATCAATTCATCTCTGACCGCATTGGCCATCAATTGATACCCTAGATTATTGGGGTGGAACCGATCGCCTTCATACAAGACATTGTTGGTGATATTATTGGTGATCGTTTCTTGGCTATCGCTGGAAGAAGTACTGTCCGTTGTCCCAGCAGAAGCGGACGTTTCTGCATCCGCAGAGGAACTGCTGGTGGTTGTGCTTTCGGCCTCGTCCTCTTCCGTATCCGCGATACCGACTTCGTCGCTTAAACCTTTATATAATAGATCATTGATTGGAATAAAATATGCATTCGTTTGTTGTTGGATAAAGCTGTCCGTTTGTGCATTCCAATTATCGATGATCGTTTGCATATCAGTGATTTCAGGAAAGTTTAAATAAAACGGATTGTAAATCCCCAGCACATAGATGGGGGCATCCTCATTCAAAGAACGAATTTGACTGAATAGCTCAGTCATTCTTTCCGTATAATCGGCCATTGGTTCAGTAAAAGAATCAATACTTAAACCGAAAAACTTAGACTGGATGACTTTTAACACGTCATTCCCCCCTACTGTCAAGGTAACCAAATCAGCGTCAGCCAAATCCCCCCGCAAATCTTCATCGTTCTTGACCCGTTTCAATATTTGATCGCTGCGTTCACCGGCAACACCATAATTGTGTGTGACTAAATTCGTTAACCCATAGCGATCTTGCAGATCACCGGCTACGATTGGTACAAATCCGCCGCGAGCGGTCTCGTCACCGACCCCTTCAGTTAGCGAATCACCTAAGGCCACGTATTCTATCGTTTCTTTGGCCGCATCATTGGCAGCAAGCTGACCGCTAGGAGACAATAAAGGCGCAGCTTTTGGAATCAAAAAATGAAAGAAGAAACCAGTTGCACAGGCAATCAATCCCACTGTCATCAAATATATACCTAGTTTTTTCCATTTCAACATTTGCCAAACCCCTTACTTGTAATCTTTGCTATTTTAACAAAATTCTCATCAAATGCCTAGCAGTATTCTTTTTATTCGGCAGACTATAAACGAAACATAAGAATAAAAAAAAACGATTCGTGTGTCAACGAATCGTTTCTAAGTCCAATACCTTTTATTCAGTGCTGTAAGTAATGGCAAAAGCCCCTTTACCCGTATGCGTAGCAATGATTGGGGTCGTATGCAGCAAAGGAATATCTAAATCAGGAAACGCTTCTTGCAGTTCTCGTTTGAATCGCTCAGTGATCTCTAAGCCATCCGCATGGGAGATACCAATCTTCGTGACTTTCGGTAAATGCTGCAATTCGTTTTTTAACTCTTCGAACCATTTGTTGAAGGTTTTTGCCCCTCGTCCTTTGATGATAGGAATCAACTCTGAATGGTCGAAATCCATGATGACTTTCATATTCAACAGACTTGACAATAATCCTTTTGCTCGACTGATGCGGCCACCTTTGACCAAATTTTCTAATGTTGATACGCCAATAAACAGTTTGGTATTATTCCGTACCCGTTCAACTTCCGGCAGCACCTCAGCCAAGGTTTTGCCTGCTTGCGCAAGTTCAGCAGCCCGAATCACCTGAAAGGCTAAGGCCTGATCGGTGGTGTCACTATCAATGACCGTCACATTTGCTTTAGACAATTGGCTCGCTTGACGGGCCGCTTCAACAGTACCGCTTAACCCTTTCGTCATATGGATCGCCAATACCTCACTGCCATCTTTCCCAAGTTCATCAAACAATTCTACAAAATGACCAATCGGTGGTTGGCTGGTTTTAGGTAATTCTTTGGCTTGACTCATCATCTGCATGAATTTCTCGCCTGGTAACGTTTCATCATCTGGATAAACGACACCATCGATCATGACAGAAAGCGGTACAACATGGATCGCCAATTCGTCGCGAACAGTGGGCGTCATGGTACAAGAAGAATCGGTCACAATTTTAAGTTTTGCCATCATATATTCACTCTTTCTTCAATTCAAGTCTTTTTTCGTGGTAAAATAACCATAGACCATTTATACTTAGTATAACAGAGAGAAAAATTTTTTTCATCTAATTTTGATTTAGAAGGACGGTGTCATATGCAGCACATGAAATTTAGTCGTAAATATTTGATTCTCAACGAAGTATTGAACGCCGTGACCCACGGCATTGGCTTTGGCTTGAGTGTAGCAGGATTGGTGATTCTGCTAGTCAAAGGTGCCCGCTTAGGTTCGCCGATCCATCTTGTTTCTTACGCAATCTATGGTTCAATGATGATCTTGCTTTTTTTGTTTTCTACACTCTTTCACAGTCTGATGTTCACTCGTGCAAAAAAAGTCTTCCAAGTGTTTGATCATGCGTCGATTTTTCTATTAATCGCCGGCAGTTATACGCCTTTTTGTCTACTTAGTATCCAGGGATGGTTAGGCTGGTCACTGTTCATTTTGATCTGGTTGTTGGCTATTAGCGGCATCGTCTATAAATCGTTGACCTTGCACAAGAAAGAAACAGTGTCGAAAGTTTCTACGATGATTTATATTGTCATGGGTTGGCTATGTGTGATCGCCTTCAAACCCTTGATTGAAAACCTCGGTTTTTGGGGCACTTTTTTACTCGCCAGCGGCGGGGTTTCTTATACAGTAGGTGCGCTATTTTATAGTTTGAAGAATGTGCGGTTCATGCATGTGGTTTGGCATTTATTCGTGATGTTAGGTGCTGGATTGATGTTCTTCTCCGTCTTATTCTTTACTTGATGATACAGATATAAAAAGGGCCAAAGATTTCTCAACGTTGAGAAATCTTCGGCTCTTTTTATTTTTTCTGATAAAATTCAAATCGATGTCGATATTTATTGCGGTCATCGACAATGCCTGGAATCGTTTTGGTCAATTGCCATTTTTCCCAATCGATAGCTGGGAAGAAAACATCGCCTGTAAAACGTTCATCGATCACTGTTCGATACAATTGATCACAATCGTCGATCATCGTCTTGAAGACACCCGCTCCACCAGTCAGAAATACCGGGTGATCCTGTGCGTTGGCATAAGCCAGAACCTCTTCTCGATCATGCATCACCAAAACACCTTCTGCCTGATAGGAAGGATCCTTTGTCAAAACGATGGTTGTCCGTTGCGGCAATGGTCGTCGATCCATCCCTTCAAAGGTTTTTCGACCCATAATAATGGTGTTATGAATGGTCTGTTCCTTGAAAAATTTCAAATCATTGGGTAAATGCCACGGCAACGTGCCATTTTCACCAATCAATCCTTGGTTGTCTTGTGCCCATAGTGCGATCAACATCTGTGATTACCTTCTTTCATCATATAGTGATTGCGTGATTGCTGCCGCTATTTGCAGCCTTTCCGTCAATTGTCTTGCCGGGTCATCTGACATCCCATCATGGTTACGAGAAGCATAGCATAACCCATCACAAGCCTGATAGGTCAATTTGCCTCCATTTGCCAATACAATGCGCGGCCACTCTCCATCATTTAACCTGCCCCGATTATCTCTTAAAAAAATATCAATCAATGACGTTGCGAATATTTCACTGCCTGCAGTGATATCCACATGATCGATTTGGAAAAGCTTTTCAGCCACTTGATTGACCAATGATTCGGTCACACGCCAAGCATAAGGATGACTATCAAATGCGTCTGGCGTTCTGCCCAAGATACAGTAGGTATCTTTCTCTACAGGCAGACGACTCATGTGCGAGAGCTCATCTGGAAAATAGTCATACCACGTAAGCAACCGGTCAAAATCACAAAGCTGAAAGGATGACAAATTTGGACATTCAGCCTTCGCTGCAGTTACAGCTCTTCTTCTTGCGTCACCAGCACCTTTGGCTGCAATCATCAATGTTTTGCACCTGTCGTCAGCTTGCAGCATGCGAACAAGTTCGTCATTTGTTGCGTCAGATATGGTAAAGAAGACCTCTGCGAATCGTATACTCAAAAAATCAAGCAGCGACATCACAAGTGTTTCATCGAAAGCTTCCCGCCCCCGATAATGGACCGTAGCAATCATTCCACGACTTGATTGCTTCATGTTGTAGCACCTCCGCTCTTTTTGACACACGGCCGATCCCTATGCTAAACAGCAATCGGTGCTTTGATCGCAGGATGCGGATCATAGCCTTCCAATGTGATATCAGACATCTCGAAATCAAAGATTGACCGTTTTTCGGGATTCAGCACCAATTTCGGTGCTGGGCGAACATTTCTTTTCAGCTGTTCTGTCATTTGTTCGAAATGATTGCTGTATAGATGGGCATCTCCCAGTGTATGCACGAACTCGCCGACGCCTAGACCCGTTTCGTGGGCAATCAAATGGGTCAATAAAGCATAACTGGCAATATTGAATGGTACCCCCAGGAATACATCTGCGCTACGTTGATAGAGTTGACAGCTTAACCGACCATCATGGACATAAAATTGAAACATCGTATGACACGGCGGCAAAGCCATCGACGGTACATCTTCTGGATTCCACGCTGAGACGATCAAGCGTCTAGAATCAGGTGTTTTTTTGATCATCTCAATGACTTCTTGGATCTGATCGATAAAGCCCCCTTTGGCTTTTTCCCAATGACGCCATTGATAGCCGTACACGTGACCGAGGTCACCATGTTTTTGGGCAAAATCATCATCTGACAAAATACGGTCGCAAAATGCTTGTAGTTCCTGTTGATAGACAGTATTGAAGGCTTCATCCACCAACGATCGGCGACCAAAGTCAGTCATATCCGGGCCAGTGTAATCTGGGCTTTTAACATATCTTTCAAAAGCCCATTCATCCCAAATATGATTTTTGTGGGCCAATAAAAAGCGGATATTTGTGTCACCTTTTAAAAACCACAACAATTCGCTCTTGATCAAGCCGAAGGGGACCCGCTTGGTGGTCAGTAAAGGGAAGCCTTCTGATAAATCGAAGCGCATCTGATAGCCAAAGATACTGCGGGTTCCAGTCCCCGTTCGATCCCCTTTATCATTGCCTTCGGTCAAAATTTTCTTTCCTAGATCTAAATATGCTTGTTCCATAAGAAACTCCTTTCGTTAGACAAATTCACTTAAATACTCCCAACGATCCATTTTTTCGGATAATTGTGCTTGCACATCAGCAATTTCTTGCTGCAATTGCTGCAGTTTAGTGAAATCTGCCCCTTGGTGGTTCATCTCTTCAGTCAAGGCTTCTTCTTTTGCCTCTAAATCAGCAATATCGTCTTCGATCGTTGCCCATTCCTTTTGTTCCATGTAGCTGAGTTTCTTCTTCTGCTCAGGTACCTGCGTGGGAACTTCCTCTACTGACAATGATTCTTGCTGTTGAAGCGAACCCAGCGCTTCTTTCTCAGCACCTTTGTTTGATTGGTTCGCCAAATAATCATTGATTGACCCATAATACGATTCAATCACACTATGTCCTTCAAAAATCAATAATTTTGTTGCGACTTTGTCCAGAAAGTAACGGTCATGAGACACAGTGATAACAGCGCCTGGGAAGGATTCAAGATAACTTTCTAATACGGTTAACGTATCAATGTCTAAGTCATTGGTCGGTTCGTCCAACAATAAGACATTTGGTTGTCCTATCAATAGTTTCAACAAAAAGAGCCGCCGTTTCTCGCCACCTGACAGTTTACCAATCTTAGTCCCATGCATCGAACGAGGGAACAAAAATTGTTCAAGCATTTCTGCAACACTCACTTGACTGCCATCTGCTTTTTGTACTTCTTCAGCCGCTTCTTGTAAATAGGCGATCATGCGCTGCTCAAGGTCCATTGCTTCATTGGTTTGTGTATAATAAGCCAGTTTTACTGTACTGCCAATCACCCTCTGGCCTGCATCAAGCTCGATCCGCCCTGCCAAAATGTTAAGCAACGTGGATTTTCCTGCGCCATTTTCTCCGGTAATGCCTAACCGCTCTCTTGATTGGATCAAAAGATCGAAATGCTGCAGCAATTGCAACGCCTCAATGGCGTAAGATGCATCCTTCAATTCCAACACCTGTTTACCTAAGCGCGCAGCAGCCACATCAATGGCTACTTCTCCATTTCGTTTGACCTGGTTCAAATTGTCTTTCAAATCATCAAAGCGATCGATCCTGGCTTGCTGCTTGGTACTGCGCGCTTTAGCACCTGTCCGGATCCATGCCAATTCATGCTTATACAATTGCTTGCGTTTGTCCTCTTGGGTTTCTTCGACCCGTTCTCTTTCAGCTCGCGCATGAAGGTACGTCTCATAATTTCCTTGGTATTCGTGAATCTTGCCAAAAGACAATTCAAAGATACGATTGACCACCCGATCCAAGAAATAACGATCATGGGTCACCATCATCAACGCGCCGCGGTATTGCTTCAAATATCCCTCTAACCACTGAATCGCATCATAATCTAGATGGTTGGTCGGTTCATCTAGCAGCAATAGATCAGGTGCATCGATCAGCACTTGTGCCAACGACACACGCTTCTTTTGGCCACCAGAAAGCTGACTGACTTGCTGCGCTAAATCGCTGATACCTAGTTTTTGCAAAATGATCTTAGCTGTCGTATCTGTTTGCCACGCATCGGCCTTGTTCATGGCTTCCTCAGCAGCTTGATATTGTTTCAAAACGGCGGCATCGCCCCCATTGTTTTCTAATGCCAATAAAGATTTCTCATAGTTGCGCACGATACGGATCAAAGGACTGGTTCCTTGAAAAAGCGCATCAACCACACTTAGCTCTTCAGCCAGTTGATTGTCTTGCGACAAAAATCCAATGCGGTAATCTTGCGCTGCAAAAACGGACTGCCCGTCGCCATCACCGCGGTCTATGCCGGCAATGATTCTCAGCAAACTGGATTTGCCCGTTCCATTGACGCCTATCAGCCCAATGCGGTCTTTTTCATGTATCAGAAAAGATAACTGATCAAACAACGTTTTTTCTCCGTACGTTTTTCTCAAGTCACTTACTTTCAATTCTTTCACAGCAAACCCTCCTGCTTTTTTCTTCACTCATTGTACCATATTCTGACTGTTCTTTCTTGTCGATTTTCTGAGAATCATCACTTCAGAAGCCTTGCGTTTCAACCAAATGAAAATGCCCCAACTTCAACCTTTGTTTGAAGGCTGAAGTTGAGGCGTTTTGTGCCCTACACGATCAATGCCGAAACATCTGCTGCTTCGGTTGTTCCTCTGCCCGAGACATCGCATAGGATTCCAAAAGATTGACGTTCCTGCGATATTCATTGGCGGATAATGTTGAAATCTTTTCACTGACTTCATATTCGTCGATTGTCTTGCGTTCCAAATAGTAGCCCCACAAAATTTTCTTCACGAAGATTGGATCTTGTTCGATCATGATCGTTTCGATGAAATTACTATGTTCAAAACGCTTGATACTCATCTCTCTTTGACGAATGAAGAAATTGATCAATGAAGAATCGTAGACATCTTCTAAGTTACTCAAACTATGAAAAATATAATCACTATTTTTCAGGTAAATTTTTTGTACTTCAGAAATATCTCGTTGTTTCAAACCAGCCTTAAATTGCTGCTGACGCTGAATGAATAACCGTGGATGGAAAATGATCCGCAAAAAGCGTTGAATAAAGAATAACCAAAAACTGAAGAAAGAAAGGATTTGTTTGGCAAGAGAATGCTGCTGCTGAGAAATGAATCTTGAATAAAAACGATACCCATTCAAACTCACTTGCCCATTCCGATAAGCTTCATCTAAACCATCTTGTTCTATAGACAAGATCAATCCTTGAATCTCCTGGATTTCTTGTTTTTCTGAATCGGTTAAGCTATTGCGGTATAATTCCCAGCGCCGATTTTCATAGGCATTGATGACTGCATCTATTGCTAAGCGTCCTTTATCAGACAGCTCTTTTTTCTCTTCGATCTCTAATTGCTCAATCACATCTTCCAAGATCAGTAAATGATTAAAGTCCACGCTTTCAGACGCTTCACCATCTGCCAAATACGGCAATACCATGACACTGATCACCAATGTCAGTAAAATCACACAGGCCGTCAAAAACAACAACAAACTGCGTTCTTCAAATCTTGCGCCATTTACCATGACCGGCAAAATGAATATCGCTGCCAAACTGACAGTTCCTTTGACGCCGCCAAAGGTCAACAACGCTGTTTCTCTTAGCGAAACGGCTTTTTTTGATTGCAAAAAGAGATAATACACCAGCAAGAAGGCAAAACGAACAATAAAAATCATCGCCGTCACTACCAGCACCGTCACCACCAAATGCCAGTTGGCATAACTTTTGCTTTCCCATATCGGTGAGAAGACTTGTGACAATTCAATGCCTAAAAACAAAAAGACGAGTGCATTCAAGGTAAACACGATGGTTGACCATGTACTCCCAGAAATATTGGCTAATTCAGCGTCAAATAAGGAGATGCGCCGCTTTCTTTGGGCTTGGGCCACACCAGCCACCACAGCTGCGATGATCCCAGAAACCCCCACCATTTCCGCGAGCAGGTAAGCAGCGAAAGGCAAAAGCAATTCGATCAATAAGTAGACGGTTACATCTTGCGCTGATATTTTTTCAATAAAGCGCAGAATTTTTCGCTTGAGCCAAACCACCAAATATCCGACCAATCCGCCGCCAATACTAGCAAACAACAATTGGAATCCAGCATTAGCGACTGAGAAAGTCCCCGTGGTCAAGGCTAAGATCGCAAACTGCAAGGCTGTGACACCTGATGCGTCGTTTAAGAGGCCTTCACCTTCTAAAATATGCATGATATGTTTTGAGATTTTTAAGCGTTTTGCTAAAGAAGACACTGCAACTGCATCTGTTGGCCCTAAAGCAGCCCCAAAGGCAAAACAAGCCGCTAAAGGAATGGTTGGCATCAACCAATGAAGGGTTCCACCTATAGCAAATAGTGTCAGAAGGACACCGCCAAAGGCGAGAAATAAAATGATTTTGCTATTCTTAAGGATTTCAGGGACATCTGCCCGCTCTCCTTCTCGAAATAAAAGCGGTCCAATGATCATGACCAAGAACATTTCAGGTTCAAAAGCGATTTCTTGTCCCATTTCAGTCAGACCTAAAAGAATGCCTAAGATGATTTGAATAAAAAAGATAGGTACCGATGGCAAGATTTTGCTTGCCACGTTAGAGAGGGTAACGAGGATGGCGATGATAATGACTAGTTCAATAAATTCCATCCATTACCCTCTTTTCTTTCGAATCGCCAATAACAATTCAAGAAAGTCTTCTTTTCTGAGCAAGATTTTATCGTTAAGAAGATTTAGTTCTTTTTCGTTATTCTCGATCTCACATTGGACTCTTCGAGACTCCAAGCGATATAAATCGTGCTTCATTCGTTCAAATTTTCGAAACAGCAAGGGATTTTTCCGTTGCAGATAATCTCGCATTTCTTTCTTTTCAGCTGGCGTGAATTGACTTAATTGCCGCATTAATTCTTGTTTGCTTAAACATTCTTTATTCATAGTTCCCCGTTTACTCCTTCGATTCCAACTCTAGTTGATAGACATGAATGATTGAATTTATCTCTTAACCGCTAGTATTCTATGCCAATCATTCAAAAATAGCAAGTCTTTCTCACTAAATGAATGATTTATCTTTGATTTCTTAAAAGAATCAAAAAAAACCGCAGGCATCACCTGCGATTATCTGTGTTACACGATTTATTTCATATAAAGATCATAATACGCATCCATGATTTCTTTCGCGATTTTCACATTTGGATGACTAGTCGTACCTGATTTCAATTGAGGCATTACGATGGCGATAGCTATATCGGCATCATCACTAGGGCCATAGGCAACAATATTTAAATTGACCAAACTGATGGTTTTACCGTTACTATCAACGATTGGTGTTTCAGCCGTCCCTGTTTTTGCTGAAACATCCATTTTCGCAGAAGCCAACCCTGTTGCAGTCGCCCATGCATCGGTTCCGTGAACAGCCTCATAAAACCCTTGTTGGATAAGATCCATTTGTGCATCGCTGATGCCCACTTCATTTAACACCGTTGGCTCAATAGCTGATTTCAAGGTTCCTAAGTCCCCTGTTTCATCATTGCCGTAAACCCCCGATACGATATGCGGTTGCAATCGTTGTCCACCATTCGCCACAGTTGCTGCATATTGTGCTAGTTGCAACGTCGTATAGGTATCAAACTGACCAAACGCCAAATCGAGGATTTTCCCACCATCACTGACTGTATCCATGTTTTCGACCGAGGTGCTGATCCCAGTTGCTTCGCCTGGCAAGTCGATCCCTGTTTCGGTTCCCATACCAAAGGAAGCAAAGGCCGTCCGTAATTTATTATAGGCATCCCCTTGACGGTCAACCGTTGGAATCGAGATACCCGATTGATATTCGATCCCCATCAAACGTAAAGCAACTTGCATCATATACGAGTTGGAAGACACTTCTAATGCTTGCACAGCAGATAGATTCCGATTGTTGGTACCGCTTGGGTTGAAGATGGAGGCTTTGACATCAGAGCCGATGCGGATCGGTTGGTCATAGAGGACCTCATTGCCACTCAACACACCGTTCTCCCAACCTGCCGCCAATGTACCGCCTTTGACGACTGATCCTGGTACAAAGGCATTGATAAACGTGCCAATGGCATTTTCTTGCAGGTCATTTGATTGGGTTTCATGTTGATACCCTGACATCGCCAAGACACCACCGGTTTTAGGGTTCAATGCCACAGCATATACCCCTGGTGAATACTCTGCCGCGCCTGAATCGATCAAATCTTGGAAATTATCTTGTAAAATCTGATCGACTTCTTTTTGGAAAGCTGCATCTAGTGTTAATACAAGATTGTCCCCTTTGGCACCTGCATACGTTTCTTTTTGACTCTCAATATTGTTGTTATTGTCCAGCGTGATCTCTGAAATTGACTTGGTTCCTTGCAACACTTCTTCATATTGCTGTTCCAAGTAACTGCGCCCAACGCGATCGTTTCGCGCATACCCTTTAGCAAGAAATTCATCCAAACTTTCTTCCGGAATCCCTTGCTCTTCACTAGTTACGGTCCCGATCAGGCTTGCTAACGAACTGCCTTCGACAATTTTTCGTGTCCAATCAGTGCCCGTAGATATCCCTGGCAGATCAACCATGTTTTCTGCCACGATCGCCAATTCCTCATCCGATACATCCGCTGTTTTGATAAAGACAGTGCTCAAGGATTGGGCGCTATTCATTCGTTTGAAAATCGTCGCTGTTTCTAATTCAGCGTCTGAAAAATCGATTTCTTCCTCTGTCACCTTGGCAACAGTCGCTGTATATTGTTCTGAGGTTGACAGTTCTTTTTCTTCGTCAGATAAACGGTCAGTCGCTGCTTCCAAATTGTCTTCATTGGCCAACCAGAAGTCTTTCAGATCTCTTTCTGACAAATTCTTGTCAACTGGCACCTCGATCAATTCACTTAATTTTTGCGCCGTATCAAGCAGATCTTGGGCGGTCATTTTGTTTCCACGGGTAAAGGTGATTGCCGCATTGGCCTGATTTTCTACTAAGGCTTTTCCAGAAGCATCATAGATCATCCCTCTAGGAGAACTTCCTTTGACTTCAACTACAGAAGAAGCCTTTAATTGCTTTTCGATGTTTTCGCCATTCACGATCTGCAAATAACCCAATTGAACGATCAAGGCCACGAATAATGCAAAAATAATAAAAAATAAAAAGTTCAATCGAAATGGTACATGAGATTTGCGATACGACTTGGCCTTTGGTTCTTCTGGCCCTTTCCGTATGCTATAGACTACTTTATCTCTTAAATTCTTCATCTCATCTATCCTTCCAATCTATAGTGACTACCGTCCTATTTTACCAAAAAATTCCTTAGGAAACCGAAAAAAAATCAAATATCCCCAAATACTTAGAAAAAACTATAAGAATTCGTTCTCATCTGGCAGAATGTTTCACAGTTTCGCAACCATTTGCTTTTGTCCTCATCAAACAATCATGATTTTAAGCTTTCTTGAATCTTTTCAAAACTACTACGCGTGAAACAAGAATGTGGATTTTATGATTGTGGAAAACTAGTCTTCATCAAAAAAAGCCAAAACGACGGAGCAAGAAGATATTCTTCTTTCGTCGTTTTGGCTTGATTATTTTTGGGGATGAATAAGATTCAATAGCCTGCGCTTTCCTCTACGTTTTCATCATAGGTTCCTTCATTTAAATCACTTGAGGAATCATCATATAACTGATAATCTGAATACCCATCTGTATATTCATCCCCTTGCGAAAGGACGTCATTTGTCGGCAAGCCCAATTGCGCTTTCAACAAGTTCTGCATGTCCAACAGTTGATTGACACCCAATAACTGATAATATACGCCGTTCATCATTTGGCCTTCACCTTGCAGTTGCTCTTGATGAATGGTATTGAAGGCAGGTATATAGTTCGTCCCAATATCCAGCATGTCATCCCAAGTCAAATCAGTCTTCGAATTTTTTTCAACAGCTTTTAAGATTTTTTGATAATTGCTGACACCATCAAAACTCATAACTTTTTTAACGATTTTTTCAACGACTTCTCGCTGTCTTTTCTGCCGGCCAATATCCCCTTCAGGATCTTGTTTACGCATTCGAGCATACGCTAGCCCCGTCTTGCCATCCAAGGTAATCGTACCTTTAGGCACATGAACCCCTTCTAAGGTAAAGTCGATCTCATTGGTGACTTCAATGCCACCAACTGCATCGATCAAATCACGCATGCCTTGCATATTGATCGTTACATAATGATCGATTGGAATATCCAATAAATTTTCTACCGAATCCATCGACATTCCCTCACCGCCGAAGGCATACGCATGGTTTAATTTGTCTAATGTTCCATACCCAACGATTTGGGTGTAAATATCTCGATCCAGACTAACGATCGTTGATTCTTTCTTTTCTGGATTGACCGTCACCACCATCATACTATCTGATCGGCCTTGCTCGGTCCTACCTAACGCCCCAGTATCAATACCAAGCAAAAGAATCGAAAACGGCTCGCGATCCTCAATACTCACTGCTTCTTCTCTCTTCGTTGTCGTACGATCCACTGACTGGGAGATTTGATCAAAGGTTTTGCTCGTATCCTCATAGACCCGCATCCCATAAATCGTCATGCCAACAACACCCAGCACTAACACACCTAAAATCCCTAAAATCACTTTTTGATAAATCCGCATCTTACACCCCGCTATAACACTTCGTGCTGCATTCTTTTGATTTTTGTATAAAAAACAGCAATCGCTATCATTGACTAAAATCAATTTTAACAGAACAGCCATGGATTGAACATCCAAAACTGGTCTTTACTAAAAAAAAAAGCCCTAAATAGGACTTTTTAGATATAGTCGACAAAGCGGGCACGGAATTTCATGTGCAAGTGACTGCCGAGGATCAACAACATAAATGTAAGACACCAGAAAATCAATGTGTAGGTTGTTTTTTCCCAAACCCAGGCGCGGGAGAGAAAGGCATCTCTAAATCCTTCAATTAAATAATAGATTGGATTCAATCTGAGTATTTTGATCAGCCAAACAGGCATATTCCGATTGTTGATGTCCCAAATTGGGCCAGATACGTAAAACAGTAATCTTAATACTGATTGCAAGAAGATATGATAATCCCTAACCAAAACAGTGATCGTTGCATTCAGCAACCCAAAAGCAAACAAGAAAACGACCATCGCTATAAAATAGTAAAAGAATTGAAGCCAATATAATGTTGGCGTTACTCCTGCAAGAAACAATGAGCCGACAACGATCGCAACCATCGGTATATAAGAAGACAAATTACTAATGATATTTATCGAAGGTAATATACTTACAGGAAACTTCATTTTGGCAACCATACCAACTTGACGATGTATACTGTTTGAAGCGCCTAAAATCGATGCACTGATATAAAACCAAGCAGTGATCCCAATCAACATCCATATAATAAATGGTACGCCATCTATTTCTCGATTTCCGTTTACACCTAATCCAAATACCAAGTAGTAAATACCAACTTGGATCGCAGGATTTAAGATCTGCCACGCCAACCCTAGATAATGGCTTTGATACGTTGCCTTATCTTCATATCTCGACATGCGGAATACAATACCAGCATGCTTAAATTGTTCTGTAATAACTGCTGCAATTTCTTTCACAAAATTCATCCTTTTTTATTTGAACTAAATAAAGAAGTCCTTCTTTATTTGAAAACTTGGCTGATTACCTCAAGCGGATTTTTGATTGCATAAGTCAACGAGCGATCGCTGAAGGAAACCACCGCACAAAATATAGTTGCCACTGTAACGAATGTTAAAATCCCTTTGGTTGGCCAACTCATCTTTTCCCCAAGGGGTGTCCGTTTCAAATTTTTGAGGATTGTTTGATCGGAAAGATTTTGTTGCTGTAAAAATTCATCCTTTTGACTCTTTGTCGCTAATTTTTCTAACGTGAAGGCTTTTTGATCTTCTTTAAACTTATCCTGATAACTTTTTTGCTCTTTCTTGGGCTGCTTTTTAAACCAATCGATAAACTTCCGGTATTCGCCCATCACTTCTTCAGTTGGACCAAACATCCGCAAATCCCCATAATGCATCCAAATCGTTCGGTCGCATAACTTTTCAACTTGACCTAATGCATGGCTGACAAAGAAAATGGTTTTGCCAGCTGCTTTGAATTCCATGATTTTGTCTACACATTTTTGATAAAATGTTTCATCTCCAACAGATAAAGCTTCATCTATGACTAGAATATCAGGGTCATTATGCACAGCGATAGCAAATCCCAACCGAGATTTCATCCCACTCGAATAACTTTTGACAGGCTGATTGATAAAGTCGCCTAAATCAGCAAAGGCTACGATTTCAGGTAGCTTCTCATCTATTTCTTTATTGGTCATTCCTGACATAAGCGCCTTTAAGCGAATATTCTCAAGACCAGTCAGTTGAAATTTCAGTCCTGCGCCGATGGCAATGATCGACGTATCTCCGTTTACTTCCATTGTCCCCGAAGTTGGCGGAATAATCCCGCTGATCACATTCGATAATGTCGATTTACCTGAACCATTAATACCAATAATACCGACTGATTCTCCCGCTTTTACATCAAAACTTACACCTTTCAATGCCCAAAAACGAGGTACATTTCGATGGTAAAACTTAAATAAAGCTTTGACTTTATCTGATTTTTTTTTGTATAAGTCGTATTCTTTCGTGACGAGCGTCGCCCGCACTTTGATTTCATTATCCACTATCTTCATCCATTCTAAAAGAATTTCTCGTTGATTGCTACAACTCACCCAACATCATACCATATTTTCAACCTCGTTTACCTACCATAATAAAAACAAGTAAGAAAATCTTAAAATATCCGTTGTTCCAGACAAAAAGGCATCTTTCAAAAGATGCCCATTACAGATTTGTTTCAATTAAGTGAGCTAGTTGTTCAACTTCAAGTCTTTCTTGATTTGTGTCGTAGAAATTTCAGGCGTTCTTGCCAAATAAACAACTTCGGCATCCGTTTGTTCTTGAACAAAATCAAATTCTCCTGCCCAATCATCCCCCATGACAAATGTATCCACATGGTATTCTTTGACATCAGTCACCTTTTGCGCCCAACCTTCTTCAGGTATGACTAAATCCACATAGCGAATCGCTTCTAACAGCTGCTTTCTTTTTTCGTAAGAAAAATAGCATTTTTTTTGTTTTTCATTCCAATTGAACTCATCTGTTGATAAAGCAACGATCAAGTAATCGCCTTGTTCTTTTGCTCTACGCAAAAGATTGATATGTCCATAATGCAATAAATCAAATGTACCATACGTAATGACTCGTTTCATTTGTTTACCTCTTAACTTCCTATTTTGACTAATACAATGAAGATACCAAAAAAAATACAAAATGGCAAATCAAAAAAGCTGAGTTGCCTCAGCTCTTGATGCAAACAGTCAGATTTTACTTACTTCAGCAGCTTGCGGTCCTCGCACACCTTCAACGATTGAGAATGTCACAGCTTGACCTTCTTCAAGAGATTTAAATCCATCCCCTTGAATCGCTGAAAAATGCACAAAAACATCTTGTCCGCCTTCTGTTGTAATAAACCCAAAACCTTTTTCATTGTTGAACCATTTTACTTTTCCTTGTTCCATATCTTATATAGCCTCCATGCATTCAATGTAAGACGAAATCGTCATGTCCATTATATTCTATTTTGAAAGCGTTCGCAACGAGGAACTAAAAAAAGAAAGCCGAAGCTTTCTTTTCATTTGTGCAATTAAGCTTGTGCAAAATATTCGTTGACTTTATCCCAATTAACAACGCTCCAGAAAGCATTGATGTAGTCAGGACGCACATTTTTATATTTTAAATAGTATGCGTGTTCCCAAACGTCCAAGCCTAATACTGGTGTTTGGCCATCCATTAATGGAGAATCTTGATTGGCTGTAGATGTCACAGCTAACTTGCCGTCTTTCACTACAAGCCAAGCCCAACCAGAACCAAAACGGCCAGTTGCTGCAGTTTTGAATTCTTCTTTAAAATCATCAAAGCTGCCGAATGTTTCTTCAATTGCATCTTTGATCGCACCTGTTGGCTCGCCGCCAGCATTTGGACCTAAGATTTCCCAGAAGAATGTATGGTTCGCATGTCCACCACCATTGTTGCGGACTGCAGTTTGGATGTCTTCAGGAACAGAAGAAAAATCTTTTAATAAATCTTCCACAGATTTTTCACCCAACTCAGGATGTTTTTCGATGGCTGCGTTTAAATTTGTTACATAAGTATTATGATGCTTATCATGATGCAAATGCATCGTTTCTTCATCGATATATGGTTCTAGAGCGTCGTATGCATAAGGTAAATCTGGTAAAGTGTAAGTCATAAAAAATATTCCTCCTCAATGATAATGTTTACATATGTAAGATTAGCAGAGAAATTGCCTTTATTCAAACCTTATGCTTACTTTTTGTCTATTTATTATCGGTGAAGATCCAAAACTTACTAAAAAGATAGTTTGCCAAAACGACGACGATTTGGGTCACGATCTTAGCGGATAGGTCCCCACTGTGCAATAAAGAAATCATCACGTACATACACAACATATCCAAGCCTAATGAAAGTATCCTGAAAAAAATAAATTTGGCAAAGGATAACCAAGCGGCGCGTCTATCGACTGTTGTTGCCTCGAAAACCCAAATTTTATTTGTGAAATAAGCAAATAAAACAGAAATTGCCCAAGAAATAACATTTGCCACCTGATAATACAACCCAAACACATGACGGCACAGCAAATAAACGGCGATGTTGACAACAGTCGTCATTCCACCAAAAAATAAATAGGTGAACGGTTCCCATAATTTCTTTTCTTTCAATAATTGTTTTAAGTCATCATATTTTTGCATTGATACTGCCTGCCTCCTAAGATCATTTCGATTTCTAAGTTTTTAAGTGAATGCCTTGTAATCTGCTAGCCCCTTCGTTACAATTACTCTAGTTATACCACAAAGGAGTTATTCATCATATGACATTCATACAAGTTTTAAAAACTGCCTTTTTTCATATTCCACTTATCAAGTTTATCAGCAAGGCAGATTTTTCAAAAGTGATTGTAATTTTGCTTGGTTCAACCGTTCTTTTGGCCATTCCGATCACGCTGCAGGTGATCGATATTTTTCAAGATGTACAAGCAGATAGTCAAGAAATTGCCCAATCCATTCCTGATTTTACGATCGTTGACGGCCAACTGCAGACAGTTGAGGAAACGGAAGGATTTATCTATCAAACCAACTCGATCATTTTCACTTTTGATCCTCAAGGCAAACGGACCCCGACTGACGTTGCCGCAGATGTCACAGGGTCAAGAATTGCTGTTGGTTTGTTGAAAGAACAACTGATCGTCTATTTGCCTTCCTCTGGCCTGTCAGTTTCACTACTGGATTCCAATCAACTCGATTTTGATTACAGCGAACCCGCATTAAGAAATTTGAATGGTGCTGCGATCAAAGACGCCCTTGCGAATCAATCGATTCCATGGCTGATTAAAATCGTCGTCTTTATTGTCGCTTTGTACCCCACTTTTCTCAGTCTATTGGTTACATTGATCATGGGCACCTTTATTGCAACCATTTATACCAAACTAAAATTGTTTCCATATACCTTTTTTGAAAATCTGAAAATGTTGATCGTTAGTGCGGCTCTGCCTTCTTTGATTAGTGTGCTCGTTCAATTCATTTTGCCTTCTTTTGATAGTTCGACTTTCATTTTATTCGCCTCTTTATTTTTGTTTACACAAGGGGTCAAAAACACACCGAAAATAGATATCAGTCGCTAAAAAACCATGCTCAATCGTTTGAGCATGGTTTTTTTTTATTTGTCTGCTACACTAAAACAGAAGGAGTGAATGAGATGACAAAGATTATTTTAGCAACGCGAACATTTAGAGAAGAATTTTATCAACAAATCAACGCCATAGACCCAGAGTATCAGGTCGTGGTTGATGACGGACAAACAACGATTCCGTGGTCGCAAGTTGCCGTGACAGTTGGCTGGAAAACTGATTGGGATGCACATTTATTGACCACTGATAGCAATCTAAAATGGGTACAAGCGATCTCTGCTGGCGTTGATACACTGCCGTTAGCTGCTTTTGCGCAGCATCAGATCCTTGTTTCAAACGGCAGTGGTATCCATGCACAATCGATCACTGACCATTTGCTGGCACTACTCTTTATGGAAAACCGAGGTATTTTCAAAGCCATTCAATTGCAGCAACAGCAAAAATGGGCGCCATCGGCTATTCCTTATGCAAAATTGGCGGATAAGCGGATCCTCATTGTCGGCACTGGACAAATTGGCCAACAATTAGCGAAATCACTCGCGTTCTTCGGGGTTCAATCATTTGGGATCAATACCAGCGGCCATCCAGTCGCAGGCTTTACTGAAACCTATGCTTTGAATGACTTAATACCAGAGGCGCGGAAAGCCGATTATATCATCAATATTTTGCCACTGACCGAAGAAACCACACATATATATGATCAAGCATTCTTTGATCAATTAAAAACCAGCGCGTCATTTTATAATGTTGGCCGCGGACCGAGTGTGGACACAAAGGCGCTCGCAAACGCATTGCAGGCCAAACAATTGGCATTTGCCGCTTTGGATGTCTTTGAAGAAGAGCCATTGCCGAGTGATGACCCCTTGTGGTCTGTAGAAAATCTGCTGATCACACCACATATTTCTGGCCATACTCCACACTTCCAAAAGGCCTTCATGGCTATTTTCCTCGAAAACTTAGATGCCTTCGTTAAACATGACAAACTGACCAAGAATGAAATTGATTTATCAAAAGGTTACTAAGTCAAAAGGATTTATCCCAATCAGGCAAAACGATACAAAAAGAAGGTCTATCACCACGATTTGTGATAGGCCTTCTTGCTATTTGCGTTTCGCTTGATCTTGTTCCGTTTCTTTCAAAAAATAAAGCGGACGATTTTTGGTTTCCAAAAATATCTTGCCAATATATTTCCCAATAATGCCTAAGCACAACAATTGCAAGCCGCCAACAAATAAGAAAATGCTTACCATTGATGGCCAACCTGACGTTGGATCGCCTAAAATAAACGTACGAATGACAATAAATATCATCGCAACAATAGAACCGATACAGGAAAATGCCCCTATAAATGAAGCGATATTTAATGGTGTATCCGAAAAGTTGACGATCCCGTCTATGGAATATTGGAATAATTTCCAGAAAGACCACGACGTTTCTCCTGCAACACGCTCAATATTGTCATACGCAATATATTCTGTTTCAAATCCAACCCAACTAAAGATCCCTTTGGAAAATCGATTGTATTCCGATAATTGCAGTACTGCATCCACCATATTGCGTCGCATCAACCGAAAATCTCTGGCGCCATTGACCAACTGTGTGTCTGCTATCTTATTAATCACATTATAAAAATTATTTGAAAAGAAACTGCGGATCTTTGGTTCCCCTTTACGATCTGCACGCCGGGTGCCGACACAATCAAGTTCAGGATTGCTTGCTAATCGTGCAAACATTTCTGGCAAAAGGGTTGGAGGATCTTGCAAGTCAGCATCCATCACGGTGACAAAGTCCCCTTTGGCTGCTTGAAGGCCCGCATATAGAGCGGCTTCTTTCCCGAAATTACGTGAGAAGGAAAGGTAACGCACACTCTCCGGATTGTCTTTGTATAAGCGTCGCAATACGTTCAATGTTTGGTCAGAAGACCCGTCATTCACAAAAATATACTCAAACGGCATATCCACGGCTGGTTTTACTTTCTCGGTTTCTTTGAAAAAGAGCGGCAAACTTGCTTCTTCGTTGTAACAAGGTACAATAATCGATAACATTCCATTCATCTCCTAAGTCAATCTCATCGCAAAAGATAGACTAGCTTCTATCATTTTTATCTTCGTTAAATGCGTATTTTGGTTCATCTAGAGCGGCATCATAGTCTACGACTAGATCATAACCCTTAAAGAACCATTCATCCGTTTCATCGATAAAAAATAGTAGATCGTCGATTGTTTTTTGAACAATTGCGCGTTCTGGCTTATCCACAGACATGCCAACTGAAAACCCATCATGGATTTGTGTTTTTCCGTAAATTTTCCCGAAAAAACGCACACCTCGTCCATCATCTACGACCAATTCTTTTTTAAACCACGCCAATGCTTCGGGGGTCACTGTTAATTCCATTTTATTCACTCCTAATCATTCATATGTTCATCTAAAATATCGACGTCATCCGTATTCCCAATGACCAATAAATTGTCATTTTCTCTCACCAATGCATCAGCTGCAGGCGACACGATGACCTGTCCTGGACCACGACGGATCGCCACTACAGTCAAACCGTATTTCTGACGAAAATTTAAATCCAATAACGTTTTGTTGAAAAATTTTGGATTCGATACGCGAATCTCCGCCAATGAGAATTCATCTGACAGTTCAATGTAATCCAAAATATTTTTGGATACCAGATTATGTGCGATCCGAATCCCCATGTCTCTTTCTGGATGGACAACGCGATCCGCACCCAGTTTTTCTAATACGCGGGCATGGTACTCATTCTGTGCTTTGGCTAAAATATTCGGCACGCCCATTTCTTTGACCATCAAAGTCACCAGGATACTTGCTTGGATATCTTCCCCAATCGCCACGATGACATGATCAAAATTACGGATCCCCAACGAACGCAGCGTCATTTCGTCTTGCGCATTGCCCACGACCGCATGGGTCGCAATATTCATGTACTCATTGACACGGTCTTCATTGCTGTCGATCGCCAACACTTCTTGACCTGATTCTATCAATGTACGGCAGATACTGCCACCAAAACGCCCTAGACCGATAATTGCATAATTTTGTTTCAACACAAACGCTCCTTTGTATGACAAATCAATTCTAAGTATAACAAAAACCTCCTCGGCTGACCATGAGGAGGTGTTTACATGCACGTTTATTTGATCAGACCATGTTTGAAGGCGTAAATCGTCGCTTGCGTACGGTCTTCCACCTCTAGTTTTGACAAAATATTCGACACATGGGTCTTGACTGTTTTCAAGGTGATAAATAAGGCATCGGCAATTTCTTGGTTGCTGCGGCCTTCCGCTATCAACAATAAGACTTCTTGTTCCCGATTGGTCAAGTCATTGTGTAAAATAGGTGTTCGATTGGTTAACCGATCCATCATTTTTGTGGTCACTTCTGGCTCTAAGACCCGTTCTCCTCGTTGTGTAGCCCGTATCGCTTCCGCAATTTCATGCGCTGTTGAGGTCTTAAGCAAATAACCAGCCGCACCAGCTTCAATCGCCGGGTACACTTTTTCATCATCAATAAAACTTGTGACAATGATGATTTTGGCTTCCGGCCACTCTTTCAAAATCGCCTTAGTCGATTCTATCCCATCCATTTCATCCATGACAAGGTCCATCAATATCACATCTGGACGCAAGGCCATAGCTTTCTCATAACCGATCCGACCATTTTCAGCTTCGCCGATCACTTCGATATCATCTTGGATCGATAAGTAAGAAGATACCCCCAAACGCACCATTTCATGGTCATCTACTAACAACACTTGAATCATTTTTACGCCTCCTTCAACAATGGTACTTTGATCTCGATACTTGTTCCCTGATTCTTAAAACTAATAATTTTTAATGTGCCGCCGACCGCACTGATTCGTTCCCGAATATTCATCAATCCATAACTGCCGGCTTTTTGATTCTCAGTATCAAAGCCAACCCCATCATCGATCACGCGCAACAGGACATTGTTTTCAATACGATGGAGATACACTTCCAACTCATCTGCTTTGGCATGCCGCAATGTATTGGATAACAACTCTTGGATCACTCTAAATAATTGATCTTCAATTGAGCTTAGCATAGTGAATTCTTCAATATCCCATTTTAAGGAAATTTTTATTTTGGTTTCTAACTCTTTTAATAATTGCTCGATACCTTGCTTCAATGTTTTGCCTTCAAGAGTTACAGGACGCAAGTGAAGCAGCAAGGCCCGCATTTCTGACTGTGAAGCGTTGATAATATCCGTAACCATTGCTAGCTGCTTTTTCTGGGCATCAGGCGCATCATTACGAATCGCTTGCTCATTCAAAGCAGACATCATCATCATCGCTGCAAATAATTGTTGCGAAACCGAATCATGCAACTCTCTTGCTAGCCGATGTCTTTCAGCTTCCAAGATTTCTTCTTTGGTTTGGCCATCGACAAACTGCGGCCGGGCATTTAATTGCTGCAATTCCATTGATGTTTGTTTCATTTTTTCTTGAATACTTTTGATGTCACGATCAACATCCGCTATCAACCGGTTTTCCGGTGCATGAGGAATCGCCATGTCTAACAACGGGCTGTCAAAATTGCCGCTGGCCAACAGACGTAATTTCTCTTCCACCGGACCATACTGACGACTGCGGAAAAAAGAGATCGTAATAAACACCAATAAACCAATCAGCAATGAAAGTACCAGTACATGAAAAACGATGGGGACAAAAAACAATTTGATTTGAAAAACTTCTACGATCCAATTTTCTTTCCCACTCGCATATAGATACGAAAAAAGCATAAAGTTCAGGGTAAAGAAACTAGCCAGACCTGAGTAAAATGCGATCATACCTCTCGAAAATTTAGTGATCATACGCGAATCACCTCTAAATCACCTACGATCGTATTCGTCAAAATCTTCAAGCGACGATTGTTTTCGGTGTAATCCGCGCTGTAAATCGTGACGCGTTCATTTCTCAAACCAGTTTGTTCTCCTTCGAACAACACATTACCGATAAATGTACTGTGTTCCAATTTAATGGCTACGCCAGAAGGCACCAAGATGCGGGTTCGGCCAAAGCCTTTACGTACGATCACGGCATTTTCTTTCTTTGGCAATAAAGTATTGCCTAAGTCAATGATCGTATCCCCCGTCAAAATATCTAAGTTGATGTCATCCCATTCATATACTTGACTGCCAATCCGTTCATTGCCGATCCATTGCTGCTTTCTTTTTTGGGGATGGCTGTCTTTCGGTTCTTGTGTTTCAACAATGATCATCTGTTTTTTACGCCAAAATGAGTGTTTAGTAAAATCAACACCCGTCAGTTCAACACCTTTTAAGCCAATAAACAATATGGCGAAAATCAGCATCAACCACAATGCAGGACTATTGATCAAACTAATGAAAATGGCGATCAATCCAGAAACCATCAAAAAATTGGTAAAATTACTTTTTCGTTGTCGCCGCTGCACGAGTACCAAACATAGAATACCCATAATCAATAAAAAGAGAAGCGGCGGATTTGATAAAATTTGCCAAATTGCAAATAGCAAAAGCAATGCTTCAACGACGAAGAAAAAACGCCAAGGGCTTTTCATTTCAGTTCCTCCTCCTAATGGTTCTCTCTTATCATAACGGATAAATAGCAATTATCCATCAGTCTATAGTCCGAAAAAGGACCCTGTCAGCTCTATTTCTCTGACTTGAGAAAGAACAGCAGGGTCCACTATGATTGGTTGGATGGCTTATAACGATCAGCTGTTTTTGACTTCAGTGATTTTCACTTGCATATCGCCGCCGGGTGTTGAAATCGTTACTTCATCATTGATTTTCTTACCGATCAAGGCACGGGCGATTGGAGAATCATTGGAGATTTTACCAGAAAACGGATCTGCTTCTGCACTGCCAACGATCATATATTCTTCTTCATCGCCATCTGGAAGTTCAACGAAGATCACTGTTTTGCCGATTGTCACTTCATCAGAATCAGCACCTTCATTGTCGATGATTTCTGCAAAACGAATCATTGTTTCCAAAGTTGTGATCCGGCCTTCAACAAAGGCTTGTTCATCTTTGGCTGATTCGTATTCTGAGTTTTCTGATAGGTCGCCAAAACTACGGGCAACTTTGATCCGTTCAATGATTTCACCACGTTTTACCGTTTTCAATTCTTCTAATTCTTGTTCTAATTTTTCTTTTCCTTCAAGGGTCATAGGATATACTTTTTCTACCATAATTATTCTCCTTCTAGTAACTTCTACTAACTGCTAATAAACCGCAAAAGGTAATCTTTTGCGAATAGTCCACAAAAGATTACCATGCTTTTTTTTAAATGTAAACCATTAACTGATGAAAAATCAATTTGATGTGTTATTGACGTGTTCTTCTACCAATTGCATATGCTGATCATAGGTTTGCGCGAAGTACACCTCTTGTGTTTGGATATCCGCAACAAAATAGTAATAATCATTTGCTGTAGGCGCCAACACCGCTTGGATGGCTTGTTCACTAGGATTGTTGAAAGGTCCAGGACCATAGCCAGTATTGGTATATAAATTATAAGGCGAATCAACAGCCGTATCTTCATAGGTTACCAATTCTTTGTGTTCACCCAGTGCATATAGGATCGAAATATCCGATTGTAATTGCATACCGATCGCCAAACGATTGAAAAATACTTGCGCAATATTCTTGCGGTCGTCCTCTTTGCTGCCTTCTTTTTCAACCAATGAAGCCAATGTCAAGACTTCTTGGACGGTCATTTCTTTTTGTGCGATTTGATCGTAATACTTCGACATGACAGCATTCGATTTATCCACCATTTGTGTGACCACTTCTTCTAACGTATTGCCAGTGTAATAGTCATACGTTGCTGGGAACAGATACCCCTCTAATCTATAACGGACACCTTCCGCATCCGCTGCACTGCCTAATAAATCAGGATACGCTGTTTCCATTTTTTCGAAGAATTCATCGCTTTCCATCAATGCCAAGAAATCATCTTTGGAAATATTAGTTGCCTCTGCTAAGGCATCACCGATCTGATCAACATCATAGCCTTCCGGAATCGTTACTTTGGCATCGGAAGTGACTGATCCTTCACCATTTTGCAGCATCGTACTGATTTCATCTAACGTCATACTTGGTGAAAATTGATAATTGCCGGCCTGAAAACCGGTCAAATTATTAAATTTAGTATAATAGTTGAAGATCATGCCGCTTTTGATAATATCGTCGTCTTCCAAAATTTCACCAATAGCCTTATTTGAAGAGCCGCTTGGAATTTCCACCGATACGGTTTCTTTATTGCTAGTATCTAAAGGCTGCAGACTAGAAGTGACATAACGATAGACCGAAAAACCTAAGACCCCGCCAATCAACAATAAAGCAAGAACCACGATCAATACGATACGATTCACGATCCGGTCTTCTTTTTTGCGTTGCATTTTACGCCGATTGGCCGACCCTTCTGGTGAAGCGGTTTTCTCCGATATGGTTGATCGCCTTCTGGCAGTCGACTGTGTTTCAGTTGTTCTTGAATGATTGTTTCTATTTTCTTTATTCATAGTTGACCCAATCTCCTGTTGCGTTTGAATCGTTTGATTTTCTGATTCGCCATTTGATGGTTCTTGGCTTGATCGAGAATTGTTCAAAGCACCAAGTACTTCGTCTTTAAAGGATTGCTCCTCTGGATGTTGTTTACTCAAAACAACTCCTCCTAACTTTCGTAATACTGGCTTGTACCATTATACACGAAAGTTTGGGGGAGTAAAACGATTTTTACAAACCTAAATGTTTTTTAGGAATAGGGATTACTTTTAACGAATAACCATCATCTTGCGTTGTTTAGTATTAAGATAATTGTTTAAATGTGTTTTTGATACCCATCGAACCGCACCATTGGCATTTGCTGAGTCAAAACCAACATCTTGAACCAAGAAAACCTCACCGACAGAAGTTTTTTCATATCCACGAATAATCAATACATGTGTCGGTGTCATATTCACGCCAGAGTACCCCATATTCCATTTTCCCCAGAATAAAACGGGATTTCCTAACATGATTTCTTTTTGAACCGCATCAATCGAAGCATTAGAGATATTTGCAGCTGTGGAAGTGTAATTTTTTGCATAATTGGTTAATCCAACAGGCGAGATTACCGCTCTAAATGTAGCTGATCCTCCCCATGGCGTACCAATTTGACCCAAATCAGTATTTGATGCATGTAACGGTAAATTATTGATCATCTGTGTAAGACTTACATTTGTCGCATATCCTTTCATCCTCAACGCTGTAAATAATGAAACCGCCGCACAACCTGACCAAGCACCGATAGTTGTCTGACTATAATATGCGCTATCGAGTATATATTTATTGGTACTACTCAAACCATCTTTATTTATCCAGCCTAAGTCTTTGCCTTGATACGAAATTAAGATATAGGTACCATAATTTGTCACTGCTTCTTTCTTCAAAACTACATTTTTATTCAGGTAGCTCGTCGAATTCAGCTTTTGCTTTGCCCCAGTTACATAAGGTTTGTCCCATATTGTCCAATTACGCTTAGAAACGACTTGCATATTTTCATTTAAAGTTCTTTCAATAAAAACTTGGTCGTTATAAGAAGTGCCATTGGCATTGATCCAGCCTCTTATTACAAACTTTCCATCACTGTCTCTAGACCATATCCGCAAATAGAGTGTATTTCCAACTCTTGCTTCTCTAGTCACTAACAATGTCTGATTACTGTAATTTTGTGATTTCCCAACACTCTTCACACCGGTAGTGAAGGGTTGTTCCCAAACATCCCAATTTGTTTTAGTAATTGTTGTGTAAGCATTTGGTACAACTTTTTCGTCATAACTCGTAAGACCATCTTCATTGAGCCAGCCTAATTCTTTGAATGACCCAGAAGCATCTCTAGCCCAAACTTTTACATAAGTGCCATATATTGTGGTTGCGCGTCTAGTCAATAAAATAGTTTGCGCTCGAAAGTTATTGGTATTCCCAACAGCTGAAGATTTTCTTGAATATGGTGTATCCCATATTGTCCAATTGGCTTTGCTTATTCTTTTATATTCATTAGGAATGACTTTGTAATCGGCTGCTTGAACAGCAGTGAATCTCACCCAGCCTATGGCTTTATATCCCGAGCCATCATCTGACCAAATTCTATAATAGGACCCGGCATTTGTTGTCGCTGATCTAGTGATTAATAATATTTCACCCGTTTTATAGGCATTGGTTTTTGCAACTGAACGAGATTGAGTCGTATATGGGCTATCCCAAATATCCCAATTATCAACTTTCAAAGTAACATATTGATTGTCAATAACATTTTCAGACAGGTCCTTTAATCCATTTTTATTGACCCAACCAAAATCTTCATACGTTTTAGTATTCTGATTAAACACCCAGATGTTGTTATATTGACCATACTTTGTTATAGAAACTTTTTTGATCAACAGTTTTTCGTTCATTAAATTCGTTGTTTTACCAACTGATTTCGAACGAGTAGAATATGGCGTATTCCAAATATCCCAATTTGTTTTGCTAAATTGTTGATACACTTCTGTGGTGTCATTGTAGATGGCAGACTGAATACCATTCTCATTGATCCACCCTAAATCCTCAAAACCTTTTCCTTCATCTGTTTGGATCAACACGTATGTTCCAATTGATGTTTGGACGCGGCTTGAAATCTTTATGATTTCACCGCTGGCGAAATAAACATTTGATTTGCCAATCGACTGAACACCAGCTTCGTAAGGTTTTTCCCAAATATCCCATTGGTTTTTTGATACGATTCCGTATTCAAACAAAATTTGGCTCTGAGTAACTGCACTCGATTTTTTGAAATTTTCATTTTCTTGCGTTTCTGCAACTTCATTCGTTTCATCAACTATAGACAAATCCGCTTCATTTTCATCTTGAACATCTGTCTCATCTGTCGAAACAATTTCTACATCATTCGAATTTATCCAACCTTCTACTTGCGCTTCATCATAAATTTGATAAAATTCGCCAAATGAAGTGACCCCTTTGATCAAAACATCGTACGTACCATTACTTACCTTAAAATTTTGCTGCAGTTCTTGTGAATTTGATTCAGGCTCCTTATAGATGGTAGCGTCTTCATTAATGATCGAAATTTTTTCGTCTATAGGTACCTTATCTAGGATCGTAGTAAAATCAGATGCTTCCACCCAGCCCCATTGGTCGTCTATATTCACGTATAAATAGTCAATGTCCGCTACTTTCTGTTCTTGATACACGCCAGCTTCTGAACCAGCTGGAATAGCCATTGTGATTGGTGTATAATCAGCTAAGTTTTCAAAGAAAACAGGCTGTTCCACTTTACTTAAAACTTGATATTTTTCTACTTCCTTCTCGTTATAGACACTATCTGTTGTCATAGCAGAAACAACTGTAGCTGTTTCTGCTGTGACACCTAATACCATCGTTGCCAACAAACCTATCACTGCAAACTTTTTGATTTTCATTTTTCCGACTCCCCTTTTTCAATCTAGTCAAGCATCACGCGCAACTTTTCTAAAGTTTTCGAATAGAACTCTTGATTATAATGCACATAAAACCACCCCCATGGATGATCAGAAGGACAGTAATACTGATTTATGTCAAAATCAAGATGCCTTAAATTGTACTTATATTCAGCATAAGTATCAAATAAATCCCATAAAATATTGAATCTATCAATATGGAAGTTTTCCCATTTGTCATTTAATTCTTCACTCAAAACGACTTGTTGCCCGTTTTTCAGACCAGTATTAACAAATTTTGTTTTGTTCAAAATGATCTCGCAGTGTGGCAGATTCAATCGCACATACTGAATCAAATCATCAAAATTTTTTTTCCATAATTTTAGGAACGCGTCTGTATTGTTATATATAGAGTATTCATTCTCAATGTTAATTTGCTTAAAATGATCCAGCTTCTTATATTGCCATTTTTTATTGGTTATATAGGTACCGTCATTGACTGCCAAAGTACCATAAAAAACATCCGTATAAAAATCTATAATTAAAATATCCGGCTGACTTTGCTTTAATCGAGATAAAAAATCCTTTTGCAAGTCTTGTCGGTAAACATTTTTATAAAAGTTAGTAACATCTCCATTAATTTTACTTTCCTTCAAATTCAGAGGAGAAGACATGACTGAAACTATACTCATGTGCTGTTGATCAGCAACGATCGTAAAATATTTTTTGTAATCTGGATTGAACTTAGAATTAAAAATATCTCTAGTCGTACAACTACCTAATAGAGCCACTTTATATGGCATTGTTTTTCGAAAGTTGTTTCTATATTTTTTTTGAAACCAACCTTTTAGTTTAGATCCCATTATTGATTTATTATCTCCTCACATTGCCCTATATTAAAATAGTTTAACATAGAAGCTTGTACTCGAATATCTATCAACTTAAGTATACATTTTTTCGCTATAAAATCGAAGACTTTTGCCTGAATATGAGGATTTTTTTGTAAACTTACATGATTTCTTCATAAAATTCACCTAAAACGGATTGATTATATGCGTATGGATCAAATTTCCTTGGTGCGTTTGGAAAACCTTTTTGAATTTGTTCTACTAGTGATTCTGCGATTGTCTCTGCATCGGTGCCATTGATATAAAATCCGTAGTCGCTTCCTATTACAGAGCGGTTGGCAGGTATATTGGAAGCTAAAATCTTCATTCCTAATGTTAATCCTTCAAGAAGAACCATAGGTTGTCCCTCATAATAGGATGGCAGTACAAACAGATCACATTGTTTCAAAACATAGCCAGGATTGTCAATATGTCCTAACAGCCATACATGATCCTGTAAATCTAATGCTTGTATCAATGAGATTAATTCTTTTCTCAGTTCCCCATTTCCTAAAATAAATAATCTTGCATTTGGGAAAGATGTTAAAACAGTGGAAAAAGCCCGAACTAAATTGATTTGATTTTTTTCGGGAGAAAGTCTACCCATTGTTACAAAATTGAAATCTTCAGGTGAAATGAGCGGAACACTTTTTTCTTTTCTAGTTTCATTCGGTGCTTCTGCTGGATTTACTAACGAATATTTTGGGTTTCTGAATAAAAATACCCATTTCAATACAGAAAACTTACCTAAATGATGAATATTCGTTATAGAAGACGACTTTATCCATCCTAAAGTCCCGTTTTCATTCTCAGCCAGAAAATAGTCATCATTGAGCCCCACTGTCTTTTTAGACAAAAATACATAAGTCTTATTAAGAGGTAAAGCGAATCCATTTTGTATTTGATTCAAATCAGCATAAAAAACAGGATCACTCGATACATTGATTGTCCCAATCAATTGAACATTACTTAAGTCAACCTTTGATTTCACTAAAAAATTTACATTCTCGCTATCGATCCACCCTTGATACATATCATTGATAATTAATTTATAATATGTTTTCCCTTGGTGTGTATAACGTGCAACACTCCTTAGTGTATCATTGTGCGTGATATGGGTCGCACGATAGTCTTTGTTTAAGAGACTGCTGATTTGAGGATATAAGTCAAAAACACTGTCTTTCCGAATGGTCAAGTGGACAGTTTCCCTTTGAATATTTATCACATCTTCCTCGCAAGTCTCATCCACCTCGCTATTCACAATTTTATTGATATTCAAACTGTTTCGAACAACACCTACTTGTTCCGGTCGAATATATTGTGCTAGATTTTTTTTGTTGATTTCCATTGTTTCTTGAGAAACACTTAAAATACGGTCAAAAAGTTGATAGATTGAAAACAAACTTTTTAAGTTCGTTTTATGCGGTTGTTTGCCGTTCACTGTCCGTCGCGAATCACTTAAAAGGTCGTTGTGCTGAAAAACAACTTTTTTATTACTATTTACAGCTGCTATAAATTTCCCCCAGAAAAAACTGTACCCGCTGAAATCAATCGCTACTTTAAAGACGGAAGAGTTTCCTAATAATCGTTTCATCTCACGTGCATATGCATTTTGGGGGTAAAATTTACTTGAAAAAGCATGTACGCCAAAGGACTCAAAATAGTAATCACTTATTGTCTCTAAAAATGTGTAAGCATGTTTCCCCGGTCGGAAGAGCAGTCGGCATTCCGAAGGGATTAGTTTAACATTCTTTAATTCTTCTTTTGTTAAAGGATTTGCAATTAGAATTGACACATCGAACGCTGAATAGTCCAAGTTGCTTACAAGATTAAGAAAACTACTTGTGATCCCATTGTTTTTCATTCTTCCTGGGAAGAATAAAATATTTTCCTTCTCTCGATTCGGATAGATGATCTTCAATTCTTGGCTACTCTTGCCCAGAAAAATATATTCCAGGTATCTCTCCGTTGCGTAACCATTATCTTTGCTAGCTATTGTCTGCCGTAGTGCATCGTATTGGGTCTGATATTTTTCCTTTATACTGGAGATGTTTTCAACAAAAGCTATTATATCTTGTACAGTGTAGGCGACTGGTCCAGGCAACTCATTTTCTTCTATGGATGAGCCTCTTTCATGGGCGTATATATCACTATCCCATACATAAAAAAGAATGGGTTTCTTCGTTACAAGAAAATCGAAAAAAATACTTGAATAATCCGTAATCAAAATATCGATTCCCGCTAAGCATTTATTGGCATCAAATGAATCAGGAATCAGAAAATCTTTCACTCGTTGATTTTTAGCTACTTGATGATAAATAAAGGGATGGACTTTGATAAAGAAGTTATATTTCCCAGAAAATTTTTCTTTTAAATAAAGGGTTTCCTGGATGATTTGCTCAATATCGTCATTCGTTTTTGTGATTTTTTTCCCTTTCCATGTAGGACAGTAAAGAATGGATTGGAAAGATGGATCAAATGTAAGGTTTAATTCATCAAAATCTTTAAACACATTATTTTTACCATATTTAACTGTCCAATCGATTCTTGGATAGCCCTCCTCGATGATTTTTCCAGCAAAAATTCCGTTTAATTTATAATCATTCTGATACATTTTTGTCATTAATGGATTAGCAGAGAGCAAATAATCGGCCATCAAAAAATTGCGAACAACATTTTGAGATTGTGATGGATCACCCGGAATATTGTATCCCATTGTTTTTAAAGGCGTCCCATGCCAAGTGTTGATATAAATTTGCTTTTCTTTTTTTATGAAAAAATTAGGGAAGGTAGAGCTGTTGACTAAGAATTTTGCAGCGAGTAACCAATAAAAATATTGTTTTGATTGCCTCACCACAACCTTCACACGGGCATTATCTCGATCGATATTTTGCAACGCTGGATTCTCTAACCGATCAATCACCCAAATATGGGTATAATTCAAGAACCGTTTATCTGAAATCATCTTCTTATAAAAAGAAAATGGAGAATCTACTATGGTTTGACCATCTCGAACTTCATACAAAATAGTATTTTCTTGTAATTGAATTTTTTCATAGTTTTGTACATAGTATTGCATCATTCTTTGTTGTTTAGAAAACAAATACGAACCGCTTTTGCGCACGACGCGTGACAAAAATCTAGTGATTTCCATTGAATTTCCTCATCTCTATTTCATCAAATCGTTCCTAATAATTAAAATAAAGGGTGTGAGCGATGCACTCACAACCTCCAAAGATATTATTTTTTTATAACAGATTCGACTGCTCGTTCACTTGCTTGTCCACACTCAAAAGTGTTGAATTTTTGACCAAAGTTTTGTTGCCGTTGTTTATAACCCTCATATTGTTCATCAATATTCAGTATATAATCAGCAATATCCTCAGTTGATTTCACTAATGGTCCAGGTGCTTCTTGCTCAAAATCAATATACATCCCCCGCAAGGTATCGCGATAAAATTCTAAATCGTAGGTAAAGAAAATCATAGGACGCGCTAAAATATTAAAATCAAACATCACCGACGAATAATCAGTGATCAAAATATCTGTAATAAGATATAGATCTTGTATATCTGAATACCAAGCTACGTTGTAGGCAAACCCTTCAAATTCACTTATATCCAGGGATTGTGCAACGAAGTAATGCAACCGAAGCAAAACGATATATTGATCCCCTAGCTTCTCTTGCAATAATGCCAAATCAAGTTTCAAGTCAAAATTTGTTTTTGTTCTATATGTTGGTGCATACATAATGACTTTTTTATCTAACGGAATACCGATTGATTTTTTTAATTCATCAGTTTCTGTACTGGATGACTTATCTTTATGCTTCAAAAGAACATCATTCCGAGGAAATCCGTTTTCAAGCATCTGACCATCAAATTCGAAGACACGTTTTGCAATTTCAGTCATAAATGGACTAGGGGAAATCAAATAATCCCATCTCCCATGTCTTTTACGGAATCCCTCCATTTTTTTAACAGTATTTACTTCATCAGATACATCTAACCCCATTGTTTTTAAGAATGTGCCATGTAAAGTTTGAACTTCAACACTATCTGCTCTTTTTACATATTGATCTGGCCAGTTCACGTTGTTGTAAAAGTACGTAGCACGTGCTAAATAATAATAATATTTCCAGCTGAAACGTCTTACCTTGATTGCATTTCCGGGAATCTGCTCATTTTCATTATTCAAACTCCAAATACAAACCATGTCAGGATGCTTTTCTTGGATATATTCATAAATAGCTTTCGGGTTACATGAATAATTTTTTCCCCAATAAGCTTCGAACATGACATATTTTTTCTTTTGCGACAATTTTCGAAATGCTGCATACAAGTTTTTTTGCAACAACATTTTTCTTCGCGGCCCTTTATCAAAATAACTTTTTCTAAGTCTCGTCGTTAACATTAAATTTTGATAACGACTACGCTTGAATGCAAATTCTGTATTTTTTACCAAGTGAAATCTATTCCCATTCGGTAGTTTTAACGCGAGTATTGCTGATTCATGATACTCTTTTATATCTTCTAATCTAAAGAACCAGCTAGAATTTCCGAATAAATGTAAATCCGTTTCAAGTAACTTAAATTGGTAGGTGTAAAGCAGTGTATGACCGTCATCCGTCTTATCCGAAGGATCAAACTTACGTTTTTCACCTTTGCTATCATTTCCAAAAACCAGCTGAGGGTTTTTCACAGATGTGCTTGTTCGAATCATTACCTTTATGGATAAACCATGATTCGATTCTATCTGTAAGTCTTCAACTTGGGCTTTATGATAGTTATAAGATGAAAACTTAAGTTTTCCACTTCTCGTTTTTTCTAGAATCAAACTATTGTCACCATAATATAAGATAGTTGATTCAAAAGTATCTTCTTCAAAATGAAGGTCTACCTTCTCTTCTTGATCACTCAAGCCATCTATAAAAAGTGAATTTTCTCCAGTTCTTTCGATTAAATCATCAATTGAAAATTCAACTTGATTCGTTTGGATCGACGCACGCAACTCTTGCTGTGTCTTAGAATTAGTTAAGACAACATTTGAAATTTGAGGCGATAAATTTGAAAAGGTCAAACGTATAGTGTCTGTATTCACAGCCAAATCTGAAATATACCCATAAATATTATTCTTGACTAATTGTAATTGCCATTTGGCATTATATTGGATTGAGAACAAACTATTTCCAATCTTTTTGGGTTTTGGACGCGCGCTTCCTCCCTTGATCGGATTAGATAAAAACAATTCACTCTCTAAGTCTTGTGTCGAGAGGACAAATTTTAAGCTCCATTTTTCGCTGTTTGCATTGATGATAGCTGTATTGTTCAGATCAATCTCAATCACGAACCCAGACCAATCATAATGATGATACCTCTTAAATAAGTATTCTTGATTTCCCCCACCATGCATATGTGTCGCTTGCTTATTCTTTTGTATTGAAACAGGCAATGGAATGTCGATTTTGTTATCATCTGGATCAACTAAAGATGCAGTAATTGTAATTTGATTCTTCTTTTTAAGATCAATATATTTGTGAAACGCATATCCCTCAATGAAAATAAAGTTCTCTTCAAACCTAACTTTTTGGATCTTGGTAATGGGGTGACGATCATTCCTGACATCAAAAAGAGCTGACGGCAACGAACTTAAATCAACATCGAAATGTGACGTATCAAATAATTGCTGGTTGCCCAAGGAAATTGTAGGCAATTTTAAGTAGCTCCCTTGATATTCAACAAACTTCTTCAACAAAGAAAAATCGCCTTTTTCCAGCAAAAAGTATTTTATTCGATCTCTCGAAGTTAATCTATCTTCCATTGCATTAGATTGCAGCTGCTCTTTATAGGTTAAAAACTCTTTTTGAAAGAATGCACTATATCCTTCTGGTGCATCCTTCAAATGATCCATATATAAAGGAAAATCCAGTGTTAACTCTTTAAATTCCTTACTAGCTATGAATGCATCATTGTTTATGTTTAGATTTGAAACGACTTCACTAAACAATTTGATAGCAGTTATTCTATCTTCTAAGTTTTTAAATTCAAAACGTGATTGTGTGATCGACTTATCATTTCCATCTCGTAAACGCCAACGGTAAACTTTATCTGTAATAATATTCGTACAAGTAGAACGCAGGTGTGCTTCCATATTAAAAGGAATATCCTCGTATAATATATTCTCAGGAAATAAAATTTGATATTTTTTTAGAAATTCTGCTTTAAAGAGCTTATTCCAAGAAGTCGTATCATATAACAGTGAATGATTATTGATGATATGTGTATTACTTAAATCATTATCAAAAATTTTCCGATGTAAACCACTTACAAAATGATTAGATGTACTATTAAATCGATCGACATTTCCCACTACTATATCAGCATTATTACTCGTAGCTGACTGAAGCAATTTTAAATATGCATCTGGATAAAGAATATCGTCGCCATCTAAAAAGGCGATAAAATCTCCAGTCGCCATTTGTATCCCCTTGTTTCTAGCTGCTCCAGGACCTTCGTTATTCTGTTGAATAACCACAATTTCCCCAGGAAAAGCTTCTTTTGATTGGCAGACTACTTCAACTGTCCCATCTGTTGATCCATCATCTATGATAATCAATTCGAGATCGATCCTGTCATTTTCCTGTTCTGCTACAGATTGGATTGCTTCATCAATATAGCCTTGAACATTGTATGTGGGCATAATTGTACTAATCTTAAATTTATCCATTTGTACACCTTTTCTTTCAGTTTTTATCATTTGTTTCAGAAAGTATACGTTCAACAACTATTCTGCTATTTGAAGAGTTAGTGTTGCAAAATTTATCAAAGAAATCGTTATATTTATTCTGGTATACTTTTTCTATCTCAGTTTTTTGAAGCAATTGATTGAATGCAGGATAAAATCCAGCTTCATCTTTCACGATTTGGCCTGGTAAATCATGGTTATAATCAAAATAAAATCCTCTTAATTCCTCTTTATAGAAATCAAAATCATACGCATAAAAAAGCATTGGGCGCTTCAAATGGGCATAATCAAACATAACAGACGAATAGTCTGTTATCAGTATATCACTGATTAAATATAACATATTGATATCTTCATCTGTGCAGACAATAACTTGTTGATCATATTTACTTACATCTATTGTATCTCCCACTAAATAATGCGGGCGAATGATCAATGTATCGTTCTCACCCAAAAGCGACACTACTTTTTCTAAATCAAATGGCATATAAAATTTGTAATTTCCCTTAGAAATATAATAATTGTCTCGCCATGTGGGTGCATAAAGGATGACTTTGCCTTTTGAGTGGCCTACTAAGTTGGTTTTCAATCTATTTATATAAAGCAAATCGTCTTTTTTCGCTGTTAGCATATCATTTCGTGGATAGCCTATTTCAAGAAATGATTGCTGATACAAAAAAGCATGTTTAAAAATATTTTTTGAGTACGTATTAGGTGCAATCAAAATATCCCACCGTCTGGCTTCATAAATAAAATCATGATGGTAACTTTGCGTATCCGTGCCAGGAATGGACACTTTGTTTATATCGAGCCCTAATTTTTTTAACGGTGTACCGTGCCAGGTTTGAATATAAATTGTTTGTTTATTTTTCTTTAGCCAAATTGGCATTCTGGAATTAAAAACCCAAAAATTAGCTCTTGCTGTCAGCCAAAGCCACTTCAATGAAAATCTTGTAAGTATTGTATATTCAGGGAAGCGTGCTCTGGCCTCATTGACATATTGCTTCTTTACGCCCCAATACAATTGCCAAGATGCATCGTTATGTTCAGCTTTAAACGCCTGATATATCGCCAATGGATTGTCTGAAGGTATTTTTCCATTGAAGGATTCAAATAACACCGTTTTTTCTTTCACTGGAAGCACAGTTGCCACCATATTAAAAATCTTACGATAGATGTAACTTATCATTTTAACGATCATGACGATGTCTCACTTTCCACTGTAGACTCTTTATTAAAAAAATCGGTAACTGAAAAATCCTGCCGATTCTTGAAGGATTCCGTAATGAACGATAGAGCCATTCTAAATGTAAATCAATGAACACTTTCGGTGCACGTTTTACCTGTCCACTCAAAACGTCAAAACTTCCGCCTACATCTTGGAAAACGTTGACATCTAATTGATTGATATGCCGCGATAACCATAACTCCTGTTTAGGAAATCCTAATGCTACAAACAAAAAGTCAGGTTTGGCTTGATTGATCATATCTACTACTTCTTCATCGATAAGTTTTGTATATCCATCGATTGCACCAGCAATCTTGATATTTGGAAATTTAGACTCAACTTGATTTACTGCCTTATTAAGCACATCTGGATGAGCACCGTATAGAAATATACTATGTTCAGCTTTATCAGCATATGCAAGGATTTCCATCATTAGATCAAAACCAGCAACGCGTTCTTTTATTGCGCCTCCTGTTAACTTTGAAACCATCACAACACCTATCCCATCAGGAATACGATGCGTACTATTATGCAAAAGTGTAATGATTTCAGGGTATTGATTTGCATCCAAAACAATTTGAGGATTTACGCTAAGTATTGACATTTTCGTTTTTTGTTCGATGTATTGAGGAATATCTGCTAGCACTTCATCATACGTGAGATTATCAACTGGAATCCCCATAATTTGTTCAGTTTTCATATTGTTCATCAATCCATTCTATTAATTGATCCGCAGCATGGCCATTTGCAAAAGTGTTCCAAAATGCATTGAATTGATCGAAAGGATAGTCGTTTTCCTCTTTTATTGCAGCAATAAGTTCTTCTATATCTGAAACAAGGTACGGAGCAGCCCATTCTTTAAAATTACGCTGCAAGCCGACAGTCATTTCATACTGCTCAAGATCATAACAATAGTAAATGATTTTCCCATCTTTTTTAGCTAATGAATATTCAAATGGAATAGAAGAATAATCTGTTATCAAACAATCGATTTGGTTAAATACTGTTGATAAAGGAACTTCTTCTGGTATTTGTTTGATACTTGGGAGTCCAACTAATTGTTTTTTCAACTTATGATCGTGGGGATGCACTCGTACATAAAGTTGCCATCCCTCGGGAAAATGTTTGTTCATCTCACGCAAATCCACTCCAGATTGTTCAGCTTGGTCTCGATAAGTAGGCGCATATAATGCAATTTTCTTATGTTTATGCTGTTCAAAAAGGAACGATCCTGGGTAAATGTTATCTTCAAAATATACATCTGTGGGTGGATAACCAAAAGGAAGAATCTGATAATCATTTAAATAACTTTCACAAAAGATATTGGCCATTTCTTCTGAACTCACTACAAGATGCGTATAACGATCGTATACATTCTTATAACGTTTTCTATCAAATGATGTACCATCTTTCGCATATTCAGCTTCCATACCAAATCTTTTTATTGCTCCGTTGGCATGCCATAATTGAACAACTTTTTCGCCATGCTTAAAATCAAAACCAGCCAGTATGGCAAAATAATTATCACAAAGAATCACTTGTGCACTCTTTATTACCGGGATAACCTTTGTATATAACTCTCCTATTGAATCAAGCGCATAAATAGTGATATCTTTTTTTTGGTAGCTTTCAGCCAGAGGTTTCGCCTCGTTCGTATAACAAATAACCAAGCGCTCTTTATATTTGTCTGCCAACTTGCTTAATATGTAATCACTCGTACTCGGAAAGCTAAGCAGAAATACAATATGATTATTTTTAGGTAATTGTTTGGACGCAAGCATGCGTATTGGCAACAAATAAACTGATTTTGCCAATGACTTTATCATCTTAATTATCATAAATCGCCTCATTTTCACACTATCCTATATTTTAACCGATAAAAGAAGAAAAGAAAATATTTGTAACGAAACCGTCATAAAGTCTTACTGCAAAAAAGAGACTAGCATCCACAACTATGGCAAAAATTGCCACGGCGTAACACGCTAGCCTCTATCTTATCATTCAGATACTTTCCTCAATTTAATATTGATCGAATCATTTTTTTCAGATAGTAGCAAATGATTGCTATCCAGAATAAAGCAGGCAACAGAAGTGTGATCATAAAAAACCATGGGGCTTTGTACGTCACGGTCAGTTCATTTTGACCTATTTTTTGATTGAGACTGACAACACCTATTGTCGATAAACTATAGTCATCTTTTTCTAGTTTTTGACCATTTAATACTAACTGGGTTCTCTCATATTTGATTACTGGGACTTTTACTTTTTCTACTTGATCTCCTTTCCAAGTAACAAGGAGCGCTTTATGCTCAACTTTCTTATCAAAGTGATGATTATTTTTTATCACATCATCTCCATAGGCACCGTATTTACTTGACTGATCAATTCTATACAGTGGTAAATAATCGGGGGCAGACTTTTGAAAACTCTCTAGAATTTTTTCTTTGTCACTTGAAAATAGCTGATCTTTCATTTTACGTTCATCATCAACAAAAACATAGGAATGAACTCTTCTGTTGACCGCGGTATCACTCAGATGCCAATCAATCATTTTGCTTGTATTTTCGTATGTTACTTGCAGCAGAGATAAGCCCAACAACAAGAACAAATAGATTGGTTTAGCTAATCTAATTTCAGGCCTAGCAGATACAATCATCGCTATGCTTATAAGCAAAAGGACAATACCAAAAACAATAAATCTAAAAGGAAATTGTAAAAGACCTAAGAATGGAACTTCCAAACTAGATAGTGTTTTCCATGGGAAAAAATTTGTAGCCAACACAGTGAATACGACTATAATCGCCACACTTACTTTCAGAAAAGGTGAAACTCGATGACGTTTGTCTAATACACTACTAAAACAGACGGCAAATAAGATGGGTAAGAACTTCGGATATCTGATCCAATATGCACTATTCGCAGTAATCGTATTATTTTCCATATGGTTATTAAAGAATGGTGGCACAAGTTGATTAAATCGATAAATATCAAGCATATTCAACCATACGTTCATTGTAATAATCATAAACAACACAATCGAAATGCATAATTGTTTCATGAGTCTCTTTTTATATTGTGACTGAACAAAAATATAAGTAAAAAAGCAAAAGTATATAAGTACTAAAAATAGCGTAGACAGAACATGTATTTGAAACATGATACCAATAGAAATAGATGTACCTAGAACATCTAATTTTTGCTTATCAACAAGTTTAACAAGGGGGATCAGACACAACGGTAAAATCGCTGATGGCCAAGCCGAAAGTCCTTGTTGATCAATCCAATATTGAATTGGATAGGTTGTCATGAAAAATATGCCTGTACCAACGGACAACCAACCAGATATATGGATTTTTTTTAAAAGAGCAAACATGGATAATCCGGATAGTAAATAAATCAAAAAATTAGATATGATTTGATAATGGAACCATGAATTAGATATTAATACCAAAACACCTTGAAAATAGGCAAAAATAGGTCCGTACATCGCATTTACAATCCTACCTGATTGTTGAAAGCCGTACATTGTAATAAAATATTGGAAATTGCCATGTTTTATTTGTTCGCTTGCATCATAAAAGCGATTGAAATGAAACATCGCATCTGATCCAATAACAAAACCTTTTAGATACACTTGAGGAAAAATTAAAAGGAATGCAGCTAATAAAATTGTCATTATTTGTATAAAAAATTGATACTTCTTAAAATAACTCATTGTAATACTCTCCTATTTACACAGTAAAGAAAAAAACTATCATTTCTCTAAAGTGTTGCTTCTTCAATCAACTTATTTAAATATATATAAAAGAGAACTTAATATCAAATTCTATCCCAATTTAATATTTTTTTCACAACAAGATTTAATAATTACAACACGATTTATTCATATACTATCATTGATTGATTTTTAAGCGCGAAATTATACTTAAAGTTGATTTTTTCAACTATCAATTATTTTCCAAATAGCCCTATGCGCCAGATTGTCACTTTAAAAGACAAAAAAGCCTACCATAATGTTTGATCATTATGGATAGGCTCAACTAAATGTAGAAATGAAGCATAAAAATTGTAGGACAAAAACCAATCTATGGATAAATCCGGTTCAACAAACGTGGAAACGGAATTGATTCCCGTACATGTTCGATACCTGATAACCAAGTCACTGTCCGTTCTAATCCTAACCCAAAGCCAGTATGCGGCACTGAGCCATATTTACGCAAATCTAAATACCATGAATACTCATTCTCATCTAATCCATGGGCTTGGATCTGTTCTAGGAGATAATCATGATCGATAGCCCGTTCTGAGCCGCCAATGATCTCGCCATACCCTTCAGGTGCGATCATATCCGCGCAAATCACGACGTCTTCTCGTGTTGGATGTGGTTTCATATAAAATGGTTTGATTGCTTTAGGATAGTTCAAAATAAAGACTGGCTGATCAAAGGAATTGGCAATAAACGTTTCATGCGGTGAACCAAAGTCATCTCCCCACTGAATATCTTCAAAGCCATTCTTTTGCAGCATCTCCACTGCATCATCATAAGAGATGCGTGGGAAAGGCAATTTGGTATATTTTTGCAAGACTTCCCGGTCGCGTCCTAAAACATCTAAAGCGTAATCGCAATTGTCTAAAACACTTTGTACAAGAAATGCCACATACTGTTCTTGAACTTCTAAGCTTTCTTCTTGGTGCATAAAGGCCATTTCAGGTTCAATCATCCAAAACTCAATCAAATGACGACGCGTCTTCGATTTTTCTGCTCTAAATGTGGGACCAAATGAGAAGACTTTGCCAAAAGCCATGGCCGCAGCTTCCATGTATAATTGACCAGATTGTGACAGATAAGCTTTTTGGTCAAAATAATTGGTTTCGAATAAATCAGTGGTGCCTTCTGGTGCAGAACCGGTCAAAATTGGTGGATCAATTTTGATAAAGCCGTTTTGATTAAAGAATTCATATGTTGCCCGGATGATTTCATTTCGAATCTGCATAATGGCGTGCTGTTTGGAGGAACGCAGCCATAAATGACGGTGATCCATCAAAAAGTCGGTACCATGTTCTTTTGGTGTGATTGGGTAATCATGACTTTCGCCAACCACTTCAATTCCTGAAATGCCGATTTCATAGCCGAATTTAGAACGGCTGTCTTCACGGATTTCTCCCGTGATCAATACTGCTGTTTCTTGGCTAAGATTTTTTGCCAATTGAAAAACGTCTTCTCCAACTTCGCTTTTGACAACGATCCCTTGGAAATAAGCTGTGCCATCACGTAATTGCAAAAAGGCAATTTTGCCGCTGGAACGCTTGTTGGCGATCCAAGCACCAATTTGCACTGTTTCGCCCACGTGATGTTTTGCATCTAGAATTTGAATAGATTTCACTTGATTCTCTCCTAACTATTATTTAAAGCACCATAAAGCATTTTATACGTTTTGACGCTTGTTTTCAACAAAATCATGGATCCGTTTGGCAGCTTCTGCTAATGTGTCCCAATCGGCCGCATAACTGATCCTTAGATAGTCTGGTGCACCAAAGCCAGCACCAGTAACCACTGCGACATGGGCTTCCACCAACAAGCCTTCTACGAATGCATCAATCGTTTCGTAGCCGCACATGGTGATTGCTTCTTTGACATTTGGAAAAAGGTAAAACGCCCCTTGCGGCTTCGTCAATGTAAAACCAGGGATCGCGGCAATCAATGGATACAAGTCATTCAAGCGCTGCTCAAAAGCTTGACGCATGACCTCGATAGAGTCTTGATTGCCAGTCAATGCTTCCACGGCTGCATATTGACTGACCGCTGGCGGATTGCTTGTTGCCTGTGAAGCAATATCGATCATGGCACCGATGATCTTTTGATCCCCTACAGCGAACCCAATGCGCCAGCCTGTCATCGCATAGGTTTTTGACACGCCATTGATAATGATCGTTTGTTTGCGGATGGCTTCTGATAAAGCCGCGATTGGCGTAAATTTGTGGCCGTTATACACCAATCGACCATAGATATCATCGGAAATGATCCAGATATCATGTGTAACAGCCCACTCCCCAATGGCCAATAATTCTTCTTCGGTATAAATGGCACCGGTTGGATTGGCTGGTGAATTCAAGATAATGGCTTTGGTTTTGTTTGTCCGCGCCGCCTCTAATTGAGAAACCGTTACTTTGAATCCAGCCTGTTGCGTCGCTTCTACAAATATAGGCGTGCCTTCGGCTAAACGGATCTGCTCCGCATAGCTTACCCAATACGGCACCGGAATGATGACTTCGTCTGCTTCATCAAGCAATGCTTGAAAAAGTGTGTATAGCGCAAACTTCGCGCCATCAGTCACGATGACTTGGTTTGTATCATAGGACAATCCATAAAATGTTTCGATGTAGTTCGTAATGGCTTTTCTTAGTTCAGGAATGCCAGCTGTCGGTGTATAAAAGCTGACTTTACCCGCTTCGATAGCGGCAATGGCAGCTGCCCGGATATTTTTTGGGGTAAAGAAGTCAGGCTCCCCAACAGTTAAACTTAATACATCGATCCCTTGGTCTTTTAGCGCTTTTGCTTTTGCAGAAGCCGCTAATGTGACAGACGGTTCTAATTTTTCAGCTCTTTTTGACAGTACCATTTCGATCATCCTTTCTGCGTGCCCTTTTACAAGAATTGTCTCTTACATATTCGTGATCGTGTTGATTTCTTCCCCGTCTTTAAATGCAATCAGAAAATAACTCAACCCGCCATCACTATCTTTTGTCATGATTTCCCACGCCGGCGTATCTTCATAAAGACCGAGGGTGGCTTTTTGTATCGTTTGATCTGGATGTGCCTCTTGGATGGTCTGCTTGGCTTGGGCCTCTGTCAATCCATCCTCTTGATTATAAACCGTGACTTTATCACCGCTTTTTGGGATGATCACAACGATTTCTTTTTCATTGTTGTCTTTACCCACAAGGCTAAAAGAGGTTGATTCTCTGGTAAACCAATAGAATTGATCCACTTCTGCTAAGTCCGTATATTCTTCGGCAATATCGATTGCTTCGCTTCGTGCTTGCCGCATGGGTCTTGATGCACGAAGATAAAAAATCGAAGAAAAAATGATCAGCACAAGCAACGTGGTGATCGCGATCAACAAGATGACGACCCGACGCTGTTCTTTGTCTTTTGTTTGCATACTATTTTCTCCTTTTAAATATGCTTTATTATAGCAGACTTTGGTTCTCTTGTTCAAAAAAATGACGAATATCTTCGGTCATTTCACTTGGTGTTGCTTCGATCAACGGCAGTTTTTTGGGTAGTCCTTTGACCATTCGTTTGCCATATTTCGTAGACAGCAAACGGCGATCTAAGACGACCATGACACCCGCGTCTTTTTCTGAGCGAATCAAGCGACCTAATGCTTGTCTTAAACGCAATATAGCTTTTGGTAAGGCATCTTCTTTAAACGTATCGATGCCTTGCGCTGTCAAATATTGATGGCGCGCTTTGACCAGCGGATTTTGCGGATTTTCAAATGGCAAACGGGTAACCACGGCAATTTTAAGTGATTGTCCAGGAAGATCGACCCCTTCCCAGAAACTATTGGTACCAAACAAAAGGCCATTTTCTGCCAACAAAAACTTCTTCAAGATTTTTTCGCGGCTGCCGCCGGTTCCTTGTGCGATCAATTCTCTGCCTTGATTCAAGGCTTTCTTGTGCAGTCGGTCATAAACGGCTTTCAACGTGTCATGGGCAGTAAACAAAACCAGCGTTGGCTGTTTTTGCTCAAAGAGGAGCGGTGTTAAGGCCTCCGCAAGAAAATCGGCATATTCATCCGTAGAGGCCTGTTGGATCGAGATCCCTTGTTTGACCACATAAAGCCGGGCTTGTTTTTCATAATCATAAAAAGCCGGGATCGTTTTGACAGGTGTTTCTGGTATCCCAATTTGCTGAGCATAATAAGTTTTGTTGCCAGGGATCCGTAATGTCCCTCCTAGGAAAATAATATGACTGTAGCGTTGATACCAGATACTTTCCGACACCTGTTTTCCTTCTAGATCGGCCAATTCGATCGTGGCTGTTCGTTGATTTGGATGCAGCTTCAACCAATGGACATATCGTGGATGCCAGCTATCCAGCCACGTCGTGACCGTATACGCTTGGCGCTGGAACTGCTCAAAATAGTCGAGTAACCGCGCAATCAGTAAGCGTTGCTGGGCAGTGATGCGTACATGCAGTTCCGTAAAATCATGCTGTAATCGCTGTTGCATCTCAGTGATTTCTTGATAATAAAGGATAAGCTTACGGTACGTTCGATCTTGGTCAACATCATTCCTGAACAAATCAGTCCGTTGCAGTACTTGATTTACGTCAGACGCTAGATCGAGGCTGCCAAAAAAATCTTCTTGCGTATCGATCAACACAGCAAGTGCATCGCGATACAGATTGAATAAAGGGAGGATCTGCTGTTCTTGGTCTAGGACATTTGCTGCTTGATCAAACAAACCTTCCTCATTGAATTGCAAGTATTGCCGCTTAAAGTAGGCCGAGTCAAAACTGTACTGTGACAATCCTTCAGCTTGGCTAGGCAATTGCTGGGCCTCATCGATGAGTAGATAATCGCTTGCTGGCAGCAATGGTTCCCGACGTCTAGTTTCTTGCAATAAGAACGCATGATTGACGATCAACACATTGCTTTGGGCTGCTTGTTGGTACACATGCCGCAAAAAATCATGGCGATAAAATGCTTGCTTATCTGACAGAAATTCAAGGCCGCGATGGCGAATCTCAGTGAATATAGGATGGTCTAGCCGAACCAAATTCAGTTCATCAAAATCGCCAGAAATTGTTTTCGTTAACCAAACCAAAATCCCCATTTGGTACTGCGCATACTGTTTTTGATCGACAGGCTGGTCTAAAGTGGCCTTAAACCGTTGCAAGTCAATATAATGGCGATGACTCTTGATGACCGTTGCTTGGATAGGTTGATCCAACACCTGATTCACTAAGGGGACATCTTTATCCATGATTTGATTTTGTAAAAGAATCGATGAAGTACTGACGATCATTGGATTATCGGGCGTAGCGAAATAAGCTGCTGGAAATAAATAGCCAATCGTTTTCCCCATGCCTGTTTCTGCTTCTAGAATCAAATTTTTCTCTGCTTGACTATAATGATTGTACACAGCATTCATCAATCGCGCTTGCTGCTTGCGATAAGCCAAATGCGGCCCAAACTGTGCCATCTTTTCGGCTTTCACTTCCGGATAGGGCTTATGGTAATGGTTGTAGGCAAACATCTTGCTCTCTTTTTTACGGAGAACGATTCCATCCACTTCTTCTAGTCCATCAGGCAATGTCGTGGCTGTTTCTTTCAAGACTGCATGGATAAATGCACTTGTCTGCATCCCCATTTGGCCACTTAACAAAGCGATTTGTTTCAACGTTGTCCGTGGCAATTCTTTCATGATGGCTTCAATGTACATCAATAAGGCGGCAGTCACTTCTGCGTCGCTATCTGCTTGATGTGGATTTTCATGTACAAAGCCAATACTATCAGCTAAATCTCCTAGACGAAAACTACTTTCAGTCGGTAAAAAGACTTGCGCCAACTCCACGGTGTCGATACCCGGAATCGTTAATGCTGGTAAACCGCAACGGACCAGCTCATTACTTAAGAATTGATAATCAAAATAAATATTGTGGGCGACAAAAATCGTATTGCTGAGTAAATTAAAAATAATATCAGCAACATCTTCAAAATAAGGTGCTTGCTTCACTTGTTGATTTGTGATGTGTGTCAAATTTTGAATTTGTCGTGAAATGCGGCGGTCAGGATTGATATCGGTCGCAAAACGATTGATCACTTTGCCATCTTGAACCAATACACAGCCAAACTGAATGATACGATCGACAGCTGCATCCGTCCCCGTGGTTTCAAGATCCACCACAGCATATATGGGTTTCATGGTATAACCTCCTTGCACACTGTTTGCATTATACTACAAAAAGAGTAGGCGATACATTAGTTTTGCAGTCAATCCTGCCTCAAGGAAAAGTTTCCTTCGATGCAAGAATAAGCAGCAACAGCCACTGCCTGATGGATGCCTTATTTTCGACAAAATAAGCGGAGTTTCTTATACTTAAAGAAAAGGAGGCGTTCATATGGAAGGCTTTAAGCACAAACGGGTCATCGTGACTGGTGCTGCTTCAGGAATCGGCAAAGCGACGGCAGAGCAGTTTATTCAACAAGGTGCGCAGGTGGGGTTGATCGATTTGCATGCGGACGAACTTAGCCAAATCAAAGAATCTTTCGGTGCGCAGGTGTATGCTGAAACAGTGGATGTCACGGACAGTCAAGGATTGCTATCAGCCATCACCAAACTGGCTGATGCAATGGGCGGCTTAGATATATTACACGTCAATGCAGGGATCAACGGAACCTTCACCCCCATCGAAGCGCTGACGATCGATGAATGGGATCAAACGATCAACACCAATCTGCGCAGCACGTTCTTGTCCGTCAAAGCCGCTGTTCCGCTAATGAAAGCCAATGGCGGCAGTATCGTGATCACGAGTTCAGTCAATGGCAACCGCGTCTTCAGCAATTTTGGTGCTTCTGCTTATAGTACTTCTAAAGCAGGACAAGTGGCTTTTGCGAAAATGGCTGCTCTTGAACTTTCGCGCTACAATATCAGAGTCAACGTTATCTGTCCTGGCGCCATTTCGACCAATATCGATGATCGCACGGATGTTGAACCAGCAGTTGCTGATATCGAAATACCGGTTGATTATCCAGAAGGTGCTCGCCCACTGAAACAAGAAACAGGCGTCCCAGAACAAGTAGCCAACCTCGTCTTGTTCTTGTCATCTGAAGCTGCCGGGAATATTTCAGGAACCGAAGTCTATATCGATGGCGCTGAATCTTTGCTATAATCAAAAAACGTTTGTCAACCATTGCTGCTGCAGTCAGGTTGATAAACGTTTTTATTTTTCGATCAATGTGGCAATTTCATCTAAAAAGGCCTTTTTCCCATAAAAATCGGCATTTAGCAGTTCAGGAAAGACAGCTTCAAAAAAGTATGAAACCGATGGACGATGACGGAAACTTTTGACCGTTAAGACTGCTTCACGAAACATTTCTTTATATACTTTATCCGGATTGCTCTTGGTGATTTCTTCAAATGATTCGTACAACAGGTCGATTTTATCCGCGATCGCCAGCAATTGCCCCTCTAAGCTATCATCTTTGCCGTCTGCCAATCGACGACGATAGATTGCTTGAAGATCTCGCGGGATCTCTTCTTCGATAAACACATCCGTCATCTTTTCTTCTACAGTTGATAACATCGCCCGCAGCTCTTTGTTGGCGTATTTCACCGGTGTTTTGATATCTCCGATGAAACGTTCGGTATAATCGTGATTCAGTGCTTTTTCATAGAGGATCTGCCAGTTGACTGTATTGCCAGCTCGTTCTTCGATATCTGCCAACGTTTGCGCAATCATCGTAACGCGAAATGAGTGGGCTGCCACACTATGTTCAGTAAATTTGAAAAAACCAGGTGCGCGTTGGATTTTCTCCAAATTGGCCAACCCTAAAATAAATTCATTCAAGCCCATATAAAGTCCCCCTTTTCAATAGTATAACAAGTCAAAAACGATTCAACAAATAAAAATATGTATAAAAAAAGAGCAGCTAGGCTGCTCTAAATCGACAATTTAAATTAAGCTTTGTTTACGTTAGTTGCTTGAGGTCCGCGTTGTCCGTCTTCGATATCGAAAGTAACTGCTTGGCCTTCTTCTAAAGTTTTGAAGCCTTCGCCTTGGATAGCTGAAAAGTGAACGAATACATCGTTGCCGTTTTCTGCTGTGATAAATCCGAAGCCTTTGTCTGAGTTAAACCATTTCACTGTACCTGTTTCCATAATAAAAATCCTCCTTGTGTATATACACATATTTTGCAATTACTTGTATAAGGTGAAAATGTGGAAGATGTTTAAGATGAAACAAGCTACCATAATTTACCGCAACAAATACTACACTTTGTATTATAGCACACAACAATCGCCTTGACTAATAGAAAATCCAAAAAAATGTAAACGCATTTATTTTTTTAAAAGAAAAGGATGACGGCACGAAATCTGGCCGTCATCCCTACTTTGATTTGCCATTTGATTATGTCAATAGGCTGAGTCTTTCATTGATCTGTTGGTTTATTCGTTAATAGCGTAATATCGCTGTTAAGCTTTTTCCGCCTGGTGCATCCTCTTGTTCTAGAATCGACACTTCGCCACCGTTGTCCACTACATCCTTGGCCAGCGTATTCAGCACTTGTCGACGATCATATTCGGTATCAGGATCTTCACCAAATCCATCTGCTAGATTAGATGTAGCAATAAACAGTTGGCCAATACGTCCTTCTTTGGCAGCTGGAATAATATCTACCAATTGATCAATGAATTTGCGATCCAGCAATTTTTCATACGCCGATACTTGATGCTGCGTCAATTCTTCTACGAGTTTATCCACACACCCCTGAACTTCTTTCACTGACATTGGCGCTGGTGAAGTCGCCAGATTTGGTGTTGGTTGGAAATAGCTCGTTTTGGCATTCTTTTTGAATAGGGTTTGATTTTCTGGTAATGCAAAGAGATAAAGCGGCAAATTGTCGTCATTTGGAAATTCATTCCTGAAGAAAGTATCCACTGCTTGATAATAATTGACATGGTCGATCTCCAACTCTTCATCTTTGGCACTAAAACCATGATAAGCGACGCCTTCGCCGCCTGTATTGGCTCCGCCTTGGGCGCTATAATTAAAATCACCGCCGCCGGTGATTTCTTCACCTAACGCTTTTTCGATCGTTGTGGGTGCCTCTTCAGGCAGTTCAACCTCAGACACCACTTTATTCTCAACTTGATATACTTTCATTGAATCTCGATTTAATGCCAATAAATAAAATGGATCATTAAATTGGGCATTCTTGATGATTGCCAACAAGTATGGTGTCTCGCCAACATAATATTGATCATCGACACGAATACTTAAGCGGTGGATCAACACTTCTTCTGGTGTTAAAATCACAGCTGCACTGGTTGTACTACTGCGCCAAAAGGATTGATCCGCCAAAATTTCATCAATTTTCTTTTGAAAAGGTGCCCAATCGTGGTCAGGGTATTTCTTTTCGAAACGTCGTTTTGCTTCTTTGGCAAAATTCTTGAACTTGATTTGGTCCTTTTCAACATTTTGGTGTCCGACATGCGTATTAAGCATAATGGTGACAAATGGTCCGTTGAACCCTTCAGCTGTAACTTGTGACAAAAAAGATTTCGCAATTTTTACCATTCCACATTACCTCCTGCTTTATCGTATACAAATCAAGTGTACCACGCATGATTTTTCTGACAAAATAAAACGATTGCAGCATGATACCAACGATCATTTTAGAGAGAAACCTGCCTTTTCTTCCCATTCTTATCTTGCGGGAATACATATTTACAGGTAAAATAGAACTACTGTGTTCCCTTAGTTAAATGGATATAACAAGTCCCTCCTAAGGATTAGTTGCTGGTTCGATCCCGGCAGGGAACGTTACACAAACACCCATGCGCAGACGTAGGCATGGGTGTTTTTTTCTTCAGAAATAATCTTCCAAAACTGGTTTCCCTTTAGGTAGGTTGTTTTGGAAAAAAGCAGTAACGGCAGAATCCGCCTTCACTTCACCGAAAAATTGACAAGTGTCGATCTCTTGAACCCCAAACAACAATTGCCCGATGCGCTGAATCGAAGCAGTCAAACAAGGAAGATCTGTCTTCTCTACTCGTTTGACCACTGGTTTTTGCTGTGCAAAAGAGAGTTCATATATGCCGTTGTTCCATGGCGCGTAGACATCATTTTCGATCTGTAAAGCAATCTTCCCTTCTTTCTTCGTGAAGGGATAAGTTTGTAAAAACAACTCTAAATCAATGATCCTTGTCATCATATCTGGCCTAGAAAGGATAGCTGGCATAGGCTTTTTGGCAAACGTTTGTAAATGTCTGCTATCATCTCCTACTTGATAATGAATCTTCGCAACTGAATCTCGATGCGAAACGATCAGACGGTTCAGCCCATGAAATGCCTCACCAGTGAGATAGCCCCATTCATCGATCGTAAAGGTGCCCTTCTCAATTGAGTAAATCAAGTAACCTTCTGGCGTTCCTGAGGCATTGTAATAGACTGCAAAGGTAAATGTTTTGCGCAATGTGAACTTGATATCTTCCCACCACGCGTCCCGAATAAGGGCCCCTCTTTGATTCTTAAGCTGTTGGTGATAGATTTGATGAATGATCGGTTGGGCCTGTTCCCAGGCTAGTCGTTTGATCGATCCAGCAGTTTTAGGACTATCGGGCCAATCAGAAGACTGAATATCATACACGCTGCGTTCAAAGGTATATTCATACCCATATCTGCGGTAAAAAGGGAAGGAGAATGGCGCCAAATAGGAAAGAACAATGTTCTGTTCATAACAGTCCTTAATGATTTCTTGCATGATTTGGTCGATTCTTCCTTGTCCACGATACTCAGGATAAGACGCCACAAATCCGATGCCAGCCATTGGGTAGGCTGTTCCATGCAAGTTTACATTGAACAATGTGGCCATGACTTGACTGGCTAGTTTCCCTTCCGTGTCATATGATCCATAATTCCATGAATGCGCAGCGAGCCTTTGGTAACGGTCAATATTTTTTTCACTCAATTCCCATTGGAATGCGTAGGCTACCAAATCCAATACTTCTTGATCACCAAACGTGGTCATTTTTTTTACATCACACACACACATCTCTCCTTTTAACACAAAAAAGGCGTCTTAAGACCCCTTTAATATGCTTCTTCCATCATGACAAGCATTTTCTTGAATTGTTTTCGTTTGAAATAGCCCAAAATCGTACCTAAGACCATATCATTCAATTGTTGCATGATGCCAAATGATTTCATCGTTTCAGTATAGATGATTTTACTGGTTTTCGCATCGATTTCCTGTATTTCATACCGCACCACAAATTCATTTTTTGTTGTTTCTGTTCTGAATTGATAAACTTGATTTTCCACGACTTCACCAATCGAGATTTTGGCGCGGCTGGAAGAGGAAAATTCTTTTACATACTCAAATCCCTCTAATTGTTTTGCTGATATTGTTTTCCCAGTTGCCTTTCTAATATCAAAAATCACAGAATTGATGACTTGATCGTAAAAAGCTTTAGCGGGAATCGTTAATGTTTTTTCTACTTTCACTCAGATTGCCTCCTGTCTGACTCTTCAGCTTTCTTCTTGCCTTTCATGAACAAAACACTGCCGGCGACGATCAGGGCGATCCCTGTAGTGAAACTGAAAATATCTAACTGCAAATTACTGGGATTCATACTGTACAAAATCACCAATAACCCAATACTACATAAAAACAAGCCGTTTTTTAACATCTTGAACCATCCCATCTTTCATTGGTTGTCATGAAAACAGTATATTTAAACTGCTGCTGCTTGAAAATATAAAACTGAACCCCATGGTTGTGCTTTGATCAGTTCTTTTGCTTTCTTCGCTGCAGCTTCTGCGTCTTCACCTGTCGTTGTGAAGATTAATTTGATGCCTTGTTTTTCTTTGAATGAGTAACTTAACCCATCTTCGTTGTAGTTTTCTAAAAGCTCTTTGATTGCATCTTGCTGCATTGCGCTTGCGATTGAGATCATAACTTTTCCTCCTGCTGTTTGTTTATAAACAATAAAGGAACTGCCTACTTCACCTGAAGCGATAGCAGTTCCTCAAATTGTTAAAGGGCTATTCGCCTAATTTTGGATCAATTTTATTTGCTGAGATAACGAATGGTGCCCAGATAAAGAATGTCACCACCATACAAACAAGGGTAACTACTGGTGCGCGCCAGTCAGCACCTGTTGCTAGGAACGATAGCAGCATCGGTGGTACGACCCAAGTCACTTGTTGTGACACTGGTGCAACCAATCCGAAGTATGTTGCTAACCAACCAATTGTTGTTGCAACAAGTGGTGCCACGATAAATGGAATGAACATGATTGCGTTCAATACGATTGGCAACCCAAACATGACAGGTTCGTTGATATTGAAAACACCAGGTCCGATCGATAGTTTCGCTACAGTAAGATAATCAGCACGTTTAGAGAAAATCAAGATTGCGATCAATAGCACGATGGTTCCGCCAGAACCGCCAAACCAGGCAAATGCATCAAATGATCCACGAACCCACATGTATGCTTTACCATCTTCAATTGCTGCTAAGACTGCATTCGTACCAGTTTGACCTTCGTATCCTTTTTGGAAGATATCGATATTGATCAACTGTGCTTGACCCCAAATACCTTCTAATACTGGTGCCAATACGTTTGGACCATGAATACCAAAGAACCAAAAGATTTGAACAAAAATCGTAACGATCAATACAGCACCCAAACCTTGTGACAATCCCAAGAATGGTTCTGCGATATATTTTTGCACCAAATCAATGATCAATTGACCATCTGTTAATTTGCCAACAACAAAATTGATGATTGCGATCACATACAAAGCAATCGTTGCCGGTAAAATCGCAGCAAATGCTTTAGATACTGCAGGTGGCACTGAATCAGGCATTTTGATCGTAATATCTGCTAACATCAATTTACAGAAGATAATGACTGAGATTGCACCCATGATCATAACGGTAAAGTAAGCATTTCCGTTCAAGTGATCAAGTTTTAACCAACCCCAACCGCCTGCTGTAAGTGCATCGGCAGTTGCAGACCAACCAGTGCTTGCAGAGCCAGCATTGATTTCATCCATTAAAGCTGCTGGAACTGTCGTTGCAACAGAAGTGCTGTAAGAAAAAGCAATTCCTTGAATCAACGTTGCCATACCGACGATACCACCAGCTAAATCATTCACTCGATAAGCTCTAGCTAAATTGTATCCCCATGAAAAAGCAAAAACCAATCCAGCCACTGCTAAGGTACCATTCCAAACAAAGCCATTGATACTAATAATTTCACGAATCACAGGAATAGTGCTTGCATCATAACTTGGCCAAAATTGTGGTGGTAAATCACGAATAATTGCATTGATCATTACGGCGATCGAACCTGCCATCGTAGCAGGCATTGTGCCAATAAAGGCATCACGCAAAGCGACTAAATGTTTCTGGGCGCCGATTTTTGCGGCTACAGGGAGAATGTATTTCTCCATCCAACTTGTTAATCCATCCATTTTTTTATTTCCTCCTATAAGTCCTATTCGTTAAAGAAGATTTTTTGATTCATCGACAATAACTACTTCTATCCGTTCAAAGATTATTCGTTATTTAGACGTCGATAGACATCAATGATTTCTTTCGCTAAATCGGTAAATGCGATTGATGTCATTAAGTGGTCTTGTGAATGCACTGTTAATAAAGTGACAGTCATGTGATTGCCTTGCGCTTCTTGTGTCAATAGACCTGTTTGAGAATGGTGTGCCTCAACCAATGATGCTTCAGCATCTTTGATTTTCGCATCCGCTAACTCAAAGTTGCCTTCTTTTGCAGCAGCGATTGCTTCCATTGCATCACTTTTGGCATTCCCTCCATACATGATCAATCCCATAATGGCTTCCAAATTTTGCTCATCCATCTTAAAAAATCCTCCTTACACTTCCATACATTTGTTTATTTCATTAAGCTTTCAGCTTGCGCCAAAACTTTTTCGCCATTCATCATGCCATAATCTGCCATGTTGATGACGTCTAAAGGAATTCCTTTAGGTGCCAATTTTTGTTCAAATTGTGCTTTCATGAATCGAACTTGTGGTCCAAGCATCAGCACATCGACTGGTTTAGACTCTAAATGCTGATCGGCTTCTGAAGCTGAGACCGCGAAGATATCTGCTTCCATTCCTTTAGCTTCCGCCGCTTTTTGCATTTTTGTTACGAGTAAACTGGTACTCATTCCTGCTGAACAAACAAGCATAATCGTTTTTTTAGCCATTGTGTAGTTCCTCCTTTCTATTCGTGGTTACACTTAACTATTAAGCAAAAAACGTGCCAAAAAAAAATCGGTTCAAACCTTGTTAAATCAAAGGTCTGAACCAATTCGCTTTCTTACACACTCATCAAATTCTCATTACACACTAATATTGTGTGCGGATTCATGATAATTTTTGATTTCATTCTCTAAAAACATTTGTGTCAAATACGCAATTTCATCTTCCGATATTTTGACTTGGTAATTTTTTTCGATCTGCAAAAGATGAGTCCGTAACACATCATTCTCAATACGGTATTTTTTTTGGAATATCGACAAGTCTTTAAATTGTCTGCCTGGTTCTTTTTTCAGTAAGCTTTCTACCAAAAAGGCTAGGTGGATCACCAACCCCGCATCAACAGTCGGTTCAACAATTACATGCAGCTGATTTTGGATCTGATGGACGATCTTTTGCAAACTTTCGATCAAATGATAGACTGAGCCGACATGCGTCAATGTATTTTCTAACGAACGTACGATTTTTTCGATGGGTACTTCATCGGAAACGATTCGTTTCAAGACATTCAGCCGATCATCATCAAAAACATCGTACGCAGAAAAGAAGGGAATATTTTGATAATCGATTTCGACTGTTCCAGCAATTGCTTTGATTTCATATTCCTCTAATAAACCATCGATGTGTTTTTTGAAGGTTTCTTTTTCGATAAATTGCATCTGGATGATTTCAACTTGGGCCTGGTCAACCACCGGGAAAATCCGTTGATACAGCTTGGCTGCGACGCCCTCGCCGGTAAAACACGTGACGATCACAGCTTTCTTGCTCCCTTTTGCCTCGTGCACGGTTCTAAATTGTTCTTGAACAATGGTTTCAAAAGAACGCTGGATGTTTTGATAAATGTCTTCTAGACTTCGTCCGCTGTCGGCCATTCGTAAAGCTTCAAGGACGATCATGGTGCTGGTCATCGAGATTGCTTTGGTACGAATGCCGGTTTCTTCAAAGATCAGATTTGCAAAAGAATTCAATGAGCCCATATCTGTTAATAACAGCAAGCCATTATCCAGCTGCTCTTTATGTTCTTTTACGTAAGTCAGTAAATGATCATACATGTGGCCAACGGACATATCCAACGACATATTCATGGCCCGACCGTTTTTGGTCCCCAATAATTCTTGGGCTGCAGCAAGCATACTGCTGGCAGTAGCTGTTCCGTGCATCAGCACAATGATCTCAATTTTTTCTAATGGCAAATCTGCAGCTTGCTTGACTTGAATAGCTAAGAACATACTGATAAACCCAATCTCATCAAAAGGAATCTCTACGTGCTGCTCTTCTTCAATGATCGTAGAGAGATCCATAGCGACTTGAAACTCTGATTTAAGATTCTTGCGCACTGTATTCAAGTCGGGATGCACGATCATATGTCCGTCTTTGACCCGCTCCAATGTGCTTTGGACATGCAACGCAAAAGCAAAACGGGCTTTTTCACTGTAGCTACGGGACAATTCTTGTTCTGCGATATCATATAGACGATTGGCCAAGCGCCAAATATCTTCAGGAATCAATTCTTTATGCACTGGATGTTGGGTCAATTCTTCGACATATTTTTCAAAGTAGAGATCGACATCCTTGGAAATCAAATTTTCTAAATCAATATTTTCGACACCTGTTTCGATCAGAGAACTGACTTTTTCTTCGATTTCATTATATACTTGCATATTTCTTTGCGGATCATGGGACCAGACGATGTCTTGATCACCTGGCTCAAAACATAAGAAATCGCCTTTCCCTTCTAGAAAGCGATCCAAGCGCTCGGAGAGTTCTTTGATTTTTAATAAGCCTTTTTGCACTTGCAAAGAGCAATCTTCCTTACGAATCAGCAAATTCTTTTTGCCATACGTCCGATAATGCAGAAAAGCCTTGGCGCATACCAGTTTCAGATCACGTTTGATTTGACCGATATTGCCTTCTGCATCATAAAGCATAAATGCCAAAATCGCATCCCGTTCGACATCGATCCGTTGATTCAAGCGTGTCGCTTCTTGTTTGATAAATAAAGAGATGATCTCGTAACGTTCGTCTAAAGAACGACTTTCCACGTTGGGCAATGTGATCGCCATTGGGATCCGTCGATTGAAGGTCGTCAAAAAATTGGTGGAAGATTCCGTGGTAGCCCCAATGATTTGAACAGCAGCTTCATAGACTTGATTGCTTTCTCCTAACGGACGATACACACCTTTATCAATAAAGGTAAACAGCATTTCTTGCCCTTCTGGAGGTAAACGATGGATTTCATCTAAGAATAAAATGCCGCCATCTGCTTTAGCCATCAAACCTGGACTGTCTTCTGCTGCTCCAGTATAGGCACCTTTTTTGATACCAAAAATATGACCAAACAACAATTGCGGATTTTGTGCGTAGTCCGCACAGTTGAAGGAGACAAAGGGGGCATCTTTTTTCAGCATCTTTGATTCAACTGCAAAATGATACATACATTCTGCAAACATCGACTTCCCGGTCCCGGTTTCTCCGAAGATGATGGTATGCAACCCTCTAGGTGGATACAAAATGGCTGCTTTCGCTTGTTGGATGCTGACTTTTAAAGAAGCTTGAACCCCAACCAAACTTTCAAAACTGACTTCTGAGGAAATATCGACATGGACTGTTTCTTCTAATGGTTCATAGACCACAGGTCGGCCTGAGCGTTTGCCGATTTTATTTTCTTTGAATAATTCACTGAGATAACGGCTAGCATTGCTGCGATCGATTTGCAGGATATTCGCTACATCAACTGCAGTCAATCCTTGTTTATGCAGTTCAATCGTTTGAAATATCTCTTCTTTTCGAGAGTTCATTCAACAGCCTCCTCATATTACACACTATTTTTTCCACTTTTAATGGTAACACAAAAAGACGCTCAATGGCGTCTTTTCCCTTTGTCTTTTTGGTTTTTTTGTTTCTTTTTGGTTTTTTTTGCGGGAGTGTGTAACTTTTCAGGTGTTTTCACGGAAGTTTTCTGCACAGTTTTAACTTTCACCTTGCTTACTGGGTCCGGCGTGCTGATCGGTGCTTCAGTGTGTAACGCACCACCATGAAGATAAACTTCTTGCAATGAGATATCCAACTGCTTCACGATTTTCTTCAAATCTTTGACGGCATGTTCTTGCAGGATCGTGACCACTGTTCCTTCTTTGCCCATCCGTCCCACACGGCCGGCACGGTGAAGATACGATTCTTTGTCTAAAGGCACCTCAGTATTGATCACATACGGCAGCTCATAGATGTCTAAGCCGCGGGCAGCAACATCCGTCGTCAACAACTGGCGGATCTTTCCTTGTCTAAAGCTTTCCAGTGCACCACGACGGGCTAATTTATTTTGATCAGAGGCCAATGTTGCCACGGGTAATCCATGATATAGCAGTTTCTCTTCGGCATTCCCCATCGCACTCAATTCGTTAAAAAAGACCAAGCCGCGAAAATCCGGCAAGTGCGCCAGGCGTCTTAAAGCGTCTACGATTTTCCGTTGCGGATAGACCAAATAATAATGGTGGATCATTCCTTTACTTTGATCGTCGGCCGTCACATCAACGAGCAATGGTGTGCCATCAACTAGAGGTTGAATCTCTTTGATCACTTCATTGGCGGTCGCCGAAAAGAAACAGCGTTGTGCTTGTTTTGTTAAAGTCTGATTGATTTTGGCCGCTAAACCAAGCTGTCCTTCTTTTAATAATTGATCAACTTCATCTAGAACTAGCATGTCGATTTGTTGGCTTTTGATTTTTTTTGCTTTAATCAATTCTAGGACGCGGCCAGGTGTCCCCACCAATACTTCAGGCTTTGCTTTCAACTTCTCCACTTGGCGTTTGGTGTTGGCTCCTCCAATCAGCGGCTGAACAGCCAAACCAATTGCTTGCCCCCATATGCGTGCCACTTCAGTCACTTGCATCGCAAGTTCTTGCGAAGAAGTCAAAATCAATAGTTGATTGCCTTCCTTTGGTTTTACTTTGCCTAAAAGCGGCAAAAGATAAGCCAATGTTTTTCCAGAACCTGTTGGCGATACACCAATCAGTGATTGTCCTTGTGCTAATGGTTCATAAACTTTATCTTGGATCAGTGAAGGCGCGCTGAATCCAGCATCTTGCCAAAGTTTCTGCCAGGCATCTGGCCATGTTGTATATTTAAATTCTGTCATTTTTATCCATTCCTACTCTTGGTCTGCATCAAAATCGATGTCTGCTTGTTTCCGCATGAGGTATATCGTTTCATTGACACTGCGTGCCAGCTCAACCCATTCTTCATAGCGTTTCCCTTGCAGCGGATCAGTGCTGTCTTCGATCACATCTGCGAAATCATTGGCTTCTTCTACCATTGGATTCGCTTGCGCCGCAACCGCTAATTCTTGAGTATCCGCTTCTGAACGGCCATAGAATGTCGCTTCTTCGATGGCATTCACAGCATTTAGGTCTAATGTCCCATTGTCAAAATAGATTTCAGAACGCAAATGCGCGTCAGCGATTTTTCCTGTTTGGATCGTCACATCGAAAGTCGGGTAACGTAAGATCGCACTCCCGATACCGTCGACACCTGTTGGCAGCTTGCGGGCAAAGTAATGGATCCCTTCCGGTTTGCCAAACCAAGCCAAAGTGGCATAAATCGTATAGACGCCCAAGTCTGCCAATGCGCCGCCGGAAAAATGAGGAGAAAAAATATTTGGTTCTTCCCCTGCCAAAACAGCATCATAGCGGGATGAATATTTCATATAAGAAAAGTTGGCCCCAATGATCGCACCTTTTGTTGGTAAGAAATCGGCCACGGTCCGGAAGCTTTTTTCGTGGATGTTCCGAGCTGCTTCAAAAAACAGGACTTGTTGCTGATTTGCCAATGTGATGATTTCTGCCATTTCTCGTGGTGTTGAAAACGCAGGCTTTTCGACGATCACGTGTTTGCCTGCAAGAATCGCTTGTTTGGCTTGCGCAAAGTGTAAACTATTGGGAGAGGCGATATAGACAGTGTCGATCTCCGGCAAGTCAAAAAAGGTCTGTAGATCTGTTTCATAAAGAACCTCGCCATATTTTTTGCCAAAGGCTTCCGCCTTGGCCAAAGTTCTTGAATAGACAGCGCGTAACCGATAGCGGTTGGTTTGGTGTGCTGCTTCAACAAATTGATCGGTTATCCAATTGGTACCGATAATGCCTAAATGAATCATAAGAATGCCTTCTTTCTTTATTCAATCGTTGGATCATTTGGATCTTTAAATGGTGCTGCTAAATCAAATGGTATTGGGGAGAGAAGTGAGATCTTTCCTTCGTCCACTTGACAATTGTATGCAAAAACTGAGACGTTCGCCAACTGGGCTTGGGCGATTGCCTCTGCCAATGCTGGTTGCATCTTACGATGGATCGTTGCTACGTCTACCCCTTCAAATTGGATCAAAAATAAGACCGCAGCATAGTAACCAGCTTTTTTGGCATGGATCAATTCATTGACATGCTTTAAACCTCTAAGGGTAGGCGCGTCTGGAAATGCGCCGACTCTATTGTTTTCCAACGTCATTCCTTTCACTTCCACAAAGCCAGTTTCACCTTGATCGGTTTCCAGATAAAAGTCAAATTTCGATTGACCATAGACCACTTCTCGCCGCAATAGGACAATCTCGCCATTCAAACCAGGCAATTGAATTTGCCCATCAAGCATGCCTTCATACGCCAAGCGATTCGGGATTTGACTGTCGATATTGATCCATTGGATGCCCTTTTTAACTGCAATCAAATCATAATTGGTCTTCCGCTTAGGATTATCCCAATACTGTAAGACCACTGGTACCCCTTCGATCAGCACTTCTTTGCCTCGACCTGTATTTTTGACATGAACAATGACTTCTTCGCCGGTAAGCAAACGGCAACGAGCAACAAACCGATTGTCTCTTACGATAAAAGAAGCTTTGACGATATTCGGGTAATTCACTTTATCACCTATTCTTTTTGAATCATAGCATAGTTTTCTAAAAACTTCTAAAGTTCAAACTAAAGTACCATGTTTTTTTACTTACTCATGGTATACTAGTTTCAACAATTTTGCTACTTCATTGTCCCTTCTTTACGGGTCAATCACTGAAGCGGCACGAGATAGGACGTGAATCTGTGAAAAAGAAATCATTGTTGATTGGCTTATCATTGGCGACAGGGTTTGTCAGCTCCATTTTACTAAAAAAAGAAAAACAAAAACAAGAGATTCGACAAAATTTTATTGGCAAATGGCAGTTCACTTTAAAGATGAACAAACCTGTGATTGTAGATATCACTGCTGATTACACCCTTTTAATAGAAGAAAAATTGATTCCTACGACAATCGTTGAACTCACACCTACGCGGCTTGTCTTGTTGGATTCGTTCGGGTATCATTTGATTTTTGAACAAAAAGGTGCCGTCATCACACTTTATGATGAAGCGGAAGATACCCACTATTCCCTCAAAAAAATGTGAATGCACCGTTCATCCTTTCTTCACAAATTCTTCTGTTATTACTCAGACTTTTTCCCAGCATTTAGCGCTGGTTCATGCTATGATACATATATCAAGTGGTTGAACAAGGTGTTCCGTTGAGTGATGTTTGATCGTTCATAATTTAAGGTGTAGGTTCGACTCCTACCTTCCACATTACTAAAAAACAGAAAGAAGGGATTCATATGTTAGCTACATTTATTTCACTATTCTCCATTTTTGCATTGGCAGCTTTATTGGCAGGCACATTCTTTATGGCACGTTTATTGATGGACCAAGAAGCCAAACAAGTGAAAGTTCCCGTTAGAATCCACAACGAAGACAATCGCAGACAGTAGCCAAATCCTTCATCGATGTGTTTGATCATTGTACCGCCACCTTTCTCGTATAGAGAAAGGTTTTTTTGTTTTTAAGTTACGATTAAGCTTTACTGTTTAAGCTAGATTCGATGCAGCTTGCCACTCTGCTTGTTCATAGGAACATAGATAAAGCCATGTTTATTTGCAATATTCTTTCTAAGTTTGTTCCGATAGTATTGCAACCGTCGCTACACTTTGTTAAACTTTTTTTTTAGATACAGACTAAAGGAGCTAACTATCACTATGCCAAAAATGACCAAATTTGGGTACTCACTCGTTGCAGCTTGCATGATGCTGTTTGTTGCCATTGGATTGCCCCTCGTTTCTTATGCAGACGATACTGCGATAAGTACATCAGAGATACAAGATTTCTCTATTGATGCCAAAGCGGCTTTTTCCTTAGACTTTGATACTGGGAAAATTTTATATGATCAAGATGGGGATACAGCAATGGGCATCGCATCCATCACTAAGATCATTAGTTTATATCTGGTTGCAGAACAAGTAGAACAGGGCAATCTTGCTTGGGATGACACGGTAGAGATCTCACAGTATGCAGCTGATTTGAGTGTATCTCCTGACCTATCCAATGTCCCACTGCATCAAGACGTCACCTATACTGTGAAAGATTTGTATGACGCCAGTTATATACAATCTGCAAATGCTGCTATTGTCGCCCTAGCTGAAAAAATAGCTGGTTCGGAAAGTGATTTTGTTGACTTGATGAAGGAAAAAGTCAGCTCTTGGGGGATCGACGATGCAAAACTGGTCAATGCTTCTGGCCTGAATAATTCATACTTAGGAGAGAATATCTATCCCGGCTCTACCTCCACCGATGAAAATGAGTTATCCGCAAAAGACGTAGCCATCGTTGCACGCCACTTGCTGCAAGATTTTCCAGATGTGTTGGAGATCACCAGTACAACGACGCAAACGTTCGGCGAAGGTTCATATTCTCCTGTAGAAATGGTCAACTGGAACTGGATGTTGCCAGGATTTACCAATGCGAAGGATGGGGTCGATGGCCTAAAAACCGGCACAACGGACTTGGCTGGTGCTTGTTTTGTCGGGACAGCTGTCAAAGACGGTCAACGAATCATCACTGTCGTCTTGAACGTCAATGGTCATGCTGAAAATCCAAGTGTGCGTTTCATCGAAACAGGGAAACTAATGGATTATTCTTTCGATGCTTGGGAACAAGTTGAGGTTTTACCGGCCAATGCTGAACTGTCAGATACAAAAACAGTTGCTGTCAAAGACGGAAAAGAGTTGACTGTATCTGTTGCCCTCAAAGAAAGCTTGACATTGTGGGTACGTAAAGACATGGATGCAACAGCTTATACGACCACCATTGACTACAATGATCAATTTGTTGATGCCGCGCTGCAAGCACCTGTCAGCAAGGATACCGAAATCGGAACTGTCACAGCATCGATCCCTGCCGATACATTAGGGTATGTTGATGAGAGCAGTACAACTTCCAGCCCATTGGTCACAACTGACACCGTTGAAAAAGCCAATATTTTTGTTCGTGGCTGGCGCGGCGTCACTTCTTTCTTTTCAAACTTATTCTAAAAAAAACGCATCTCCCTTGGTTGACTGATCAACCTTGGGCAGATGCTTTTTTTATGCGCTCATGTTTGCGGGGTTTCTTCTGGCTCGACTGGGAAAAACAATTCAACTTCGCCTTCTTTGAAATGAGGAAGATATCTTTCCTGGATCGCGGCAGCCAATTGTACCTTGTTTTCTGGTAAAACTTCAGAAAGCATTTTTTCCGTCATCATACTGAGATTTCTCTCATCTGTTTTGATCGCAAGATAAGACATGGCAGGTATTTCCCAACGCACCCAACCGACTGGTGGGAAATTTTCAGTCAAGACTTTGACACCAGCTAAATAACGTCCGGTTTCTTGCCATGGTTCTAACCATTTGTCTCCATCACTCATCAGTCCCCAAAATTCCAAATCTTTGGCCTCTTGATCACTGACTAAAAATTCAATTTCTTGAAAATCTTTCGTGGCAAGTTCCCACAATGCAGGGACCCAAGAACCGCCATCTTCTGCTAATCCTTTTCCCTCTTTTCCTATCACATAAAACGCTGGCACATCCACGCGAATGACTTCACCTAATTCCATGATTCATCCTCCTTCTTTTCTTTATTTTAGCGAATAGTCAGTATTTGAGCAACTTTGACCTCATACTGAAGCATTTTTCGAGAAATTTGGTATACTAAAGATATTGTTGAAGGAGTGAATCATATGGTTTTTGCACCAATGCTGATTTTTGGCATCATTTATTTTTCGGGTGTGTTTGCGGTCCAAAAATACCGCAGAAAAAAAGATGACCCCGATATATTTTTCTTTGAATCTTGTTGGACGATTTTCGCCTTATTGATTTATTTGGCGATCACCGAAATACGAACCGGCAGTTTCTTTATTCTGATCCCGGTCGCTTTTGGCAGCCTGTTCTTGTACGCCTATCGCAAAAACAAGCATCGTTTGATCAATGGTCTGTTATTCAACCTGTTTATTTTATCCTTTGGCGGCTACTTGATCATCCACTTGATGCGGACTGAAGATCCGCTTGTTGGCGGCTTGCTCGCAGTCTTACTATTCTTATTTTTCGCCGTTCTCTTATTTGGGTTAGTCATTTTGGTGGTCTTTCTATATTGGAATTCATTGGTCGTTTTTCGACGTGAATCACATTCCATCGCAAATCTATTGACGTTGATATTGGCAGTCGTCTTAACGATTTTCCTATTTTCAGATGTGCTGCTCCAACATTTTCCTGAATGGGTCAATGTCCTTTTTGGCATCGCACCCGTGAGTTTGTTTTATTTGTTCTTCGTATTCTTGAACTTTTTGTCAGTATCGGTTCTCTATCAATTTAATCACCCCCATTATGATCAAGATTTCATCATCGTTTTGGGTGCTGGTTTGATCAATGGTGAAACTGTATCGCCTTTACTTGCGCAACGGATCAATAAAGCCATCGACTTTTACCACTTGCAATTTCAGGCAAAAAAACAAGCCCCTCGTTTACTGATGTCTGGTGGACAAGGCAGCGATGAAAAAGTGCCTGAAGCGATCGCCATGAAAGACTATGCCATTTCACAAGGGATACCGGAAGGCGAGATCTTGGTCGAAGCCAATTCGACAACGACTCTTGAGAATATGAAGTTTGCGAAAGAAGTCATGGATTCGCTGAAACCACAAGGATATAAAGCAATTTTCAGTTCCAATAATTATCATATTTTCCGTGCGGGTCTCTATGCAGATCAAGCAGGTGTCAACGCGAATGGGATTGGCGCTCATACTGCCTTCTATTACTTGCCAAATGCCTTTTTGCGAGAATTTGTTGCTATTTTGTTTATGCACAAAAAACGGCATATCATCGTTTTATCTAGTATAATCATCTTTTATATCATCGCCGCTTTGATGCAACTATACTTCACGTAGAAAAAGACCAAGAGAGCGCATACGCGTTCACTTGGTCTTTTTACTTTATCCGATCAATGGATCGTCCGTTGTTTTTTCCAGAACCGTTGCGCCCATTTTTCTTTCAAGCCCTCAGTCATTGGTTCCGAAGCTTCTTTGATGGCACAATATTTATCCACCATTGTGACGATATAACTTTCTTTATATCGTGGCGGTGCAATCGTTGCCCCCCACATATGCTTCAAAATAATATCTTTTTCAAGATCGCTCAATTCAGTGATTTTTTCGGCATTTTTTACTGCAATTCGCGGATGCATATAGGCATGTGTACCTTCATCAAACTTCGTCGTCCGCCAATCATAATAAAATAAATCATGAAGAAGTCCTGCACGTGCTGTTGCTCTTGCATCGCCGCCCCATTTCTTGGCCAATTTGTAACTGTAATATGAAACGCTGATCGAATGCTCCAAACGAGTGGAATTCATATGCTGCACAAAGTTGGCTAATTTTTTCACAGCGTCTGTTGCTAACAGGTCCGCTACGTAAGACATATATTCGCTATCTTCTTGCCATTTATCTGTCATAGATTCTTTTCTGCCACCTTTTTTGATCTGCTTGATTGTTACAAGATAAAGTATAGCACCAATGAACCGTTTTTTCTAGATTCCTTCAGTCAACAGAGCATAGTTTAACAGTTCCTTAATGATCTAAACCTGTTGCATGATACATCAATATACCTGCTGCTATCGCTACATTCAAAGATTCTGCTTCACCATAGATTGGGATGTAGACATTTTGATCGGTCACTGCCAATAGGTCCTTTTGTACCCCTTGGCCTTCATTTCCCAAAATGAACGCTGCGGGATATGTATTGATGTTGGTATAGGCAAGTGCATCTTTATTCAGCTCAGTACCATAGATCTTCACCTCTTGGGCACGCAACGCTTCGATAAACTCAGGAATAGCCCCCTCAACGATTGGCAAATGGAAGTTGCTGCCTTGCATACTTCTTAACACCTTTGAGCTGTATAGGTCTGCCGTTCCTGTACCTAAGAAAACACCTGTAAAACCAGCCGCATCGGCCGTCCGAATCATTGTCCCTACATTCCCAGGATCTTGCACATTGTCTAAGATCAGCCAGTTTCCTTTTAATTGATCCGGCAACTGATTTTCTTTTGCAACAACAGCAAATATTCCTTGGGGTGTGGGCAATTCTGACAAATAGTCAGCGATTTCTTCCGTAATCAAATAAAGCACAGCATCCACTGTTTGCAGACTATCCTTGCTTTCTTCATATCCACGAGACGTTACAAAAATCGTTTGAATGGCGGCATTTGCGCGAATCGCTTCTTGGACTAAATGCCAACCATCGATCAAATACTGGCCGCTTTGCTGACGATATTTCTTTTGACTTAATTTTTTTGTATCTTTGATCAGTGCATTCTTTTTTGACTGGATCTCATTCATAGCTGTCACCTCGACTCATTATAGCATGACTCAATCAGTGAAACTTGTTCTTTTACAAAAAAAACGCTATCATAAATATAGAGCAAAGGAGGCATCCCTATGGAAAAAGTACGCATTACAGTCGATGGTCGGGTCCAAGGCGTTGGTTTTCGCTACACCACCAAGATGCTGGCTGATCAAATAGGTATCACCGGAACTGTAAAAAATCAACCCGATGGTACTGTAATGATTGAGGCAGTCGGTGAGTCAGAAGAGATGGCGCAATTTATCGAAGGTGTCAAAGGTTCTCCTTCTCCTGCGGGAAAAGTAAATGATATCAAGATTACCGACGACCCCACGATTGAAACAAGAACAACATTCGATGTGGTTTACAGTTGACTATTGCGATAAAAAAGATTGACTTTTCAATGAATTTCTCTTTGTACATTGAAATAGTCGGTCTTTTTTAGTATAGTTATTTTTGTCTAAATTTATTGTGAAGAGGAAGAAAAAAATGTCTAAAATGAATAAATGGTTCCTTACATCTGGATTATTTGGTCTTTTATTGACCTTATCTGGTTGCGTAAGTACGAATGCTGATGGCACGCCTAAAGAATCCGGCATGATTTATCGTTTCTTGGTCAAACCACTTGGAAGCATGATCACAATGCTGGTTGAAAATTTTAACTGGTCCTATGGCTGGGCAATCATCGCCGTGACGATCATCGTGCGTGTGATTATTTTACCTCTAGGTATCAATCAATCACGGAAAACAATGATCCAAAGTGAAAAAATGCAATTTTTGAAACCGCAAGTCGATGTCGCACAAGCCAATTTGAAGAAAGCTACGACGCGTGAAGAACAAATGCAAGCGCAAGCTGACATGCAAAAAATCTATTCTGAAAACAATGTCAGCATGTTCGGTGGTATCGGCTGTCTGCCGTTGCTGATTCAAATGCCGATTTTCTCCGCTTTATACTTTACTGCACGCTACACGCAGGGCATTCAAAATTCTGAGTTCTTTGGTTTTTCATTAGGTGAACCAAGTATCATCTTTGTCGCGATCGCTGGGATTGCCTACCTTGCCCAAGGGTATATCTCAACCATTGGGATTCCAGAAGAACAAAAGAAAACCATGAAAACGATGTTGATCGTATCGCCATTGATGATCGTCTTCATGTCTATGAGTGCACCCGCTGGTGTGACATTATACTGGGTAGTCGGTGGGGTCTTCAGTTGTATTCAAACATTTATTACAAATGTCATCATGAAACCAAAGATCAAAGCACAAGTAGAAGCTGAAATGAAAGCCAATCCCCCAAAAACAGTTGTCACACCACGTAAAGATGTGACACCAGAAAAACCAGCAACGAGTGACAAGAAAGCGTTGAACAACGGCAAGAACAATTCTTCTGGTCGAAATGCTGGCAAACAACAACGGAAATAATCTGCCAAAAAACCAAATCTATGTGGATTTGGTTTTTTTTCATGAGATTTATCTGAAAATTCCCGCTATTTTCTTTAGCAGAGATTGCAAGTTGTTGCGTGATTCGCTATAGTAAATGTGAGGTGAGTAGATGTTTGACGCATATATCAATATTTTTGTCATTTTTAGTTTGATGTTTATCGGTTATATCCTGTCATATAAGCAATGGTTCTCCAATCGAACAGCAGACACATTCTCAAAACTAGTCTTGAATTTGACGTTACCTGCCAATATGTTTTTGACGATCATCAAGAATTTCACGAAGGAAGAATTTCTTTCACTGGTTTCCGGCATGGTCATTCCGTTACTCTCGATGCTGATCACTTATATGGTTGGCCATCTTTGGCGACGTTTTTTTCATGTTGCGCATAAACATAAAGGGGCTTTCTCCTCTATGTTTACTTTCTCGAATACGATTTTTATCGGTTTGCCGATCAACTTAGCGATTTTTGGTGAAAAGGCTGTTCCTTATGTGTTGCTCTACTATATCGTCAACACAACCTTGTTTTGGACGATTGGGATTTATGAATTAGCGAAAGACAGCCCTCATTTTGAAGAGGCACAGGTATCTTTTCATCCCTTGGTTGTCATCAAGAAAGTCTTTTCACCTGCCCTGATTGGCTTTATCATTGGGTTGATCTGGATGTTGCTTGCGATTCCTCTACCACATTTTATCAATAGTCTTGGTAGTTATTTGGCGGATTTAACAACGCCTTTGTCGATGTTTATCATTGGGATCATCGTTTATTTTGGCGGATTGAAAAATTTGAAGATGACCAAAGATATCGCAGGCATTCTGTTTGGCCGCTTCATCCTCTCTCCACTGATCGTTTTCGGATTGGGTTATTTGATCAAGATCCCGGAACTGATGCTGCAAGTTTTCGTGATCCAATCCTCGATGCCTGTGCAGAATTCTGTACCAATCTTAGTCCGCAATTATCAAGGCGATGAAGAATTTGCCACTACTGCTTTAGGATATTCAGTTTTGTTGTATATGGTGTATATTCCGATTTTATTGTTGTTGCTGTTTTGATTGAAAAAGACGTCTATTCTATTAAGAGAATTTGTACTGCTCTCTCATAGGATAGACGTCTTTTAAGTTATTTAAACATGTTGATCTGAATTGCAAACTGAATCGGCAAAGTCTTCTTACAACATATCAAACAATGATAACTGATTCTCATCAGGCAGGTCTTTTAAGACCCCGTTATCGGTCATATATTCGATCAATGTCTTCGATACTTTTCCGCGATTGGCTAAATCTTCTTTCGACAAAAATGGACCATCTTTGCGGGCTTCCACGATTTGTTTGGCCACATTCAGACCCAAACTTGGCACAGCCCGTAATGGCGCGATCAATTTGTTGCCATCGATCACGAAGTTTTCGGCATCTGATTTGTACAGATCAATCATGCCAAACTCGTAGCCGCGTTCCAACATCTCATTACATAGCTCCAATACTGTCAGTAGATTTTTCTCTTTCGTTGAAGCGTCCATCCCTTTATCATTGATCTCTTGCATCCGCTCTTTGACCGCTTCTTTTCCTTTGGACATCGCAATCAAATCAAAATCATCGGCACGAACTGAAAAATAAGCACAATAATAAAGAATTGGGAAGTATACTTTAAAGTAAGCCACCCGCAAAGCCATCAACACATACGCTGCCGCATGGGCTTTCGGGAACATGTACTTGATTTTCGAACATGAATCGATGTACCATTCTGGCACATTATTTTCCCGCATCGCTTGCAAATAAGTATCACGCAATTCATCTGGGATTTTGTTCCACTGCCCTTTACGCACTGTTTCCATGATCTTAAACGCCATGCCGTCATCTAAACCGGCATGGATCAAGTAAACCATGATATCATCCCGACAGCCGATAACTTCAGCCAAACTGGCATCGCCGCGACGGATCAATTCTTCGGCATTGCCTAACCAAACATCTGTCCCGTGAGAGAGCCCTGATATTTGCAGCAATTCGGCAAAGGTCGATGGATGCGTCTGGTCCAGCATCCCTCGTACAAAACGAGTCCCAAATTCAGGAATACCTAATGTGCCGGTCTTTGAATAAATTTGTTCTTCTGTCACCCCTAAGACGTCCGTGCCACCAAAGATCCGCATCACTTCTGGATCATCGGTCGGAATCGTTTTTGGTTCGATCCCGGATAAGTCTTGCAGCATACGAATCACTGTCGGATCATCATGTCCGAGAATATCGAGTTTCAAAATATTGTCATGGATCGAGTGAAAATCGAAGTGGGTGGTTTTCCACTCAGCGTTCAAGTCATCTGCTGGATACTGGATTGGTGTAAAGTCATAGACATCCATATAATCGGGAATTACGATGATTCCCCCCGGATGCTGCCCTGTGGTACGTTTGACCCCTGTTGCGCCTTTCGCCAATCGATCGACTTCGGCAGCACGATAGTGGAGGTTATGGTCTCGTTCGAACCCTTTCACGAAACCGAAGGCAGTTTTGTCTGCAACCGTACCGATGGTCCCTGCACGATAGACATAATCTTCTCCAAATAGTACCTTGGTGTAATTGTGGGCTTCCGGCTGGTATTCGCCAGAAAAGTTCAAATCGATATCGGGCACTTTGTCGCCATGGAAACCCAGGAAGGTTTCAAAAGGAATATCATGGCCATCCTTATTCAAACGGGTCCCGCATTTAGGACATTTTTTCTCCGGCATATCATAACCGGAACCATAGGAACCGTCTTCGTAGAATTCAGAATATTGACAGTCCGGACAATAATAGTGCGGCGCCAATGGGTTGACCTCGGTGATACCGGTCATTGTGGCAACAAAACTTGAGCCGACTGATCCCCGGGAACCGACCAAATAGCCATCTTCATTGCTCTTATGCACGAGTTTTTGAGAGATCAAATAGATCACTGAAAAACCATTGCCGATGATTGAGTCTAATTCTTTTTTTAATCGTTTCTCGACGATCTCTGGCAACGGATCGCCATATAATTCTCTCGCCCGATTGTAACTCAAATCGGTGATTTCTTGTTCGGATCCCGGAATTTTTGGCGTATACAGATCATCTTTAACAGGAATGACCTTCTCACAAAGGTCAACGATCTTGTTGGGGTTCGTCACAACGATCTCTTTGGCCATCTCAGGGCCTAGAAATTGAAATGCGGTCAGCATTTCATCGGTTGTCCTAAAATGAACTGCAGGCAAACTATGACGGTTTAACGGGTTGGCGCCCCCCATTGAATTGATCAAGATTTTTCGGTAGATAGCATCTTCTTCATTCAGGTAATGGACATTCCCCGTCGCTACGACGATCTTCCCTAAATCTTTCCCCATTTGGATCAAGTTGCGAATGATCTCCTCCAGGTCAGACTCGCTTTTGACCAATTCGGTTTCGATCAAATGGGCGTAAACTTCTTTGGGCATGACTTCGATATAGTCATAGAACTTCGCCAGCTCACGTGCCGCATCGACGCCTTTTTGCATCATAGCCACAAAGACCTCGCCTTTATCACAGGCGGTCCCTACCAACAGCCCTTCACGTAATTTCACCAGCTCAGAACGTGGGATCCTTGGCACTTTATCATGATAGTAATTGATATTGGACATGGAGATCAGTTTAAATAAATTCTTTAAGCCTGCCTGTGTTTTGGCCAAAATCGTGGCATGAAACGGGCGCGCCGCCTTAAAGGAATTTTCCCCGCCGACATGACGATTCAAATCCTCATGCAAGAACATCTCGTGATTTTCCATTGCTTCTTTGACAAAAATCCACGCTAAGTGGCCAGTCGCTTCCGCATCAAAAATCGCCCGGTGATGTTGTTCTAAATTGACACCAAATTTCTTAGACAAGACCCCTAGACCAAAACGTTTGAATTGCGGATAGAGATATCTGGCCAATTCTAAGGTATCGATCACTGGATTTTCTGCTTCTGGAATCCCGTATTTCCGATAACTGGTATTTAAAAAGCCCATATCGAATGAGGCGTTGTGGGCAACCAAAATGGCCCCTTCAGAAAATGCCCTAAATAAGCGCAGGACTTCTTCTTCTGACTTAGATCCTCGCACCATTTCATCTGTGATCCCTGTCAATTCAACTGTTGTTCGTGACAGCGGATGTCCTGGATCGATAAATTCGTCAAATGAACCTTCGACATTGCCTTTGTGCATCCGGACAGCTGCGAGTTCAATGATCGTATCATAGACCGCAGACAACCCAGTGGTTTCCACGTCAAAAACGATATAGGTGGCATCTGTCAATGGGATCGGTTTTGGATTATAGGCTACGGCTACTCCGTCGTCAACGATGTTGGCCTCCACACCATACAAAATTTTGACCCCTGCTTTTTCACCCGCATGATGGGCATCGGGGAACCCTTGTGCACCGCCATGATCGGTGATTGCGATTGCTCGATGGCCCCATTTCCCAGCTTGTGCGACATAATCTGCAACATTGTTGGTGGCATCCATTGTACTCATATTGGAGTGTAGGTGCAGTTCCACCCGTTTTTCGCCTTCTGGTGCATAATCTTTGCGGGCTTCATGTTTTACTTCCAAAAGGTCTTGCGCATTCATGACCAGATCCCGCATAAAGGTATCTTCTTGGACACTCCCCCGCACTTTGACCCAACTGCCTTTGGAAATAGCATCAAAGATTTGTTCATCTTTTTCGTTATTGGAGAATTTCTTGACACTAAACGAAGAGGTATAATCGGTGATCTTTAAGATCAAGATTTTCCGTTTCGAACGCAATTCTCGCACTTCTTTGTCAAATACGTATCCTTGGATCGTCACTCGACGTTCTTCTTCAATGATGTTGATCATTGGTGTCACAGGTTCATCCGTCGGAATATTTCGGCCTAATGCGATCGGTCCATCAAAATCGACGGTTTTGACTTCTTTTTTGCGTTGTTCGTGTGCAATCAGGTTTTCGGCTGCTTGTAGTTGGAAAGCCGCTGTTTGTTCTTCTTTTCGGGCTTCTAATTGTTCCAACGCTTCTTTTGCTTGTGCTTCATCTAGTTTCGGCAGAATACGGAATTTCTGAAAACCGAATGCGCCATAATTTTCTTCAACGATCGGTAAGTATTGTTGCTGCAAAATGGTGATCACTGCGTCATTGTTGACGGGCAGAATGACTTTAGCCCCTTCAAGGATTGGCATTTGGCTTTTGACCACTTGATTGATCAAGGGACGATCACAATTTTGATTGGCTAATGCCAATGGCCAATATTCTTGGATCAATTGCTGATCAAATGTGCCATCCACAGTTTGGATCAGCAAGCGGACTTCCGCGATTTCTTTAAAGGCCAATTCAAGATGTTGTTTGAAGGATTGATAGACCATGACCGGCATGATCTGATCCATTTGGATATGAAATGTCCAAGCTTTGGACTGACGATGAACGACTACTTGCTTGATTTGTGCCGTTTGAATCAGGGGATGCTGCCGTAAATTCTCAGCTGCATTGATTTGTTCTAACAATATCTCAAAGGTTTCTCTTTCTTTTGACAATTGAAGATCCTCCTTTTCTCAGTACTCATTAGTATACCTCTTTTTCGTGTGTCTTTCATTAAAAAATCGAGAAAGGCTTTCCTTTCTCGATCATCTATTTGTTCATGATTATGCTTGATCACTCATCAAGATCGTTAAGGTCGAGGCCACTTCATCTTTACGCACTTCGATGGTGGCGCCACTATGTTTGATCTTGATCTCAACGATACCATCCGTCGCTTTTTTGCCAATGGTCAAGCGAATCGGACAGCCAATCAAATCAGCATCTGCAAATTTGACCCCTGCACGCTCATTGCGGTCATCCACTAAGACATCATACCCGACTTGTGTCATCATGGCTTCGACTTCTTGGCAAAGACTTATTTGATAAGGATCTTCTATTGCTGTTTGAATGATATGCACATCGAAGGGGGCAATTTCTTGCGGCCAATCAATGCCGTTGTCGCTGCCATGTTGTTCAACGATCGTCGCCAGTAAGCGTGATACGCCGATCCCATAACATCCCATCAGTACAGAGATTTCTTGGCCATACTCATTCAGGATCGTCGCTTGTTGTGCTTCACTGTATTTTGTGCCCAATTTGAAAATATGCCCGATTTCAATGCCTCGGGTGAAGGTCAGGACCCCTTGTCCATCTGGTGAAGGATCTCCTTCTTGTACCAGACGAAAATCAGCAAAAGCAATTGGTTGGAAATCACGCCCAATATTGGCATTACGCACATACGTGCCGTCATCTTGTCCGGCAACCAGCACATTGGTCATATCTTGGACATGCTGATCGGCATATAAAGCGATTGCGTCTGACAAATCGATTGGACTGCGCACTTGTCCGACTTCTTCGATGCTTGACACATCTGCTGCTGATAGCGGTGTAATTTGCTCACCAGACAAAAATAATTTAACTTTGGTTTCATTGATCGTATGATCGCCCCTGATCAAGACCATGACAAGTTGCTCATCCACCAAAAATACGTGTGACTTTACGATTTTACTGTCATCTATCTCTGCAGCTTCGGCAGCTTCATCGATCGACCATTCCTTGTTTCCTTGGATCGTGTCTAATGGCAAAAATGTTTCGTGGGATTTTTTTGATGCATACAGACTCGTAGCCAATTTCCAGTTTGCGACATAATCACTTTCGGTCGAATAGCACAGCAATTCTTCCCCAATGCCTGATAGTGCTAGAAACTCTTTCGAATCGTGTCCCCCCATCACGCCGTTATCCCCTAATACGGTGCGATAATCGATACCGCAGCGGCGGAAAATAGCATGATAGGCCGCTTCATACTGCCGATAAGTAGTGTCAAGACTTTCTGCATCTGCATGAAAGGAATAGCCGTCTTGCATCAAAAACTCTCTGCTGCGAATCAGCCCAAAGCGCGGCCGCTGCTCATCGCGGTATTTGTTTTGAATTTGGAATAAGTTCAATGGCAGCTTCTTATAAGATGTCACTTCATTTTTGATCAATTCCATAAAAGGTTCTTCATGGGTTGGTCCCAAGACCATTTCACGTGCATTGCGATCCTCGAGGTGATAAAGTGCACGACCATAACGTTCTGCCCGTCCAGATGCCACCCATGGTTCAAAAGGCAATAAGGCGGGCATCGCCATTTCGATTGCATCGATCGCGGCAAGTTCTTCGCGAATCACTGTTTTGATTTTCTCTAGTACCCGTTGTGCCAAAGGAAGATAAACATAAATTCCTGAGGCGGCTTGTCGTATATACCCTGCCCTAACCAATAGCTGGTGACTTAGTGTTTCCGCATCACTTGGTGTTTCTCGTAATGTTGGAATCAACAGTTTCGACTGTTTCATTTTTTTCTCCTTCACTGCAAAAATTCGTTGTTCTACCGAATCAATGATACTTTTTGAATGTGGATACCACTTTAAAAGAAGAAACGCTGAATATCATTCCATGTAACTAAGACCATTAACAACATCAAAAAACCAAATCCGATCAAGGTAATGATCCCTTCTTTTTCTTGACTGATTGGCTTGCCTCGCAGTCCTTCCAGGATATTTAGAACCAGCTTGCCGCCATCTAAACCGGGAATCGGCAATAAATTAAATATCCCTAAGTTGATCGAGATCATCGCCATCATTCCGATGACTGTCAGCACACCTTGAGAAGCTGCTTGAGAGGACAGTTGGAAGATTGCGACTGGTCCGCCCAATTTATCTAAATCAGGTTGCATGATCAAATTACCAACTGCTTTAAAAATCACCAATGCATTGTCCATGGTCATTTGCAGACCGCCAAGTAAGATTGCGCCAATACCTGTTTTTAATGAAGGTGTTACACCCAAAACACCAATCGTGTCACTTCCTGAGGTACTGCTTGACGGTGTTGCCGTCAAATCAAGGGATTGATCGCCCCGCTTCACATCTAACGTGATTTGGGTATCAGGATACTTTTGGATCTGGGTCGTTAATTCAGACCAATTGGCGACTGTCGTGCCATTAATCGCGACGATTTCATCTCCGTCTTCTAAACCAGCTGCAGCTGCAGCTGAACCAGCTTCGATACCGGATACGATCGTCGCATCTTGATTGACGACGCCACCTTGTGCAAAGACCAAACCAGTGAACAGCACAAGTGCCAAAATAAAATTATTTAGTGGTCCTGCAAAGTTGGTCAGCATACGCTGCCAAAGTTTTGCAGACTGAAACTGAACATCTAGCGGAGCAATTCGCACTTCCACGCCATCTTCATGAATGATCGATGCGTCATGATCCACAGAAAAGGTTGTTACTTCTTGTTCATTGCCATTGACATAGCCGGAAATCGTTAATTGATCTTCCAAATCGAAGGCAGTCACTTCCATTGGAATCGCTTCTTGCAACTGGATCTTTTTGCTTGTATTGATTTTTGTGACTTTTCCAGATGCATCTTGCACGAGTGCGACCGGCATACCAGGTGTGATCTCTGTTTCATCTTCACCCCATCCGGCCATTTGGACATATCCGCCTAGAGGCAGCATACGTATGGTATACGTTGTTCCATCTTTTGCTTGATGTGCAAATAATTTTGGGCCCATCCCAATCGCAAATTCTCGAACGAGGATACCCGCTCGCTTCGCAAAGAAATAGTGTCCAAATTCATGAATCACAACCACCACAGAAAAGATGATAATAAATACCAAAATCGTTTTCATGTTAGTTCCTCTCTTTCGCAGATTCCCTATTTATCAGGCAACCTTTCCTTATTCTATCATACCGCTAGAATTAGAGAAACTGACATTCTCCTTGTAACAATAATGTAAAAAAAGAAGCCGCAGATCAACTGGACTTCTCTGGTTCACTTGTTTAAAATACGCCGAAAAGATACATGATAGGAAAAACAAACAGCATGCTGTCAAATCGATCCAAAATGCCGCCATGACCCGGCAATATATTCCCTGAGTCTTTTACGCCATAATGGCGTTTGATGGCTGATTCGACCAAATCACCAAATTGGCCTGCGATTGAAAAGATGACGGTAAGCAAGATCATCAGCAGACTGCCATGACCGAAATATTCTTTTCCTGGGAATGCCAGCAAATATATTGCTGCCACAACAACCGCCGAGGCAATCCCGCCCAGCGCGCCTTCAATCGTTTTATTTGGAGAAATATCCGGCCAAAGTTTGCGCTGACCAAAACGGCGGCCCGCCATATATGCGCCAATATCCGTTGCCCAAACAATAAACAAACCAAAAACTAAGACGACTAACCCATCCGTCGCGGATCGCGCTGTTAAGAACCGTTCAAATCCTACACCGGTATATAAGCTTGCTAGCACAGGAAAACCCGCTTCGTCAAAGGTATACGTATTTTTAGAAATGACTGCTATGCCTAGCAATAATAGAACGACGAAATAAAATAGTGCGCTTTTATCCGTTCCCTCCGGTAAAAACCCAAACCAGCGTTCTTGCGGCAAAACCAATATGACCGCCCCTATGATCGACAAAATGCCTTCAAAACTCAAAACAGCTAAGCCTTTCATGCGAAATAATTCAAATACACCAATCCCAGCCAATAATGCTGCCAGCAATTCGATCGCGATGCCGCCAAAGTATATGATTGGCAAAAAAAAGGCTAAGGCGACAACTGCCGTGATTACTCGTTGTTTCACTCTTCTTCCTCCTCTAGTTTCAAGCCGCCAAAACGACGATTGCGTTGTTGGAAGCTTCCCACTGCATCTTCTAACAATGCAGCGTCAAAATCTGGCCATAACGCTTTGGTGAAGAACAGTTCGCTATAAGCGATCTGCCACAACAAAAAGTTACTGATCCGTTCTTCGCCACTGGTCCGGATCACCAATTCAGGATCCCGCAGCTCGGCAGGCAAGAAGCCTGTCATCAAATGTTGATTGATCATGTCTTCGGTGATCTCAGGCACATCGTTTCCTGACGCCAATTCGGTATACAAGGACTGTACAGCTTGCAACATTTCAGCTCGGCTGCCATAATTCAAAGCAAAATTCAACACCATGCCGGTATTGTCTTTGGTTTGTTCGATGGCACGTCGCACGGCTTCTTGGGTATGCGCTGGCAGTGACTCAGTAAAGCCCATCACATGTACTTGCACATTTTCCTTGATCAAATCTGGCACAAACGTATCAAAAAAATCAACAGGCAATTGCATCAAGAATTCAACTTCGTCATTCGGCCGTTTCCAATTTTCAGTCGAAAAAGCATACAACGTCAGCACCTTGACGCCTAATCTTGAAGCATGGGTCGTGATTTTTTTGACTGTTTCCATGCCTTCCTTGTGCCCTGCAACACGGGGTAAGCGTCGATTTTGTGCCCAGCGGCCATTTCCATCCATAATGATCGCGATATGCTTAGGTACGGGCAGCGTGGGATCATATATGTGATCTGCTGCTTCCTTAATATATTTGTCTTTTTGTGGAAAAAAACGCAACATCCTATTCGCTCCTCTTCCAGTTTCTTGAAATTTATCTTTTTCATTATATCAATAATCACATTTCTTGCCTATGAAAACTGGAAAAAGAATCTCATATTAAGGAAAAATAAAAAAACAAACTATATTTTTATCGCAAAAAAAGCTGCCGAAGCAGCTTTCATCAGACATGTTACACTTCTAATAATTCTTTTTCTTTTTCAGCAGCAATACCATCGATTTCTTTGATACTGTTATCTGTCAGCGTTTGTACTTCTTTTTCAGAATCACGCAGATCATCTACAGTAATATCGCCAGCTTTTTCTTGTTTCTTATAGGTTTCGATCGCGTCACGTCGAATGTTCCGAACAGCGACTTTGGCATTTTCAGCTTCTTTTTTCACTTCTTTGGCCAATTCTTTCCGGCGTTCTTCTGTGAGTTGCGGAATCACCAATCGAATCACGTTCCCATCATTGGCTGGTGTGATCCCAATATCACTTTGCATGATCGCTTTTTCGATTTCTTGGATCATCGTTTTGTCAAATGGGGTGATCATCAAAATGCGTGCTTCTGGAATAGTGATCGAAGCCATTTGGTTCAATGGTGTGGGTACACCATAATAAGTGACCATTACGCGGTCAAGAATGCTTGCGTTGGCACGACCTGCACGAATTTGTCCCAATTCACGCTGCAAGTTTTCTGCTGCTTTTTTCATTTTATCCGTTGCTTCTGCTAAAATCTTATCTGCCATGTTTATTTCCCCCTTACTGTTGTGCCAATATTTTCGCCCAAAATCGCGCGACGAATATTGCCTGTTTCGTTCAAATTAAAGACAACCAATGGAATATCATTGTCCATGCTCAAAGAACTTGCGGTTGAATCCATCACCTGCAACCCTTTTGAAATCACATCTAAATGTGTCAATTCCTCAAATTTCACCGCATTTTGATCAACTTTCGGATCTGCTGAGTAGACGCCATCAACATTGTTTTTAGCCATTAAAATCACATCAGCATTGATTTCAGCTGCTCGCAAGGCTGCTGTCGTATCCGTAGAAAAATACGGATTGCCCGTTCCACCAGCAAAAATCACGATCCGGCCTTTTTCTAAATGACGCTCCGCTCTGCGACGGATATAAGGTTCTGCGATTTGACGCATTTCGATCGATGTTTGGACACGGGTTGGTACACCAGCATTTTCTAAAGTATCTTGGAGTGCCAATGCGTTCATGACTGTTGCCAACATCCCCATATAATCTGCTTGTGCCCGTTCCATCCCCATTTGCGCACCAATTTGACCGCGCCAGATATTGCCGCCACCAACAACGATGGCCATCTCAACACCTAATTCATGGACATCTTTGATTTCTTTGACGATTTCTTGGATCGTCGGCGGTTTGATTCCGAACCCTTCATCTCCTGCAAGTGCTTCGCCGCTTAATTTTAATACCACACGTTGATATTTAGGTTTGACCATTCTGATTCCTCCACACATTCTCCAATACTATTGTAGCATATCGGTGTTCTTTCGTTGAAATTATCTTCACGCTATTGCAAAACTGTTTTTGCTTAAAAAAAGGGAGCGCACTTCCATGCGTTCCCATCTGTTCAAGGAACAGAATTATTTTTTCACTTGGCTCATTACTTCTTCAACAAAGTTATCTTCACGTTTTTCGATACCTTCGCCAACTTCGAAACGAACAAATGATTTGACAGTTGCACCTTTAGAAGCAACAAATTTTTCAACAGTCATATCTGGATCTTTAACAAATGGTTGGTCAACCAATGCAATCTCAGCTTTGAATTTTTTCAAACGGCCTTCAACCATTTTTTCAACGATGTTGGCAGGTTTGCCTTCGTTCAACGCTTGTTCAGTTAATACTTGTTTCTCATGATCTAATTCTTCTTGAGAGATTTGTGATTCGTTTACATAGCGTGGGTTGATTGCTGCTACGTGCATCGCTACGTCTTTGGCTACTGTTTCGTCGGTTGTACCTTCAATCACTGTTAAAACAGCGATACGTCCGCCCATGTGCAGGTATCCGCCAAATGCTGCGTTGTCGTCTTTTTCCACAACTTCGAAACGACGGAAGTTGATTTTTTCACCAATGACTTGTGTTGCTTCAATCAAAGCTGCTTCCAATTTGCCTTTAGATGTGTCTAATTGCAAAGCAGCGTCCATATCAGCTGGTTTATTGGCAGCGATCACTTCAGCGATTTCTTTAACTAGATCTTGGAACATTTCATTTTTAGAAACAAAGTCTGTTTCAGAGTTCACTTCAACGATAGCAGCTGTATTGCCGTTGATTGCTACTGAAGCCAATCCTTCTGCTGCGATACGGTCATTTTTCTTCGCTGCTTTAGCCATCCCTTTTTCACGTAACAAGTCAACTGCTTTTTCGATATCGCCTTCTACTTCAACCAATGCACGTTTTGCGTCCATCATACCTACACCAGTCATGTCGCGTAATTCTTTTACTAATTTAGCTGTTACTTCTGCCATTATTTGTTTCCTCCTAAATGTTATTGAACAAGTGATCTTGTCTTTAAAAAAAGCTGTTTCAAAGGAGAGTGAGGCTTGGCGCCTAGCCTTTGAAAAAGCTCCATCATTTATTATTCAGCTGATGCATTGTCGCCTTCAACAACATCAACGATTTCTTCGATTGACGTTGCATTTTCAGTTGACTCAGCAGCGAAATCTTCTTCAGCTACTTGGTCTTCCCCTTGATTGCCTTCGATGAAAGCATCTGCCATTTTAGCAGTGATCAATTTAACGGCGCGGATCGCGTCATCGTTTGATGGGATAACTACATCGATTTCATCTGGATCACAGTTTGTATCAACCATCGCTACGATTGGGATATTTAATTTGCGTGCTTCTTGGATTGCAATGCGTTCTTTACGTGGGTCAACAACGTACATTACATCTGGAATTCTAGGCATATCAGCGATACCGCCTAAGAATTTTTCAAGACGTTCACGTTCTTTGTTCAAACCTACGACTTCTTTTTTAGGAAGTAAATCGAAAGTACCGTCTTCTTCCATTTTGTTGATTTGTTTCAAACGAGAAACACGTTTTTGGATCGTTTCCCAGTTTGTCAATGTTCCACCTAACCAACGATGGTTTACATAGTATTGACCTGAACGGATTGCTTCTTCTTTGATTGCTTCTTGCGCTTGTTTTTTTGTTCCTACGAACAAAGCAACGCCGCCTTCTTCAGCAACATTTTTCATGTAGTCATAAGCTACATCAACTAATTTTACAGTTTTTTGCAAGTCGATGATGTAGATGCCGTTTCTTTCTGTGAAGATATATTTCTTCATTTTTGGGTTCCAGCGACGTGTTTGGTGACCAAAGTGTACGCCGGCTTCTAGTAATTGTTTCATTGAGATTACTGCCATGTTGTGTTTCCTCCAATTGGTTTTTTTTGTTTTCCTCTCTTGTTCTTTTGCTCTTTGAAGAACTGACTAAGTCAGCACCACTTCGCAGATGGAACAAGATGTGGGATAATAGCGTTTAAAAACTCACGCCTTAAACAGTATACAGTAGCTATTTGATAAATGCAACTGATTCACCAAAAATTCCCAGTGATTTCCGCTCTTTTCCTTTCTTCCGCTGATCTTTTTGGGAGAATTTCTAGGCATTTACTTGATTTTCTGCTATGATAGGGCTGATTCAATCAATCATCCATAAAGGAGTTTGACCTATGCGTAAAGCTGATCGCCACTTAATGATTAGACAAATCGTCACTGAACAGACAGTGCGTACCCAAGAAGAATTGCTTCAATTGTTAGAAAAGCAAGGTGTCACGGCAACTCAGGCCACCATTTCCCGCGACATTCGTGACATGAAGATCGTTAAAATACCTGACGAAACTGGTCAAACCAAATTTGTCCTTTTCCAAGGTCAACATGTATCTGATAATGAAAAAGCGGAAGAACAACGTTTGGTACAAATGATCGAAGAAGTCGTGACCAAGATCGATCGCGTCCAATTTATGACTTTGATCCATACGATCCCTGACAATGCCCCTTTGCTGGCAGCCGCGATCGATGATGTATCAATGCCAGAAAAAGTCTGCTCATTGGCTGGTTTTGATACCGTTGCTGTGATCTCGAGAACAGAAGAAGATGCAGAGGCATTTTTCAGTTTCATTGAGACCCATGCAGTGTTGTAAGAAATGAGTAGCATAAGACATCACCAAAAAAAATGTTTGGCCAACAAAACTGTTAGCCAAACATTTTTTTCTTGTGCTTTACATCTTGTCCGGCGCATGTAGGCCCAACAGACGTAAATCTTCCTTCAGTAGGACTGTCACTGCATAGACCAGTGCCAAACGTGCGTCTTTTTGGCTATCTTCTGCCAATATCTTGACATTGGCATAGTATTTATTAAAGGCTTGTGCCAATTTGATGGCATGCTTGGCGATCACAGATGGCTCATATTTTTCCGCAGCTTGGAGAATCGTTTCTGGGTAGCGTTGGATCAATTTAATGACTTCCCAGCTATCCGCATCTGCCAAACCAGTGATGGCTGCGGTATCTGCATCAAATCCGCCTTTTTCAAGAATACTCATGGCACGGGCATGAGAATACTGCACGTAAGGACCTGTTTCACCTTCAAAACGTACCACTTCTTCTAATGTGAAGTCAAAGTTGTTCAAGCGATCATTCTTCAAATCATGGAAGACGACCGCACCGACACCGACTTGCTTGGCCACTTCTTCTTTGTTGACCAAGTTGGGGTTCTTCTCTGTGATTTGGGCATTGGCTGAAGCGATTGCTTCGTTCAAGACTTCTTCCAGCAAGACAATTTTGCCTTTTCTGGTTGATAGTTTTTTGCCGTCTTTCGTGATCAAGCCAAATGGCACGTGGGTCATTTGATCGGACCATTCAAAATCCATTTCTTTCAATACAGCTTTCAATTGTTTGAAGTGATAGCTTTGCTCGTTGCCGACAACATACAATGATTTGGCAAAATCGTAGTTGCGTTTGCGGTAAAGCGCGGCGGCCATATCCCGAGTGATATAGAGTGTTGCACCATCAGATTTGCGGATCAAAGCTGGATTCAGATCGTAAGCAGACAAATCGACGATTTCTGCGCCTTGGTCTTCTTTCAGCAAATGCTTTTCTTCCAACAGTTCAACAATTTCTGTCATCTTGTCGTTATAAAAAGCTTCCCCATTCAATGAATCAAATGACACTTCCAGCATGTCATAAATTTTATTGAATTCTTTCATTGATTCATCCCGGAACCATTGCCACAATTGAATGGCTTCTGGATCGCCGTCTTCAAGCTTTTTGAACCATGCACGGGCTTCATCTTCTAGTTGCTTATCGGTTTCAGCTTTTTCATGGAAATCTACATACAAACGCAGCAATTCATTGATCGGTTCTGCTTTGACTGCAGCTTCTGAACCCCATTTTTTGTAAGCCACGATCAGTTTACCAAATTGAGTGCCCCAGTCCCCTAAGTGATTGATCCGGATTGGCTGATAACCGATTTTTTCCAAAATGAAACCAATCGAATTGCCGATAACGGTTGACCGTAAATGCCCCATTGAAATAGGTTTAGCAATATTCGGCGAAGACATGTCAATTGGTACGGCTTGTTGATTGCCGATCGTTTGATCGCCATAATGATTTTTATCTTTGATCACTGTCGCTAAGACATGCGCTGAAATGGCAGATTTGTCCATGAAAAAGTTCAAATACGGTCCCACCACTTCAATTTTTTCAAACGAAGTATCCGCAATTTTTTCCGCCAGTTCGGCAGCAATTTGCTGGGGCGCTTTGCGGTAAGCCTTCGCTAATGCGAAGGCAGGAAAAGCGACATCTCCGTGATCGACTGACTTAGGATTTTCTAATAATTGCTGGACTTGTTCAATGGTCAAATCTTCTTTGACGACTTGGTAGATAGCTTGGGCGACGATTTCTTTGTTATTCATATTTTTTGACCTCCTGTTATTTGGCGCTGTTCGATTGCAGCAAGAGAAGCACATAAAAAAGCCTCTAGCGCATAACGATGCACTAGAGACGAGATTTCCCGCGGTACCACTCTGATTGTCCTATTGGACCCACTTTATTTCTGATAACGGCAGAATTCCGTTTGCTAGGCAAATTCTCACAAGTGCGTTTCACGCTCACGTCTGCTCGGCTTCCATCATCCCGAACTCGCTTGTATGACTGTTGAGGGTTACTTCTCTTGCATCATCAAATCTTGGCTATTGACTTCCCAGAAAGTATAACAAAGATATCTGCTTTTGGCTAGGTGCAGTTGCCGCTTTAACCAAAAACTAATCTTTAGACTTTCGGAATGAACAGGTTGCCGGCGGTTGCTGCCATGATTGCCTTGATGGCATGCAGACGATTTTCGGCTTGATCAAACTGACGGGCATATTTGCTGCGGAATACCTCATCCGTGACTTCCATTTCCTTGATACCATACTTTGCAGCTACTTCTTTACCGTAACTTGTTTGTGTATCATGGAAGGCTGGCAAACAATGCATAAAAATCACTTGTTCATTCTGGGTTTGATCGATCAACTGCTGGTTGACTTGATAAGGCAGCAATTGCTTGATCCGGGCTTCAAACTGTGCTTCTTCTCCCATCGATACCCAAACATCGGTATAAACGACATCTGCGCCTAAGACCCCTTCTGATACGTGATCGGTGATCAGAATCGCTGCGCCAGATTCTTCCCCATAGGTCTTGGCCAGTGCCACTAGTTGATCATCAGGAAACAAGGATTTGGGCGTTACGATGTGGATATTGACCCCTAAAATAGCACTAGTGATCAATAAAGAATTGGCTACGTTGTTACGACCATCGCCGCAATACGCAATCGTCAAACCAGCCAGTGTCCCAAAATTTTCTTGAATCGTTAAAAAGTCAGCAATCATTTGGGTGGGATGCCACGCATCTGTCAGTCCATTCCAAACAGGGACACCCGCTGATTCTGCCAATTGTGCCACTACCTCTTGACTTGACCCGCGATATTCCAGACCATCAAACATTCGCCCCAATACTTTCGCGGTATCTTCTACTGACTCTTTTGTCCCTAATTGGATATCGTTGGCGCCTAAAAATTCAGGATGTGCCCCCAGATCAGTTGTTGCGACTGTAAACGCCGCCCGTGTTCTCGTTGACGTTTTTTCAAACAGTAAAGCAATATTTTTTCCCGCTAGATATTGATGCGGCAAATGTTGTTGCTTCATTTCTTTTAAATGTTGCGCAAAGTCAATCAAATACTGTAATTCAGCTTGGCTGAAATCTTTTTCGGCTAAAAAGCTGCGTCCTTGGAAAATCGATTTCATAAGTAAACCACCCTTCACTGCTATTTATTCATAAGAATAGCAAAAAATGAAATAAAATACAATATAAAGTTTAAAAACAAATAAAAATTCATTGATAATAAAAATATAAAACTTATTAAACCATAAAAAAACACCGACAAAACAAAGGTTCTTTGTTTTGTCGGTGTTGTACTTTTAATTTTATCTATGCATAAAACTTACACTAGGATCTGCATTAAGCGCCAGCGTGCCAATACGCTGCTTCCGCAAGGCGATATGGGCATAGGCGCCGATCATCGCCGCATTGTCCCCACAAAGGCGCAAAGGCGGAATCAATAAATCGATTTCCGGGTATTCCAGCATTGCTTCAGCTAATGCTTCACGTAAGCCTTGATTTGCCGCGACGCCGCCAGCAACGATCAATTGCTGTACAGGAAAACTTTGGCAAGCTCTGATCGTTTTAGTGACCAATACCTCGACGACACTTGCTTGAAAACTCGCAGCTAAATCTTCTGGCACCAAAGCTTCTCCACGTTGCTCAGCATTGTGGACGTGATTGATAAAGGCACTTTTCAATCCGCTGAAACTAAAATCATAATTGTCTTCATAAATCATCGCCCGTGGAAAGTGGTAGGTATCTTGTCCAATATGCGCCAAACGGTCGATTTCTTTGCCGCTGGGATACGGTAATCCTAAGACGCGTCCGACTTTGTCATAAGCTTCTCCCGCCGCATCATCACGGGTCTCCCCAATGATCTCAAATGAACCGTCCTCAACCATATAAACCAACTCCGTATGACCGCCGCTGACCAGTAATGCCAGCAAGGGAAAGACCAATGGTTGAACAAAACGGGCAGCATAGATATGCCCCGCCATGTGGTTGACGGGTAACAATGGCAAATCATGTGCCCATGCAAATGCTTTGGCTGCTGATAGACCAATCAATAAGGCCCCGACTAAGCCTGGGCCATAAGTCACAGCCACTGCGGACAGCTCATCGGGTGCAACTTGCGCTTCGGTCAGCGCATCTTCGATACAGATCGTGATTTGTTCTACGTGGTGGCGGCTGGCAACCTCAGGAACAACACCGCCAAAACGTTGATGACTTTTGATTTGCGAAGCGACGATATTGCTTAAAATCGTGTCGCCATTTTTGATAACAGCGACACTGGTTTCGTCGCAGCTGCTTTCAATGGCTAAAATCAATTCGTTCATTTGATTTATTCGCCTACTTTCTTTTCCATAATGAGTGCATCCTCTTCAGGATGTTGATAATATTTTTTTCTGCGTCCAATGACTGCAAACCCAGTGCGCAGATATAGCGCTTGGGCTTGTAAATTTGACGCCCGTACTTCCAAAAAAATCCGCGTGCCCCCCGCTGCTTCTACGATTGAAAAAAAGCGTTGCAGCATTTCTTTAGCCAGGCCTTGTCCTTGATAAGCTGGATCGACAGCAAGATTGAATAGTTCGGCTTCATCTAAGACTTGCTGAAAACTCAAAAAAGCAATCAGTTTACCTGACACGCTGGATGCTTTGCTCAAGTAATGACTTCGCGGGTTTTGAAGGTCTTGTGCAAATTGAGCTTCCTCCCACGGTGAACCCGTCAGATAACTACTTTCTGCTAAGTCCCACAATTGTTTCGCAGAGGGAAATTGATCGTATGCTTGTTTATCCATCAATAAATTTCACCATATCCAATGCATCTTCATTGCCTTCCGTATAGTAGGCCGTCTTGATCGCCTGAGATTGAAACCCCAGTTGTCGATACAACCGTTGTGCATCTCGATTGCTGAGTCGAACCTCTAATGTCAAGCGGTCACATGTCTGCTTTCGCGCATACTGTTCTAGTTCAGCCAAAAGGAAAGAACCAAGGCCTTTCCCCTGATATTCAGGAATGATCGCAATGTTGGTGATATGGGCATCACCACCGAGAATCCGCACGCCAGCAAAACCAATCATGCGTTCCTGATATAAAACCCCAATGTATAGGTGCTTTACCCGAGAATACAGTTCCGATAAGAAGGCACTTTTCGTCCAAGGCAATTCTCCTGCATAAACGAGCCGTTCTACTTGCAGCAATTCTTTGATATCATCGCCGACTAATTCCCGCAAGACGTAAGTATTGCCCCTAAGATCGACTGTTCTTTCAGGATACTGAATGTGGCGAAATAATGTTAGCTTGCCTTTGATCGCTTTAAATTTTTTCAACATAGGCATCTGCTCCTGCTTCATGCACGGCCAACCAATTTTCTTCTGCTTCGACTAATTTCAAATAAGATGGGACAAATCCATGGATCGATGCCACTGGCACTTCTTGTTCTGCGAGTGTGGCCAGGACTGCTGCTGAGGGATGATCCCAAACAGATACTTGGTTGATGCGTGCATGTGGTAATTCTTCTTTGATCACCGCAGCAAACTTGGCTGTATCAGCGCCTACGAACAATACATCTCCATTGCTTTCCTTCTTCAAAAGTGTCAATAGGCTGTCCAATGACATATGCTGATCATCAACAATCGAAGTCAATGCGTCCGCTTGCCATTGATAGACACCAGTATAGACATTGTTTCTTCTGGCATCAAACAGTGGAACGATCCATTGAGGAACACCCACGCAGTTTGCAGCCACTACTTTCAAACTAGACACAGCGATCAGCGGAATCGCCAAAGTATGGGCCAACGTTTTGGCAGTAGTCACCCCGATCCGTAAACCCGTATAGGATCCTGGACCTTTGGCAACAACGATTTGTGCCAATTCATTTGGTTTTACACCAACCGTCTGCATCATCTGCTGGATGGCAGGCATCAAAGCTGTGCTATGATTTTTGATCGCCATTGTCTGACTTTGTCCTAAAATTTGATGACCATCCACCACGGCAACTGCCAAGGTTTGGTTAGACGTGTCGATTGCTAATGTTTTCATCGTTGCTAATCTCCCCATTCAAAAAAACTCTCTCATATTCTACCATATTATGACTGATTGCCCAACAAGGACAAAAAAAGCTTAAACAAGCGTCAGATACTATGCCTTTGGATACAGGCATAGCCATCGTCTTGCTGTTTAAACTTTGGTATTGTTCATTCGGCCATTTTATGTGTTGGCCTGATGTGCACTGGAAGCACGTTTGATCAGCTCCGTAGCAATCGTCACTTTTCTGGGTACCGGTGCTGGTGAGGCAATCAATTCCATGAGGGTAGTGACTGCTAGCTCTCCAAGCCATTCCGTATGCACTTTGATCGTAGACAAAGCCGGTGTCACATACTTCGCCACACTGACATCATTGAAGCCGATCACTGCGATATCTTCTGGGATGCTGATGCCTGCTTCTTGCAGTGCTCGCATCCCGCCAATAGCTAACGCATCACTAGAGGCAAAAAAAGCAGTAGGCAATGGCCGCTCTTGTGCCAGAAAGTCCTTCATGGCTAAATAGCCGCCTTCAACGGTAAACGGCGCTTGCAGTAAATAGTTGGCGTCATACAATTTCAGCTGTCGCAAACGGGCTTCAAAAAAGTAACGCCGCGGGTCAACGATTTCTTGCTGATGGTCTTTGGTAAATTCGATGCCAGAAAGCAAACCAATTTTTTGATGGCCTTTCGCTATAAAGGCATCGATCACGAGATCTACCGCTTGCTGAAAGTCCACCACTAATGAGTCGACCCCATAAGAAAGGGCATCGAAATCAACCATTAAGAGGTGCTTCTGACTTTTTTTCAATTGCTGGATCTGTTGATCGCCAAATTTGCCAATCGTGATCGTTCCATCCACAGGCGTATCTGACAAGGTATCGAAGGGTTCCTTGAGCAGGCGAATCCCTAACTCTTCTGCTTTGTTCTCAATCCCTAAGCGAATCGCTAAATAATACAGATCCGCCAATTCTTCTTCCGTATCGAACCACTGGATCAGCCGAATGCTGCTGGTTTCAGCAGCTTTTTTCTTATGCTTGGTATAATTCAGCGCCTCGGCAACTTTGAAGATCTTTTCTTTGGTTTCAGCGCTTACGGATAATTCACTATCGTAATTTAAGACGCGGGACACAGTTGCCGGCGAGACACCTGCTTGCTGCGCAATATCTTTGATCGTAGCCATGCTATCCCTCCTTTTCCTCATAGATGGTTTGGCTCACAACTGATCGATAAATGTCTGGAAGGCAGCTTTACCTGTCGCATCACGTTTGAAGACACCAGCATGCGCCAACACTTCGGCAAAAACATGCCCCACTGCTTGATGCAAGATTTCTTCTGCGTTTGCCTCGGTCAGATTGGGATGTGCTGCTTTCAACTGGTCTGCCCACACGTGATGATAGTCTGCCATTTGATTGGGTTGATCAAGGAGATACTTGGCCACTTCTTTTAATTCTGGCACTAGGCGCGGCGGCAAGACCGCTAACCCCATGACTTCGATCAAGCCGATATTTTCTTTCTTGATGTGCTGCACATTCTTATGAGGATGAAAGATACCATCCGGATGTTCTTCAGATATATTATTGTCCCTCAATACGAGATCCATTTCAAACAGGTCGCCTTTTTTGCGCGCGATTGGTGTGACCGTATGATGCGGCGTTCCATCTATGGAAAAGGCATTGATCGATACAGTTGGATCAGAGTAATTGCGCCATTGGGCCAAAATATAATCTGACGCCAAGGCCAACTTCTGCTTGTCTTTGGCTTGCAGTCTGATCACTGACATGGGCCACTTCACGATGCCGGCAGTGACATCGGCAAATCCAGTCAAACTGAATTCTTTTTCGACAGCTGCTTTTGCCATCGCAAATTCATGCCGCCCACCTTGGTAATGATCGTGGGATAGAATCGAGCCGCCCACGATTGGCAAATCTGCATTCGAACCCACAAAATAATGGGGCATCACTTCAACGATCTGCAACAACCGACTAAAGGTTTGCAGATCGATTTTCATCGGCCGATGTTCCAGTGAGAGAAAAATCGAATGTTCATTGTAATAAGCATATGGCGAATATTGAAACCCCCATGCCTCATGATCCAGATTCATACGGATGATACGATGGTTGGCGCGCGCTGGATAGTTGATTCTGCCTTGATAGCCTTCATTTTCCAAACAAAGCATGCATTTTGGATAATCCACTTGACTGCTTTTTACTTCTGCAGCGATTTGTTTCGGATCTTTTTCGGGTTTTGATAAGTTGATGGTAATCTCTAAATCGCCATACTCCGTTTTGACTGGGAAAACAATGTTCTTTGCAATACTTCTGGTTTTGATGTAATCATTTTGTTTAGACAATGCAAAAAAGTAATCCGTCGCTGCTTTGGGATCTGTGGCATAATGCTGCGCAAAAAATGCATTGACCACTGATGGCGGCGGTGTTAAATAATCCATCAGTTGGGCTTCGAACTGTTCACGTTGGGCCATTGTATCGCCAATCACCTGGTTTTCGATGGCTTTTTCAACAAGGGTATCCATCAAGTCCAATGAAGAAGCCGGTTCTTGCTGCACAGTTTCCTCCATCACATCTTCACCGATCATTGCCAACACGCGGTTCTGCAAATAGATGCGATCCAGCGCCATCCAGCCCCCTGCTTTGATCGCCAATGTGACAAAATCACTAATTGTTTGACTGATCGTCATAGGTCAAGTGCCTCCTAATCTTGATAACCATCTGGATGACTGACATGCCACTTCCAGGCAGTTTCGATGATTGCTTCAACGGTCGTATATTTTGGCTGCCAGCCTAAAATAGCTTTCGCCTTATCACTGGAAGCCACCAATGTACTTGGATCGCCAGCGCGACGTGGTGCGATCCGCGCTGGAATATCTTTTTCGGTCACGGTACGGGCTGCTTCAACCATTTCTTTGACCGAGTAGCCGTTGTTGCTGCCTAGATTAAAGATATTGCTCTCATTGCCTTTTTGCAAATAGTCTAACGCCAACAAATGTGCCGCGATCAAATCTTCCACATGGACGTAATCACGAATACAAGTACCATCTGGTGTATCATAATCATCGCCAAAGATGGCGACTTCTTTTCGTTGGCCTAATGCGGCTTGCAAAATGATTGGGACCAAATGTGTTTCTGGATCATGGTCTTCTCCTATCGTGGCATCCGCTTTGGCACCAGCGACATTGAAGTAGCGTAAAGCAACAAATTTCATGCCATAGGCTTCATCGCACCAGCGCATCATTTTTTCCATCATCAGTTTACTTTCGCCATATGGATTTTTGGGATTGGTGGGCGTCGTTTCCGTGATTGGGCTTTCTTCTGGTTCTCCATATGTCGCTGCTGTTGAAGAAAAAACTATATGCTTCACGGCATGTGCTTGCATGACTTCAAGCAAGATCTGCATGCCATAGACGTTATTATTAAAATATTTCAATGGATTTTCGACAGATTCCCCGACCAAAGAGCTGGCTGCAAAATGGATCACGCCTTCAATGGTTTCTTTTTCAAAGACTTTTTGCAAAAAGTCTTTGTCACGAATGTCACCTTGATAAAATGTTGCTGCTGGATGGACTGCTTGACGATGTCCTGTCAATAAATTATCAACGACTACTACTTCTTTTCCTTGATTGATCAGTTGATCCACCGCATGTGAGCCGATGTATCCTGCACCACCTAAAACTAAAATCGTCATTTTTCAGCCTTCTTTCTTGATTTCTTTCACGTTCCTTATTCTACAGTTTTCGCGCCCCATCATCAATACTCGCTTGATACATGTCTGCTGCATAGCCGATTTTGTCTGCATAAGCGGCCAATACGTGCGCTTTGAAGTCATCCCACTGACTTGCTTTGACCAATGCAATCCCACATCCGCCAAAACCTGCGCCAGTCATTCGGGCACCTAAGACTGCTGGATGTGCTTGCGCTGCTGCAGCTAACGTATCTAATTCAACGCCTGTGACTTCGTAATCATCTCTTAGCGAGGTGTGCGAGTCATTCAATAATTGACCAAATGTCACTAAGTCCCCTGCAGTCAATGCGGCCTTTGCTTTCAATGTGCGCTGATTTTCTGTTACTGCGTGTTTGGCACGCTTGATCAAAGTGTCATCGCCAATCAAATCTGTATTGGCAAAGAAGGTCGCTTCATCCAATGCGCCTAGTGAATCGATCGCTAACTTGGTTTGCAAGCGTGCCAAGGCTTCTTCGCATTCCGCACGGCGCTCGTTGTATTTCGAATCTGCCAGTTCACGACGTTTATTGGTATTCATGATCGCAATCACATATTCACCAAATGCGGCTGGCACAACTTCATAATTTAATGTATTCGTATCTAAAAGCAGTGCATGATCTTTTCGTCCCATGCCAATCGCAAATTGGTCCATGATCCCTGAATTGACACCAATAAATTCATTCTCCACTTTTTTGCCGATTTTCACTAGGTCCAAACGATCTAATGACAGGTCAAATAAATCTTCCAACATGACACCTGTCAGCAATTCGATCGAAGCCGAAGAGGATAAACCAGCACCATTTGGGATATTCCCATAAAATGCGACATCAAAACCAGTTGTGATGGCATAACCGGCTTCTTTCAGATAGCGTAAGACACCTTTGGGATAATTGGTCCAATTGTCTTCCTTGCGGTAATCTAATGCATGCAAATCAAAAGAAATGGTCCCAATCTCAGGAAAATTCTCCGAATACAAACGGACTTGCTGATCTTCACGCTTACGCGCAACTGCATATGTGCCTAATGTAATCGCTGCTGGAAAGACATAGCCACCATTGTAATCGGTATGCTCTCCAATCAGATTGATTCTTCCAGGTGCAAAGTACGTATTTGTTCCAGCTTCACCAAATCGTTCTTCAAAAATGCGTGCTAATGTATCCATATTCTCGCTCCTTTATTCTATTTAGTAAATTTATTATAAAATATTTACTAAATTTTATCAATAGTTTACTCATAGAAAACGTGTATTTTTTGATTTATTTTGTTCTTTGGCGCATAATGAAGGTATCAATAAAGGCGAGGTGTTTGAAGATGAAACGATTTTTATCCGGATTTCTGATTGGTACAGCAGCAACAGTAGCCGCTGCAGCAAGCGTAGTTTTGACTGTCAAAAAACAAGTGATTGATCCAATCGATGAACAACAAGCTGCCCATGACGAAAAACGCAAACGGGCAATGCGCAAAAGTGCTGCGCGCTGATTTTCTTCACAATAAAAAAACGCCACCATTCATTGGTTGGCGTTTTTTTTCTGTGCTGCAGCCGAAACTTTGCGCTAAAATAAGAAAAAGTCTGTCTACGGGAACGTAAACACACTTTTTCAACTTTTTTTATACGGTCGTTTTCTTTTTGGTCTTGCCGCTCCAGCCTTCATATCCTTCTTTTAAGATATAGACATTGGTGAAGCCTTCTTTACGTAATTTATTGGCCGCTCGAATACTCAATGATTTTCGCGTATCGTATAAATAAATCGGCTGATCCTTGCGAAACGCGCCAAAAGAATTACTTAGCACCGTAAAAGGAATGTTGCGGGCACCCATAATATGGCCGCTGTCAAATTCATTTTTTTCACGTACATCGATCACTTGTGCCTTCTTCATTCCTGCTTTGAATTCATCTTCGGGAATGATCGTTGCTGATCGTCGCCCCATGATTTGAAAATAACCCCAGTTTAGGGCGATTGCTAAAATAATCAGTGCCAAAACAAGATTGACCCACATAATTGGTGACATGTTTTCCTCTATCCTCTCTGCTCTTACTTCATTGGTGATGATCAGTCGTGTTGACCACGACTATTTTGCGAATTGCAATGCCAATGATGCAGCGCCTATCACACCTGCGTCATTGCCTAATTCTGCTAATTTGATTTCGGTACTTTCAGTGACTTGCGGGAATGTGAACTTGGCAAAATAAGCTGCCACGCGCTTGCGCAAAAATTCTCCCGCTGCCGAAACACCGCCACCCAGAACAATACTTGCTGGGTTAAGGGTATTGCCTAAATTACCGCAGGCTAAGCCCAAATAGAAACAAACTTTATCAACGACCATCAACCCAAAAGGATCATTGGCTTGTGCAGCTTCAAAAATATCTTTACTTGATACTTCTTCGCCATTGTCTAATTGTTGTTTCAATTTAGAATTTCCCGCATATTCCTCAGCTAAAGTTCGTGCGACCCTCACAACGCCCGTTGCACTAGATACCGTTTCTAGACAACCGCGCTTGCCGCAAGTACATTCATAGCCCTCAGGGTCTACTGTGATATGGCCAATCTCGCCAGCACAGCCAGCTTTACCATGAAGCAGCTGACCTTCCATAATGATGCCGCCGCCAACACCAGTGCCTAATGTAATAAAGATGACATCAGGATTATTCTCACCGGCACCCTTCCAACGTTCCCCTAAAGCCGCAACATTGGCATCGTTGTCGATCGCAAAAGCAATACCTGTTCCTTTTTCAATCAACGATTTGACAGGCTGCAAAGTTTTCCAGTTCAGGTTATATGCACCGATCACCGTGCCTTTATCCCGATCCACACTGCCTGGGGTCCCCATGCCGATGCCGATAAAGTCTTCAGGTTTCATATCATATAAACCTAGACGATGATTGATCGATTCAACAATTTCCGGCACGATATGGGCACCTTCATCAAGAATATCGGTATCAATACTCCATTTTTGTTGAATCTCTCCTTCTGTTGTCAAAATAGCAAATTTGACTGTCGTGCCGCCTAAATCGATGCCGATGATTTTTTTGTCCATCACAATTTTTCCTCCCGACTTTCTTCTATTCGATGTTCACGTTTAAGGATGTGCCAAGCGGTCATATAGGTATCTTGATCGATCAAACGACTGTCATAAAAGTTTTTCAATTCGATCTGCATCAACTCAATATCGTAAATACGCTTGCCTACATAAATATAAACACCAAATTGTTTCAGTAATTGCTGTACGTCATATAACGTCTTCATAGAACCACTTCCTGCTTATTATACAAGTATTTGATATTTTTTTAAACCATATATCACAAAAATCACCAATAAGAAAACAAAGAGAATGCCGGAGATGATTCGTGTATGAATGGAATACTTTCCGTAATTTTTGGGCAATGCCAAAAGGTTCCCCATTAACAGTCCACCGATGATGCCGCCGACATGACCCCAAATATCTATGGATCGATCAAACAAACCAAACACAAGGTTCAATCCAACAAATAAAGCGAACTGCCGTACCATCGCTTGAATGCGGTAATCGTTTTTGAAATGCAGCCCCAAAATCAAAAAGGCCCCAAATAAACCAAACAAAGAAGTACTTGCGCCTGCCGATTGTACACCTACTTGGTTAAAGGCAAAGCTCATCACATTGCCCATGATCCCGCTTAGGATATACAAGCAAAAGAAGCGGCTGTGGCCATATATAGCTTCCACTTGCTGCCCCATATAATACAAGATCACTGAATTGATCGCGAAGTGCGCCAAACCGAAATGCAGAAAAATTGGTGTGACAAAACGCCAGTATTCGTGCATATACGCCACAAAAGGACCATACATCACACCACCGGCCTGGATCATCGGTGTCAAATAACCGAGAATAAAAACAATTGTTTGAATCGCCAAAAACAAATAAGTAAAGAATGGCTGGTTCCGCCATTTTTTCATCAAAGTATTCATCGTACTGCTCCTTCGTTTGTTGCATCATAGCTGTCGGTAATGATTTTATCCACTGGGATATCAAAGGCTTCTGGCTGCCATGCATCATTGATTTGCTCTGAAAATGCCATAGATATCGTTTTTCCTCTATAATTTGCTAGAAACCGATCATAATAGCCGCCACCAAACCCGATTCGATAACCAGCAGTCGAAAAAATCAACCCTGGCACAAGGACAAGGTCCAAATGCAGTGCAGCTTTTTCACTGATGGGTTCTTCCACACCGAAGGCGGACTTTTGATAAAGTGTATCTCCATCTACCTCAAAAAAATGCAATGCTTTGTCGATCGTTTTAGGTACGGCGATCCGTTTATTTTCTTTGATCGCCTGTGCAAAGATTGGTTGGGTATCAAACTCAAAAGGAAGTGCGCGAATCACCCCGATCGATGACGCATTTTGCCATGCTTGAGAGGCAAACAGCATTTGCTGCATCAATCTTTCTTTCTTCTGTTTCCGTTTTTTAGGGAGTTGTTCTAATGTATTGATCATCTGTTTTCTCAAAAAAGCTTTCTCCATGAAATCACTCCTCTCAGAGATAGTACCAAAAAAAAGCGTCAAATAGCAAACGCGAATGAGAGAAAATTCGTTTTTCTCTACGTATCACGTTGACGATGCTTTTTGACGAATCAATAGATATAAAAAATAAGGCGCACCTACCAGTGAGATAATGATCCCTGCTGGTATCTCACCACTTGTCAATATCAGACGACCAATCGTATCACTGGCCAAAACCAAGATACTTCCTATCATCCCAGATAAAACGCATGCGGTGCGGGATTCTTTTCCGACGATCCCTTTGGCGATATGAGGTGCCAGTAAACCAACAAAAGCCAAATTACCAGTAAAACCAACGGTACTTGCAGCCAATCCGACAGCCAATAAAAGAAACCATGTACGCAATCTCGTGAGGGAAACCCCCAAACTAATTGCCTGTTCTTCCCCAAATCCTAGCAGATTCAGTAATGGCACTGTCCAAAAAAGAGCACCCGCCAGTAGGATGACCCAAGGGAGCAAACTGATAATCTGGGTCCACGACGTCCCCCAGATCGCGCCTGAAAGCCATGAGGTCACAAAGCTGTATCGATCCTTTGATAGTTGGACCGTCAGCAGCAGCGTTCCTGCAGCCAATCCTGCATTGACCGCGATCCCAGCCAAAATGACCCGTTCCATTGACAAGAGTTGCCGGTATTTGTATGCGATAAAGTATACGAGCAGCGCTGCTGACAAGCCCCCTATCACACCAATCAGCGGCAGCAAATACGACCCCTGCGCATAAAAGCCCAAATAGACGATCACGAATAACCCAGCGCCATTATTGATGCCTAAGATGCTTGCGTCTGCCAATGCATTCCGCGTCACACCTTGCAATGCAAAACCAGAAAAACCAAAAGCCATTCCAGCAATCAGTGCCAAACAAGCCCGCGGCAAACGAAAGGAAAACAACGTGAGCACTTGGCTGCTGGAAGCAGTCCCTTGCAGCATATCCAGCAAGACGCGGAAGGAAAGAAACGTTTTGCCGACCATCACACTAGCCAGGAATGCGGCAATCAGCACAAAGGAAACAATGATCACTTTTTTCTTCATCCTTGCTCCCTCCGAATCTTGATCAATAGGAAAGGCACACCGATCAAGGCTAAAATCGCGCCAAAAGGTGTTTCAAACGGTGGATTGATCAAGCGACCAACCAAGTCCGCCGCCATGACCAGCGTGCCGCCGCCAATGATTGTCAACGGCAGAATCAATTGATAATTTTTACCCACCAACCCCCGCGTCACATGGGGGACCATCAAACCAATAAAACTGACCGGACCTACCAACGATACCGCCATCCCGGCTAAAACCACCACTACCAATAAGGCAGCACCTCGTATCCCTTGAGGATGTTTGCCAAGGGCGATCACTGTATCATCCCCTAAAGACAAAAGATTGAGCGATTTCCCCATACCTAGTGTCAATAGAATGGCCAGTACATAAATCGGTGTGACAAAGCGCAATTGTGCCCATGTCACATTCGCCGCTCCGCCTATGAACCAAAAAGCCAGATCTTGATTCAAGTCAAACTGTAAGGACAATGTTTGGCTGATGGCTGAAAAGAAGGAGCTTAACGCCACTCCAGCTAAAATCAAGCCCGTCGGCGACATGCCTAAGCGTGCATACTTCGTAAGTAAAAACAAAAAGGCTGTAGCAATGAACGCTCCTAAAAAAGAAAAAAGTGCTGCCTGACTTGGTTGGATCGTTGGAAACAAAATAAAAGCGATCGCCAACCCAACCGCTGCCCCACTATTGACCCCTAAGAGCCCACCATCCGCTAAAGGATTCTTGGTGATCCCCTGCATGATGGCACCAGTGACCGCAAAGCAACTGCCTACGAGAAAAGAGGCCAATACCCGCGGCAAACGAATATTACGCAGCACTTGGTGTAATTGATTTTGATAGTCAAAGTCGAAGAACGCTTCTTTGATTGTCTGCAAAGAAATATCCGCGGCACCTTGTGTGATCGCCAGAAAGAAAATACCGATGAAAAGAAGACAAGCGAAAAGCAAAAGCCAAGTAAATCGTTTCATGACTCTGCCCCCAAATCATACGTCAAAATCAATGGTTTGCGACTATTGGGAAAGGTTGTCAATGTGGCTTCGATATCAAATAAATCTTTGAGCCATTGGGTGGTCAAGACTTCCTCAGGTGTACCGCACGTCAGCAGCATCCCAGCTTTTAAGGCATACATATAGTCAGCAAAGCGCGATGCATGATTCAGATCATGGATCGACATAATGATCGTTTTCCCATACTGTTGGTTGATTTGCTGCAGCAACAACAATATTTCTAATTGATGCGCTGGATCCAAAAAAGTCGTTGGTTCATCCAAAATCACAATATCGGTATCCTGTGCCAACGCCATCGCGATCCATACCCGCTGTTTTTGACCGCCCGACAACGTCCCGATATTTTCGTCGGCCAGTGCCTCAAGTCCAGTCGCCTGCAGTGCCCACTCAATCGCTTCAAGGTCTTTTTGGGAAAGACCACTGAGCCCTTTTTGATACGGGTAACGACCATAGGACACGATTTCGCGAATCGACAATCCGATGGAAGAATCACTGATTTGCGACAAAAGAGCGATTCGACCAGCCACTTCTTTGGTTTTGATTTGATGGAGCTGTTTTTCATCCAAAAACACGTCTCCCGATAAAGGTGTCAAGACCCGCGCCAATGCCTTCAATAAGGTCGACTTTCCGCTGCCATTTGGTCCAATCAATCCAATGATTTGTCCTTCTGGAATCTCGATTGTTAGATGTTGCACAATTTTTTGTTTTTGATAGCCGACCGTCAAGTCAACTGTTCTTAATTTCGCCATAATTCTTCCTCAATCATACATACTGATAATGATTATCAATTATGCTTGTTTTTCTTTGATTCGTCAATAGCTGTGAAAAATTCTCTTTTTAAGATTGACAAAAACAGCTTTCTTCGCAATAATACCTTTATGGATTGAGAATCATTCTCACTTAATAGAATGATCGTTCAATTGAGAACAAAGGAGGATAAAAATGACAAAACGATTCCAAACAAAAAAATGGCTAGCGATGCTTTCTTTGCTTTCACTAGTGGTGCTGGGTGCATGTTCCAATAGCAATGAAACCACTGACAGCACAGCAGACACAACAACAAGTGCCGCAGTTGAAACAACATTGACCGATGCTGCCGGCAATGAAGTCACGATTCCTGCCGATCCCCAGCGTGTGATCGCCAGCTATTTAGAGGATTATCTGGTGGCTTTAGATGTGACGCCAGTTGCGCAATGGACCGTCGGCAATGACAGCGACCAAGCCTACTTGCAAGACAAATTAGCAGATGTCCCACGTATCAATTACGATTTACCTTACGAAGATGTGTTAAGCTACGAACCAGATTTACTATTAATGGATAGCAATTCAATGGTTGAAGGAGATAAATATGCCCAATACAGCAAAATCGCCCCAACCTATGTCGTGACCAACGGCGAAGACGTGACTTGGCGGGATCGTTTAAACGATATTGCCAAAGTATTGCATAAAGAAGATCAAGCAAAGCAAGTTGAAACAGATTACGATGATTTGGTTGCTTCAACGAAAGAAACGTATGCAGATAAAATCGAAGGCAAATCCGTGGCCGTTCTATGGGTCGTCAATAACTCGGCTTTCATGGTTGCACAAACCAAATCAAGCGGTCAATTATTGTACCAAGAACTTGGATTTTCAGTTCCTAGTTTAGTCACAGAAATCAGCGAAACAGCCACTGCGGACTGGTCTGCTGTTTCGTTAGAAAAACTTGCAGAATTGGATGCAGATTATCTGATTTTGGTCAACAGTGATGAAGGTGCCGACTTCTTCAACGATCAAGTTTGGCAAAATCTCAAAGCTGTCAAAGATGGCAATTTATGGGAATTTGGACCAGAATCAAGCTGGTTATACAACGGACCGATCGCCTATACCAAAATGATCGAAGATATTCAAAGCAAACTCAAATAACTGTAGCCACGATTCGTCAAGTAGTTTTACTTAACAAAATACACAAAAAGACTGGCTTTCCCTTTCAAATCATGCTATTATATTTTAGTCTGAGAGATTTCTTGGAGGATTCTTGAATGGTGAGGGGGGAAAATCATGCGCGTAAACATCACATTAGAATGCACTTCTTGTAAAGAACGCAACTACTTATCTAATAAAAACAAACGTAACAATCCTGATCGTTTGGAAAAGAAAAAATATTGCCCACGTGAAAGAAAAGTTACTTTACACCGCGAAACAAAATAATTCAATTAAGAAGTTCGTCCAAGCTGATAACCAAAGTTTGGACGAACTTTTTTTGTTCGCTTTACAATACGAACATTTGTTCTTATAATTGGAATCAGAGGTGATAAAAATGGGTGGTTTTAATTATGAAGAAGAACCAAAAAAAGACATTTTATTTATTGACGTCAAAAGCTTCTATGCCTCTGTTGAATGTGTTTCTTTGGGATTAGATCCGATAAAGACTATGCTTGTCGTCATGTCTCATTCAGATAATACAGGCAATGGACTGGTTTTAGCGGCCTCCCCCATGGCAAAAAAAGTCTTAGGCATCACCAATGTCACCCGCAACGACAACATGCCTGTACATCCAGATTTGATCAAAGTACCACCAAGAATGAGCTTTTATATCAAAGAAAATACCAAGGTCAACAATGTGTTTCGCAAATATGTGGCAGAAGAAGATCTCATGCTGTACTCCATCGATGAATCGGTGATGGATATCACCCGTAGTATGGATCTTTTCTTTCCCGATCCCACCTTTTCGCGGACAAAAAAAAGGTGGGCTTTCGCAAAAATGATCCAACAAGATGTGTATCAATCGACGAAGCTCTACGTAACCGTTGGGATTGGCGATAATCCCTTATTGGCGAAGTTGGCCCTAGACAATGAGTCCAAACACAATCAACACCTGATTTCAGAATGGACCTATCAAGATGTTGCCAATAAAGTATGGCGCATTGCCCCTATGACTGAATTTTGGGGTATTGGCCATCGGACTGAAAAGCGCCTGCATTTGATGGGGATCGAATCAATCGAACAATTGGCGCAAGCAAGTCCTGATTTTTTGCGCAGTCGCATGGGCATTATTGGCGAACAACTCTATCATCACGCCAATGGCATCGATCGCACGATTCTTTCTGAACCGGCGCCACAGGTCCTGGAAAAAAGTTATGGCAACAGCCAAGTGTTGGATCGCAATTATTACTTGCAAGAAGAAATCGAGATTGTCGTCAAAGAAATGGCCGAACAAGTTGCGGCCCGAATACGCCGTCATCATTGTCAAACTGCCTGCATCCATGTGTCGATTGGTGTCGCTTTTGGAGAAACGGCCAACGGGTTTTCACGGCAAATGAAAATCCCGCCGACAGACAATTCTCGCAAACTGGTAGCACATTGTTTATTTTTATTTCGCAAATATTATACTGGGCAAGTCACTCGACATGTGGGCATCACCTACTCTAAACTGTTGTATACCGAAAATATCCAATTAGATTTATTTGACAATGCCGAAGAACAGCTGCAGCAACGTAACTTAGATTTGATCATAGACAAGATTCGTGAAAAATACGGCTTTACCGCCATTGTACATGCCAACAGTCATTTAGAAGGGGCCAGAGCGATCGCCCGCAGCAAACTGGTTGGGGGCCATGCTGGCGGGATGGACGGCATCTCGAACGTCGGACCTGAGAAACAGATCATGTGATTGTGGAAGGATCCAAGCCCTCCCTTCCGTTTTATTTGTCGATTATTTATCGAAAAAAACAAACCAAGCCAAAGTATTTTACTTATTTTTTAAGATTTTGGAAAAAATGAGCAATTTGATTCTTTGATGATTCTTTCTAGGGTATCTTAATATATAAGGGATGTGAGCAGAGATGAAAATAGACAAAATCGAATACAAGCGCGTGATCAATAATGCAGGACATCTTGAATATGATTTACTGCAGTTTCTAGAAAAGAACCGAGGCAGCGCTGCTGCTCAAGAATTGAAACAATCAGAAATCGACTATTTATTGTCGGAAGATATCCAACATCGGGTCATTCAGCAAGCCCGCAAAAGTCTTTTTGGGGATTCAATCATCATCAAAGACCATTTAGCTGAAGATTATCTTTTATTAAAAAAATACACAGATATTTTTCAACAATCATTATAAAAAAACGCAGAACTCAATGTTCTGCGTTTTTTGGTGCTTATTTTGCTTCTGTTTCTGATAAATGTTCGCCGTATACGTCTTCCACCGTTTGATTCGGATCGATGACGATATACAAGCTCTTCGTTTTTTCACTGATTTTGGTTGATTGGTACACATTGTCCAATCCTTCAGTGTCTTTGTCTTTATAAGGGAAGTACACCAAATCAGGTGTGCCGTTGCGATAAAGGATTTCCATTCTTTCGATGTCTTCATATTTCAATGCCCGAGCAAACATGCCCAATTCCAGGCCGCCCAGATTGATATCATGTGTGGCTACATGATCGCCTTCTTGGAAAATCTCGATCTTGAACCCAGCACAAGGATGAATCTCAACGAACTCACTACCGTGGATACGACCAAAACTTGTTGTGATTTGTTTGATCCACAAGTCACCGATATAACGACGTTCGATCGTCCATGTTTCTCCATTACGGAAATAGAATTTTAAAGCTTTCATATCTCTAGCCATGACAAAACGCTCCTTTTCATTAGTATTACATTTTAATTCTAACACATTGTCTGCATTGGTACACAAATTTACTTTGCTTTTGGCTGACTTTTTTCAGCGTGCTCCAGATACGCTTGGGCAAACAACAATAATGCCTCTTGTTGATTGGCAATGTTCCGTTTCACAACCGACGCTTCCAACTGCTGCAGCACGTCTTTCAGCCACGGACCCGATGGCCGGTCAAATGCCTGTAATAAATCTCGGCCATTGACGGCTAAATCTTGTAGCTGGTGAATCGGCAATGCCTGATAGCGTGCTTCAACATCATTGAGACAGCCGTCTTGTCCGATAAAAGGCAATAGACTTTCCACAAGTTCGATCGTAGTCATCCCTGCTTGATACAATGCACTGTCCGTCCAATCACTCGCTTTTCGCATCAGCAAGAATTGGTAGCCAGCTTGGACTTGCCGAATACAAGCATTAGAACATTTCCACGCTTTTAAGAAAGGCCGTACTTCATGAGCATTTAAATGCAATTGATCAAGCAGCAATACCCACGCCGCCTCTTCTTTGATCAACGGTAAGGCAGGCAGATCGGCCATCCGCAGCAACGCCTCGCCATAGGGGCGCAACCCAGGACAATATTGATAACATTCTGTCGCCACAAAAGCTTTTAACGCTTGATTTCGGTGGGTACCCAATAACATCTTCACAAATTCGATCATCACTCGTTCTACCGATATCTTCGCCAGCAAGGCATGATTTTCTTGGATCGCAAGAAATGTCCGCGCCTCTAGTTCAAATCCTAATTGACTGACAAAGCGTACCCCTCGCATCATCCGCAATGCGTCTTCGTGAAATCGTTCTTGGGGATTGCCCACTGCACGCAACACTTGATTGTCTAAATCCGCCAATCCATCAAACAAATCAATGATTTGGCCATCTTTTTGCAGCGCCAATGCATTGATCGTGAAATCACGCCGCTTGAGATCTTCTTGCAAGGAACGAACAAAGTCGACTTTGTCTGGTCGACGAAAATCTTGATATGCCGCTTCTGTACGAAACGTCGTGATTTCATATTGTTCTTGCGCCCATAGAACAAGAACGGTGCCATGCTCGATCCCAATATCGATCGTGCGAGGAAATAACGCTTTGACTTCTGCTGGAAAAGCGCTGGTAGCAATATCCACATCATGGATCGGCTGGTTCAAAATCGTGTCCCGCACGCTGCCGCCGACAAAATAGGCTTCAAAACCTGCTTCTTCGATTTTTTGTAATAACGGGGTTGCCTGAACAAAGGCCTCAGGTAGATTATTCAGCTTCATATACTTGCCCATCTTTTCTTTCAAAGCGATAGCTGTCCCGTTGATTGAACTTTTGCATATTCGCATGGAATACTTCTGTTAAATCAATATTTAAAGAATTCGCCATGATCATGGTCACAAAGAGTACATCGCCCAATTCTTCGGCAACCGTTTTTTCAGCTTCATCATGTTTCTTGCTTTTCTCTCCATAATAATGATTCACTTCTCGCGCAAGCTCACCTACTTCTTCTGTGAGCCGTGCCATTTGCGCGAGGGGGCTAAAGTAACCAGCTTTGAATTGTTGGATATATGCGTCGACTTCTGCTTGCATCGACGACAAGGATTGTTTGTCTGTCATTGTCTTCACCCTTTCTCTGTTATCTTACCAAAAGATCCTGCCCCTGACTAGACACCCGTCTTTAGGTCTGTTATTGTACAATCCCCCATTTCGTGCTACATTGATACTTGTGAATTTATAAAAAACGGAGGATAACAATTTGCGTACTTTATTTTCATGGCGAACAGTTCGTGATATTGTCTTGATTTTATTTGGCACGAGTATTTATGCCTTTGGTCTTGTTTATTTAAATATCCCAAATGACTTAGCTGAAGGCGGCGTGACGGGGATCACCTTGATCATGCGGGCATTATGGGGAATCAATCCAGCCATTAGTACATTGATTTTGAATATTCCCATCATTTTGATCGGCGGCAAGATTTTAGGTCGACGCTCGTTGATCTACACCATATTAGGCACCTTTGGTCTATCTTTTTGGTTGGCTTTTTGGCAAACGATCCCTTTTGCTATCGATTTGCAGCATGACTTGCTGATCGTTGCCTTGCTTGCCGGCTTAGTCGCCGGTATTGGTAGCGGTATTGTCTATAAAGTTGGTGGTACCACGGGCGGTGTCGATGTTTTAGCACGGATTTTAGAAAAAAACTTTGGGGTCACGATTGGCCGCTCCTTACTGATTTTTGATGTCTTTGTCTTACTGCTTTCCTTATCTTATATCGATTTGAAACGGATGATGTATACGTTGATTTTCTCCTATGTCTTTTCTCGTGTGATCGATTCGATCCTTGACGGCGGTTATTCAGCCAAAGGGATCTTGGTCATCAGCAATCATACAGAAGAGATGACACCAGTACTCATGGATGAACTGGAACGGGGCGTGACCTTCTTGCACGGAGAAGGCGGCTACTCTCGCGTAGATAAGCAAATCATTTATATGGTCGTCAGCGGTCGAGAAATCTCAGAGGTCAAACGAATCGTCCATGACTTTGATGCCCAAGCATTTGTTTCAGTCATCAATGTCCATGAGGTGGAAGGTGAAGGGTTTACTTATTTACGACCTAAATCACGCTTTTTGCAACGCAAAACAAATACACCCAAAACAAAATAAAAGGATTGAAGAATCATTGCTGATTCTTCAATCCTTTTTGCTTTTTAATGACTGCCTTCTTTTTGTTGCAGCAAGTAACGATTGACTTCGTCTGATAAAGCCAGAAAAGCATCTCGATCGCCATCTTCTAGCGCCATATCGATTTGTCGATATAAGGTATCGATCTTGGTTTGTGTTTCTTCTTCCGAAAGGAAACGCTGCACATTTTCGGCCATTTCCTGATCTAAATGATCATTCCAGCGATCATTGGGGTTATCTTCTAAAACCGCTAGATAAAAAGCATGGCTCCACGCATCGGGAAACAGACATTCCAAATATAGAGGTTTTTTCCAATTCATCCGTATCTCATGAAATATCTGATCGATATCAAAAAACGTCTGCTCAGCAATCGTCAATACAAAAGGTTCCCCACCGATTTCAGTGCTGCGGACACTCAAACCGCGGTCAGTCAACGCAGCCCCTTCAACAAAATGAACATTGTTCAAGATCGCTTCGTGATTTGCTAAATAGTTCAATACCCATGACACTTCGCGCCGGCTAAAAGACACAGTCGAAACAAGCCAATTCAGAAATTTTTTCTTTTCCTGTACATTGATGTTCATTTCTCTCACCTATCTTTCCAGAAGGTCCTCCAGAATGGATTGTACTTCTAAATCACTGGGTTCGTGGGCCAAATAATGCTGCAGTATCTGTTTTGCTTCTTGCAATCGGCCTTCTTCTCTCAAGAAAAGACCATATTCTTTCATAAAGGCTGGTTCATGATGCAGAGCCTCATTGGCTTCCTCGTAATATTTGGCAGCCAAATCATAGTCTTCCATTGCATGATAGGCTTGCGCCAGATTCCACAATGCATGGGGTTGTTCATTGTCTTCCATTTTTTCAATGGCCAAAACAGCTTCTTGCCAGCGTTCTTCATTTATATACAGATTGCTGAGGGTCAATAAGGTTTCATCTTCCTTTTCACCTGTTTCCAAAGCTTTTAATAAATACTGCTCTGCACTATCGCTATCATGCAGGCGATACGCATTCTCAGAAGCAAAATGATAAAAATCGACTTGAAACGGATCTTCATTGATGCCCTCTTCAATGACCCGCTGTGCTTCTTCTAATTGTTCTTCTTCTTGTAAGGCTTCCGCTAAGTAGAGATAGACTGCACGATATTGAGGATTCATCACCCGCAATTGCTGCAAATAGCGAATCGCCTGTTCATTTTCTTTCAATTGCAAGTATACCAATGCGGTTTGGAACAATCGTTCATCTGTCTGATTGTCCGCCAAACTCGCTTCAAAATACTCCACAGCTTCTTCAAATCGTCCTGCCATGCTCAAGGATGTACCCATCCGTTCCACCACAGAAATACCAGATACATCTGACACATCATCCGTTAAGAGCCCTTGGTAAAGATCTACAGCCTCTTGGTAACGGTCGGTGGTCATCGCTAACTCTGCCAACGCAAAGCGAATCAGCGCTTCTTCAGGCAGCAACGTTTGCGCTTCTTTCAATTTCGCTTCACTGACTTCCGGAATGCCAATCATTTGGTAAAGATCCGCACTCAACAGCAACGCTTGTACATACGCATCGCTGGTTGCCGGAATTTGATCCAGATAGGTGAAGGCTGTTTCGATATCATCATTTTCCATCGCAATTTCTGCTAGCGGTAATAACAGTGCCTCGTTGTCAGGGTATCTTTGCTGCAATGTTTGATAGAGTGTTTTTGCCTCTTCTAAAAAGCCGATTTCAAGTAACTCTCCCCCAAGGGCATCTAATGTTTCATCCTCATCGTTTTGCAAGGCTTCCGTAAAGTTCAACTGTGCTTCTGCTAAATCTTCAGCAGCCAAAGCTTTTAACATTTTTTCGCTATATGTATCCATTTAATTCCCTCTAATCTGCTTGATTAATTGCTCATAAGACGTAAGTGTTTGAACTAAGTCTTCTTCATTGACAGCAACTCTGCCCCCTATTGTACCAACTTTTGACAAGAATAACAGTTTTTTTTCTTTCTTTTGCAAATCCAACACGTGCGTCAAGTAATCGCTGATTGAAAAACTTTCCGGTAAGGCAACAGGATAACCCAAACGATAAAGCCACTGCCCAAACTGCACGAGATCAACAGTCAACTGCTGCTGATTGACTGTCCAAATAAAATGAAACAAAAAACCATAAAATATTTTCATCGTATCAGATAACAAGTGGCCATTTTCGGTTTGATACAAGGCCTCCGTAAACAGTTGCCCAAATTCTTCCAAATACGCGCCTTGCTGCTGATAAAGTTCAATGACTTTATCTGTATATGCTGCAAAGGATTGTTTCATCATGCTCGATTGATCAGGATAACTTCGATATAACGCTTTTATGAACTGCGGATCGCTGACGATGCCACAGCGGATCAAGAGTAAGAAATCAACTATTTTCCCCTCCTGCTGCTTGTCGGCAATCGTTTGATCATAGATCACATAACCCGGCGCATTCGGATTTTCCAACATGGGAATATCCGGCTTTCTGACCACGATTGCCCGTTCTTTGACACTCTTAGCCAACCCCCGCAGCGAGACAGGAATCAACCATAGCTCTGTGTTCAATACAGCTGTTGCATGAATAAAACTGCTCAATGCCATGATGCCTTCATTGCCAAAGCCTACGATCAGCACGCGGCTTTGTTTAGGATAATGCCCTAAAAAATCCATTCCATGCGTAAATTCAGTAAAATTATTGCAATACACTTGATTGGTACAAATATACCAGCTAACAGATTTAGGCAAGAATAAGCGTGTCAGCTTTTCATAAAAGCGATCATAGTAACGCTGATTCGTAAAGATGATCACTTGCTCAGCAACTACTTTCTGTTCTCGTAAAACAGAGGCCAACGTTTCACCGTATAAAATCACCGTTTCCTGTTGCGCCCTAGAAAATAGAAACTCCATAGATTGGCCTCCTTTCATATGCATCTATTATACCAAGAAGGCGCTTAATCACCTACTAAATCGCAAGCCCCTGCGAAATCATGCTGTTTAAACAAAAAAAGTGCCTCATGACTGACAAGCAGTACAAGACACTTCTGATAACATGTTTAGACAAGCAACGAGTATAATGATTGATTGTCCTGCAGATTGATATATTGCGCATCAAACGCGGCAATCCGTGCCAACAAAGCATCTAGATCAGATGTCCGTTTTAACAAGATGCCCAGCATGACCGGTCCTGTCCCACGATTGATTTTTTTGGTGTACTCGAAGCGTGTGATATCGTCATCTGGACCTAATACGTGACTGACAAATTCTTTGAGCGCGCCTGGGCGCTGCGGAAAATTGATGATAAAGTAATGCTTCAAGCCTTGATAAATCAAAGACTTCTCTTCGATTTCCGCCATTCTAGAGCTGTCATTGTTGCCCCCGCTGATCATACAGACAACGGTTTTTCCTTTGATTTGCTCTTTGATCAACTCAAGGGCCGCTACACTTAAAGCCCCCGCAGGTTCAGCAACGATTGCTTGTTTCGTATAAAGTTCGAGAATCGTTTGGCAAACCGCCCCTTCTTCGACGGCTACTAGGTGATCCACATATTCTTTGGCATGTTGATACGTAAGCTGACCGACTTTCTTGACAGCCGCACCATCAACGAATTTTTCGATCTGCGACAGCGCAACTGGTTCCCCCTGATCAAAGGCTGCTTGCATTGAGGCGGCACCGATTGGTTCCGCACCAATGATTTGAATATTGGGTCGTTTCCCTTTTAGGTAAGCCGCGGTACCGCTGATCAAGCCACCGCCGCCGATAGCTGCCACCACGATGTCGATATCATGATTTTCTTTGTCTGCATCTGCCAATATTTCAACTGCTGCGGTTCCTTGTCCTGCAATGATGGCTGGGTCATCGAATGGCGCGATGAAAGCCATCTGATTGTCCGCAGCATACCGCTGAGCTGCTTCAGCCGCAGCATCAAAAGTATCGCCGACCAATTCGATTTTGACGAAATCCCCCCCGAAAAATTTCACCTGGTTGATTTTTTGTTGCGGGGTCGTCGTTGGCATATAGATCACTGCTGACAATTGCCGTTCTTGACAAGTATAGGCAACCCCTTGCGCATGGTTGCCCGCACTGGCACAAACAACGCCGCGGGCGACCTTTTCTTGTTTTGCAGCAATCGCATAATAGGCCCCTCTGAGTTTGAAAGAGCGGACTATTTGCAAGTCTTCTCGTTTCAGCAGAATCGTCGCTTGGTATTTTTCAGACAAGAAACGATCATATTGCAGGGGGGTATGACTCACGACAGGTGCCAATTCTTGATAGGCTTTTTCAATCTCACTGACAGTCACAAACAAATTACTCCACCTCTAGTCTTTTGACACGAAAGGCATCATTTTTCTTAATTCACTGCCTACTTTCTCAATTTGATGGTTGCCATTTTCTTCCCGCATTTTATGGAATTCAGGGAAACCATTTTGATTGTCGGCGATAAAGCCTTTCGCGAATTGTCCATTCTGAATATCTGTTAGTACAGCTTTCATGTTGGCTTTGGCCTGATCAGTGATCACGCGGGCACCGGAAACATAATCGCCATATTCAGCTGTGTTAGAAATAGAATGACGCATTTTTTTGAAGCCGCCTTCGTATATCAAGTCGACGATCAATTTCATTTCGTGGCAAACCTCAAAATAAGCCAATTCTGGTTGATAACCTGCTTCAACGAGTGTTTCAAACCCAGCTTCGATCATACTCGTCAAGCCGCCGCATAACACCGCTTGTTCCCCAAATAGATCGGTTTCCGTTTCTTCTTTGAAGGTGGTTTCTAAGACGCCCACGCGGGTAGCACCGATACCTTTTGCATAGGACAATGCCGTATCTTGCGCTTGACCAGTGGCATCTTGATAAACAGCAAATAATGCCGGTACAGCAAAGCCTTCAGTAAATGTCCGGCGCACCAAATGTCCCGGTCCTTTAGGTGCAACGAGGAAAACATCTACATCTTTTGGTGGTGTGATCACATCGAAATGAATATTGAAGCCATGAGCAAAAGCTAAGGCATTGCCTGCAGAAAGATTCGGTTCGATTTCGTTTTTGTACAAGTCACCTTGGATTTCGTCTGGTGCGAGGATCATCACCACATCTGCTTGTTGCACAGCTTCCGAAACAGGGTACACAGCAAAGCCATCATTTTTCGCCGCATCGGCTGATTTTCCTTCTCGAATCCCGATAAAGACTTCATGTCCGGTATCTCGCAAGTTCTGTGCATGGGCATGACCTTGTGATCCGTACCCGATAATGGCGATTTTTTTGTCTCCTAGATTGTCTGTGACTTCCTCGTTATAATATACTTTTACCATAGCTGTTTCCCTCCGAATTCTTTCTTTATTAAAGCAATAAGATTGCGTTTAACCTCTTGTAAAGCCAGTCACACCTGTCCGTGCCAGCTGTTTGATGCCGTAAGGCCGTAACACATCGATACAGGCTTCGACCTTCTTCGTATCGCCTGCTACTTGGACCACGATCGTTTTCAATGCTACATCTACGATACGGGCACGAAAGGGATCGATCACGGCTTGGATCTCAGAACGGGTAGTCGTTGGCGCATTGACTTTGATCAGTACCAATTCCCGTTCGATGTGGGGCTCTTCTGTGATATCCGATACTTTCATCACATCGATTTGTTTGTTCAATTGTTTGATGACTTGTTCGGTTTCTGCCAACTGATCCACATGGACAATGATTGTCATGCGGGAAAAGTCTGGCTGTTCTGTGACACCAACTGAGATACTTTCAATATTGACTTGTCGCCGATTCAATACGCTAGTAATGCGACTCAATACGCCAGCTTCATTGTGAACGATTGCGGCCAATGTACGTCTCATACTCAAACCCCCATCATTTCATGATTCTCTTTGCCTGGCGGGATCATTGGCAAGACATGCTCAGAAGTTGAGACCATCACTTCAATCAGTTGTGGTCCTTTTTCGGCAAATGCTGCTTCTAGATCCGATGTAAGCTTGTCGTTGTCCGTGATCCGTATGCCTTGGACGCCATAAGCCTCAGCTAATTTGATAAAGTCTGGTTGTTGGCTGAACACCGAAGCAGATCGCCGTTCACCATGGAACGTTTCTTGCCACTGACGTACCATTCCTAGGGATTGATTATTCAGCAGCACGAATTTCACGTTCAAACCGTATTCATTGAGGATCGCAAATTCTTGATTGGTCATTTGAAAACCGCCATCTCCTACGAACACCACGATCGTTTTATCTGGATAAGCAAATTGAGCACCAATACCAGCAGGAATGCCGTATCCCATCGTTCCCAGCCCTCCACTAGTGATCAATTGTTTGGGAAATTGGAATGGATAGTATTGTGCGACCCACATTTGGTGCTGGCCCACATCCGTCACAACGTAAGCTTCTCCTTTTGTGATACGGCCCACTTCTTCAATGACCCGTTGCGGTTTGATCTCTTCTTGTTGTGTGCGGTCATAGCGATAAGGCTTTTCCGCTTTTCGGGTTTGGCAGCAGTCGACCCAGTCATGCCATTGATTCGGACTTGGTTTGTAGCGCAGCATTTGCTGCAGCGCGGCTTTGGCATCCCCTACGATAGGAATCTTTGTTGCAACGATTTTACCGATTTCAACAGGATCGATATCGATATGCGCCACAACGGCTTGCTTGCCGAAACGACTCCCCGCCGTTGCCAAACGATCGTCAAAACGTGAACCGATATTGATGATCAAATCAGCTTCTGATAAAGCCATATTTGCTGCATAGGTGCCATGCATGCCCCCCATTCCTAAAAACAAAGGATGCGCTACTGACAATAAACCTAATCCTAACAGCGTCGTGACCGTCGGTATTTGGTACTTGCCGACAAAACTGTGCAACTCTGCTGCCGCTTCTGCCGCGATCACACCGGCACCAGCTAAGACAACAGGGCGTTTGGCCTTACTGAGGACTTGCATCAGTTTCTCTATTTGCAGGATCGAAGGATCAATGGTCGGTTGATAACTCTTTCGCTGCACCGGCAATGAAAAACGGGCGGCTGTTTCTTGCAGCGTGATGTCTTTAGGCAGATCAATCACTACTGGCCCCTTACGGCCAGTATCTGCAATATGAAAAGCTTCCGCGATTACTTTAGGCAAGTCATCTACACAGCGTACTTGGTAATTGTGTTTTGTGATGGGCAATGTGATCCCCAAAATATCAGCCTCTTGAAATGCGTCCTTGCCAATACCTGCAGTGGCGACTTGTCCTGTGATCACGACTAAAGGCACTGAATCACTCATGGCATCAGCGATGCCAGTCACAACATTGGTTGCACCAGGACCGCTTGTCACTAGCACGACCCCCACTTTGCCAGTGGCTTTGGCATATCCTTCAGCTGCATGGATCGCGCCTTGTTCATGTCGCGTCAATATATTCGGGATAGCCGCATCGTAAAGTTGATCATATAAAGGCAATACAGCACCGCCAGGGTAACCGAAGATCATTTCCACGCCTTGGTCTAGCAGACTATCGACTAAGACTTTGGCACCTGTCCTCAAAAGATTGGGTTGATATTCGATATTTTCCATTGCTATTCCTCCTCTGGCACGCGCATCACGCCGCCGGTATTTGCTGATGTGACAAGTGCTGTGTATCGTCCCAGCCATCCATTTTTGACTTTGGCACGAAACTTTGGTCTAACTAAAGCACGTTGTTGCAAAATTGCTTCTGATACGTCTAAGTGAATAGAACGTTGCTGCAGATCGATCACGATCGTGTCACCGTCTTCTACGAGGCCTAACGGTCCGCCAGCAGCTGCTTCCGGCGAGATATGCCCAACCGCAATCCCTCGTGTTGCACCAGAGAAGCGGCCATCTGTGATCAAGGCCACATCTTTGCCTAATCCTCTACCGACGATACTTGAGGTAGGCGCCAACATTTCCGGCATGCCTGGTCCACCTTTCGGTCCTTCATAGCGAATCACCACTACATGCCCTTTTTGAACAGTATGATTATCAATGGCAGCAACGGCGTCATCATGAGCGTCAAAACAAATTGCTTTACCTTTAAAGACTTGGACACTTGGATCGACTCCGCCAACTTTGATCACACTCCCTTGTGGCGCGATATTGCCATAAAGGATCGATAGACCACCTACCGGACTATACGGATTTTCTTTTGGGTGGATCACTTCTTCATTGTGGATGATCGCATCTGCAACGTTCTCTCGCAGTGTTTTTCCAGTGACTGTCATTCGGTCAGGATGGATTGCCCCCTCGATATCGATCAGTTGTCGAATGATAGCAGATACACCACCAGCTTCATGGACATCATGCATTGAGTATGCGGAGGACGGTGCGATTTTTGATAAATAAGGGACCCGTTCTGCAATATCATTGACACGCTTCAAGTCGTAATCGATCTCTGCTTCACTTGCGATAGCCAATGTATGCAAGACGGTATTGGTGGAGCCGCCCATTGCCATATCTAACGCAAAGGCGTCATCAATGGCCTCTTTCGTGACAATGTCGCGCGGCTTGATTTGCGCTTTGACCAAATCCATCAGATGGAACGCTGCTTGACGCACAAGTTCTCGCCGTTCTTGAGAAACAGCTAAGACCGTCCCATTGCCTGGTAAAGCCAATCCGAGAACTTCCAACAGACAGTTCATAGAGTTGGCGGTGAACATCCCTGCACAAGATCCGCAAGTAGGGCAGGCATTTTGTTCCATAAACTCAAAATCAGCCTTTGACATTTGTCCATCTTTGTATGCCCCCACAGCTTCAAACATAGAAGACAAGGTGGTTTGATGGCCTCGGGGATCGATTCCTGCTTTCATCGGTCCCCCTGAACAAAAGATCGCTGGTACGTTGGTACGCATCGCAGCCAAGATCATTCCTGGTGTGATTTTGTCGCAATTTGGTATATAGAAAACACCATCAAACCAATGGGCATTGATGACCGTCTCGGCCGAATCAGCAATAAGTTCGCGACTAGGTAATGAATACCGCATGCCGATATGCCCCATGGCGATCCCATCATCTACCCCAATCGTATTGAATTCAAAGGGAATTCCTCCCGCTTCTCTGATCGCTTCTTTGGCCACATCGGCTAATTCTCTTAAATGAACATGGCCAGGAACGATACCAATATACGAGTTGCAAATAGCAATAAACGGCTTATTCATATCGTGGATATTTTTTACCTGCCCTGTCGCATACAGCAAACTTCTCGCTGGTGCGGCATCAATGCCTTTTTTGATCTGATCACTTCTCACCTTTACCATCTCCTGCATTCTCGTATAAAAAAAAGCACCCCGGTTATAAAAACTGGGATGCTTTGTCAGAATCCCATTTTACTTACGCAAATAGGACTAAAACAAACGGATAAATTTTGCTTCCGTGTTCTAAGTCCTGGTATCAATAATAATGACTAATAAATATTGAGTGTAATTGCGCATGTAAAATGGCTCCTTCATGAGAAAATATGTTGTTGTTGTAATTGTTTACCAATATACCGCTTAGAAAAACCAAAGTCAACAAATTTTCAGAATTATTTTTCAATGATTACAGAACAAGACGGTTATTTTTCGGAAGTTTCGTCATTTAAGATGATAGGAATATAGGGTTAAAACCTCACAACATAAGCTGTTCAATATGTGCTTGCATTCAAAAGTATTTAGCTAGATAGTTATTTTATAATAACAAAAAAAACAATATATAAATTTGAATTTTCTGACTATTCAAAGGAAAAGAAGAGCAAAAAAACCCTTGATTTCTCAAGGGTTTCATCAGACGAAATTATTTCACTGCGTCTTTAAGAGCTTTACCTGGTTTGAATGCAGGTACTTTGCTAGCAGGGATCTTGATTTCTTCACCAGTTTGTGGGTTGCGTCCTTTGCGTTCCGCACGAGAACGAACTTCAAAGTTACCAAAGCCGATTAGTTGAACTTTTTCACCGTTAGCTAAAGCCTCTTGAATTGTAGAGAATACAGCATCAACTGCTGCAGTTGCGTCTTTTTTAGTTAAATCAGTAGCTGATGCAACTTTTTCGATTAATTCTGCTTTATTTGCCATGGATGGTTTCACCTCCTGATATTTTTTTTGATGTCATACATCAACAAAAATCTTGAGTGGTCCAAGGTTTTTGTCAAATATTGATTACCATCAATATTCTGATATAACGTTATCATAAGAACCTTGTAATATCAAGGATTTTAACGTTTTTGAGCTGCTTTTTTTTGGTTTTTTTGCTTTTTTCTAGAAAAGAATAGATTTCTTTGTAAAAAGAAACAAAGTGTGTTAGAATCCTTACTTTCTTTTGCGTGGAATAATTCGGATCGGTGTCCCTTCAAAGGTGAACGCTTTGCGAATTTGGTTTTCCAAGAAACGATTATAAGAGAAATGCATCAACTCTTCTTCATTGACAAAAATAACAAAAGCAGGTGGTTTGACCGCCACTTGTGTTGCATAAAAAATCTTAAGGCGTTTGCCTTTGTCTGTTGGTGTTGGGTTGATTGCAACGGCATCCATGATGACATCATTCAACAATGCCGAAGGAATGCGCAAGTTTTGGTTCATGCTGACTTCCTCGATCAATGCTGGTAGTTTGTTCAATCGTTGTTTGGTTACCGCAGACACAAAAATGATTGGTGCATAATCCAGATACTGGAATTCTTCTCTGATTTCTTCTTCAAAATCTCGTAGTGTATTGGTTTCCTTCTTCAATGTATCCCATTTATTGACCACAATGATGATCCCTCGACCAGCTTCATGGGCATACCCGGCGATGCGCTTGTCTTGTTCACGAATGCCTTCTTCTGCGTTCAAGACCATCAAGACGACGTCTGAACGTTCTATGGCACGCATCGCACGCATTACGCTGTATTTTTCGGTTGACTCATATACTTTCCCTTTTTTACGCATACCTGCGGTGTCTATCATGGTGAATTCTTGTCCTGAATCGCTGGTAAAATGGGTATCGATCGCATCGCGGGTCGTCCCTTCGATCTCAGAAACGATCACCCGCTCTTCGCCTAAAATTGCGTTGATCAAGGAAGATTTCCCTACATTCGGACGACCGATCAAGCTAAACTTGATGATTGAGTCATCTTCTTCTTCTGCTTCATTGGTAAAATGTTTGACTGCTTCATCAAGAACATCCCCAATACCTAGTCCATGGCTCCCAGAAATCGGATATGGATCACCCAGTCCTAAAGTATAAAACTCATAGATATCGGCCCGCATTTCTGGATTATCGACTTTATTGACAGCTAAAATCACTGGTTTGTTGCTCTTAAATAACATACGAGCCACCATTTCATCGGCATCTGTCACACCTTCTCTGGCACTCGTAATCAAAACAATGACGTCTGCTTCGTCAATGGCAATCTCTGCTTGATGCTTGATCTGATCCATAAATGGCTCATCACCTAAATCGATCCCGCCAGTATCGATCACACTAAATTCTCTGCCTAACCATTCGCCAGTTGCATAGATACGATCTCTGGTCACTCCTGGAGTATCCTCAACGATCGAAATTCGCTCTCCAGCTATCCGGTTGAAAATGGTCGATTTACCCACGTTCGGACGTCCAACGATCGCTATTGTTGGATTTGACATTTTTTACCCTCCATTAAAAAACTGCATCTGTACTTGCCTGCAGTTTTGTATTCAATCTTACTTAGTTTACCTAATGCTGCGAAAAGTTGCAAGCTTTCTAAGAAAACAAAAAACCAGCTTATAACAAATTCAACTATCGAATCGTTATAAGCTAGTTGGCTATTCTTACTCTTCGTCGCTATCCTTTAAAGCATCACCTAAAATATCACCCATAGTGAATCCAGTTGACTCTTCAGGTAATTCATATGTGTCATCAGTTGCTTCTTCTTGGGCATCTGCCTTGTCATTTTTTTCAAGGGCTTTGATACTCAACGCGATCCGATGTTCTGCAGGGTTGACTTCAAGCACTTTCACTTGTACTTCTTCCCCTTCTTGCAAGACCTCATGCGGTGTTGCAATGTGTTTGTGGGAAATTTGGGAAATATGGATCAATCCTTCAACACCTGGGAAGACTTCGACAAAAGCACCGAAACTAGTCAACCGTTTCACGGTTCCAGTCAATACGCTGCCGACTGCTGCTTGTTCTTCAATGTCGTTCCAAGGTCCAGGCAATGTGTCTTTGATAGATAAAGATACACGCTCTTTGTCAGCATCAACAGATAGCACACGGACTTTGACACTGTCGCCAACTGACAATACATCAGCAGGTTTGCCTACATGGCCATGAGAAATTTCTGATACATGGACTAAACCATCAATTCCGCCTAAATCAACAAATGCACCAAAATCAGTCAAACGAGCTACTTTGCCTTCGATTTCTTGGCCTTCATATAAATCAGCCAAAATGGCTTCTTTTTGTTTTGATTTCTCTGCTTCAACAACCGCCTTATGAGAAAGGATCAATCGGTTTTCTGAAGGTTCGATCTCTACGATTTTAAAGGTCAATGTTTTGCCTTTATATTCTTCAAAGTCAGCTACAAAATGATCTTCCACCATTGAAGCTGGCACAAATCCACGCACACCCACATCGACGACTAAACCGCCTTTGACAACATTCGTCACAGGTGCTTCGATGATTTTGCCTTCTTGGAAGTCTTTTTCGATATCTTCCCATACTTTCTTGGCATCTAAGCGGCGTTTAGACAATAGGTAGCTGCCGTTTTCTTTGTCTTTACCGATGGCTGAGATCACAACCAATTCCAAGACATCCCCCACTTTGACTACTTCGTTGATGTCTTCTACAGGTGCAGTAGATAGTTCTTTCGCTGGAACAACACCTTCAACGCCGGCACCTTCGATACCAACGATAGCTTGGCGATCTTCAATGGCCAATACCTCGCCCTTTACGATATCCCCTACATTTACTTCTTGGAAATTATCTAAAGCAGCTTCCATTGATTCATTTCCGTTATCAACCTGTTTATTTTCAAAATCTGTCATCACTCGTGTCCTCCTAACCAACAATTCTGCATAATTGCACTACATCTTTTAGTTTAAATTAGAATGTAAAAAAAATAAAGCGATTTCGCTTATTTTCATAAAAAACTCTTATCTTTTCCCCTTAAAAATCTATTCAAATCAGTTTTCGCAAGATTTACACCATTTTTCTTTCTGAAAATAAAAAAACAGCGGGGAACACCCACTTGTTTTTTTAATATCCTTTTTTTGCTATTGTCTGTTTGATGGCTGAGACAACCGCTTCGATCGACATGCCTGACGTATCGATGCGTACGGCATCGGCTGCTTGTTTCAAAGGTGAAACAGCCCGATGAGAGTCTACGTAATCTCGTTGCTGGATTTCTTCTTTCAATACCTCAAAGGTCGTATCGATTCCTTTTTGCTGATTCTCTTTGAATCGACGGGCTGCGCGTTCTTCCACACTGGCAACTAAGAAAATCTTGACTTCTGCTTGCGGTAGGACTGCGGTACCGATATCGCGACCGTCCATCACGACGCCGCCATTTACAGCAATCGCTTGTTGTTGTTCAACGAGCTTCTTTCTTACAGCCGCATGGGCTGAAACCTCAGACACAGCATTTGTAACGGCGGGTTGACGTATCGCCTCTGTCACTTCTTCAGAACCAACGAAGACTGATTGGCCATTCGTTCCCAGTTTAAAGGTGATGGGATATTGGTCGACCAAAGTGGCAATAGCCAGTTCATCGTTCAGTGCACAGCCGGTTTTTAGTGCCATATAAGTAATGCTTCGGTACATCGCGCCTGTATCGGTATAAATAAAGCCTAAATCGTTGGCAATGATTTTCGCCACGGTACTTTTGCCTGATGAAGCCGGTCCATCAATCGCAATATTGATTTTTTTCATTCGTTGATCGCGCCTCGTTTCCTTGCAAAGAACATCCATCATGTCATGCACTTTGCGTTACTAGATTCTTTCAAGAAAAAAAACCGCCAAAGCGGTTTTTTATTTAATTCGTAACGTGTCTCCTGGATAGAGCATAAAGTTATTCGGATCGATGCCATTTAATTCATACAACGTTTCCACTGAGATGCCGTTACGGGCAGCTACTTGCTCTGGACCTTCACCAGATTGAACCGTCGTATATTGTTCGGTCGTCCCTTGATCCGTCTGTGTATTGTCATCAGCGGCGTCATTGTTTTGTGCTTCAGAAGATGCACTGCTTGATGGTGTTGTCGCTACACTGCTGCTTGATGATGTACTGCTTGATGCACTAGACGAACTCGACGAACTTGAAGATTCACTTGTTGATGAACTGGTAGACTCAGTCGTAGATGATTCTGCCGTCGATGACTCTGTTGTTGAAGATGCAGTCGTACTTTCCGAAGAACTGCTATCAGCGACTGCTGCAGAATCATTGTTATGATTCAAGACCCAGATTCCTGCGCCTACTGGAATCGCAACGATCAAGAAAAGCAAAACTAACACGATCGTCAAAAAGAGTGAATTCCCCCGTTTTTGTTGTCGATGTTGTGATCTTGACGCAGAATCTTCAGACTCTGTATCATAAATTGGTTGTTCCCACGGTTCTTGATTGTCTGAATTGTAGTTGTTGTCTTTCTTACTCACTCGTATTCCCTCCTAGTATCGTTCCGATGTATTATACCATAGGACAATGAAAACTGTCCTGCAAAATCAAAATCAATTTACATCTTTAAACATTTTTAGTAAAAGAGTTTGCCAGGTATCCTGCTGACCAGAAACGTGGCTTTCTTTTTCTTGGTCGATCACCAATCCATCGTTATCACAACACGGATCGATTGTTTGACTATTTTCGCCAAAATACTGCAGCAAAAAAGTACGGCGACAGGTAGTCAGATTGATATAACGCAGCATTTCTCTCAGTTTTGCGCGTTTGTTTTGCTCATTTTGCTCGACGGTTTGCTGCCATTGGTCGACACCGATCTTGCGAGATTTTTGCAGCCATTTTTCTTGCAAAGGGGTCCATGGGACACCCTGGTCGACCTCAGACCGCTCAATAAGCTGATTGATTTGTTCTTGGGTTTCCCGCTGAAAAAAATAATGGATCTGTTCGTCATGTGTTTGATAGAGTAATATCGCCTGACTCGCCAATCCATCCCGACCAGCTCGGCCAATCTCTTGACTATAATTTTCTAAAGAGTCAGGTAAATCGTAATGGATGACAAAACGAATATCACTTTTATTGATCCCCATCCCAAATGCATTGGTTGCTACCAGCAACGTCAATTGATTTTGGGAGAACTGCTGCTGCAGCATTTTCCGTTGGTCACTTGCAAGTCCGCCGTGATAAAAACCGATGGCATAACTGCTCTTCAACGATTGGTAGACTTCCTCTACTTGATGTCGTGTGGCACAATAGATAATGCCCGCCCCATTCAATCGTGCCACGTAAGACCGCAGTGTCGCCATTTTATCTGTCGTCTTTTCTACGATCAAGCCTATATTGCTGCGATTCATCGAGTAGCGGAAAACAGCAGCTTCGCCTGGCAGCAGATAGCGGCGAATATCTGCTTCTACTTCTTTCGTTGCTGTGGCCGTCAAAGCCAATGTGGTCGGATGATGTAATTGTTGTCTTGCATAGGCTAAATCAAGGTACTCCGGACGAAAATCGATCCCCCACTGAGAAACACAATGGGCTTCATCGACTACAAATAAAGCAATCGGTACTTGGCTCAGACGATTGAGCACTGCCTCTTGCAACAGCATTTCTGGACTTAAAAATAAAAACTTATAGGCATGCAAGTGGTGCAGTACATACTGACGATCAGTACCTGTCAGCTGACTATTAAAGGCAATGCCGCGCTTTTCTCCTTGCTTTTGTAAGCCAAATACTTGATCCTCCATTAAAGAAACCAACGGTGAAACGATCACGACCAATCCCTCTAGTAAGTAGCCAGGCAACTGATAACACAGGCTTTTCCCGTTACCTGTAGGCATGATCGCTAATGTATTCTGCTGATGCAGCACACTGTCGATCACTTCTTTTTGGCCAGGACGAAACGTCGCAAAACCGAAATACCGCATTAAATCGTTTTCTAACATATAATCCCTCGTTTTTGTGCAATTTGAAAGAGGCGGATCGGCAGAAAATCTGCACCCAGCAGTTGTTGCAGGTCTTGATAGCGATACTGCCAGGAGGATGCGGGCAATAGCCGATATATCTGACGATCAAAACGTGCATAAGGGAAGTTTTGATCTAATAAGGCCCACTCAATCAAATGGTCATTGACTGTGCCTTCTTTTAAATTCCTTTGGTGCATGATCTCTTTAACGGATAATCCCTCTTGGAACAACCGCTGTGTTTCTAGCATACTTTGATTGGCATTTTGCTGCAAAAACGGTGCTATACTACGATAGAGAACCGATTCTTGCTGCGCCTCGACCAATGCAATAAAGTGTTGGATCGCAGCAGCTGTATAAAGGTGCTGCCACGGTTTCTCCTGATAGTCTTCTGGTACTAGCTGAAAGAATGTCTTCCCTAAAACATGTGGTCCCGTCAAGGTACCCGCCAAAAAGTCAGCCTTTTCTGCCGGCATTTGTTCAAAGATTTGCCATAATTCTTGAAATAGTTTATCCTTTGCATTTGGCACTTGTCGCAAAATCTGTCTCACTGGCTCTGTATACATCGGCGTGTTTTCGACCGGTATGTATCGATTGGTGACCCCTTGATAGCTGGCGGCTTGGATTAACAGGCGCAGCAGGCGCCAAACAGATTGCCACGTTCGTCCATAACGATAAAAAGAAGCAGCTGCCAATATGTCTGTATATCCAGCGCGTGTATCCTCTGCTTGATCAACGGTCTGGATCAACCCTGTTGGATCCGCTACTAAAGCACCTTGCCGCAGCATCTGATCGATTTGCTGCTGAAATGCTTCTTCTGTTAAATCAGGCAAAGCTTGAAAAAGACCCAGACGGTCATAAAAACAGCCATAACTCAACACTGAACTCGTTCGTTTGCCTGTCAACAACTGATAAAGTGTAGACGGGCGCAACTTGTCAGTATGCGCAAATAGCGCTAAAATAAATACATCCATGTTTGCCTCCAGAAAGGAAAGTCTGATGTCACAACGTTGTAAAATCATCCCAGAACGGTGTATTGCTTGCGGTCTATGTGCCCTCTATGCACCAAACACCTTTGATTATGATGAAGACGGAATCGTCTTATTTATCCAAGAACCCAACGCTCGCCAACAGTTTATCATAGATGCTGAACAAGCAAAAGTCCAAACCGCCTATCGCAAATGTCCCACACGGGCGATTCTTTTAGAAAAATAAGCCATAAAAACCCGCAAAACATCGCTGTCAGCGACATTTTGCGGGTTGCTTTGTTTCATTGGATCGATATTATTTTCGAACAGTTGCATGATTGGGCTGTTTTCGAGCCAACCAAGGCAAGAGTTTGGCATGAAGGACCAAAAAGACCCCGCTGACGATCGCACCTTTGATGATATTGAAAGGAAAAATACCGATCGCAACATAACGTGCCAAAGACATCCCTAAGAACTGATCCGCATTCATCCCAAAGAAGTGCAAATATAAAGGGGTGATCACAAATAAATTAGCGATACTCATAAAGATAGCCAATGACAGGATCCCGCTTATGACACCTACTGTTTTATTTCTACGATGGATCCCTTTACGGAAAAAATAATACATCGGTAAGGTAAAGGCACAAGTAGCAAAGAAACTGGCTGTATCTCCTACTAAATCAGTTGGTGAGAATCCAGATAAAAACAAATGCAAAACTGAGCGCAATAGCGCTGTTAAAACACCACTAAATGGACCAAAAAGGAACATAATGATCATCACTGGGATGTCACTAAAATCGATTTTTAAAAAACTAAACGCTGGAAAGATCGGAAAAGCAATAAATTGCAATATCGTCCCCATTGCCGCACACATAGCGATTGTTACCATTCTTCTTGTCTTATTGTTCATCAATACAAAATCCTCCTAAGTTCAGGATTCCTCTTCAAACGAACCTATTAAATTTCCACTGGTATTTCTTGTCGGCGCCTGACAAAAAATGCCCTCTTTTTTCCGCAGGGAAAAAAGAGGGCATTCGAAATAACCATAGGCAAATCAAATACGCTCTATCTTCTTTATCCAGACTATACTGTCGGTATCGGAATTTCACCGATTCAGCTATTTCTAGGAAATAGGTCGTGGACTTTAACCACCGGTCGGGAATTACACCCTGCCCCTGAAGACGAACCTTTATTTTATGTTACACCAATCATTATACACAAAAAATATGATTTGACAAATTCTTTTGTTTCCAAAAAAGGTCATTTGATACTATTTTTCAGCTGGCTCACTTCTTTTTTTGACAATTCACGAAACTCGCCGGGTCTTAAACCTTCTAAAGTCAGTGGGCCATATAGTTCACGTTTCAATTTTTGCACTGGCAATCCAACAGCTTTCAACATATTCTTGACTTGATGGTTGCGCCCTTCATGGATCGTCAATTGCACAATGCTGGTTTGTGCAGTCATATCTGTCGAGAGAATATCAAAGCGTGCTGGCGCCGTTTTGCGCCCTTCGATACGGATACCTTTTGTTAAAGGCAGCAATTGTTTTTTATCTGCAACACCTTTCACTTTAGCCACATAGACTTTATCCACTTCATGTTTGGGGTGCATCAATGTTTGGGACAATTCACCATCATTGGTCAACAACAGTAGACCAGACGTATCGTAATCCAAACGCCCTACCGGATAGATACGGGCAGTCACACCTTCAAAATAATCTAGGACCACTTTTCGTTTTTTATCATCACTGACAGCGGAAATGACTCCCCGCGGTTTGTAAAAGACATAATACACATGTTGTTCTTGTTCAATTGGTACTCCGTCAACTTCTACAGTATCTTTGCTGCTGACTTGCACCCCTAATTCTTTGACTACCTGACCATTGACCCGAACACGGCCGGCGGTGATCAATCCTTCTGCTTTTCTTCTCGAGGTGATTCCTGCATGTGCAATCACTTTTTGCAAACGTTCCATCATCATTCTCCTTCTACTTGCTTGTATCGGTCATAAAAAAGATCAAAAGGCGCATCTTCTTCTAGTTCATCTTCCATTGATTGGATATCTGGCAACTCGGCCAAACTTTTCAAACCAAAATAATCCATAAAATAATCGGTGGTCCCATATAAAATCGCACGTCCTGGACCATCGACACGCCCTTTTTCTTCAATCAAACGCTTGGCAGTCAATTTTTGCACAGAACCGCTGGATTGGACCCCGCGAATCTCTTCGACTTCCATTCGCGTAATCGGCTGCTTATAGGCAATGATCGACAGTGTTTCCAACGCTGCTTGCGACAGCGAACTGCCTATTGGCGATTCCGCATATTTTTTGAGCAATGGGGCAAACACCTTTTTGGTAGATAGGATAAAATGATTGCCGACTTCTAAAATATGCAGTGCTGTCAGCTCATTTTCTTCATATCGCTGATTCAATTCTTGCAGTTGTTGATAGACATTGGCCGTATTGTCCTTGACGAGATAACTTAGCTCTTCAAGTCCGATGCCTTCGTCCCCAACAACAAATAATATGGCTTCGATCTCACTTAATTTATTCATTCACTGTACCTGTTGGGTAGAGCATGATCGACGAAAAATTGTCATCTTGTTCTACACGTATCGTTCCTTTTTTCATTAATTCCAACAATGCCATAAAGGTCACAACGACTTCACTTTTGATGTAGGAATCAAAAAATGAATCAAACGGACGGCCTTTTTTGGCACTAATATACTGCATTTCCATTTGGATTGCAGCCATTTTCTCATCAATCGTATTTTCATCCGGCGTGATCTTTGTTTCCAATACTTGCCGGTTTTTCTTTTTGGCGATCATTTTTTGAAAAGCCATGAACAAATCGATCGTATTGAATTGATTGGCTGTCAAATGGTCGTCTTGTGCTTTGTATGCATCGACATCCATTGGGTCCTTTGTATAATACAGACTGCGCTCTTTTGCTTTTTCTGACAGTTGTTCCGCAGCATATTTATACTTTCGATACTCCAATAATTGGGCCACCAGAACATCGCGGGGATCTTCTTCATATTCTTCGATCTCAACAGCTAGTTCTTGCTTCGGCAACAGCATTTGACTTTTGATCGCCATCAACGTAGCGGCCATGACTAAATACTCGCCTGCCACTTCTAACGCCAAAAATTTCATAGTATGGATATAAGCCATATACTGTTCGGTGATCGCTGCAATGGGAATATCATAGACATCGATCTCTAATTGTTTGATCAAGTGCAGCAGCAAATCCAGCGGTCCTTCAAAGACAGCCAACTTAATATTGATTTCTTCCATCTTTGTCCTCTTTTTCTATGCACGGGGAAAATGCTGTTTGTAAACTTCTGTCATTCGTTTCTTTGTGATATGGGTATAAATTTGGGTCGTTGAAATATCTGCATGGCCCAATAATTCTTGAACAGTCCGCAGATCGGCCCCATTTTCCAACAAGTGGGTAGCAAAACTATGCCGCAACGTGTGCGGTGTGACATTTTTGTTGATCCCGGCTTGACGAACAAGACTTTTGAGATTTTTCCAAATACCTTGCCGTGATAAGTGGCGGCCGTGATTATTGACAAACAAGTGCGGCTCATCGGTATTTTTTCGAGTCAAGTAAGGCCTAGCTTCGCTCAAATAGGTTTCGATCCATTGAATCGCCAAATCTCCCAATGGCACGATCCGTTCTTTATCGCCTTTACCAGTTGTTTGCAACAAGCCCATACTGAGGTGCAGATCATTCAATTTCAATCCAATCAATTCACTGACCCGCAAGCCGGTGGCATACATGACTTCCAAAATCGCACGATCCCGAATGCCCAAAACTTCCCGTGTATCTGGCGATTCGATCAAACGTTCTACTTCGTTCAAACTTAATGTATCTGGTAATTTTTGTTGTTTTTTTGGTGAATCAATATGCTGCATCGGATCATGGTCCGTCACTCTTTCTTGTCGCAAGTATTGATGAAACCGTCTTAAACTCGACACCATGCGAATGATTGTCGCGGATGACTTTCCAGCAACTTGCAAACTTTGTAAGAATGTTAAGACAACGACTCGATCCACTTGCTGCCAATCCCTCACCTGATGTGTCTTCAAAAATGCAGCGTACTGCATAAGATCCCGTTGATAGCTGACGCGAGTGTTTTGAGATAAGCCGCGTTCGATCGTTAAATAATGCAGATAATCTGTGATTTGTTCTTCCATCTCGCACCCCTTCGTTCAACTTTCTTATCATATCAAATTCTTGCCCGTTATGCTAGGTGATTGAGGCAATCCCAAGTGAAAAACAAAAAAACCAGAAACACAGGGAGAATCGTGCTTGCAGCAAATGATCATGCTGCAAAGATCCACCTATGTTCCGGTCACTAACTACCGTGATGCCCCTAAGGGAATTACTGTTTGTTCTGACAATTTTGGCAGACACCATGAAAAGTCAAACGATGGTCTTTGACCAAAAAATGATACTTCTGTTCAACGATTTCTTCTACACTGCCTAAAAGATCTTCTTCGACCTCTTCAATATTGCCGCACTCTAAGCACAGCAAGTGGTGATGAAAATGTTTGGCGCCTTCTTTACGCAGATCATAGCGTGCCACGCCATCATTGAAACTGACTTTATCAACAATCCGCAAATCGGTCAAAATTTCCAATGTTCGATAGACTGTCGCTAAGCCAATCTCAGCATTTTTTTTCCGAACAAAAAAGAAAATCTCTTCAGCGGATAAATGGTCTTTCTCATTTTCTAACAAAACCTGCAGTGTTGCTTCACGCTGCGGGGTCAATTTAAATCCTGATTCATGCAATTGTTTTTTGGTCTTTTTTAAAGCTGCTGTTGTATTCATGGCTGCCTCCACACGAAAATAATTTATAATTATTACAATCTAGGCAGAAACCACCTCGATGTTTATTGTAATCATTATAAATTAGAACGCGAAAAGATACAAGCATTCTCAATTAGGTTTTTTGATCAACTTTGTAACCCCATCTTTTTGTTCGATCAAACGTTGTTTGAAGAGATTGCCTATCGCACGTTTAAACTGACCTTTACTGATACCAAAAGTTTGTAAGATTTCTTCTGGTGTCGATTTATCTGTATATGGGATTTGATGATCTGCCGCTCGTTCTAGGAAAGTCAAAATCATGGCTGCATCATCTGATATAGCTTCATATGCCCGAGGCTTCAAGGATACATTCAACACACCATCTGGTCGCACACCAATCACACGTCCTTTGACCACTTCCCCTAAGCGAGGCTCTTGATACCGCTCTGACGGATGCACAAAGCCAACATGAAAGTCTTCCGTCAATAGATAACTGCCCGCCAATTTCAAACGATAGACCGTGCCAGTGATATCTTGATTTTTCATGGCTTCTGTGCCATTTTTGCTTAATGCTTTAAAGATTTTCTCGTCTGCTACTGTTGCCCAGATCCGTTCTTTCTCATCTACTCGAAGGCTGACCATCAAACGATCGCCTTTTTTGGGCCACAATTCCCGAATCGTTGGCAATTCATCTAAAGAAACCACCATATCTTTGTCTTTCAATCCGATATCAACGAAAACACCTAAATCCCGACGACTGCCCGTCACTGTACCAAAAGCATAATGCCCTTTACGGCTTTTCGGGATAATGGTCGTCAGTACATTTTCCTGTTTTTGGTTTTGATAACCAAAGCCTTCCACGGCTTCCCCTAAATGATGTTCGCCTTCTTCTTTTGCTAAGCGGAATGTCACACCGCTTTTTTGAACAAAATAATTTTGATCATTTTCATCGATGATCAGTCCGCTAAAAACGGACGCTAATAAATCTATCATGTGTTCCTCCTTCAATTAAATACAACGTTGGTCAAGGAAAGACCAACCGAATCAATGCCATGGTCACGATACCTGTCACAACGATTTTCATCAGATCTTTCGTATAATAGCCAACGACAAGTGCTGGCAAACAAGCAATCGTTTCTTTGATTTTCAACAACGGCAATTGTCCTTCTCGAAAAACCAATAGATTCTGCACAAGCAGCGCGGCCAAAATACACAAAGGCAAGTAGCTCAAAAATACCGTAAAAGTTTCAGGAAACGCCATTTTTTTAGAAAACATAAACGGCACTACCCTAGGTATCCAAGTGACGATGCCGCAAGCTATCATCAGTATAACAAATTCACCCATGATGTGTCACCGTCCCAACCAAACAACCGGCAAGTGTAGCAATGATCACTGCTACCTCGGCCGTAGTCCAAGCCATACAGACCACAAGTGTCCCTATGACGGTCGCCAGGATCATGAGGGTTTGTTTTGTTTTTTTCTTCAGCGGCCGCTCGACTTGAAATAAAAATAAACCGATAAACATAGCCACGAGGGCGAAGTCCAACCCTAGTAATTCTGGATCTGGAATAAATGAACCCAGCAATCCCCCTAGGAAAGTTGCCAAGATCCAACTCAAATATGCCATGACATTCAACCCATGGGTCCATTTGGCTGTCACTGGTTTATTTTGTTGCAGCGCAGTCGTCAACACACCGTATGATTCGTCTGTCAATAATGAGCCGATCCCGATTGCAGACAAAAAGGGTGTTTGCTTAAAATAAGGGGCAACCGATAGACTCATCAAGAAATGGCGCAAATTGACCAAAAAGACAGTTGCCACGATCGTGGTCATCGGGGCCTGGATGGCCAGAAGTGCACAAATAATAAACTGCGCACTGCCAGCATAAACAATAATGGACATGATAATAATTTCTGCAACCGATAACCCAATGCCTTTTCCTACGACACCCATCGCAAATCCAATACCTAAATAGCCTAGAATAGTTGGAATACACGCGATCACGCCGTCTTCAAAACGATCATACCTTTCTATTTTCTGCACACAAAAACCTCCTTGTTCGAACGATTATCTTCCATCATATCGAAATCAAGGAGGAGAAACAAGTGTTTTTCACATCTCTATGGTATCTCTAGATTGTCTGTTGCCGATCATTAGGCGTTAGCGAACAGTGTGGTCGTTCCCATTGCCTCTAAAGTACCCTGTTTTGGCATTCACGGTAAACAAGTACATTGGCAAGGCAGCGTCGCCTGTTCCTTTTAATAAACTGCCTTGGGCGTTGGTAGCATAGAAATTATAATACCCTTCGCCATCAACGATGCGTACGCGCTCAAACGTATACCCGCCTTCAACGACATAGCCTCGGGCGATGGCTGTTGCAATGATTTTTTCCTTCACGCCATCTCCCCAGTTCCATGCACTATTGTTGGTGTCTGCCAAATCACTTTGGCGTGCAGGAATGATCGGCTGGTTATTGGTATTTGTTGGTGTGTTCGGCGATAAAATATATTCTTCTTCAGAAGAACTTTGCGCAGTGCTGTTGCTTGCACTTTGGGCAGCTTCAGCGGCAGCGGCTTGTTCAGCAGCAGCTTTTTCTGCAGCGGCCTTCTCGGCAGTTTCTCTTTTGGTCAAACTGGTATCGACTGTCTTGAGCGCTTCAGACAAAGTCGTTACCTCTGATTCGATTGGCAGTGCTTGGACTTTCTTCACCAAATCATTGTAGTTCGATCGGGTCACACTGTCTGGTGCCTCACCGTCTTTGATCAATGCAGTCATGCTTTTGACTGCATTTTGAACTTCTTGTATTTCTTGGTACTGAGATTGTCCCATGGTGATTGCTTGATTGATCAATGTATCAAAATCATCATTTTCTGCTCTCTTACTCATTGAAACAGCTGTAGCTTCTTTGAGTGACACTTGATTCAATTGGTCCTCGACAACTGCTGGGTCTGTAAAGTAAGCATTGATCTCATCCAATGCAGCTATTTTATCTGAGAGCGCCGCAGCTTCTGCCGACAAGTCTTGGTAGCGATCACTTTCCTTGAACGCGTCTAATTGTTCCTGCAATGCTTCCACAGAATCTGCCGTCACATCGCTGTTCAAGTAAACGTGTGCTTGGCTTGTATACATATCGTTCAGGGCTGACTCAATTTGATCCAACTCAACTGTATCTTGTGCCGCTTTAGCTTCTTGGGCTTCTTGGGCTGCGGTTTGTTGTTGCTGATAATACAGCCAGCCACCGCCAGCAGCGATCAAACAAACAGCCGCGGCTAGATAAACGATTCTCTTTGATTTTTTCTTTGGGGCTGGTGATCCTTTCGTCGAGTTGCTGTCATTCGTTGCTTCTACTGCAGGGACTGATTGCTGAGGCACTGTTTCCTCTGTATCTATTCTCTGGGTTTCCGCAATCGGACTAGTTGGCTCTTGCACTTTTGCTTCGTTTTGTTTCTCTATTTCTGCTTCGGCATCAGGGGGCGTAAGCTGTTGTGCTGTTGTATCCTTCGTATCAGCGGGCACAACTTGATCCGCATCCTCTGCTTCCGCCGATTCTTCCAATTCCCCTTTGTGACGACGGATATAAGCAGACAAAATTTCGGCATCATGCGCGGCCAACATCTCTGCTGTTTGCTCGTCATCTGTTTCTCTCGTCACTGGGTCTGCTGTTTGTTTATGTGAAAATACCGACGTGTCCTCAGGGTCTTCATCGACAGCTTCATCTTTTGGCTGAAAACCAGTCACACGGGAGGTCGTTTTATTTTTTTCTTCTGGGTCACGGTGCGCTTCACCAAAGTGTTCTTCCATTTCACCGATCGACACGTGTTTATAATCTGACCAGCGAATATCATCATTTTCACGACCAAGTTGCTCATCCCCGATGGGTGCACCAGTGGACGGATCTTCTTTTTCTGCCCATTTAAAACCACAATTAGGACAAACTGGGGTTATTTCACTTGCTTTAAATCCACAATTAGGACATATCTTTTCCATATGGCTGTATTTGCTCCTTTTTACATCTGAATAAGGCGAAAAATTGAATTCACAAATTTAAATTTATCATATTCTGGTCCATTAGCCAACACTTGCTTGGTTACGTTTTTATTAAGTTATCTTACAAATGATCGGTTTTTTTATAACAAATAAAATCGGACTTTCCAAAGCATCGCTTTGAAAAGCCCGATCATTCTTGAATTATTCCAAGAAATCTTTCAATTGTTTTGAACGAGAAGGGTGGCGTAATTTCCGCAACGCTTTTGCTTCGATTTGTCGGATCCGCTCTCTAGTTACCCCAAAGACTTTACCTACTTCTTCCAATGTCCGTGTACGGCCATCATCGATCCCGAAACGTAAACGCAGTACGTTTTCTTCACGGTCAGTCAAGGTGTCAAGAACGTCTTCTAATTGTTCTTTCAACAATTCATAAGCCGCATGTTCAGCTGGACTTGTCGCATCTTGGTCTTCAATAAAATCGCCTAGATGTGAATCATCTTCTTCACCGATCGGTGTTTCCAATGAAACCGGCTCTTGTGCGATTTTAAGGATTTCCCGGACTTTTTCAGTTGGAAGATCCATTTCAGCACCAATTTCTTCTGGTGTAGGTTCTCTGCCTAGATCTTGCAGCAATTGACGTTGGATCCGAATCAATTTATTGATGGTTTCTACCATATGAACTGGAATACGAATCGTCCGTGCTTGGTCAGCGATCGCGCGAGTGATTGCTTGACGGATCCACCAAGTGGCATAGGTCGAGAATTTGAATCCTTTGCGGTAATCAAATTTTTCTACAGCTTTCATCAAGCCCATATTGCCTTCTTGGATCAAATCTAGAAATTGCATGCCCCGACCAACATAACGTTTGGCAATACTGACAACCAAACGCAAGTTCGCTTCTGCTAAGCGTTGTTTGGCTTCTTGGTCGCCTTCTTCGATTTTAAGCGCTAAAGCAACTTCCTCTTCCGCAGTCAGTAATGGCACACGGCCAATTTCTTTCAGATACATCCGGACTGGATCATTGATTTTGACACCTGTTGGCGCAGATAAATCTTCTTGAGGTTGGGTATCTTGTCTTTTTTCATTGCTCTTTAAGCTATGAACAGACGGTTCGCCATTTTCATCAACCACACTGATACCAGAATCTTCTAGCTTTTGGATCAATTTGTCCATTGCCTCGGCATCTAAGGTATAAGGTGTCGCCAAACGATTAGAAATATCGTCATATACCACTTGTCCTTTGGTTTTGTTTTCTCGGATGTAATCGGCAACTGCTTTGTCGTACGTTTTTTTTGTTTCTTCTGCCATGAAAGAAAGCCCCTTTCAGTTCGCTATTTAGCTTGTTTCAATCGTTTGGTCAATTCGATGATCTCAATTGCAAGTTCAAGTTCCAATTGCTGGTTTCCTTTTTGCCGGGCCTCTTGCTGCTGGATTCTTTTTTGGTTGATTTCTTCAGCAATACCCGATTTTTGGAAGACCTGCAGAATGTCCTGAAATTCCTGTTCAGTGCCTTCATCAGAAACTTTCAAATCGGCAATCTCGATCACCATGTTTTTCATTGTTGTTTCTTGTAAAAAATCTAAGAACTTTGCCAAGACAAATTGTTCTTCTGTTTCCATAAATGCATCATATAATAGATACAATTGTTGGTATCGATCATGGATAAAGGAAATACCCGTCCTGCGAAACCGGTGGTTCAAGGTTTCATCGTGAAACAAACGATAAAGCAGCAATTCTTGTGCTTTTTCCACTTGTGTTTTGACTTGTTGCCGTACGGGTGGTTGAAAGACCATTGTATCCGCAGGCGGCGGTTGGACTTGTTGGACGGGCTGTGATTTGCGGGATTGCCGCAATTGTTGCTGCAGCGTTTCACGACTAATATGAAATTCTGTCGACAACTGCGTCAAGTACCGATCTTGTTCTAATAAGGAATCGACTTTCTGCAACTCTTGCAGCACGACCTGTACATAGTCCAATTGTTCTTTTTCATTCGCTAAATTCCGGTTGATCCGATGATAATCCATTTTAAAGGCAAAAACCGTTTCCTTGCCATGGTTCGCCAATTTAAAGAATGCTTCAGGACCGTATTTTCTCAGATACTCGTCAGGATCTAATCGCTCCGGTACACGAACGATCGACATCCGCAAACGGCTATTGCTTTGCAACAGGTCAATGCCTCGGTTAGTGGCTTCGATACCTGCTTGGTCTCCGTCGTAACACAAGACAACTTCTTCAGCTGCCCGTTCGATCGCTGCGATCTGCTGATTTGTCAAGCTGGTACCCATTGAAGCAATCCCATTTTCGATCCCTGCCTGCCATGCGGCGATCACGTCCATGAATCCTTCAAATAGAAAGACTTGCCCGTCTTTTCTCATCACGCGTCGCGCCTTATCAAAGTTGAATAAAACCTCTCGCTTATTGAAAAGCGGCGTTTCCGGACTATTCAAATACTTGGGTTGATCTTGCTCTCCTACCGCTTCACTGGCTAACCACCGCCCGGAAAAACCAATGGTCTTCCCTTGCGGGTTGCGAATCGGAAACATGATCCTTTGATAAAAACGATCCGCTAGCGAACCATCATTTCGCTGGACGAACAATCCAGTATCAGGAAAAAATTCAGCATTGGCCTTTTCGTTTAGAAAGACTTTTTCTAGAAAAGCCCGCTCATTTGGTGCAAAACCGATCTCAAAGGTGTCGATCAGCTCCATCGTCAAGCCTCGATTTAACAAATAATCCAACGCTTCTTGGCCTGCAGCTGTGTTGACGAGCATGTGATGATAGACTTCAACAGCTTTCTCGTGCAAAGCAATCAATTGGCTTGTTTGCGAGCTGTTGCCATCCACCTCTTCTGCTTGTACATAAGACGGATCCAAAGGGATATCATTGAGAGCAGCCGTCTTCACGACTGCTTCCGGAAAACTGATCCCTTCTAATTCTTGCAAGAAACCAAAGATATTCCCACCACGCCCGCAACCAAAACAATGAAAAATCTGTTTGTCTTCTGCAACAGAAAACGAAGGCGATTTTTCATTATGAAAAGGACACAAGCCGAAGTAGTTTTTGCCTGATTTTTTTAATTGTACATACTGACCAACGACATCAACGATGTTGCTGCGTTCACGAATATCATCGATCACAGTTTGAGGAATTCTTGCCATCCACTCACCTCCAAATTGGTAAGCATCCATATATCACTAGGTAAAAAATCGCACCAATTGACATTAGTGCGATAAATAATTAGACGGAATCACTCATAATGAGTGTACCATATCCAGTTTAAATTTCAAGTATTTTCACTTTATTTTCATTCAGTCTGCTCAATCAAAGAAACGCGCAGTTGCTGTGACTTTCCATTGATTCATCTTGACTAGATCGGCATAAAATAAATTCCCGCCATTATGGTACAAATAACCGCCATTATAAAAGAAAGACTGAATTCCCCAGTAGCGATACATTTCTTGGTCATCGTTGCCTAACAGCGGCGACAACACTTCTTTCGAATAGGACTCAGCTAACTCCAATGTATTTTGACCGCCATTTTCAGCAACATAATCGATATAATCTGTGCCAAAATTATACGCTTGGACAGCTGTCCACAAATCACAGCCTTGCTGCTCTGCTTTATCTATCAACTCTGCCAAGTAGGCAACACCTTGCGCAATACTTTCTTCAGGTGAATCAAATTGATTTTGCTGCCCATACACACTCTCCGAGCTTTGCATGGGATCATCGCCTTGTCCTTTTGATTCAGTCAGCATGATCGCCAATGCCAAAGAACTGTATTCAGATATGTCATTGTCAGCTGCTTCTTGTGTAATCAGTGCTTCATACGTATAGACCTGCTTTAATGCTGTGTAGTTGCGATAGCCCCAAAACAAGGCAGCACATACCACTAAAAGTAAGATCCCTGCCAGCATCACTTTAAGGAAACGTCGAATTTTTTTCATCAAATACATCCTATCTTTTTGTGATTCAGCATCTATCGTACTATGAATTTTTATAAGTGACTAGCACTTTTTATTCTGCCAAAAATACTTAATAAAATCACAAGATTATTTAGAAAAAAACAAGACAGTGTTTGTCTATATTCGTTTGAGAAAACTGCTGCAATCAAAAACAGTGCTCCCGAAATTCCGGAAACACTGATAAAAAAACTTATTTTTCGATCGCAGTTACGATACCAGAACCGACTGTTCGGCCACCTTCGCGAATCGAAAAGGTCGTGCCGTTTTCAACAGCAATCGGATGGATCAATGCCACATCGATCGTCACGTTATCTCCCGGCATCACCATTTCTGTTCCTTCAGGCAATGTAATATTGCCAGTCACATCAGTCGTACGGAAATAAAATTGTGGGCGGTAATTATTGAAGAACGGCGTATGACGGCCACCTTCTTCTTTCGTCAATACATAGACTTCCGCTTGGAATGTCGTATGAGGCGTGATCGACCCTGGTTTTGCCAAGACTTGTCCTCGTTCGATCTCATCCCGCGTGATCCCCCGCAACAATACACCTACATTGTCACCAGCTTCTCCAAAATCCATTGTTTTACGGAACATTTCCACACCAGTCACAATCGCTTTATGGGTTTCTGGTTTAATTCCAACGATTTCAACTTCATCGCCGACTTTGACCATACCTCGATCAATACGTCCAGAAGCCACAGTCCCACGACCGGTAATCGAAAAGACATCTTCGATTGGCAAAAGCAACGGTTTGTCTGTATCCCGTTCAGGTGTTGGAATATAGTCATCAACTGTATCCATCAACGTAAGAATCGCTTGTTCTGCTTCGGCATCTCCTTGCAGCGCCTTTAAAGCCGAGCCTTTGATCACTGGTATATCGTCACCTGGAAAATCATATTCATTCAGTAATTCTCGAACTTCCATTTCCACAAGATCAATCAATTCGTCGTCATCGACCAAATCGATTTTATTTAAGAAAACGATCAAATGTTTGACACCCACTTGTCGTGACAATAAAATATGTTCTCTCGTTTGCGGCATAGGCCCGTCTGTCGCGGAGACTACCAAGATGGCGCCGTCCATTTGCGCAGCACCCGTGATCATATTTTTGACATAATCCGCATGTCCTGGCGCATCGATATGGGCATAGTGCCGTTTTTCCGTTTCATACTCTACATGCGCCGTGTTGATCGTAATGCCACGTTCTCGTTCCTCTGGGGCCGCATCGATACTTGCATAATCTTGCGGATTGGCAAGTCCTTTCTTCCCCAGCACCGTAGTGATTGCAGCTGTCAATGTCGTTTTTCCGTGATCGACGTGGCCAATCGTGCCGATATTGACATGTGGTTTGGACCGATCATAATGTTGTTTTGCCATAATTTCCCCTCCTAGAGAAATGAGTCCCATTGACTCGATTCAAATGATTGTGCTTCATCAAAAGCCGTTTACTTATCTTTTGTAAGTTTGAAGCTATCTCCATTATAGGTCAAAATTAGTCAAAGTCAAGAAAGACGCATCATAGGCTAAACCCTAAGTTTTTCTTTTGTTTTTCTTAAAGATTGGACGTATTGATCCTCCTAATGAATAATAGATAATGAGGTGAATTTCGTTGAAAAAAATATTAGCCAGCATATTGGTCGTTGCCATCTTCATTGGCGGCTCTCTATTCACGTACCACTATTATTATGGCGGCACCGCCTACTATACGCAGATCACATCAAGTGGAGAACACGATACGGATATCTCTGATGACGGTGTTGTCAATGACATCTATCGCTATGAACAAACGGCTTATAATGATGATGGTGAAAAGAAAGTCGTTGAGATGGCGGAATATCGGTCCACCCCTTTGAAAGAAGGCGCCTATTTAAAACTGATCGTTAATCCCAATAAAGGTGTTATGCGCTGGGAAGAAGTGACAGCTGAGGAAGTACCGCAAAAAGCCTTGACGAACATCACAGAGTAAGACAAAAACTGCGTTTAGACCAACTATTGAATGGCCTAAACGCAGTTTTTTTTTACATACGGTTAATCACTTCTTCGACATTTTTGATGGTGACTGAAATCGTCCCATCTGGATTGTTGATAAATTCAATCAAATTGGGATCACGGTAAACATCTAACGGCACGATCAATTCAATTCCATTGGATAATTTCAATTTTTGTTTGCCGAACTTTTTCTCAGAAATCTCTCGGACATCTCTTAACATCGGTGCTTGATCGACAAATCCTTTTTCTGTGACTTCTTCCTTAAAGCTCATTTGGGCCGTGATATTATCTTTAAACACTTTCTCAGCGATTTCTTGCACATCGATATGGCCTGATTCTTCAATCGTATCATAGACTGCTTCTTTTAAATCAGCGACGACATGGTAAGACGGGGTCTCAAATTTTTGGCCAATCTTTTCAGCAACTTTTTTGATGACTTTGACATTTTCTTCTAAAGACGGCAAGGGTTCTGCTTCAATGACTTTTGTTGAAAAATACCATTGCTTTTCCCCAGAAAAACTATATTTTTTCTCAATCAACTCAAAGGTCAAGTTATGAACATCGATCGTGATCCCCTCATCGGCTTTTTGGGTTTTCCCTGCCAAAATTGCCCGATGAAGAATCAATGTATTTTCGATCCCCGCTTCTCCATTGTCGATAAAATGGGTATAGCCATCTTGGTAATTGACTTTCAAAAATGCAACTTGCATCTGGGTATCTAATTCATACAGCACCACGAATGCATCGCAACTCGGCGCATCTTCGCTTTCTTTGTATGCGTCATACCAGCGTTGCACGATTCCTTCACTAGCAGCAGCGAAATTGGCTTCTGCTGATTTGACCAACTCAGCGATTGCTGATGTTTCAACCAATTTTCCTGTCTTTGTTTGCGGGTTAGCTAATTTCTGAATTTTTTTGGTCAAATAATCTCGTACGTATTCAGTGGTCAAATCTAACTCGACTTGAGAAAAAACCGGATCGCCTGTTTGCCGATCGACAATATGTAAAATTGCATGCTTTAAGTATATATCCATTATTATCGCTCCTTATCCATTTGTCTAGTGTACAAAAAAAAGTGCGGCACTGACAAGTAAATCTGTAAAATAAATCAAGAGCTGCTTGGAAATCAAGGTTGCTTCCGTTGGAAAATGACGATACCTCTGCTACACTTAAGATACCAACAAATAGGAGGAGAAAAGATGAACAATTACACATTATCAAACAATGTCACTATTCCGGAACTAGGATTTGGCACTTGGCAGACACCTAATGGCGAGGTGGCCGTCGATTCTGTCAAAAAAGCCCTTGCAGCAGGGTATCGTCATATTGACACCGCACAAGGCTACAAAAATGAAGCCAGCGTTGGTCAAGCCATCAAAGAAAGCGGCATTCCTCGAGAAGAGATTTTTTTGACAACCAAATTGTGGAATGGCAATCATTCCTATGATTTGGTGATGTCTTCCTTTGCGGAATCTTTGGAAAAACTGCAAACAGACTATGTTGATCTATTCTTGATCCATTGGCCAAACCCAGTCGCCTTTCGCGAAAACTGGCAAACAGCCAATGCTGAATCATGGCGTGCTTTTGAAGAGTTATACGAAGCAGGCAAAATCAAAGCGATCGGTGTCAGCAATTTCTTGCCCCACCATTTAGAAGAATTGAAAAAAACCGCCACCGTTTTTCCAATGGTCAACCAAATTTTCTTAGCACCAGGTGAATTACAGCCGGAGGTTGTCCAATACTGCCAAGCGCATGATATTTTATTGGAAGCTTACAGCCCACTAGGTACTGGAAAAATTTTTGATGTACCGGAAATGAAAGAACTAGCGGCAAAATATAACAAAACGATTGCCCAAATTGCTTTACGCTGGTCTTTGCAGCACGGTTTCTTGCCTTTACCAAAATCAGTCACACCTAGTCGGATCGAAGAAAACTTAGCTGTTTTTGATTTTGAACTATCTCCAGAAGATCTGCAGACCATCGATCAACTCGATGGCGTTGTCGGCAAAGCATCCAATCCAGATACCACAGGGTTCTAAAAGAAAGAGAAGGAGCACTTATGGCGAGACGCGATTTAGATACATTACCGCAAGCTGTGAAACAAGCCTTTCATCCAGATTTTGTTTTCTTGATCTATCCAGACAAGCTGCAGCATTTTCCTGCGCGGCAATGGACTGAAAAGGAGTATCAGCACATGCTGCAAGAACAATTGGGTGCCAATCCTTCTTACTTTGTTTGGCAAGGGATGTTGGTGGCTCAAGGCACAACAGATTTATTGGTGTTGATGCCAAAATATCAGCATACCGACACTTTCAGCAAAACACCTCATCAGCTTGACTGACGAGGTGTTTTTTCACCGATAAAGTAAAGTTTTTTGATTTTTTCATGATAATCTCTGTTCATTTGCATCAATTTTCCTTATAATCGATAGTGATCGAGAGGAGAAGATTATGAAAAAGAAACAATTAGCTAAATTGAAACAACAATTCCGCCCTTCTTATGAAACGGCGCGTCAGCAGCTATTTGCTGCTATCGAAAGCAAAACGGCTGCCAATCATGACTTGCCAACAACTGTTTATATCAATCCAAAAAATCAAGACGAATTATTGATTGAGTTGTTGAAAGACACCACGAAAGAGCAAAAAATCGCTGTACCTTTAGATGAAAATTTCAAAATCGTAGTCAAACGAATCCAACGCCAAGAAGCTGGTCTATTGGATCGTTTTAGTGATAACTTAGTTGACGAAATTGCCGCTTACTGGGTGCCAGCTGCTGCGCAACCTGCTGATGACACTGACACGACACAAGAAAAGCACGTATCAGAAGCGAAAACAACTGAACCTGTCATGGATGCGTCCTCCACAGCAAGTCAAGGGTTAGACCCGCAACAATCTGCATCCGCCGGCCTGACATTTGCTGATTTTTCAGAAAAAATTGCTGCCTTTCCTAAATTCAGTGTGGAAAAAACCAATGGTGAAGCCACCGTTGTGGAAGCAACCCCTAAAGAACAACGTATTTTAGCCACGATTTCCGAAGACGCACCAGGTCAATTTGAGATCCTGCCTGCTTTGGAACGCAAATATAAAATCAAATTAGATGTGATTCCTTTGATTGAAGCATACGCAGCTACTGCACTCGATCAACGTTAATCACACGATACAAAATACCCGAACCAAAATTGGTTCGGGTATTTTTTTATGTGATTGATTGTCCTCGCAGCTGTTCAAGAAGCGACAATGCTTTGGCTTGATCCATCTTTTCTCCTGCCAATGCCTGCGCCACAGTATCGATTTCTGTCCCAGCAGCCCCTACAGCGATTGCTAAGGCTCTTGCTTGCATACGCATATGCCCTTGTTGGATTCCTTCAGCGACAAGTGCCCGCAAGGCGGCCAAATTTTGCGCCAAGCCAACCGCTGCTGCTACTGATGCGAGTTCAGCAGCTGACTTCACGCCACTCAAAGCCAAGGCAGCAGTTGCTTTAGGCAAAATGCGGGTCGCTCCCCCAACTGTTGCAATAGCCAATGGCAAAGTGATTTCTCCTACCAGCTGCCCGTCTTCGATATGCCAAGTGGCCAGTCCACGGGTTTGCCCGCTTCTTGCTGCATAGGTATGACAAGCAGCAGATACAGCTCTTGTGTCATTTCCAGTAGCCAAAATCAGCGCCTCTACCCCATTCATGATTCCTTTGTTGTGGGTCGCAGCTCGGTAAGGATCCAGTTGGGCGAAGTCTGAAGCATGACAAATTTTCGTTGCAATCGGCGCGCCGTCGCCTATTTTAGACAAAACAGAAAATGGCACGACACACGTCGCTGTTACCAATGATTCGGTCGCATAATTTGTCAGAATACTAAACAAAATCTCCACATCGGGAAACCAAGTGCGTAGATTGGACGTCACACCTTCTAAAATCGTATTGATGATGTTGGCACCCATGGCATCTTTGACATCCACCAGCAAATCAAGGGAGATATAATTGGTATCTAACCCTGAGTCAGCAGCCAGAAAAGCCCGGTGCGCTATTCGCCGCAGCCCGCCGCCTCGTTTGACGATCGATGGGTAGCTTTCTTCCGCAGTTTTAAAGATGGCTGCTTCGGCTTGTTCGATTTGGGCGGCAACTTTTGCAATATCCTGGACATCCATCAAAACAATTTGTCCCCGCAATAACCGTTCTTCTGCCGTAGTGACAATCTCGCCTGCCATCCTTGCACCATTGCTCATCGCAGCAATCACCGATGGTTCCTCTGTTGCCAACGGGACTGTGTAAGTTTTCCCGTCTACTTTCAGATTCATGCCTACGCCTAATGGGATTTCGACTTCACTGATTTGATTTTCGATCAAGTTGTTGGCAAGATCAGTACTTAATGCCATTGACTTGAAAATCGCTTGTTCTTCCGATGTGATCCGTTGGTCATCAACCAATTGTTCAAGACGCTGCTCAGGACTTAAGGTGTAAAACTTGGCTTTTTTTTTTGACGAATCATGTGCTGGCTGACTATCTGCGGCTGGGTTTTCTAACAACATCGCCAATCCAAGCCCACCGCCGACACATAAAGATGCAACACCCCATTTTTGTTGGGTATCTTGCAATTGATAGGCCAATGTTGTCGCAATTCGTGCACCTGTGGCCCCTATGGCATGCCCTAACGAAATGCCCCCGCCGTAGCGATTGACTTTATTTGGATCTAACCCAAGCTCTCTTTCAACAACGATCGAAGAGGCTGCAAAAGCTTCGTTGATCTCAAAAATAGCAATCTCTTGCATTGAGACTTGCTGTTCTTCTAATAATTTGCTGATCGCTTTGATTGGTGAAATGCCCATGATCTCTGGATCAAAGCCCACTTCCACGATGCCTTTGACGATCGCTAGATAAGGAATTTGATGGGCTTCACAATAGGATTTAGAGGCCAACAACACCATCGCCGCGCCATCATTGATCGTTGAGGCGTTGCCCGCAGTCACCGTACCATTTTCTTTGAAGACAGTTTTTAATTCAGCCAGTTTATCGATAGTCGTTCCAGGCCGAATGCCTTCATCTTGCGTAACAAGCCCATCTTCCTTCGGTAAAGGCACGATTTCTTTGATAAATTTGTTGGCTTTTTGGGCAGCAACTGCTTTCATTTGTGAAGCATACGCATATGCATCTTGTTCTTCACGAGAGACGCTGTATCTCTGAGCTACATTTTCAGCGGTCAGTCCCATCGGTTGACTGCTGAAGGCATCCGTTAGCCCATCATGCATCATGGTTGATACCGGTTTTGAATACTGATTTTCTGCTTTATCATAGAAACTAAATAACGGCGCATTGGTCATGCTTTCGATCCCGCCGGTCAAAACGACCGAAGCTTTGTTGAGTTGAATTTGTTCCATCCCCATCAACATTGCCTTCATGCCTGAACCACATACTTCATTGATCGTTGAGGCAGGGATCTCCGCAGATAAACCGCTTTTTAGTGCGACTTGTCTGCCAGGATTTTGTCCATTCCCAGCTTGCAACACATTGCCAATGACTACTTGATCAATTTGATCTTGCATCCCTTGGTTACGCGCTAGGATTGCTTTGGCAGCAAAAGTACCTAAAGCAACTGCTGAATATTCTTTTAATGACCCATGGTATTTGCCAATTGGCGTTCTAATTGCGTCGATTATGACAACTTCTTCCACGTACGTCACCTCCTCTTGCAATATATCATTAAATGCGCGAAAAAAGAATACCTCAGCCGCCATCCTGTTGGCTTTTTTCGATTCTTTAATAAAGTTTAAATTCTAATCAAATCTTTTTTTATTTTTTCACAAAATGTGATAACTTAAAGAGAGTGAGAAAATAACGCGAAGAACATAAAGGAGCGTCAAGATGAACGTTGGTATAGATAAACTTAATTTTTTTGTTCCACCTCATTATATAGATATGGTTGATTTGGCTCATGCCAGAGGCGTGGATCCAAACAAATTCACGATCGGTATTGGGCAAGACCAAATGGCTGTCAGCAAAATGACGCAAGATATCGTTACATTTGCGATGCATGCAGCACAGCCTTTATTGACTGCAGAAGATCTAGCTGCGATCGATATGGTGATCGTAGGGACTGAAACTGGCATTGATGAGTCAAAAGCATCTGCTGTCATCTTGCATCGATTGTTAGGTGTCCAACCTTTCGCCCGTTCATTTGAAATCAAAGAAGCTTGTTATGGTGCAACTGCGGGTATACAGTTTGCAAAAAATCATATTCAGGCCAATCCAGAAAGTAAAGTTTTAGTCGTTGCTTCAGACATTGCGCGATATGGCTTAGCCTCAGGCGGTGAACCAACGCAAGGTGCAGGTGCCGTTGCGCTCTTGATCACTGCGGATCCGCGGATCCTGACCTTGGAGGATGACAATGTCATGCTGACACAAGATATTTATGATTTTTGGCGGCCAGTCGGCCACCAATATCCAATGGTAGATGGTCATCTGTCAAATGAAGTCTATATCAATTCCTTCAAACAAGTTTGGCAAGAAAACTGCCGCAGAAACAAACGAACAGCTGCTGATTATGCAGCTATCTGTTTCCATATTCCATACACAAAAATGGGCAAAAAAGCCTTATTGGCTGGCTTCGAATCTGAGGAGCAAGCACAACAAGACCGGTTGTTGGCTCGCTACGAGGAATCAATCACATATAGCCGCCGCGTAGGGAATCTCTATACCGGCTCTTTGTATCTGGGCTTGATTTCATTGATCGAAAACGCAACGATCCTCAATGAAAATGATCGGATCGGTCTTTTCAGTTATGGCTCTGGTGCAGTCGCTGAATTTTTTAGCGGCCGCTTGGTCAAAGGTTATCAACAACAATTGAACAAACAAGGCCATGAAGCATTGCTCGATGCCCGTCAAAAATTATCCATTGAGGAATATGAACAATTATTTGATGAAAAAATAGATGTGGATGTGAATAAGACTTTCAATGATGATTTACTGTATAGCATCCAAGAAATCAGAGATACAATTCGTTATTATAAGGAATCGAATGAATAATTATTGATAAACCTTTGATTTCCAACAAGCATAAACACTTGTTGGATCAAGGTTTTTTTATGTATACCTATCTTTCTAAACCGCTAACAAAAAAAGGAGCGAAACTAACTGTTATTCCAAAATTTTCAGAAAATTGCTATTTCCCGTTGACAGTCCTCTTTTTTTTGACTATACTATAAACAATTCAAGTTTGGAGGAACAAGCGATGTTATTATCAACCCGTACCCCACAACTGAATAGTTTTTACTTTAGCTACTTTAGATAGTTTGTATTCATATTCATTATGGATGCAAACCAAAAAACGATTTTTGTTTGTATCTATGATGGCTAAAGCATTTTAACTTGAACTTGCAGCCATGTAGAAATTCTTCTAAATGGTTGCCATGAATGTCATTCTTATTGGTATGTTCACATCCATTTAGACGATTGTCTGAATGGATTTTTTTGTTCAGGTCATGCTAAAAAAAGAAAAAAAGGACATTTTAGGAGGAATCATCATGAACATGAAAAAGTGGATCACATCAGGAATTTTAGCAGCCAGCGTACTTGCATTGGCTGCCTGCGGAGACGGAAGCAACGAATCATCTGGAGATGACAATATGAAGACCGTCGGTGTCTTGCAATTAGTCGAGCATGGCTCACTAGATGCTGCGTACGAAGGATTTAAAGAAGGTTTGGCTGAGGCTGGTTATACTGAAGGTGAAAATGTGACATTTGACTATCAAAATGCCCAAAACAGTCAAGACAATCTAAAAAGTATGAGCGAAAAATTGTTGAAAGGTGATCCAGATCTACTGTTAGGGATTGCAACACCTGCTGCCGTTTCATTGGCAAATGAAACAACAGACGTCCCAATCATCGTAACAGCTGTCACAGATCTCGTTGAAGCAAAATTGGCAGATTCAAATGACGCACCCGGACGCAACATCACAGGTACTTCTGATATGGTGCCGATCGAACAACAAATCGCACTTCTATTAAGCATCGTTCCTGACGCCAAAACGATTGGTGTTATGTATAACGCTGGTGAAGCCAACTCTAAAATCCAAGCTGATCTTGCGGAAGCGGCCCTGAAAGAAGCAGGCCTTGAGGTTAAGGTATTAACGGCCAATACAACAAATGATGTCCAACAAGTTACCACAAGTTTAGCCAAAGATGTCGATGGCATCTATGTACCAACTGACAATACCTTTGCATCTGCTGCAGCCATTGTAGGAGAAGTAGCCAAAGAAACCAAAACACCAATCGTTGCGGGTTCTGTTGATCAAGTCAATGATGGTGCCCTTGCAACTTATGGCATTGATTACAAATCACTAGGTATCCAAACGGGTAAACTCGCTGCCAAAATTTTAGATGGTGATGCTGAACCTGCAACAACACCTGTCGAAACAGCTGAAAACTTAGAATTGGTGGTCAACGATGAAATGGCTGAAGCGCTAGGCATCGATCCTGCCAGTATCGTGGCTCCAGAATAAAAATTAAACCATAGATTTGAGGAAACAATATGAATTTGTTAAACACGTTCTTGGTCTTGCTCCAATCCGCAACTTCTCAAGGTGTCCTTTGGGCATTGTTGGCGATTGGTGTCTACCTCACCTTCCGAATTTTAGATATCGCTGATTTGACTGCTGAAGGGAGTTTTCCTTTGGGGGCAGGAATCGCCGCGATCAGTATCACAAATGGTTACTCGCCAATTGTTGCAAGTTTGTTCGGTTTTTGCGGAGGACTTTTGGCGGGTCTGGTTTCCGGACTGCTGCACACAAAACTAAAGATTCCCGCCCTTTTAGCTGGGATCATCACGATGACTGGTCTTTATTCGATCACGAACCGTGTAATGGGGGCACCAAATATTGCCCTATTGGGACAAAAAACAGTCTTTACTACTTTTCAAGACATGGGATTTGCTAAGAACAATGCGGTGATCATCGCAGGATTTCTATTTGCTGCCATCGTGATTCTTCTCCTATTTCTTTTCTTTAGAACAGAAATAGGATTGGCACTGCGCGCGACCGGCGATAACTTGGCTATGAGTGAAGCCAACGGTATCAACACCGATAATATGAAGATCATCGGGTATATGATCTCTAATGGCTGTATTGCACTATCCGGTGCTTTACTGGCGCAAAACAACGGCTTTGCCGATTTGAACTCCGGCATCGGAACGATCGTGATCGGTCTTGCTTCGATCATTATCGCTGAAGTGCTTTTTGCAAACAAATCATTACTTATTCGCTTGATCACCATCGTGATCGGTGCGATCATCTATCGCTTCATTTTGGCCGTTGTCTTTGAGTTTAATGTCGAAGCGAATGATATCAAATTGGCTTCAGCTATCGTTTTGGTCATTTGTCTGTCATTGCCTCAACTGCGTACAAAACTCGGCTTGCAAAAAATAGGTCCCAAACCAAAAGGAGGTCAATCATGACACAGCCTGTTTTAACGATTGATCAATTACATCAAACCTTTGAAAAAGGAACAATCAATGAAAACCATGTGCTAAAAGGAATCGATCTTACCATGAACCATGGTGATTTCATTACGATTATCGGGGGCAACGGTGCCGGAAAATCGACCCTGTTGAATAGTATCGCAGGGACGATCCCAACCAATCAAGGTCGTATTACATTAGATGGTAAAGATATCACGCGGTTATCAGTAACGAAACGGTCGAAAGCAATCAGTCGTGTTTTTCAAGATCCTCGTATGGGTACCGCGGTTCGTTTGACTGTGGAGGAGAATTTGGCTCTGGCTTACAAACGAGGTCAGGCACGCGGTTTTTCAACTGGCGTGAAAAGCAAGAACCGTGCGTTCTTCCAAGAAAAATTGGCTAGCCTCAATCTCGGTTTGGAAAATCGGCTGACAACTGAGATTGGTCTGCTATCTGGTGGTCAACGACAAGCGATCACGCTGTTAATGGCGACTTTGCAGCAACCTAAATTGATTTTACTAGACGAACATACTGCGGCATTGGACCCGCAAACATCTTTGACAGTTATGACGTTGACGGATCAATTGATTCGGACCCAGCAATTGACGGCTTTCATGGTCACCCATGATATGGAAGATGCCATTCGCTATGGCAACCGCTTAGTCATGCTGCATCAAGGGAAAATCGTTGTGGATATTGCCGGCGAACAAAAGCAACACTTAACGGTACCAGAATTGATGGAGATGTTCCATCAAAATAGCGGTGCTGAATTGAAAGATGATCAACTATTATTGAACGCCTAATAAAAAAGACGCTTTACCAGCCAAATCAATGGTTGGTAAAACGTCTTTTTTTAATAGGGTTGATCGGCTTCATTCTCGGCAATGATATCTGTGACTTTCATCAAGCGCGTCAATGTCGCCCGCTCATCTTCAGCCAGATTGCTTTCAATATATTGGATCGTTTCCGTTAATTTAGGGATCGTCATATATTCCAACGCATTCACACGACGTCGCGTCCGTTCAATCTCATTGGCCATCAATTGACACGTTTTCTCAATCTCAGCCAATTGCAACATCACTGGCAGCATTTGATCCAAATGGGACAAAGAAAGATCCAATTCACTCGTAGTGCTGACAAATCCGTAAGAAAAATCATCATCGGTTGTTTCATCTTCATAGACTGGATTCAGCACCGGTACATCCATATTCATGATCGTACGGCTTTGTATATCTAATGTCACCTTGTTTAAAGGAATCATAAAGGCTTCTTGCAGCACGACATCTGGAATACTGCTGGAGGCCAAAACATATTCGGCCATTCCCGCTTGCAAGGCTGCCTCCATCTTTTGGCGCAGCGCCTGATTCTTCTTAACTAGCTGAATGAATTGGCGGACCAGTTCATCTTGTTTGTCCTTTAATAATTTGTGTCCTCGCGTTGCTGTGGTCAGCCGCTTTCTTAAACGACTCAACTCCATACGCGTAGGATTGACATTCAAAATCGCCATTAAGCATTCACATCCTCGGTGCTGGGATAATAGGCGTCGATATATTCTTCCTTGATACGGCTCAATTCTTGTTTCGGTAATGTGGCCAAAAGTTTCCAGCCTAAATCTAATGTTTCTTCAATCGTTCGATTGGTTTCAAATCCTTGATTGACATATTCTTTTTCAAAAAGATCTGCAAAACGGGCATATTTTTTGTCCATATCAGACAATGCAGATTCTCCTAAAACGATCGATAATTCCTTCGCCGCTTTTCCATCAGAATAAGCTGCATAAATTTGGTTCATCGTTGCTGCATGGTCCCCACGGGTCTTGCCCTCACCAGTCCCCTTGTCTTTCAACCGTGATAAGCTCGGCAGTATATCCACTGGCGGGTTGATATTGCGCTTATAAAGATCACGAGATAAAATGATTTGCCCTTCTGTGATATAACCAGTCAAATCAGGGATAGGATGGGTTTTATCTCCATCTGGCATGGTCAAAATCGGAATCTGGGTGACAGATCCCTCTTTCCCTGTCAAACGTCCAGCCCGCTCATATAAAGTCGCCAGGTTGGTGTACAGATAGCCGGGATATCCTCGGCGTCCAGGTACTTCTCTACGGGCAGCAGAGATTTCTCTTAGGGCCTCACAGTAATTGGTCATATCTGTCATGATCACTAACACATGCATGCCTTTTTCAAATGCCAAATATTCAGCTGCTGTCAGCGCCATTTTAGGCGTTGCAATCCGTTCAATGGCTGGATCATTGGCCAAATTCATAAATAGGACCGAGCGATCCAAGGCCCCTGTTTTACGGAATTCATCAACAAAAAACTCAGCTTCTTCGAACGGAATACCAATAGCAGCAAAAACGATCGCAAAGTTGCCTTCTTGACTTGGTACCGTTGCTTGACGTGCAATTTGGGCTGCGATTTCTTTATGGGGTAAGCCAGAAGCAGAAAAAATCGGCAGTTTTTGACCGCGCACCAATGTATTTAAATGATCAATGGTAGAGATGCCCGTCTGAATAAACTCATCTGGAAAGTCCCGTGCCATTGGATTGATGGCTTCTCCATTCACATCCAAGCGTTTTTCAGGTAAAATCCTCGGGCCATTGTCTTTGGGTTTTCCGATACCGTCAAATACCCGGCCGAGCATATCTAGGGAAACACCTAATGTCAATCCATTGCCTAAGAAACGCACTTTGCTCTCTTCCGCACTCAAATTACTGGTTCCTTCGAAAATCTGAACGACCGCTTTGTCATCACTAACTTCCAATACTTGACCCTGACGGATTTCGCCAGAATCCATCCGAACTTCTACTAGTTCATCAAATTTGACGCCCTTGACGTTTTCAACCACCATCAACGGCCCAGCAATTTCGGAAACTGAACGATATTCTTTTAACATCAATGAACACCTCCAGTTTCAATGATTTTTTGCATGATTTCTTTGATGTCTTCTTTGACTTTGTCTATTCGGTCCAATTCTTCTTCAGGTAAGTATTTGCTGCGGGCGATTCGCTCACGCAAATCAACGGTTCCTTTGATGATCTCATCAAGATAAGCCCCTAATTGCAAGGCCCGCTTGGCTTGCGCATCAAACAGCAAAATATTGTCTAACATCTTGAATTGTTTGGTTCGAGAAGTATATGTATCGACATCATCAAACGCATTTTGCTGTAAATAGTCCTGTCGTAAAGAACGTGCTGTCATCATCGTCAATCGGTCTTTTTGCGAAAGAGAGTCCATCCCTACCAACTGAACGATCTCATCTAAACGACTTTCCTCTTGTAAGATAGACATCGCCTCATTGACCAACTCAGACCAACGACTGCTCAACAATTGATTCAGATAGGTATTGATTTGATCCTCATACAAAGAGTAGGAGTTCATCCAATTGATGGATGGAAAATGACGTTTTTGGGCCAATGTGCTGTCTAGCGCCCAGAACACTTTAACAATACGCAATGTATTTTGCGTGACAGGTTCAGAAATATCTCCCCCAGCCGGTGAAACTGCACCGATTGCGGTGATACTGCCTTCTCTAGGTTGCGTGCCTAATGTTTGGAAACGCCCTGCGCGCTCATAATACTCTGCGATTCGGCTGCCTAAGTACGCTGGATAGCCTTCATCTCCAGGAATCTCTTGCAGACGTCCGCTCATCTCCCGCAAAGCTTCTGCCCAACGTGAAGTTGAATCAGCCATGATCGCCACGCTATAGCCCATGTCCCGGTAGTATTCCGCGATCGTGATCCCTGTATAGATCGACGCTTCTCGCGCAGCTACAGGCATATTCGAGGTGTTTGCAATCAAAACTGTCCGTTCCATGATCGACTCTCCGGTATTCGGATCGATCAACTCAGGAAATTCATTCATGACATCGCGCATCTCATTGCCACGCTCGCCACAACCTACATAGACCACGATATCCACATCAGACCATTTGGCGATTTGATGTTGTACCACAGTTTTTCCCGCACCAAATGGACCTGGTACTGCCACAGAGCCACCTTTTGCAACAGGGAAGAACGTATCGATGACCCGTTGTCCTGTAACTAGCGGCTCTCCTGGATTTAATTTCGTGGACACCGGACGCGGTTTTCGTACGGGCCATTTTTGGACCATAGTTAATGCTGTTTCACCTTCAGCTGTATCCAACCGGCAGATCACTTCGGTTATGGCAAAGTTTCCTACCATGACTTCTGTCACCTTGCCGCTTTTTCCGGGTGGAACCATGATTTTGTGCTCAATGACCGATGTTTCTTGCACCAAGCCGATGATATCTCCTGCTTGTACGTCATCACCAACTTGGACTTGCGGCACAAAAGTCCATTTCTTTCGTCGATTCAATGGATCGATCGTCACGCCACGTTCCAAAAAATCACTTTCTGTTTGACTCATAAACGTATCTAATGGACGTTGGATCCCATCAAACATCTGTGCCAATAACCCTGGTGCCAATTCGACTGATAAGGGTGCCCCAGTCGTTTCTACCGGTTCTCCTGGACCAATCCCGGCCGTTTCTTCATAGACCTGGATCGAAACCAGACCTTTTTTGATTTCAATGATCTCTCCGATCAGCCCTTTTTCGCTGACTTTGCATATTTCGTGGATTTTTGCTCCGCTTAATCCTGAGGCGGTGACCAATGGTCCCGAAACTTTTTCAATAGTGCCAAATGCCACATTCATTCCTCCTAGCTGGCTAGCTGGTCTGTTAGGAATCTAAAATATTCATTCCTACAGCCTTTTCTACATTTTGCTGAATCCTTGCCATACCGATTCCTAAGCTGCCAGTACTGCTGGGGATCGGAATGATCGCGGGTGTCGGCATTTCTTCAAAACGGCGAACGATTGATTCTAATTGCTCGATCAAACGCTCCGTGAGAAAAATCACACCATACGCTTCAGCCATTTCTTCTAATTGCTGGGCTGCTTGTTCCAGATCGTCCACTGGATAGATATCGATTCCTAGTCCCTTGAACGGTAGAATCGAGTTTTTTCCACCCATCATTGCAATTTTTTTATTCATAACTATCACGCACCCGACTTCTTAAAATCTCCTCTGGTACTTTATTGATTTTGCCAATCAAGAGAATCCGCAAATTTTTGCTTTCGATTTCTTTTGCATACAAATAGCCAATCAATGCCGCTGGGCCAAAGGGGACGATTTTTTGTTCTTTTAACTTTCCCATCAAGAAATTGTCTTTGCGTAAATCAAATGTATTCAAGGTTTTCTTTTCAATCAACTCTTCGTAACTCGCGTTGATCAATACTTTATACGGTGTATTTTGCAAGTAGGCAACAAATGCTTCTAATGAAGTCGTGATCTCCGTCAATAGCTCCTCCGCTGGCAAGCTACCATTGTCTGCGAGAACTGCACTGATAAACCCGCGTTTTCGCTTCATGGCATAACTGCGCAAGACCGTTGAAATATTGAAGATATCGATTTGTCTTTTGATCAGTTTTTGCAAAACTTCATCTTCATGATCCTTGCCTATTGCCCACAAATGCGCCCAATAATGATTGTCGAAAATAATATCGATCGATTGTACTTCATGATAATTTTCGATATAGGAATAGACCTCTTCAATACACGCCACCATTTCTGAAGCGACTTGATTGCTTTTTCTTGTCGCCACCAACTCTTTCAAGACGGCTAACGGTTGCGTCCCGATGGGTACCAAAAATGAAGAAAAATCAGCTTGCATATAACTGGCCTTGACCAGTACTTTCAAATTTTGGTAATCGTATTTTAAAGCAAAATAATCAATGATCCTGCGATCTGGCGCTAATCGATACATGTTTTCATAAACACGCTTCAGTTCTGCCGTCAACACTTGTTCAAAATCGTGGACACGGTCATCCTCATTAATAAAATCACCGTATACAGTTTCTTGGAGCATCCCATAAATCTCCTCTGCCGATTGCGCATTCAGCATGCGCTCATAGCGGGTTCGATCAAATAGTTGCGACTCATAGGTGCGGATTCGTGTATTGAGGGTGTTGTATTTGATGTCATTCATCTTATTCCACCTACTTACTGTTCAAAAATCATTTGCAGTAATGTATTGCTCAATTCTTCTTTGTTGGCATCAAGCAATGCATCGAATGTAAAATTCAATTCGATCGCCTCTTGACGCAGTAAAAAGCCGCCTTTGTGGGGCAATTTTTTTGCTGCGACATGTAATTGTCCATTGGTAACGGATGCTTGCAATTTTGCTAATGCGGCATCATCTAGAAGATTAGCCGTTTTTTCACCTAAGATTAGGTCGATGTCGCCGGAAAGATTGGCTTGCTGCATGCCATTTTCCACAAAACGAACAAACGCCGGTGTATCCATTTGATTCAAACGTACCAACGCTTCTGCAAACAGTTCATCCAATACAGCTTGTTTGGCTGCCAAAACTTTGTTACGTGATTGGATATGCACATCAGAAATTTCTAAGAACATCGCTGCGCGTTTTTCTTTTTCATAAAAAGCCATTCTTTCAGCCAATTCTTCTTCTAGCTGGCTGCGACGAATCCGTTCTTGATTTTCATTTTCTTTTTTCGCTTCATTGATTTGAAGCTGGTACTTCTTCTCGGCGTCAGCCTTGATTTTATCCGTCAATTTTGTAATATCAGACATGTATTTTTTCCTCCTCTTAATTCAAGACAAGCAAGAAGGAAATAACGAACCCTAAAATACAATACGTTTCCATCATCGCCACAAAGATAATTCCTTTGGTCACATGTTCTGGTTTCTTGGCCAAAATCTGCATCGCTGCACTCGCCGCACGCCCTTGCCACTTTCCGGCAACGATCGCTGTCAAAGCAATCGGTAAAGAAGCGATAAATAGATACAATCCACGGTCCAGTGAGATACTTCCGCTGATTTGTCCGAAGATCATAAACGAAATAACGAATCCATACAATCCTTGGGTACTTGACAGCAATTCTAAGATCAACGCTTGTCCAAATTTTTCTGGTTGTTCTGCAATCAATCCGGCTGCCGATTCACTGGTCATACCGACACCGATGGTTGAACCGATCCCACCGCAGATCGTGGCTGTTGCCACACCTAAAGCTGCAAAAACAATACCGCCATATTCATAAAAGAAACTAATCCAATTTTCCATTCTTTTCCTCCTGTATCTCATGCTCTGAGATAACTTCTACATATTTTTCGTTTGATTTAAATGGGTCGAAGGCACGTCCGCCTCCGGTGAAAAACTTACCAAAATACTCTAAATACTGTAAGCGGATCCCGTGCACATAAGCACTCAGATAACTTAAAAAGATGTTCAAGCCATGCAAGGCTACAAAGAGCAAAATACCGACTGTAAATCGAGCGGGTACTGGTAAATAGCTGATGATCAAGTTAAAAGCCGAAGCAATACTACCGCCAGCTACACCCAAAGCCATCAGACGTGTATAACTGATCAGGTCGCCTACATAATTGGTGACATCCATCAACCCATATAACCCTGAGCCGATTTTGCCTACCAATGTATTGCCTTCAAAACTCCCCCCCACTACGACCGCCAATAAACTTGCGGCCAATAAGAACAAACCGATTGTTTGCATTGGTGTATCTGGGAAGAGCAACATGCCTAAAGCAACGAAAACGACACTAACAAGAAAGACCATCCATGAGCCAGCTTGGAACAAGGCTTGCAGCTTTTGATCTTTCTTCTTCCAGAGCACATAAAATTTCAAGGCCAATCCGAACATGATTTGGATGTAACCAAAGATCACGGAAAGGACTAAAATTTGATTGACATCATCTTGGGCAGATAGTAACTGGAATGAAAACTCAAAACCAAAGAAATTGCCATAGATCAATCCCCAAATAATCGTCGGAATCGAGCACAACTGGAACAATGTCAAATTCTCAGCAAGTCCTTTGCTCAAATGAAAGACTTTTTTACCAATCAATGTTGCCAGGAACAAGAGCAGGCCATAACCGAAGTCAGCCACCATCATACCGAAAGCTACCATATAAAAAGGCGCCATAAACGGTGTCGGGTCCAGCTCATCGTATTGCGGTAAGCTGTACATCCGAACGAGCCCTTCAAATGGTTTGATCCAGCGGGTATTCTCGAGTAATATCGGTACATCTGCGATTTCTTTTTCCATCACTTCTTGGTATTCAAGGTAATAGTTTCCAGCAGCGCCTTTTTGGATACGCGCTTCCAGTGATTTGGCCGCATCGACAGGAATCCAACCTGAAATCGATACTGCATGGGCTGAGCGCAATAACAAGCCATTGCTTTTCGCCCGTTTGATCGCACCATCTAAATATTCAGCAACGATGTTCAACTGTTCTTGTTCTGACACCATCGCTTCTAAAGTTGCTTTGATTGCGTTTTCTTCATCTAATAAGATCTGGGATTTATTTTTCAGAGCCGCTAAATCTTCCTCTGGCATTCCGTCATAAGGATAGATATATTGCTCGAAAGCTGCTTTTTTCAAAAGGGTGTTGGCTTTGTTTTTGATGTCTTTATGAAACAGAACCAATACATAAGCTGTTGATTGAGATTGATAAATCGTTTCGACATAGAGGAGCGGCATTTTTTCACTTTCTTGAAGGAAAGCATCGATTTCTGTATTAGGGATCATCCCTAGTTGTCCGCCCGCCTTCTTCAACTCATTGAGTACGCTAGGCCGTTCTTTAAAATACTGCCAAATCGATAACTCTGCTTCCTGTGCCAGTATATCTCGTTTTTCTTGATCGATCAGTCGAAGACGTTTGTCGTGTTTACGAAGGGTTTGGCAAAGATCTTGCCATGGATAGGTGTGGGCGACGTGCGCCAATTCTTGAATGGTGTATTGTTTGATTGGCTGACGCAATTTCGCCAGCATGCTTTGTTTAGGTACATATTCTTCGATAAAATTTAAACTCCAGTTGACTTGACCAAACTGGTTTTCAAGTTCCTCCGCCTGTTCCTCACGTACAGGTGCCAATACACCTGTCGTTTCTTCAGTTGCATAATATTTCTCTGAAGCGAGCAATTCTACACCTTGAAAGTCTTGCAGCTGTGACAAAACAGCTTCTTTCTGCTCGTAAAAGGTTAGCAGACTGAACTTTTGCATTTTTGCAATTGCCATTTATGTCACAACCTTATTTATTATTATTGCTAAAGCTTCTTCTTTCAATGAATCAGGAATTGTTCGCAGTGTTTTTACCTCTGCTTGTGTTTTTTCCAATAAAGGTTCCTTTGATTGGATCAGTTCAGCGGCGATCTTCTCTTTGATCAACGCTTTTTGTTGTACTTCTTGTTGGGCCAATTCCTCTTGAAACGATTTTAAGCGAAGCGATCTTTCTTCTGATAATTGTTTTTTATCCGCTTCTGCTTCTTTATTTTTTGTTTCCGCAAATTGCTCTGCTTCTTGTAATAAACGAATTGCATCGACTGCCATTTTCTCACCTGCTTTCTCTTTTTTCCCGCAAAAAAAAACCACTACAAATCATGCATGTGGCATTCGCTGTGCGTAAGCTGTTCAAAATTAATAAGTGGCAAATACCTTCACCTATTCATGTTTTCTAATATAACCGTAACATAGATTTCTTATCAGAACAAGGTTTACTCTGTTTTTTTATAGTCTTTACATATAAAAGTCATAAAAAATACATAATTCAACTCAAAGAAACCCTTTTCTTAAAATAGGTAGGTATTTTAATATCAAAAAAGAAAGATGAGAAAAGCAAATGCAATTCAAATCTTTCTTTTAGTAAATTCTATTTTATTTTTAGTCTAGTTTGCTTAACAATAGTCATCTCACTTTTAAAATAACGTTGTCTATTGTTTTTCACGGATAAAAGGCATGCTCATACACCGTGGACCGCCTCGACCTCTGACCAGCTCACTGCCAGGTATTTCGTTCAATTGGACGCCCGCTTCTTTTAGTAGGCGATTCGTCACGACGTTTCGATCATAAACAATCACCTCTCCAGGAGCAATCGCCAAGGTATTTGAGCCATCGTTCCATTGTTCCCGAGCGGCAGCTGTCAAGTCGTCACCACCGCATCGGATCAATGCTACCTCTGGCAAGTCTAAGTAGCGGCAGAGAATATTTGCCAAAGTATCTCGTTCCTCAAAAATTTGGACGCCCCCTTGATACTTGCTAATGGAATAAACGGACAGTTCGCCTTCTATTTCGGGATGGATCGTAAACTTATCAACATCCACCATCGTGAATACCGTATCTAAATGCATGAATTTCCGTTCTTCACCAATATTGAAAGCCAGAATATGTTCGAAACTCGGTTCTGTATCAAAAATCGTTTGCGCGATTTTCTCAATTGATGCCACTTCTGTCCGCTGAGAAATGCCGATCGCAACCAACTTATCAGATAAAACCAATTGATCGCCCCCTTCGATACGGGTCGTATCATCTCTATGATATAAAAAATTGATTTTATTCTGAGCAAACATTGGATGATGATGAAAAATTTGATTGCCATACAATGTTTCTCGACGGCGTGTAGGTGCATACATGCGATTCATGGACACGCTGTTGCCTATCGTCGCAAAAGGATCACGGGTAAAATAAAGATTGGGCATCGGATCAATCAGAAATGGATAATTTTCTGCGACAAGCGACGTTAAGTTCAAACGTTGAGGGAGCGCCAACTCATTTTTTTTCAGTCCAGCCATCGTATGATCAATAAATGCCCTAGGCTCTTTGATCGACATAAAGAAGTCGAACACTTCATTACGCATAAAATCATCATGGATCATCGTTTCATCTAAATAACTATTTAAAAAAACTTCTTTGTCTTCTGCACTTTGTAAAGTCTCTGCCGCCAGATCTTCAAGGTATAAGACCTCAACCATATTCTTCTTCAATGTTTCAGCAAAAAAATCATGTTCTATTTGCGCTTGCTGCAAAAAAGGAATATCGTCAAACAGCAACCGATCTAAATAATCCGGCATCAAGTTTTCTAATTCAGCCCCCGGCCGATGCAGCATGACCGTTTGCAAACGTCCGATTTCTGAAAATAATTGGATAGGTTTATTCATTTTGTAAGCTCCTTTGATAGAATAACTGGGTGATTCTGTGCCATCCTCAGTTTTAGTTCATACATATTCATGTAAAAGCGCATAAAGCAAGTATGGATAGACCAGCTTGAATAAAAATAGATTCTACATAGGTGATGATCGAATTAAAATAACGATAGTAAAAAAACTAAAACGATAAATAACTTTAAATAATCTATTATAAACCATTTTAACTTGCAAATAAAAAAACAGCAAACCAAAAGAGTTACAAGGCGTCTGTTTCACCTTTTCACGGCGCTTCGCTTCAATTTTTTTTGAACAATTTTCGTATTTTTGCAAAATTTAAAGCATTGCTTTGTTAGCGCTAACAATAAATAGTTGGTTTTGTTATCATGAACTTATCAACTATCTTTCCTATGAGGTGAACAAAAGATGAAAAAACAAACCCAGATGTATTATGGTGCCGATTATAATCCCGAGCAATGGTCAAAAGAAGTCATATTAGAAGATATGGTATTGATGAAAGAAGCCGGTGTCAACTACGTTAGTATCAATATCTTTGGCTGGGTCTCGATTCAGCCGAATGAAACCACTTTTGATTTTGACTTTTTGGATTGGCTGATCGACTTGCTGTACAAGAACGATATCATGATTGATCTAGCCAACGGTACTGCGTCTCCCCCAGCCTGGCTGGTCCACAAATACCCGGACATGATGCCAATGACTGTTCATGGCAATCGTCTGGTTCATGGTTCAAGACAACACTATTGTCCGACTTCAGATGTCTATCGACAATACGCTGCTGCTTTATCAAGTGAAGTGGCAAAACGATACCATGATCATCCCGGCATTGTCATGTGGCATATCAACAATGAATATACTTGCCACATCCATGAATGCTATTGTGATCGTTGCCGTTCAAGATTTCAACAATGGCTGAAAGAAAAATACCAAACCATCGCTACCCTCAATAGTGCTTGGTCGACAACATTTTGGAGTCAAAGTTATGGTGACTGGCACGAAATCTATTTACCTGAAGAAATGCCTACCTTCAAAAATCCAGCGCAGCAGTTAGATTATGCCCGTTTTATTTCGGCAATGAATCTTGAGATCTATCAAATCGAAAAAGCAGCGATTGCTGCTTACTCAAAAGAGATTCCGTTTATGACAAATCTAATGGGGCTGCATAAATATGTCGATGGGTTTAAATGGGCAACCGAAATGGATGTTGTTAGTTGGAACAGTTATCCCAATCCGTTTAATGAGATGCCCTATCCACAATTTTTAGCCAACGATCTGACACGTAGTTTGAAGAAAAAACCGTTTTTGATCATGGAGCAAGCGCCTAGTGCCGTGAACTGGCGAGCCGTCAACGGTGCAAAAAAAGCAGGTCAAATGCGTTTGTGGAGCTATGAAGCCATTGCCCATGGTTCTGATGGCATCATGTTCTTTCAATGGCGGCAATCCAAAGGTGGCGCGGAGAAATTTCATAGTGCTGTTGTCCCACACGGTGAGCCAAAAGAAAGCCGCGTCTTCAAAGAAAGTTGTCAATTTGGCAATGAGCTAAAGAAATTACAAGCCGTTGTTGGCACAACATTCATTGCTGATGCAGCGATTGTTTTCGACTGGGAGAATTGGTGGGCACTGGAATTAGACGCAAAACCACGCAAGTTAAAATATATTCATCAATTGAGCCGCTTATATGAAGCTTTGAGCGGTTTAAATCTAACTGTCGACTTCGTACACCCAGATGAAGACATCAGCGGTTATTCATTTGTCATTGCGCCAAACCTATATTCCGCCTCATCATCATTTGGTAAAAAAATCGAAGAGTACGTTACAAGGGGAGGTATCTTCTTAACCAATTTCTTTAGCGGCATCGTCAATGAACATGATCAAGTATATTTAGGCGGTTATCCTGGTTTATTCAAAGACGTATTAGGTCTCACCGTAGAAGAATTCTATCCATTAAAAGATTCCATGCATGGGCAAATCAGTTTTGATGGGCAAACGTTCACCACTCACTTATGGGAAGAAGTCATCCATTTGGATCATGCCACAGCTCTTGCCCATTTCAACAATGATCACTTGCCTGGTGTTCCAGCGATTACAAGTAATCAGTATGGTGACGGCTATGCTTACTACATTGGCACAGAATTAGCCCCCGCTGACTTAGCTATTGTTTTGACTAAGATCATTCAAGACAATGATTTACACAAAGCCACAGAAGAATTCATTGAAGGAACGACACCTGTATCTGTGACCTGTCGCAAAGGAAAGGACTATTCGCTGCTTTTCTTACTCAATCACACAGATTCTACTCACCAAATCGTTCTTAAGAAAAAAGGTTATTCTATTCTCGATGAAACAAATGTTACTGAACTCGAGGTAGATGCAAAAAATGTACAAATCATCAAATTTTCTCATACATCGGATCATAAATAATACATGCTTATCAGTCATTTTATTATAGCCAAATTGGACAAAAACCATTGTCCAATTTGGTTTTTTGTTTTTTAAAATACCAATGAATGCAAAAAAAAGATGTATCGAATCTTCTAAGAAGACTGATACATCATCGATACCGGCGGCCGGGGTCGAACCGGCACGCCCTCAACGGGCACTGGATTTTGAGTCCAGCGCGTCTGCCAATTCCGCCACGCCGGCATGTTGAAAGTGTATAATTTAGTACGAAGGCGGTAACCGGATTTGAACCGGTGATGAAGGTTTTGCAGACCTCTGCCTTACCACTTGGCTATACCGCCATTATACTATTGTTGCGTTATACAATCAAGTAAAGATTGTAACTGGGGTAGCTGGATTCGAACCAACGCATGACGGAGTCAAAGTCCGTTGCCTTACCGCTTGGCTATACCCCAATAATGAAAAGGGCGAATGATGGGAATCGAACCCACGAATGCCGGAGCCACAATCCGGTGCGTTAACCACTTCGCCACACCCGCCATGATGTGAAATCTGCTTAAAAATATATAATGGCAGGGGCAGCAGGAATTGAACCCACACTAACGGTTTTGGAGACCGCTGTTCTACCTTTAAACTATGCCCCTAAGAATGGAGGAGAGTGGATTCGAACCACTGAACCCTAAGGAACGGATTTACAGTCCGTCGCGTTTAGCCACTTCGCTACTCCTCCATGGTGGCGCGGGACAGAATCGAACTGCCGACACATGGAGCTTCAATCCATTGCTCTACCAACTGAGCTACCGAGCCATATAGTATATATATAAGATAAGCTTTACAAAAATAATGAAAAACGGTCTGGACGGGACTCGAACCCGCGACCTCCTGCGTGACAGGCAGGCATTCTAACCAACTGAACTACCAAACCGTAATGGGGGTTAACGGGTTCGAACCGCTGACCCTCTGCTTGTAAGGCAGATGCTCTCCCAGCTGAGCTAAACCCCCAGGGTTGTTCATTAAATTGTAATGATCCGTACGGGACTCGAACCCGTGTTACCGCCGTGAAAGGGCGGTGTCTTAACCACTTGACCAACGGACCAATGTTTAAACGGAGAGTAAGGGATTCGAACCCTTGAGACAGCGTTAGCCATCTACATGATTTCCAATCATGCTCCTTCGGCCACTCGGACAACTCTCCAGGCGTAAAGAAGCTCAATACCCTTGTTTGTTTCTCTATTAGAGAACTCCGGCAGTAGGACTCGAACCTACGACATCATGATTAACAGTCATGCGCTACTACCAACTGAGCTATGCCGGAATGATACAGCGTGGCGACGTCCTACTCTCACAAAGGGAAACCCTTCACTACAATCGGCGCTAAGAAGCTTAACTTCTGTGTTCGGCATGGTTACAGGTGTATCCTTCTTGCTATCGCCACCACACTATTCAATTG